>NZ_JAXMOR010000003.1:0-235470 GCF_034669705.1 Marinovum sp.
TGCGGTTGCGGTTGCGGTTGCGGTTGCGGTTGCGGTTGCGGTTGCGGTTGCGGTTGCGGTTGCGGTTGCGGTTGCGGTTGCGGTTGCGGTTGCGGTTGCGGTTGCGGTTGCGGTTGCGGTTGCGGTGAAGACTTCTTCAAAGGCAGGGCGTCTGCAAGTGCGGTGTGCTGCTTCCGCGGAAATGACTGCTGCGAGAGTTTCTTGCTAGCCTCCGACCGAGGCTGATCGGTGCGAATACCCGGCCCCGCGCGCGACGAATTGGCGGTATCTGTCAGGCCCCCCGCCGCACCTGAGGCTCTCGTATCACTTGTCCTCGGTGCGAAACCTGTCTCTGGGTGATGTGCCGCAACTAGAACCGGTCGCGTATCGACAGACCGTGCGGTCTGGGGCGCCACCGCGTCCGTCGCAAGGTTAAGACCTGTCCCGGTACGCTCACGCGCCACAGCGAGGGGCTCCGCGGTGGCACTGCCTTGACGTGCAGGCTCCGGCAGATTTTGCAGGGTCTCCGTCTGCGCCCCAGGCCTGTCTGCGGTCGGCCCATCTAAGCTGGCCCTGGCTGATTCCGTTTGAGCGCGCATTGCCGCACCGTCACCTTGTGGAAGGGGCGTGGTGTGGTTGTCGGCCGAACGAGCCGAGCCGACGAGAGCCGGCCCCATCGCTTCCGCATGGGAAGACCGAGGGAGGTCCGGCACGGACTGGCGGTCAGCCTCATCCCTTTCACCTGCCGGAAGTGGGGGAGCCGAGGTTAGGAAAGCAGCGTCAGACCTGAGGATCTGACGGGGGTAAGCCGACACGTTAACGTGTGCGGCGGGCCGGTCTGCCGCCGCCTTGGTCAGCCTGTCTTCACCAAGAGGGCCGCCGCCGGCAGTCTTATCCTGCGCCAGCCCAGCCCCGGCACTTGGTGTCGCGCGTTTCCAGCCAGCTTCATCTACCGCCTCAATCTTCGAGTCAGACGCAAAATAACGTTCAGCGCTTTTGCCCCCATCGCCCGAGACATCATTCGTCTCATCCACCTGAAGCCCCGAAGCGCCCAGAGTCTGAGCGGGCGAGATCGCATATGTCGGGGGCTGAGTGATTGTTTCAGCCTTGGCCGACACCATGACCCGATCTGCACCGACCAGCTGTTCGCTCACTTGGCGCGGAAAACTTTTCTCTTGGGCGAGCCTCTCAAAAGGGACGTGACTCGGGCCATAAGGCGAAACACTTTCCAGCGGCCGAAGTGAGGGCATGGGCCCGTCAGCCGCGTACGGCCACCGCGGAGCGACCCGCGGCATGGTCGCCTGCCTATCTATGGGAAGCAGTTCCACAGGGAACGCAGCATGCAATGGCTTGTCTCGCAAATACACCGGGGGTTCATGCGGCGTCGGCGCCTCCAGGTACCTCGCCGGCTTGCTCTCGCGGCTTGTTGGCGTGACCTCCCCGGCCGATTTCGCCTCGGTCAATGGCGCTGCTGACCGAGCTGGATCGCGTTCATGATCGTATGGCGCAAGTACAGATGGCCTCGAGTTCACCCATCGTTGCTGATGCTCCGTCTCCTCCACGTCGGACTGGTTGCCCGCATACCACGGAGACCGAATCGGCACCGCTTTCGTTTCTAATAGGTTTCCAGCCTCTTCGGTTTCATCGCCCGGGTGCGGCTGCCCTAACTCTAACGGACTTGCGCCTTGCGGATGTCCTCTCCCGCCGGCCTCGGCCGACGCCGGATCTCGCGCCGCAGCGATCCTCGCATTCTCGGACAGTCCCTGCGGATCAAGCTCGACCGCGTCGGAGGTGACCTTCGGTTCTTCGGTCCCTGACAACCGCTCGCGCTCAGGACCGCCTTCTGCCCCAAGCGCGGGGAGCGTCCGAAGAGCCTGAAAAACCTGAGCAAAGCGCTCTTTCAAGTGTTCGTCCGGGGCTGGGACCTCAAGGCTCGAGACAGAGCGGAGCAACGCATGGCCACCACTGTTTGATTCAATTTGCATAAGGACTCCCGGGATTCTTCCCAATTCAGCCCGTTATCCGCCATGACGGTTACCACTTCTTTACCGGTCCTGCGTCAAATTGGAAAAAACCGGAACAATTTGAAAGGCAGCATCATGCTTTCGACCACACCCGCTATAGGACAGACGGTTCCTAATTTACCGGACAGGCATATAGAAATTCAGAAAATTGCAAACGAACTGGAAGCCACCTTCCTGGCAGAAATGCTGAAATCCGCCGGGTTCGGGCGGCAACCTGAAAGCTTCAACGGCGGGGTCGGAGAGGAGCAGTTCTCTTCATTTCTCGTGAAGGCACAAGCGGATTCTATGGTGGAGGCCGGCGGCTTGGGCCTGACCGAAGTATTTGTGAAATCTATGCTGGAGGCCGAAAATGTCTGAACGAGAAACAGCGATCCTGGACGAATTGAACGACCTTCTGGAAATCGAGCGCGCGGCGTTGCTGCAAGGCGAGATTGACAAGGTCGGTCGTGTGCTCGACACCAAGGAAAAACTGCTCCGCGAACTGACTGCATGCGCCCCCGCCGACACCAAAGATCTGGATGAGCTGCGGATTAAGCTCTCACGCAATCAAGAGCTTATAGAAAACGCGATGAAAGGCATTGAGGCTGTTGCCAAGCGGTTTTCAACCATTCGCAAGGTGCGCAAGTCGCTTCAGACCTACGACCGCTCAGGTCATCGCAAAATGATCGACATCACGCCTGGCGGCCGGCTGGAAAGGCGGGCGTGACGGTGTTTGAAACAAATTCGCCGGAAGGCCAAGAGGCGTATTAGCAAACCATTAGGACTTGGGCGTCACATTGGCGGCGCACCACGTCGGTGGCGCGACCAACGCGAAGATCGTGCAGGTTGCATGTGTCAGAATGACAATGATGCCGGGAGACCGGTAATGGCATGAAATTGACGCAAAAGCGTCTCGCGTATGAGGAAAATCTATGTCCAGTATTCTGACCAACACCAGCGCAATGGTCGCTTTGCAGACCCTGAAAGGAATCAACAAGGGCCTGGCCGGCGTTCAATCCGAAATTTCCACCGGCAAATCCGTCTCAAATGCCAAGGACAATTCCGCAGTCTGGGCCATATCCAAAGTGATGGAATCCGATGTAAAGGGGTTCAAGGCGATTGGCGACAGCCTGTCTCTCGGCCAGTCGACCGTGGCCGTGGCCAGAAATGCGTCGGAATCGATCACCGATCTGCTGACCCAGATGAAAGGCAAAATCGTCGCTGCCCAAGAAGACAATGTCGACCGTGGCAAGATCAACGATGACGTCACCGCGCTCAAGGAGCAGATCAATGCCGTGGTCTCTGCTGCACAGTTCAACGGATTGAACCTCGTTGATGGAACGTCGGCGAGCACCTCGATCCTGGCCTCGCTCGATCGCGACAATGCTGGCAACGTGACCGCCTCCTCGATCACGGTCAACGGGCAGGACCTCTCGACTGGCAGCTATACCGCCAAGGACATCTTTGGCAACTCCGGCGGCGTGCCTTCGGCCGCGGGCGACACGGTGACCCTTTCCCTGAACGCCGGCGGCGGCAATGACACGATCACAATCGATGATTCGGCCGTCGCCTTCGCGGCGGGCGACCGGGTGACGCTCAATGTCGGCGGCGAAGAGGTGTCCTACACTGTCACCGCAGATGATGCCGCAGCAACCACCACATCCGACATCGTTGCGATCGGCCTGAAGAACGCGGTGGACAACCTTGGCATTGCCGGGCTGACCGTCGACTATGACAGCAGCGTCGCCGGAACCCTGGACTTCACCAACGCCGGCACCACCGATCTGACAGTCAGCGGCCAGTTCACCAATGCAGGCTCCGGCGGCCTTGGTGCGATGTCCGGCATAGATGTCAGCACGGGCGTCGGCGCCACATCGGCGCTCGCCACCGTCGAGACTCTGATCAGCACCGCGATCAGTGCCTCTGCAGCCTTCGGTTCGGTCGAGGGCCGCATCGAGACCCAGGCTTCCTTCATCTCGAATCTGACCGACTCGATGACCTCTGGCATCGGCGCCATGGTCGACGCCGACATGGAAGAAGCGTCGGCCCGCCTGCAGGCCCTTCAGGTTCAGCAACAGTTGGGTGTTCAGGCGCTTTCGATCGCCAACCAGGCACCGCAACAGCTTCTGTCGCTGTTCCGGTAACGGTGACGGAAGGGGGCGAAGCCCGTCTTCGCCCCTGATCCGCCGAATGACATCACACCCTGCTTCAGAAGGAAGGATGCGGCATGAATGCCCAGTCCATGGCCCAGCGCGCTTACGCGCAATCTGCTGCCCCGACAAAGACCGATCGCCGGGCGGAATACGAGACGATCGCTCGCGCCACGCACGAGTTGAAGGCCGCAGCCGAGAAGGGCGCTACGGATTTTCCCGGTCTGGCTGGCGCACTGCACAACAACAACCGCCTTTGGACCATTCTCGCCGCCGACGTGGCCGACCGCGACAACCCGCTGCCAAAGGATCTCAAGGCGCGAATTTTCTTCCTGTCCGAGTTCACCAAGCGGCATAGCGCACAAGTGCTGGCCAAGAAGGCCACGGTCGTCCCGCTGCTGGAAATCAACACCGCCATCCTCCGCGGGTTGCGCAATGGGAGCGCTCGCACATGACCGGTCTGGTTCTCAAACTGGGGCCCAAGGAGAGGGTGCTGATCAACGGCGCGGTGATCGAGAACGGCGAACGGCGCAGCCGGCTGAATATCGTGACGCCCAACGCCAATATCCTGCGCCTGCGCGATGCCATCCACCCCGAAGAGGCGAATACGCCGGTGCGCCGGGTCTGCTTTACCACCCAACTGGTGTTGACCGGCGATGCCGAACCGGATGAAACCCGCTTGCAACTGCTTCGCCGGATCGAGGAATTGAGCCAGATCCTCACCGATACCGACAGTCGGAGACACCTGACTGCGGCGACCGATGCGCTTCTTGGTGACCAGTTCTATCAATGCCTAAAGTCGTTGCGCGCGCTCATTCCGCGCGAGGATCGGATATTTGCAGCGGGGCACAAATGAACTACCAGCCGATCCTTCCGGGTACCGGTCTCGTCGGCTGGAAGCTCCTGAACCGCACGATGGAGACGCAACAAGCCGCGCTCAACCAGTCCGCTGAGATCACCCGCGATACCGCTTATTTCGAAGCCAATATAGCCAGCGTGGAAACCGCAGAGCAACTGGTCGACGACCCCAGGCTCTTACGTGTGGCCCTTGGCGCCTATGGGCTGCAGGATGATCTCGACAATCGGTACTTCATCCGGAAAATCCTGGAAGAGGGTACGCGAGAAACCGATGCTCTGGCCAACAAGATGGCTGATGACCGATATACCCAGTTCGCTGCCGCTTTCGGCTTTGACCAGTTTTCGGGCGCCAACACCTATTCGCCGGCCTTTGCCCGAGAGGTGGTGGACAGATTCAATCGCGCCTCATTCGAACAGGCTGTTGGCATTCAGGACGAAGCTCTCCGCATTGCCCTCTACGCCGATCGCGCTCTGCCCGAGCTTGCCACCGACAACAGCGCCACCGAGGACAGCCGCTGGTTCACTGTCATGGGCGTGCCGGCTCTGCGTCAGATGTTTCAGACCGCGCTCCACCTGCCCGACAGCTTCTCGCAACTTGATCTCGACCGACAGCTCGACGTTTTCCGCGAGAAATCACACACACGGTTCGGCGTGTCGGAGGTCGCGGACTTCGCCGACCCGGAGGTGCGCGAGAGGTTGGTGGAACAGTACCTGTTGCAGAGGCAGCTGAAGGAGAGCACCGCCTACTCCGGCATGTCGGTCGCCCTGACCCTACTCCAGAATAGCCCTCGACAGGCCTAACGAGGCCGCGCCACTGGCATCCGCGCAGCGCGTTTTTGCTTCGGTCGAAAGGCCTCCGCCTCTCGCAACACGGCCTCAAGTCGTTCGAAGCTCTTCTCGATGCTCTCTTCCTTCTGGGCAATCAGCCCGTCGAGCTTGTCGAACACCTCCACCGCCTGATCGAGCACCGGATCGCCACCCTCGCTGTAAAGCCCGGCTTTGATCATGGTTTCCGAGCTGTGATAGGCGCTGAGCAGCTTGCGGGCGAACCCGATGCGCTCATTCTCGCGGTCGCTTGCACAGTCAGGCAGGCTGCGCGAGACCGAACGCAACACGTTCACCGCCGGATAGCGCCCGCGCTCCGCGATGGCCCGTTCCAGAACCACATGGCCGTCAAGCACCCCGCGCAGCACATCCGCCACCGGCTCGTTCATGTCCGAACCGGCAACCAGGACGGTGTAGATCGCGGTGATGTCACCCGCACCCTCGGGCCCCGGCCCGGCGCGTTCGCAGAGCGACATGACCATATGCGACATCGACGGCGGATAGCCCCGCAGCGCTGGCACCTCGCCGCCGGCCACCGCGACCTCGCGGTGGGCCTCGGCGAGGCGGGTAATCGAATCGGTGAGAAACAACACCTGCAGCCCCTGGTCGCGGAAATACTCGGCAATCGCCATGGCAGCGGCCGGGCAGCGGCGGCGCACCAGCGGCGAGCGATCGGAGGTGGCGGCGACGACCACGCTGCGCGCCATGCCTTCCGGCCCCAAGACGTCATCGACGAACTCGCGCAGCTCTCGGCCGCGTTCGCCGACCAGCGCCACGACCACCACATCGGCCTCCATTTTCCGCGCCAGATGACCGAGCAGGCTGGTCTTGCCGACGCCCGAGCCGGCAAACAGCCCGATGCGCTGTCCGCGCACGATCGGCAACATGGTATTGAACAGCACCATCCCGGTGTCGAGCCGCGCCCCAAGCCGGCCGCGGCTGGCGGGATCGGGCGGGCGGGCGTGGATCGGCCGCAGCTCGGTGCCGGCATGCAGCGACCTTCCGTCGAGCGGCAGCCCGTAGGGATCGATCACCCGGCCGATCCAGCCGGCATGCGGCGCGATCTGTGCTTCTGGCATCAGGAAGACCTTGTCGCCCAGCGCCACCCCTTCGAGCGCGTCATCGGGCAGCATCATCACGCCTGCCGGCGTGATCTTCAGCACTTCGCCGCCCAGCGCCGCCCCGCGCGAGCGCACCAGCCGCAGCTGGTCGCCCATCCGCACGTTGTGCCCCAGCCCCGCCACCATCAGGTAGGTGCCGTCGACGCTGGCCACCCGGCCGAATGGCCTGACCGGGGTGAGCCCCGCGATCCGGTTCCTCAATCCTTCCAGCTGCGGCTTCTGCATCGTGCGCGTCCTTTATCTGCTGAATCTGCTGAAAACCATTTCTAAAGGAATCAGGGTTAAGCCTTGGTTGAAGCCAATCGAGGGAGAAGCCCCGATGTTCGACACTCTCGAAGTCCTGCAACTCTCGCAGGCGATGGCCCGCCATGCGGGCGCCCGGCAGGCAGTTGCGGCACGCAACCTCGCCCATGCCGACACGCCGGGCTACAAGGCCCGCGACCTGACCGGTTTCCCAGAGCTTGCGCTGCGTGAGACGGCGCACTTCGGCCTGCGCGCCACCCGTGACAGCCATCTCTCCGGCGCGCGCTCATCCGCCATGCCGGAGCCGGTCGAGGATGCGGGCGCGGTCAGCGATCCCAATGGCAATTCCATCTCGCTCGAGACCGAGATGCTGCGCGCGGTCGACATCCGCCGCCAGCATGACAAGGCGCTCGCCGTCTATCGTGCCTCGCTCAACATCCTGCGCTCGAGCCTTGGCCGCCAGTGACATCGGAGCCTCTGATATGACAGACTTTTCTTCCTCCTTCTCAGTTTCTGCCAGCGGGCTGAAAGCCCAGGCAGCGCGACTTCGCCATGTTTCGGAAAACATCGCGAATGCCGACACCCCGGGCTACCGGCGCAAAACCGTGCCGTTTGAAGAGGTCCGCCAGAACGGCGGCACCGCGGGCCAGGTGACCACCGGTCGCGTCAGGCTGGATCAGAATGATCTGGCCACCATTTACGACCCCTCGCATCCGATGGCCGACGACACCGGCCACTACGAGGGGTCGAACGTCAACCTGGTGATCGAGATCGCCGACGCCAGGGAAGCCCAACGCAGCTATGAGGCCAACCTCAAGATGTTCGACCAGGCGCGGCAGATGTCATCGAGCCTGATGGAGCTGCTGCGCAGATAACCCCGACAGGAGACCCAGAATGGATGTCCGTACCCTCTTTGCCGCACAGAAATATGCGGCCTCCCGCCCCGCCACCCTGCCCGACGAAACCGCGCCCGGCCTGGGCCAGGCCTTTACCGACAATTTGCGCGACTTTGCCCAGACCCTGCAACACGCGGAAGAGACAGCAAAATCGGCCATGGTCGGCGATGCCGATCCGCATGCGCTGGTGCAGGCGCTGGCGCAATCGGAACTGGCGGTCGAAACCGTCGTCACCATGCGCAACAAGGTGGTCGAGGCCTACCAGGAAATCCTGCGGATGCCGGTCTGAACCATGGATGAGGCGGTCTTCTACGACACCCTGCGCCATGGGCTCTGGATTTCGGTGACAATGTCGCTGCCGATCCTCTCGGCGGCGCTGATCGCGGGGGTCACCATCGGCCTGTTCCAGGCGCTGACCTCGATCCAGGAGATGACGCTGACTTTCGTGCCGAAACTCGCCGCCATCGTCGCCGTCTTCTGGCTGTCGATGAGCTTCATGACGGAACGGCTTGTCGCCTTTTTCCAAAGCTGGATCATCCCCATGATTGTCGAGGTGTGACATGGAAAACGCCACCTATACCACGCTCACCCGCCAGGCCGGGCTGATGCGAGAGATGCAGGTCGTGGCCAACAATATCGCCAATGCCGCCACCACCGGGTTCCGGGCCGAGAACATGGTGTTCTCCGAGCACGTGGTGCCGATCGAGAACGGCCCCTCGATCTCGATGGCCACCGGCAATATCGGCGCCGCGTCCGAACTGCAGGGCGCGCTCACCCCCACTGGAGGGCGGTTCGACTTCGCCATCGAGGGCGGCGGGTATTTTCTCGTCCAGACCCCGGCCGGCGAGCGGCTGACCCGGGCCGGAAATTTCTCGACCAACGGCCAGGGCGATCTGGTCACCAAGGATGGCTACCCCGTGCTCGATGCCGGCGGCGCGCCGATCTTCATCCCGCCGGATGCCACCGATCTGGCCATCGGCAAGGACGGCACGCTCAGCTCGAACGGCCGGCCGCTGGCGCAGCTTGGCGTCGTGCTGCCGCTCGACGGCCAAGACCTGATCCGCGAGGATGGCGTGATGTTCCGCGCCGAGACGGGCTTTGATCCGGCGGATAACCCCAGCGTGCTGCAAGGGTTTCTCGAGAACGCCAATGTCGATCCGATCCGCCAGATCGCCCGGATGATCGAGGTGCAGCGCGCCTACGAGATGGGCCAGAATTTCCTCGACGCCGAGAACGAACGCATCCGCACCGCGATGCAGACCTTCCTCAAATAAGGAGAGCCGCCATGCGCGCCCTGAAAATCGCCGCCACCGGCATGACGGCCCAGCAGATGCGGGTCGAGACGATTTCCCAGAACCTCGCCAACATGTCGACCACCGGCTACAACGCCCGGCGCGCCGAGTTTGCCGATCTGCACTACCAGCAATATGCCCGCGCCGGCACGGTCAGCGCTTCGGATGGCACCGTGCTGCCCACCGGGGTGCAGCTTGGCCTCGGCGTACGGCCGGCGGCGGTTTCGGTGCAGCTTGAACAGGGCGCGCTCTCGGCCACCCGCGGCGATCTCGATGTGGCGATCGACGGCAAGGGCTATCTCGAGGTCACCCTGCCCTCGGGCCAGCCGGCCTATACCCGTGACGGCGGGTTGAAACGCTCGGCCGAGGGGCTGATCGTCACCTCGGACGGCTTTCCGGTGGTGCCGGATATCGTCATCCCGCAAGACGCGCGCAGCATCTCGATCAATGCCGATGGCGAGGTCTTTGCCTATTTCAACGACACCATCGAGGCGCAGCTGCTGGGCCAGTTCACCCTCGCCGGGTTCACCAATGCCAAGGGGCTCGAGGCGATGGGCTCGAACCTGTTCCTCGAAACCGAGGCCTCGGGCCCGGCGATCACCAGCGCGCCGGGGCAGGACGGGCTGGGCATCCTGCGGCAGGGCTATCTCGAGGACAGCTCGGTCGACGCGGTGCGCGAGATCTCCGAGCTGATCGAGGCGCAGCGCGGCTACGAGCTCAACGCCAAGGTGATCTCAGCCGCCGACCAGATGCTCGGCGCCACCACGCAGGTGCGATGATGCGACTGGCGCTGGCACTGCTCTCGGTCTGCCTCGCCGGCGCCGCGCTGGCCGAAACCGTGGTGCCGGCGCGGACCCTGCGGGCCAATACCATCATCGCGCCCACCGACCTGACGATGCGCAGCACAGATGTGCCGGGCGCCCTCAGCGATCCCGACCAGATCATCGGCCGGGAAACCCGCGTCACGCTTTATGCCGGCCGGCCGATCCGGCCGGGCGACATCGGGCCGCCGGCGCTGGTGACGCGCAACCAGATCGTGACCCTGCATTTCACTGCCGGCGGCCTGCGCATCCTGGCCGATGGCCGGGCGCTCGGCCGCGGCGGCGCGGGCGACCGCATTCGCGTGATGAACCTGTCGTCGCGCGCCACGCTTTTCGGCACCGTCCAGCCGGACGGCACCATCAACGTCAGCCAGTGAGGCCCGAGACATGTGGAAATTGACCTGCGCCCTGGTTCTGGCCAAGCTCGCCCTGCTGCCAGGATGCGCACGGCTGGATCACGTCGGCCGGCCGCCGACCTTCTCCGACACCACCCAGACGCCGGAACACTTCGCCATGCTGAGCCCCGGACTGCCGCTCGAGACCGAGCAGGCCCGCCTGCTGCCCGAACCCTCGCTCTGGGATGGTGGTCAGGCCTCGCTCTTTGGCGACCGGCGTGCGGCCAAGCGCGGCGACATCCTGACCGTGGTGATCGAGATCGACGAAAGCGCCGAGATCTCCAACTCCACCAACCGCTCGCGCAACGGCTCTGAATCGCTGGGCGTGCCGCAACTGCTGGGCCTGCCGCAGCGCATTGCCGACGACCTGCCGCCGGGCTTCAGCCTCGACACTGCGGTCGACCTGAATTCCTCGTCCAGCTCCGGCGGCGATGGCTCGGTCCGGCGCAAGGAAAAGCTCGAGCTGCGGGTGGCGGCCACGGTGGTCGAGGTGCTGCCCAACGGCACGCTCTCGATCCAAGGGTTGCAGGAGGTGCGCGTCAATTTCGAGCTGCGCGAGCTGATCGTCACCGGCTATGTCCGCCCCGAGGATATTTCGCGCCAGAACGAGGTGACCTACGACAAGATCGCCTCGGCACGGATCTCATATGGCGGCCGCGGCCAGATCAGCGATGTGCAGCAGCCGCGCATCGGCCAGCAAGTGCTTGATGTCGTTCTGCCATTCTGAGGTACAGCCATGGGAAAGATCCTGCCACTCCTGCTCGCCCTGATCGGCATCGGCGCCGGTGTCGGCGCCGGCATCCTGCTCAAGCCCGCGCCCGAGCAGGTTGCAGTGGACAACCCCTGCGGCGAGGTTGCGCCAGCCCATGATATGCCGGGGACGGCGGAAGAGCCGGTGGATGTGGAGTACATCAAGCTCAACAACCAGTTCATCGTGCCGGTGGTGAGCGAGGCGAAAGTGGCCTCGATGATGGTGATCGCGCTCAGCGTCGAGGTGCCGGAGGGCCGCTCGGAAGAGGTCTATTCCCGCGAGCCGAAGCTGCGCGACGCCTTTCTGCAGGTGTTCTTCGACCATGCCAACCTCGGCGGCTTCACCGGCACCTTCACCTCGTCGCGCAATCTCGACGTGCTGCGCCGGGCGCTCAGGGAAACCGCGCAGAGCCATTTCGGTGACCTCGTGCAGGACGTGCTGATCACCGATATCGCCCGGCAGGACGTCTGACCGTTCAACCGCCGGGCCGCGTCATCCAGCGCTTGTGCACCTCCAGATCAACCAGCGTCTCCAGCTCCCGGCGGTTTGCCTCTTCCAGCTCAGTCGTGGTGGCCCTGTCCCGCAGCGCCTCGAGCGCGGACTTGCAGCCGAAAGAGGCCCGCGCGCGCAGCTTGATCGCCTCGGTCACGGCGCGCTGATTGGCCAGCGCCATCAACAGCTCGCGCCGCCGCGCCTCGGCCCAGCCTTGCCAGAGCGCCGCGCCGGCTTGGGCAAAGGCGATCTCCAGACCGCCAGTCAGCGCCTCGGCGCGTTTCGTCTGCGATGCCGCAATCTCGGCCAGGGCGGCGTTCAATCTGGCCTCGGCCGCCACCGATTGCCGCAGGTCGGCGGCATCGCGGTCGAACTGCGCCCCGGCCACCTGCTGCAAATCCGCCAACTGCCTCATGTCCATGACCGGCTCTTTCGGCTGAGCGCGTCGGCATAGCGAATGGCCACCGCCACCGCCGCGTAATGTTCGGGCAGGATCTGCTCGTCGAGCCGGATGCTGGCATGCAGCGCCCGCGCCGTCGGCGGATCGCTGTAGACGGCGATGCCTTCCTCATAGGCGATCTCCTTGATGCGCAAAGCGATCTCATCGACCCCCTTGGCCACGCAAACCGGTGCGCCACCACTTTCTCGGGTCCATTTCAGCGCCACGGCGTAATGCGTCGGGTTGACGATCACGACGTCGGCCTCCGGCACCTGCTGCAGCATCTGGCTGAAGGCGATCTCCTGCGCCTTGGCCCGGCGCGCCGATTTCAGATGCGGATCGCCCTCGGCATCCTTGACCTCATCCTTGATTTCCTTCTCCGACATGCGGTTCTTGGCCATGTGGCTGCGGTATTGCCACAGGTAGTCGACACCCGCGATCGCCACCGCGATCGCCAGCACGATCGCCAGAAGCTGCGCCGCCAGTTCAAGCCAGAGGATGATCGACTGCGCCGCACTCATCTGCATGGCGCCGATGATCACGTCGCTCTTGCCACGCAGGAAACTGGTGAGGATCGCGGCGTAAATCGCCAGTTTCACCGCGCTCTTGAAAAACTCGAACAGGCCATTCCAGCCGAACTTGTTCTTGAAATTGCTCAGCGGCGAGATGCGGGAGGCCTTGAACTGCAGCTTCTTGCCGGAAAACACCATGCTGCGCTGGGCGATGATCGCGGCCAGCACGGCGACCAGCGGCAACGCCACCCAGGGCAGCACCGCCAGCGCCACCGCGCCCATCAACTTGCCGGCGAACCGCGTGCCTTCTCCGTTGAACACCCCCGGCGCCAGACCGTGCGGCCGCGCCAGCAAGGGCGCCATGACATCGCCCAGCGCGGTGAGCGAGCCGGCGCCAAAGACTGAAGCCACGATCAGGAAGCCGAAGTACATCGCCGCCGTGTTGACCTCGGCGGATTTGACCAGCTCACCCTTCTTGCGGGCGTCATCGAGCTTCTTCGGCGTCGGCTCATGCGGCTTGTCGGCGGTCTCGGCCTCGGAAGACATCACGGGCCCCCAAGCGGGTGGCTCAGGAACCGCGCCACCGCCGCCTGCCAGAGGGCGAGCATGTAGGGCGCGCTGAGCGCGAGGAACATCAGGCCGCCGAGCGTAATCACCGGCGCGCCGACGAAGGAGACCATAAGCTGCGGCATTGCCTTGTTGATGACGCCGAGCATCACGTTGTAGAGCATCGACAGGATCACGAAAGGCACGGCAAGGCGAAACGCCAGGGTAAAGGTGGCGCTGACATGGCCTGCGATCCACATGGCGAACTCGCCGGCGGCAGGACGCGCGCCGATGGGCCAGATGTCGTAAAAGCCGACCAGCGTGCCAAGAAACTGCAGGTGCAGCCCGGTCAGAAACATCAGCGCCAGCCCGCCCACCACCAGCACGTGGCCGATCGCCGGCATCGGCTCGACCCCGGCGGTGCCGAAGATCTGGCTGAGCGAGGTGGATTGCGCCGCAATGGTCCCGGCGGTGTGCAGCGCGAAGATCATGAGGCGGAAGGCCAGCCCGATGGCGAGGCCGATGATCGTTTCACCCGCCAGAAGCGCGAGGCCGGGCGCGGGCACCGGCGCGGCCGGATCGAACAGCAGCACCGCGAAGAAAGCGCTGAGCGAAATCGCCAGCGCCAGCCTGACCCGCAGCGGCAGGCTCTGGGTGCCGATGCCGGGCATCACCGAAATCACCGCGCCGATGCGGAAAAGGATGATCGCGGCAAAGCCCAGGCCGTCGCCCACCGCGGCGTAGAAGGCCTCGGCGCTCATGCCGCGACGGTGCCGACCAACATCGGCTTGGCTTCGAGCCCCAACTCCTCGAAGGAGAGCACCGGCGTCTGGAACCCCTTGGCCCTGGCGATACGGCGCAGGAAACGGCGGCGGCGCGAGGAGGTGACGATCGAGGCGGAAAAACCGCTCTCGCTGCTCTGTTCGATCTGCTCGGCCATGGATTTGGTCAGCTTGGCAAAAACCTCCGGCGGCAGGGCTACATCGACCGTGTTCTGATCGGACTCGACCTGGTAGGTGGAAAAGATGTCCTCCCACTCCGGGGCGAGCTGGATCAGCGGCACCGCGCCGTCTGACCGCTTGAGCCCGGCGACGATCTGGAAGCCCAGCCGCTGGCGCACATGTTCGCAGATTCCTTCCGGCTGGGTCGAGAATTTGCGGGCCTCGCCAATGGCTTCGAGGATCACTGGCAGATTGCGGATCGAGACCTGCTCGTCCAGCAGATGCTTGAGCACCTGGTGCAGCAGGTCCATCGGCACGCGGTCGGGGATCATCTCGTCGAACAGCTTGCGATTGGCCTCGGCGCGGTCGGGCTCGGACAGGTTCACCATCTCGTCGAGCAGGCGGCGCAGCGCCTTGTGGGTGAAGAGCCGGCTGAAATTGGTCTTTATGACCTCAAGCAGATGCGTCGCCAGCACCTCGTTCGGGGTGACGATGGTCAGTCCCTGCAGCGCCAGTTCTTCCTGCTCTTCCGGCTTGATCCAGCGCGCCGGCGCGCCATAGACCGGCTCGTCGACGTCGCGGCCCGACGGCAGATCCGAGCCGCCCTGCGGGATCAGTGCCAGCACCAGATCGGGGTGCACCTGGGCGCGCGCCTGTTCGACGCCGTGGATGTGGATGATGTAGGTGCCGGGCTCGGCGGTAACATTGTCGGTCAGGCGGATCTCTGGCAGGATCAGGCCGAAGGCGGTGGCGATATGCGTCCGCATGTTCGAGATCCTGGCGTCGAGGCCTGAGGCGGGATCGAGCACCATATCCACCAGATCGCTGGCAAACTCGAGGTGGATGTCATCAAGCGAGAGGACATCGCCGATTGGCTTGCTCTGCTGCAGCTCGGGCTCTTCGGCCAGTTCCGGCTCGGACCGCGCGGTGGATTGCGCCCGGTGTCGGTGCAAGCCCATGCCGATGAAGAGCGCCGCGCCAAGCAGGAAAGGCACCATCGGCAGGCCGGGCATCAGCGCAAAGATCAGCTGCAGGATCCCCACCGCCAACAACGCTGCCGGGTGACTGCCAAGCTGGCCCAGAACCGCGATGTCCGCCGTGCCGAGGTTGCCACCCTTGGCCAGCAGAAGCGCCGAGCCAATCGAGACGATGACCGCCGGGATTTGGGTCACCAGGCCGTCGCCGACGGTGAGAATGGCATAGGTCTGCAGTGCCGCGGTGAATTCCATCCCATGTGCCAGCACGCCATTGGCGGTACCAACGACCAGATTGAGAATGGTGATCAGCAGGCCGGCGACCGCGTCGCCCTTGACGAATTTCGACACCCCGTCGAGCGAGCCGAGAAAGGTGGTTTCGCGCTGGTCGTGTTCGCGGCGTTGCTTGGCCGTCTCGTGATCGATCGATCCGGCCGAGACATCTGAATCGATCGCCAGTTGCTTGCCCGGCATCCCGTCGAGCGCGAATCGTGCGCCGACCTCGGCCATGCGGGCGGCACCTTTGGTGATCACCATGAAATTCACGATAAGGATGACACAAAATGTAACGATCCCGATGACGAAATTGCCGCCCATGATGAAACTGGCAAAGCCGTCGATGACATTGCCCGCGGCCTTGGTGCCGGTGTGGCCCTCGCCGATGATCAGCTTGGTCGAGGAGACATTGAGCGCCAGCCGCAGCATCAGCCCGGCGAGCAGGATGGTCGGGAAGGAGGAAAATTCCAGCGGTTCGTCGATGAAGAGCACGATGACGAAGACCAGGATCGCCAGCGCAAAGGAAAACGAGAGCCCGAGGTCCAGCAAAAACGCCGGGATCGGAAAGATCATCATCGCGACGATCCCCAGCAGCCCCACCGCAAGCAGGACGGTGTGATTAACCAGCATCGCAGCCAGCCCCCGGACCGACCCTGCGCCGTGTTTCACAGCCATGGGTATCGCCCTCCCGGGCAGTCGCGCCGGGCCCCGAGATGCGTCATGGGTCGAGCCTCAGCATCGGATCGCCAAGCACTGTGGTCACGGTTTCGGCCAGCGCCGCAGTCGCTTCGGTCAGGGCGCTCGCCCGCTCGAGAGTCAGCCCGGCGCCGTCATCGCTGGCCTCGGGCTCGGCGACCGCGGTCAGCAGCGGTTCCAACGGGTCCGGCTTACCGAGGCCGAGGGCGGTCTGCCTGGCCTCGACGAACTTGCCCGCGCTGAGCAGGGCCGCGTAGCGGGCCTCAGACATGGCCGGATCGTCGGTGTCAGCCTCCTGAAACAGCACCGCGTCGGGAATGCCAACCTCGCCATAGGCCCGCGCGCCCAGCGCTTCGGCCAGTATCGCGCCGTCGAGGGGTTCGCTGTCGGCGATCAGCCTCGCCGCGGCCTCGGGGAAGCGGTTTTTGTACAAACGCGCGGCAACGGCTTGCCGGACTTCGGGCGGCGTTGCAGCGGCCAGCGCGGGCTGGGCCAACGCGATCCGCAGGAAGGTGACGGTATCGGCGCTTTTGGCCAGGCTGCGGAAGAACTGAGCGGTGACGGTGGGTTGCGCCTCAGGGCCGAGCGTGTCCTGCTGCAGGATGGCCAGCGCGGCGGCGAAATTACCCTGCGAAATCAGCGAGAAGGCCTCGGCCTTGCGCAGCATGCCACCGGCCTCGCTGTGACGCTGTTCTTCGGCGTGGCTGGCCACCAGCTGGGCGAGTGGCTCGGGAACGGGCTCTCCGGCGGCGATCTGTCGCTCGACCAGCATGGCGCTGGCTTGGGCGGACTCTTCGCCGTTGGACCTGGCGATCTCGGTGAGAATGGCCTCCTGGTCGGCGGCTTCGTCGGCAAGGCGCACGTCTGCCATGGTCCGGCCCGGCCCGACGCCAGAGCGCTCGAGCGTGCGAGAGATCATGTTGGCCGGGTCCGTCTGTCCCGACTCGATCAGGTTGCCAATCACCCGCGGCCCGATGACCCTGAGCAGGGCGCGCGGCAGGGCTTCGGCCGCGCGGGCAACCTGCCAGGCGTCGTCATCCGACATCGGTCGTCGGGGCGCGGCGAGTATGGGCCAGATCGCATTTTCGTCCGAGCAGTCGCGGTAGGGCTCGAAGATGCTGCGCGGCAGCGTGTCGGGCTCTTCTATCAGCCTCGCAAGTTGCGAGAGAAACATGCGCTCGGGGTCGGGCCCGTCGATCATCGCGAGGATCTGGCGCGCCTCGGCCGCCAGCCCCTGAGACAGGTGCAACTGGGCGAGTTCGACGGCCGCGCGCTGGTCGAGCGAAAGCTGTTCGGTATAAAGCGCGACCGAGAGCCTGGACTTGGCGCTGAAAAAATTTGACTCGCCGCCGAAGGGGCCAAACGGCGCTTCGACCAGGCCCGTGCAGGCGGCAAGGCGTTGACGCGCCGAAGGTCCGGCCGGGTCTCCGGGTCCGGTCTCCGGCACGGCGATGTTTGGCAGGTCAATGTTGGGAAAACCGCTGCCTAGCGTGACCTGGCTGGCCGGACGCGGGGCCTCCGGATCGCCGATATCGAGGACTTGCCGCGTCGTCCGACTGGCCAGCGCTTCTGCGAAATGTGTAACGCTGCTCGTGGAATAGGCTTGCCGCGCGACCAAAGGCGCACGCAGCGAGGCCTGAAGCTCGGCCGGAGGCGCCGGGCGATCCGGTGGAGCGTTGCGTTCGAGGTCAGGCGGGGCACTCGCAGACCCCTCGACACGCGGCTTGACGGCCCCGGCGACCGGGTCAGAGACATCGATCACCAGCAGCCGGGGTTCCTCGAAGAAGGATTTCACCGCGCAATCACAGCCCAGTTCTATGCGCAGCCGGTTTCGCGCTGGTTCGGCAAATCCGGCAACTCGCGTTCTGGGAATGCGGTCGAACACCGTGCTGTGATCGAACCGATGCGCCACCTCTCCGGCCAGGTTCAGCGAAATCGCCCGCCCCACTGTCTCGACAGTCCAAACCGTGCCCTCTGGCAGGAAAGCGACGAGACGGGTGAACTCGGCGTGCTCGCCGGATTTCACCGTCACCGTCGCTGACTGGCCGACGCTGGCGACCAGTGTCAGGAGGGCGATGACCGCGGCCCGTATCACCCGGTCCGGTCTCATGCGGCATCCTGTTTGAGGGATTTCAGGGCTTCCTCGAGATCGTTGAAATCGGGTCGGATGTGCGTGGGGGTGTTCTGTCGGCCCACCTCGATGCAGATATTGGTCGGGTGGGAATGCAGATTGGCCACCAGAACCTCGCGGATCAACTGGTGGAAATGGGCGTCATCCTCGACCACGGTCTTGACCCTGGCGGCAAAGGGTCCGACCAGACCATAGGCCAGGAACACGCCGAGGAAGGTGCCGACAAGAGCACCGCCGATCATCTTGCCCAGCACCTCCGGCGGCTGATCGATCGAGCCCATGGTCTTGATCACCCCGAGCACCGCGGCGACGATACCGAGGGCCGGCAGCCCGTCGGCGATGGTCTGCAGCGCGTGGCTGGAGTGCAGCTTGTGGTGCAGGCTGGCTTCCATCCGCTTTTCCAGAACCTCCTCGACCTGGTGCGGATCGTCGTAGTTCATCGTCGCGGCGCGCAGGGTGTCGCAGATCAGGTCCACCGATTCCTTGTCGCCCTGGATCTTGGGGTATTTCGAGAAGATCGCACTCTCGCCGGGGCCCTCGATATGTTCTTCGAGCGCCACCGGGTTCTGCTTGGCAATGCGAATCAGTTCGAACAGCAGGCAGAGCAGGTCGCGGTAATCCTCCTGCTTCCATTGCGGCCCCTTGAAGACCTTGCCGATGTCCTTGACCGTGTGCTTGGCGCCGGCGCCGTCATTGCCGATCAGAAAGGCTCCGAGCGCCGCGCCGCCGATCATGATCATCTCGAACGGCAGGGATTTCATGATGATGGCCAGCTTGCCACCCGCCAGCAGGTAGCCGCCAAAGACCATGACGAAGACTACTGCAATACCTACGAATCCGATCATCGATTCACCTGTTGTTTGTCTGCTTCCGGAATCGCACGGAATCCTAAAGAAACCGTTCGCTTACTCCTTGGGAACGTCGGCATTGCGCCCGGCCAGCACGACGCTGACCATATAGGCGGTCTGAGGCGTCAGCCCGGTCATGATCCCGGCGGCGGCGTCGGGGCGCATCCGGCCAAGGAAACCGGCGGCAAACTCCGGGTCCATCGTTTCGAAGAGGGCTGCGGCATCCTTGGGTTTCATGTTCTCATAGACCGTGGTCAGGCGGGTGAGATCGGATTCGGCGGCCTCGTCGGCCAGGGCGATGGTCGCCCGCAGCGCCTGTTCAGAGGCTTTCAGCTCGGTCAGTTTCTCGCTGATCCGTGCGTCGGCGACCTGCAGCGCCCGCATGCGCATGGTCATCCGCTCCTCGCGCACGCGCAGACGCTCCTCACGGGTCTCCATCGCCTCGAGCAAGGGAAGCAGGTCGGGATCGCTCTCGCAGGTCTGCGGTTCGACAAGGGGGTCGGGGCCGGGCAGGCTCTGCGCCAGTTCTGCCGGGCTGGCCTCGCGGGCGATTGCAACGCTTGCCTGCATCCCGACCCGCAGCAGCGCCGAGCCGAGCAGAAGCACCGCGATGATCGACAGGGCACCGCGCCCGGGGCGGCGGCCGCGCTTGGGTGTGCGTGGCATCTATTCTGCCCTCCTGCCATCGCGCGGCTGCCGCGCAAAGACCGGTGCCGGCGGCTCCACCTCGGCCTCGGCGCAGGGCGGGTCCGCCTCTGGGATATCATGCATCGAGGCCACCAGGAGCTCGAGCTTGCGAGAGACGGTCTCGGCCCGCCCGGTCAACTCCTCGAGCGACCGGCTGGAGCCGGCGGCGGTGGTCTGCGCGGCCTGCAAGGTACGGGTCAGGTCATCGACCTGCGCCGAGAGCACGGCGACGGCGCCGCCGACGCCAGATTCCAGATCATTGAACCGGCTCAGCCGCCTGGCGAGCACGTAGCAATAGACCCCGGCCCCGAGCGCGCCGGCCACGAGAAGTACATCGGCAATCATTTCAACCATGTCGCCCTCTCAATTGACCACAAATTCCATCACCAGCAGGTTGTTCACTCGCTCATCACCCAGCACCAGCTGGGCCCGGCGCAGCAGGTGCGAGCGAAACCGCAAGAGCGCCGTCGGCTTTTCCAGATCGGCCACTTCGACGGCCCGGAGGTAGCTGTTGAAGACATCGACAACCCGCGGCAGCAAGAGCTCCACATCCGGCTTGGCGGCCGTCGGCACCTCGAGCTGGGCGGTGAAGCGCAGATGCCGGGCGCTGCCGCCTGGCAGCGAAATCACCATTGGCTCGAGCGGCACGAAGGCCACGTCGGGCAAGGCCATAGCCGCCGCCCCGGTCTCCGTGTCGCCGGGCGCCCCGGCACGGACCTCATCGGCGGGCGGGCCGAGGATCATCCCGGAATAGACCGCATAGAACCCCCCACCACCGCCGGCCAGTGCCAGCACCAGGCCGAGGGTCATCGGCAGCTTCGATCTCTTCTTGACCGGTTCGTCTTCGGTTTCCGCGTCAGCCATGGGCCACCTCATTCACGGGTTTCCCAATCTATAACCTCGGAGGAACTAACCGATTGTTAAGGCTGATCGGCGAAACCGGAGAAGCAATGTCGCGTAGAACGCCGACCCGACGGAGGACACCGTGGATCAATTCGCCAAGACCTGGGCCGCGCTGAGCGTGCAAAAAAAGATCGGGGCGCTTGTGGCCGGTCTGGGGATGTTCGCGGCCGTGTTCTTCATGAGTCGCATGGCGGCCACGCCCAACATGGCCCTGCTCTATGCCGGTCTCGAGAACGGCGCGGCGGGTGAGGTTGTGCGCGCGCTGGAACAGCGCGGGCTGGACTACGAGATCCGCGGCGGGTCGATCTTCGTGCCGTCGAATCACCGCGATGAGCTGCGGTTGACTCTGGCCAGCGAAGGGCTGCCGGCCAACAGCACCAAGGGCTACGAGCTGCTCGATCAGCTCAGTGGCTTTGGCACCACGTCACAGATGTTCGATGCCGCCTACTGGCGCGCGAAGGAGGGCGAGCTTGCCCGCACCATCCTGTCGAGCCCCGGTGTCACGGCCGCGCGCGTGCATATCGCCAACGCCTCGACCAACCCGTTCCGCCGGGAGTCGGAAAACTCCGCCTCGGTCTTTATCACCACCGCCAGCGGCGCGCTCTCGCCGCAGCAGGCCAAATCCCTGAAATATCTGGTGTCCTCGGCCGTTCCCGGGCTGGCGCCGGAAAAGGTCGCGGTGATCGACAGCGCCGGCGGCCTGGTCTTGGCCAGCGAGGATGACGCCCCGGCCTCGGTCGGCGATGAACGCGCGATGGCGCTGCGCGAGGCGGTCACCCGGCTGGTCGAGGCCCGGGTGGGCTTCGGCAACGCGGTGGTCGAGGTCAGCGTCGACACGGTGACCGAAAGCGAATCGATCCGCGAGCGCCGGATCGACCCGGACAGCCGCGTTGCCATCAGCACCGACACCGAGGAACGTTCGAACACCGCGCAGGAGGCCGGCGGCGGCGATGTCACCGTCGCCTCCAACCTGCCCGACGGCGAAGGCGCCGGCGGCGGCGAATCGCAGTCACAAGGCAATGAGACGCGCGAGCGGGTGAACTACGAGGTGTCAGAAACCGAACGCGAGGTGATCCGCGAACCGGGCGCGATCAAGCGGCTGACCGTGGCGGTGCTGGTCAATGGCACGCGCGCGCCCGACGAGACCGGCGCCGAGGCCTTCACCCCCCTGCCCGAGACGGAGATCGCGGCGCTGCGCGAACTCGTTGCCTCGGCCGTCGGTTTCGACCAGGCGCGCGGCGACGAAATCACCATCCGCTCCCTCGCCTTCGAGCCGATCTCGGAAATCGGCACCGAAGCCGCACCCGGCATGTTGTCGCAACTGCCGTTCAACATCGCCGCCTTGGTCCAGATGGCGGTGCTCGGGCTGGTGGCGTTGATCCTCGGGCTCTTCGTGCTGCGGCCGATCTTCCGCAATCCGCCGCCGCAGGATGTGCTGTCCCTGCCGCCAAGCGAGGGCGCAGCGCCCGCGCGCAGCGCCGCCGCGGCTGCCGATCCGGGCGCCGGAGCCGCCCTCGACGGTGAGATCGACGATGGCGAGGGCGGCTTCATCACGCTCAATCCAGTCCGGCCGGACCCGGGCGAGGCCGGGGAAATCGCCCGCCAGGACGTGCCGCCGGCCGATCCGGTCGAACGTCTGCGCGGTCTGATCAACGAGCGTCAGGAAGAGACCGTCGAAATCCTGCGCGGCTGGCTTGACGACACCGGGGAGAAGGCCTGATGACCATCGCGCATCTGCTCGAAGATTTCGGCGGCGCCCGGCGCGGCACCCTCGCCGACACCACGATGGACGAAGAAGAGATCGAGACCCGCCGGCTCGCGGCTTTCGAAGAGGGGTATCAGGCTGGCTGGGACGATGCGGTTCAGGCCCATACCAAGGACAAGCTGAGGATCACATCTGATCTCGCGCAGAACCTGCTCGACATGTCATTTACCTACAACGAGGCCTATTCCCATCTCTTTCGCGAACTGCGGCCGCTTCTGGTCGAGATCGTCGACAAGCTTCTGCCACGGATGCTGCGCCGTTCGATCGGGCCGCGGATCGTCGAGGAGCTGCAATCCGCTGCCGCCGACGGGCTGCGTGGCGAGGCGCATATTCTGGTCAATCCCGAAGTCGTGGAAACGGTCGCGGCGCTCGTCGAGCACGATGGTGCTTTTCCGGTGTCGATCCGCGGCGATGCGACCCTGGCCGAGGGTCAGGCGCAGCTTTCGCTGTCAGATCGCGAGATCGAGATCAACCTCGACGAGATGATCGCCGAGATTTCCGCGGCGCTCGACGCCTTCACGCATGATCTTCAGAAGGAAGACCTCGATGAGCGAAAACAAGCCGTTTGACACCGCCAACAGCCCGTTCACCAGCGTGCCGATCGAGATCACGATCTCGGTCGGCAAGGCGCGTCCCACGGTGCGCGATCTGCTTCAACTCGGCCCGGACTCGGTGCTGACACTCGACAAGCGGATCGACGACCCGGTCGAGCTTTACGTCGGCACCCGGCTGATTGCCCGCGGAGAGCTGGTCGAGGCCGGTGACGAGGCACCCGGCCAGCTTGCCGTGCGGCTCACCGAGGTCGCCGATCTCCGGGACAACCTGGATCAGGGCTGATGGCGCTTCGCAGATCGGCCCTGCTCGGCCCGGTGCTGCTTGGCACCCTCCTCGCGGCCGGCGGTACCGCCGAAGCGCAGGATCTCTCGCTCGATTTCGGTGACGGAGACTCGCTCACGCTGCGTTCGGTCCAGCTGATCCTGGTGATCACGGTGCTGAGCCTCGCGCCCGGCATCGCCATCACCGTCACCTGTTTTCCCTTCATCGTCACCGTCCTGTCGATCCTGCGTCAGGCCCTTGGCCTGCAGCAGGCGCCGCCGAACATGCTGATCATCACCCTGGCGCTCTTTCTGACCTATTACGTCATGGACCCGGTCTTTACCCTCGCCTGGCAACAGGGCATCGCGCCCATGATCGAAGAATCTTTGCCGCTTGAGGAAGGGTTCGAACGCACGCTGGCGCCCTTCCGTGATTTCATGGCCGCGCGGCTCGACCCGGAGACTTTTGATGCCCTGGCCGCGCTGCGTGCCGATGTCGCGGCCGATCAGGTCTCGCCCGATGCGCCGCTGAGCGTCCTGATCCCGAGCTTCCTGCTGTCAGAGGTCTCGCGCGCCTTCCAGATCGGCTTTCTGATCTTTCTGCCCTTCCTGATCATCGATCTGGTGGTCGCCGCAATTCTCATGTCGATGGGCATGATGATGGTGCCGCCGGCGATCGTCTCCCTGCCCTTCAAGCTTGCCTTTTTCGTGGTGGCGGACGGCTGGGCACTGGTCACCAGCAGCCTTGTCAGGGGCTATCTTGGCTGATCGCCTGCATCACGCATCGGGCTGCAGATCACTTAGATGCCGGTGTCAGCAACATCCCACCAACTACAGACCCTCGAGACTGATCGTCGTCGCGCATCAACGCTTGGTCCGGCGTCCATCCGCGCCGAACCGTTGTGAGCCTTCCTGGCCCACATGTGCTGCTCCGCCCGACTACCGGACAACGAACTCCGCGTGCAGCGCTCCAGCAGCCTTGATCGCCTTGAGGATATCGATCATGTCGCGGGGCGCCACGCCCAGCGCATTGAGGCCCGCCACCACTTCAGACAGCGAGGTGCCGTCGGGCACCTCGGCGAGGTTGATGCCCGGCTCTTCCTCGAGCTCGGCTCTTGTGCGCGGCACGATGACCGTTTCGCCTTCGGCAAAGGGATTGGGTTGCACCGCGACCGGCGCCTCCTCGATCCGCAACGTCAGGTTTCCCTGTGACACCGCGACCCGCGAGATGCGCACGTCCTCGCCCATGACAATGGTGCCGGAGCGTTGATCGACAACGACCCGCGCCTTGCGTTCCGGTTCGACCAGAATATTCTCGATCCGGCCCAGGGCATGAGCCGGAGACGCCATGCGGGTGGCTATGATATCAAGCCGCACGGTACCGGAATCGAGCATCAGCGCCACCGGTCGACCGAATGCCCGGTTGATCGCCGCCTCGATCCGGCCGGCGGTGGTGAAATCCGGTTCGCGCAGGGCGAGCCTGAGGATTTCCAGCGATGTCAGATCGAAGTCCACCTCGCGCTCGATACGTGCGCCCGCGGGAATGACGCCGGCGGTCGGCACGCCGAAGGTGACTTGCCCGGCATCGCCTTCGGCTTTTGCCCCACCGGAAATAACTGTCCCTTGGGCGACGGCATAGATCTCGCCGTCAGCGGCATTCAAGGGTGTCATGATCAGGGTCCCGCCGAGCAGGCTCTTGGCGTCGCCGATTGCCGAGACGGTCACATCGATCATGCCGCCGGACCGAGCAAAGGGCGGCAGGGTGGCGGTGACAAAGACGGCCGCGACGTTCTTGGGGCGAAACTGTTCGCCGGTCACGTTCACACCCAGACGCTCGAGGATATTACTCATGATCTCTTCGGTGAACGGTGCGTTGCGCAACCCGTCGCCGGAGCCGTCGAGGCCCACCACCAGCCCGTAGCCGACGAGGTCATTGCCGCGCACACCGTCGAATTCGACCAGGTCCTTGATGCGGATCGGATTGGCGGCAGCGGTCAGTGGCGCGAACAGGGCAATCATCAAGAGAAGACAGCGAAGCAGCATGGAGATCACCTCATGTAATCCAGCAGGCTCATGCGAGACGCGCGCACGGTGACGGCATAGAGTGTCTCGATCTGCGTCTGGACCAGTTCGAACCGTGTTGCGGCCTCGTATTGATCGGCCGACAGCAAGGTGTTGCGTGACATTTCCAGCGCAAGGCCCGCGGCCTCGTTGCGCACCTTGCTGTCCTCGATCCGCGACTGGACGATGCCGAGACCAGCGATGACCCCGGTCAGGTCAGGCTGCAGCGCAATCAGCTCGGTGCCGGCCGAGATGACCATGCTTTCGCGAAGGTCGTCGGCAAACCCGAGGCTCACGTCGGCAGCAAGCGCGGCCTTGGCAGTGGCTTTCAGCGCATCGCGAAAGACCTGGTCGTCGGCGCGAAGGCTCAAACCCAGGCGGAGGTCTTCGGACAGTTGCAACGGCGTGCCATCCTCGGTGTCTCCCTCGTACCCGTCGGCTTCGAACCCGCCGCCGCTGTCGAACCAGGTGTCGAGTGCCGCTTGCACACCCGTCAGCGTGACCTCGCCGGAGAGCACGCCCCGCAGG
Organism: Marinovum sp.; assembly: GCF_034669705.1. Classification (GTDB taxonomy): domain Bacteria; phylum Pseudomonadota; class Alphaproteobacteria; order Rhodobacterales; family Rhodobacteraceae; genus Marinovum. Next base: position 25,949 of record NZ_JAXMOR010000003.1, read on the forward strand.
GCGGTCAGCATGTCCTCTGGCGGAGCCAGCGCGGCAGACCCATAGGCGGCGCCGGCGAACAGGGATCGCCCGGCCGCCCGGGTGTTGAGATGGCTGACCAGAGCGGTAAACGCCTGTTCGGCATCGAAGGAGGCCGTAGTCACCGCAATGGTCGATCCACCCTGCCCGGCAAGCACCAGGCCGGTCGATAGATCGGAGGTGACCGCCTGCACCGCGCCGAGGGCAGTCTGCATCGCAGTCGTCAGGGTCTCGCTCTCGGCGATCGCGAAGCCGTAACCCTGCTGCATGGACAGGCTGCGTTCGATATCGCCGAGATGGGCGTAATCGCCGCGCAGGTGGCTGCGGGTGTCGGCCACCCTCCCGGTTGTGAGCTCGGTCTGCAGGCGCGCGGTCTCGGAGGTCAGATGGGTCTGGCGCTGGCGCAGCATGTAGCTTTGCGAGAGGTCGCCAATCGTGGTCAGGTTCATCGGCCGATCCCCAGCAATACATCGATCATTTCATCAACGGTGCGGAGCACCTGCGCATTGGCCGCATAGGCCTTTTCGATCTGCATGAGCTTCTGAAGCTCGGTGTCGGAATCGACGCCGGTGCGCAGCTTCTGCTCGGTGAGCTCATTGCTGCGGGCCGCGGCGAAGCTCAGACGATCCTCGTTGCGGGTCAGGTCAGCGCCGACCCCGGACAGCAACGTCGAGGTCAGCGAGGCGAGGGTGTCGGTTAAACCGGATCTGCTGCCGGAGGCGATGGTCTCGGCCTCGGCCAGCCGGTCGATCATCGACAGCAGCAGGCGGCCGTCGCCGGGACTGCCCTTGCCGGCCGCATAAAGCCCGTCGCGCAGGCGCCAGCTGGCCCCGCCGCCTTCGGGATCGACCTGTGCATTCAGGGCAATGCGGCGGGACAGGCCGGTTTCGTTGACCGGGTCGAAGGCCAGACCGCCATCGGTGAACAGCCCCGGATCGCCGCTGCCGATACTGGGATCAAAGCCGCTGTCCTGGAACCGATCGACCAGGTTGCGCGCCAGAGCGGCGACCTCGGTCTGATAGCCGGTGAGGGTCTCGTCACGCAGTTCGAACAGCGCGGCGAGGCTGCCGCCGGCGACCCGGCTGGTGGCGCCGGAGGCGTGGATGTCGAACCCGTCGATGCCCAGCCCCGAAAGGCCGCCATTCTCGAGGGTCCTGAATTCGGTCACCATGTTGGTGGCGGTGAACTCGATCTCGGCAGCCCTGCCGTCGAGCAGGACGGCCCCGGAAGTCGTGACCAGCGCGACGGCACTTCTGTCACGCGACAGGACCCGCAGGGGGACGACTTCGGAGACCCGGTCGATCGTCTCCTGGCGGATGTCCTGCAGCGCCTGGGCGTTCTCGCCATTGGCCACGGCGCTGACGATCCGGCTGTTGAGTTCGGCGATGTCTGACAGATGACTGTTGAGGGTCTCTACCGTCTTGCCGATCTGGCCGTCGATCTCGGTGCGCAGCGCCTGCAGCTTGTCCGAGGTGCCGCGCAGGGCCCCGGCAACGTCACCGGCGGCCGAGACCGCGGCGTCGAGCCGGATGCCTTGGTCGGGGCGCGCCGCTGCCGAGACCAGAGAGGTCTCGAAACGGGTCATCAGGTCGGCGAGCGCGCCGGGCGTATCCGGCGTGCCGAAGACCTGCTCGACACGGGCGAGGTAACTGTTGGCCGTGCCCAGCTCGGCCGTGCTGGCCTGGGCCCGGCGCCATTCGCTCAGCAGCGTCGGGTTGACCGAGCGGGTGACCCCCACCACCTCGACCCCGCCGGCGGTGCCCGTCGCCCGGGCGGCGATCTCGAGATTGCGCGTGGCGTAACTCTCGTTGGTGGCATTGGCCAGGTTGGAGGCGACCAGCTCGGCCGCCAGCGACGAGGCACGCAACCCCGACAGGGCGTTGGATATGGATCCTGAAAAGGACATGGCTCACCTCGGTTCCGGCTGTCTCGCCTCAGCGTTTGATATTGGTGGTTTCCTGCAGCATCTCGTCGACGGTCTGGATCAACTTGGCGTTCGACGAATAGGCCCGCTGGGTCTGGATCATCGAGGTCAGCTCGGCCGCCACATCGGTGGTGGATTCCTCGCGCGAGAAGGATTTGATGTCGCCGGTCGGGCCTTCGCCGGAGTCCCAGAGGAAGAAGGCACCGCTTTCCTTCGAGGGGCGGTAGGTCTGCTGGTCCAGCGCCTCGAGCCCGTTCGGATTGGGCAGGTCGACCAGCGGGATCTGGTAGATCCGCTTGGTCACGCCGCTGTCGAAGCGGGCAAAGACATTCCCGGTCTCGTCGACCTCGACCGAGGTCATGTTGCCGACGGTCGATCCGTCCTTGTTGATCGAAATCGGGGCAAAGCTGTCGGAAAGCTGCGAGAGGCCCTGGGTATCGCCGACCGCTCCGATGTTCACGGTGATCGGGCCGCCGTCGGCTGCGACCACCATGTCGCCAGAGGCAGGATCATAGGTCCCGCCCGAGACGGTTGTGACCGAGGCGATGGTGCCGCCGCTGGTGCGGCTGTCGTCGAACGTCAGGACATATTCGCCCACGACCGCCCCGCCGGAGGCGGAATCGGTCATTACCAGGGTCCATTCATTCGACGATCCGGTGGCCGCCACCGTCGGCGTGAAGGTCATCGACAGGCTCTGCGAGGTGCCGAGATTGTCGAAATACTCGACCGACAGGTTGTAGGGGTCGCCCGAGGAGCCCGCCGCCGTATCGGTGGCCGGCAGGTTCAGCCGGGTGTCGATCGAGGTGGTCGGATCGCCGATCAGGTTGAGCGAGAACTGCACCGGTTCGAGCCCGTCCGAGGTATCGCGCGAGAACGGCGGGATCGAGCCGTCGAGCGCCGCCGGCCAGCCCATCAGGATCATCCCGGTGGAGGTGCTGAGATAGCCCTGTTCGTCGACCCGGAACGAGCCGGTGGTGGCCAGCAGCATCTCCGGATCGGAGGTACCGGCCCGCACCTCAGACGCCGGCGTCACCGGCAACATGCCGCGACCGCGCACCGCAAGATCGGTGGGGTTCGCCGTGCTGACCAGCGAACCGCTCTGGTCGATGAGCCGCTGGGTCACCGTCTGCACCCCGCCGGCGGTATAGGACCTGCCGGAATCGCTCAGCACCAGGGACTGGAAATCCGCCTCGACCCGCTTGTAGCCGTAAGTCGAGGAATTGGCGATATTGTCCGAGATGGTGGCCAGGCGGTTGGCATTCGCCGCCAGCCCGGCCACACCGGCATTGAGGGAAGAGGAAATCGTCATGGACACGCCTTTCTGCTGCATCGGGGTGATGCAACAGATAGACTCGGTGGCCTTAACAGCGCGCTAACAGCTAAAATCCTACAGGCTTTGCTGCCTCAGAAAGATCACCTCGAGCCGGCTGTTGCGCAGCGCCAGCGGATTGTCATCGGCAAGCTCGCGGTCGGCATGGCCGGTCACCCGCGCCACATCGCGTGGAGGCAGGCCCTCGAGCTCGAGCATGCCGCGGAACACCTGCGCCCGTTGCACCGACCGGTCCCACGACACGTTGCGCCGCACCACGATCGGACTGGTCGGCACATGGCCCTCGATGGCCAGCGGGTTGTCCACCGTGCGGGCCGCCTCGGTCAGGGCATCGGCCAGCACCGCCAGCACCTCGGTCGGATTGCCAAGATCATCAAACAGCCGGCTGTCGGCCAGTTCGAAGAGCTCGAGCACAAGCCCCTCGTCGGTGGTCTTCATCACCACGTGTTTCAGCGCGTTCTCGGCCACCATGCTTTCGCCACCGCGGCCATAGAGCGCCTCCTTGATGGTGTTGACCTGCTCTGCAAACCGCTTGCCCTCGCCCTCCTCGCCGGAGATATCTGTGCCGGTGTCGCCGCGGGCCTTGTCGCCATTGGTCGGATGCTTGCTCGAGGCGCCGGTGCCGTTCTGCGGCAGGGTCTCTTCCGAAAACACGCTGTCGCCGCCAAAGGCACCGCTGCCGCCGCCCGACACACGGTTGATCGGAATGGTCGGCGCGAAGTAATCCGCCAACCCCTTGCGTTGTTTCTCTGTTGTCGCGTTCAACAGCCACATCAAAAGGAAAAACGCCATCATCGCGGTCACGAAGTCCGCGTAAGCGACCTTCCAGGCACCACCATGGTGCCCGTCGCCCTTGACAACTTTTTTCCGTTTGATGATGACCGGCGCGACGTTTCCGTCAGCACTCATGGTCTCACCACCCTATTTCACCCAAGGAAAGGGATAGAAGATCAGCTCTTACCGCTGACTTAACAGCTACAATTCGCGGTGTTTCCGCCCCGCGTTGACGGATCGTTCATATTTTACCACAGGGCCCGGGCAATCGCTCGCGGTGTCATGGACTTGCCGGAGTTTGCCGCCTATCACTGTGGTCAAGACTATAGGGACGGGGCGATTTCATGCCGAATACGTTGACAGCCACCCTGCGGGGCAGCGTCGCCGCGACACTGGCGGGCCTGACCGTGCTGGCCGCGCCGACCGCCATCGCCGAGGGCATTCCATCCTACAACCTCTACGGCCTGCCCGGCCTGATCGACATGCCGACCGCCCGGGTCGCACCCGACGCGACGATCTCGACGACGCTCGGCGGCGGCGGCACCCAGGCCAGGGCCACCCTGAGCTTTCAGATCACGCCGCGGCTGTCGGGCTCGTTCCGCTATTCGCGGATCTCGGATTTCAGTGCCCGCGGCGCCGTCGACGGCGTGTTCTACGACCGCAGCTTCGACCTGCGCTATCAGGTGCTGCAAGAGGGCGACTACCTGCCCGACATCACGATCGGTCTGCAGGATTTCATCGGCACCGGCCTCTATGGCGGCGAGTACCTGGTGGCGACCAAGGAGGTCCTTCCGGGGCTCGACGTCACCGGCGGCATCGGCTGGGGGCGGCTGGGGTCGCGCAATCCCTTTGCAACTCTCGGCGACCGGCCCGAGGAACTGCTGGGCGAAGGCGGACTTCCAACCTATGACCGCTGGTTCCGCGGCGATGCCGCGGGCTTCGGCGGGCTGAGCTACGCGGTGAGCGAGCGGCTGGCCTTTTCGGCGGAATACAGCTCCGATACCTATGCGGCAGAGCGCACCCGGGGCGAGCATGACGACGACTCGCCCTGGAATTTCGGCATCGACTACCGGCTCGCCAGTGGCGGCCAGCTGTCGCTCTATCACCTCTACGGCAATACTATCGGCGTGCAGTTCAGCGCGCATATCAACCCGAAGACCTCGGCCGTTCCCGGCGGTGGCGAGAGCGCACCGGTGCCGGTGGCGCCGCGCGCGCCCGGCGCGGCCAGCGATCTTGGCTGGGTGACCGCGGGCACCGGCAGCTATCGCAGCTCGCTCGAGACCGCGATGACCAACGACGGGCTGGTGCTCGAGGGGATGACGCTGGAGCCGCGCCGCGCCGTGGTGCGGCTGCGCAACCCGCGCTATGGCCAGGTGCCGCAGGCCATTGGCCGCACCGCCCGCGCCATGACCCGCGTCCTGCCCGCCTCGATCGAAACCTTCGTGATCGTGCCGGTTGTCAACGGCATGGCGCTTTCGGCGGTGACGCTGCAGCGCTCGGACCTCGAGGCGCTTGAGCATCGCGACAATGCCGAGATGTTGGCCCGCGCCGCGATCACCGACGGGTTCGGACGCGCGCCCTCGGCGTTTGACGACGAGTATCCGCGCTTTGGCTGGGCGATCGCGCCCTATGCGCAATACTCGGTCTTCGACCCGGAAAGCCCGCTGCGCGCCGATTTCGGCATCCGCGCCAAGGCCAGCTATCGGCCCACCCCCAACCTGGTGCTCTCGGGCTCGCTCACCAAGCGACTGTCCGGCAACCTGTCGGACATCGACCGCAAGGATGACGACGCCCTGCCGCTGGTGCGGACGGAAAAGGCCCGCTACGCCAAGGAAGGCGACCCGGCGATCGAAACCCTCACATTGGCCCATTACGGTCGCGTGGCACCCAATGTCTACAGCCGCGTCACCGCCGGCTATCTCGAGGAGATGTACGCCGGCGTTTCTGGCGAGCTGTTGTGGAAACCGGTCGACAGCCGCTTGGCACTGGGCGCCGAGGTCAATTACGTCAAGCCGCGCGACTTCGACCAGATGCTCGGCCTGCGCTCCTCCGAGACCCGCACCGGCACCATCCCTGACGTCAACGGCCATGTCTCGGCCTATTACGACTTCGGCAACGGCTTTCACGGTCAGCTTGATGTCGGCAGCTACCTCGCCGGCGATCTCGGCGCCACGGTCGCTCTCGACCGCGAATTCGTGAACGGCTGGCGGGTCGGCGCCTATGCCACCGTGACCAACACCAAGTTCGAGGACTTCGGCGAAGGCTCCTTCGACAAGGGCATCCGGATCACCATCCCGCTGGGCGCGGTCTCGGGCCAGCCCTCGACGGAGCGCAGCGAATTCGCAATCCAGTCGCTGACCCGCGATGGCGGCGCGCGGCTGAATGTCGACGGGCGGCTGTATGAAGAGGTGCGCAGTTACCACCAGCCCGAGATGGCCAAGAGCTGGGGCAAGTTCTGGAGATGAGCGTGACACAGGTGCAACGGCGGACCGGCCGCTTCGGTCTTGGCAAGCTTCTGGCGCTGGGCTGCGCCACCCTTCTCGCGGCCTGTTCCGGTGGCGAGAACCTGAGCAGCGACGCCGGTTCTCTGGTCAGGGACACCTTTGCCAACCGGCTGAGCGGCAGGGGAAATTCCGGACCAGCGCGGGTCACGCCCGAACAGGCGCAACAGGCCGCGGCGCAAAGCACGCAGCCGCTGGTGCTGATCGATTTCCCGCGCGTCGGCTCGAACGCGCTGATCCTCAAGATCGCGCAAAACGGTCCGGTCACCACTTTTGCCACCGCCTCGCGGCAGACGGTCTCGCTGGAAAACGGGCTTGCCCGCGGCAGCCGTGGTCTTGGCGGCGACCTGATGTCGGCGAGCTTTGGCAACCTGCCCAGCCTGATCGCCAACCGCCGCAGCGGCACGATCCGGCGCGAGATGCGGTTCCTTGATGGCGAGGACATCACCGTCCGCTTCCAGTTCACCTGCGAGGTTCAGGTCGACGGCCCCTCTCCCGTGGTCAAGGGCACCACGGCGATGATCGAGACCTGCAAGGAAGACGGCACCTGGTTCGTCTTCAACAACAAGTACGCGGTCGACGGCCGCGGCCGCGTTGTCGCCTCGGAACAATGGTTCGGCAACCGGCTCGGCATGGCCAACCTGAAACACCTGCGGTTCTGATCCGCTCAGCCGGTCACGAGGCTTTCGCCAGCGGCCGGCTTGCGGGACTTGCCGTCGCTTTCGACCCAGCGGTTGGCGATCTCGGTCGCGGCCTTGATGTCATGCGCGTCGATCGCGCGGCGCACCTCCTGCAGCACATTCGCCATTTCCAGCTCTGACAGGTGGGTTTCCTGCGCCCGCAGGATCTTGGGGTGCGGCGTGGTGAGCATGTCGGTGCCGATCAGCAGCTCCTCGCACAGCTTCTCGCCCTGACGCAGGCCGGTGAACAGGATCTCGATATCGCCCTGCGGGTTGGCGGCATCGCGCACCGTATAGCCAGCGTTCTCGATCATCTTGCGCGCCACCTCCCAGATCGAGATCGGCTTGCCCATGTCGAGCACGAAGACATCACCGCCGCGGGCAAAGGACCCGGCCAGCAGCACCAGCCGCACCGCTTCACTGACGGTCATGAAATAGCGCGTCACGTCGGTATGGGTCACCGTCACCGGGCCGCCATTGGCGATCTGGTCCTCAAACAGCGGGATCACTGAACCGGAAGAGCCCAGCACATTGCCAAAGCGGACCATCGAATACATCGTGCCGGTCGCGCGGGTCGCCATGTCCTGCACCAGCATCTCGGCCAGCCGCTTGGACACGCCCAGCATGCTCTTGGGCCGCACCGCCTTGTCGGAAGAAATCAGGATAAACCGCTCGGCGCCGTGACGACGGGCGGCATCGGCCACCACCTTGGTGCCCAGCACGTTGTTGCGCAGCCCTTCGATGGTGTTGAGCTCGAGCAGCGGCAGATGCTTGTAGGCGGCGGCATGCAGCACCACGTCGATCCGGTTCTCGGCAAAGACCTGATTGACGAGCCCCGGCTCGCAGATCGAGCCCAGCACCGGCACGATCTCGACATCGTTCTGAAAGGTGTTGAGCTTGCGCTGGATCTTGTAGAGCAGCAGTTCCGAGTGATCGAGCAGGATGAGCTTGGACGGCTGGCACATGGCGATCTGCCGGCTGAGTTCAGAGCCGATCGACCCCCCTGCCCCGGTCACCAGAACGCATTTGCCCTCATAGGCATCGCTCACCCCGGGCAGTTCGGCCTCGAGATGGTTGCGGCCCAGCAGCTTGGAGAAATCCAGCGGCTTGGTCACGGTCCGGTTGCCCTGGTCAAGCAGCATCTGCGCAAAGGACGGCATGATGTGAACTTCGCAGGCCAGATGGCTCAACCGACGGGCAATCCGCGCCTTGTCGGCCTCGCTGGCGCCCGGCATGGCCAGAACGATCCGGTCGATTCGCAGTGTCTCGACCAGTGATTCGACCTTGTTCGGAGAATAAACCTTGAACCCCGAGACGGTCATGCCGTGGGTTCCGGGGTTGTCGTCGATGAACCCGCGCAGCTGCAATTCGATGTCGGTGAAGAGCGCCGAGGCCAGTTGCTGACCGGTTCGGCCGGCGCCGTAAATCAGCACCCGTTTCAGCGCCTTGCCCCGCAGATAGACCCGCACCACCAGTTCACGCAACAACAGCCGCAGACCGGCCGAGGTGATCAGCAGGATCATAGATGCGATCACAAAGAGCTGAATCGAGATGTAGGTGCCGATGGCAATGCTGGTGGCGACGCCGGAAAGCCCCACCATCAGTGCCATGAATCCGGACTGTAAAACCCCCTTGAGCTCATAGGTGATGAGCTTTTTTCGGTGCAATCCTAGGTAAAGTATGACCGCCAACCCCACCGGAAGCATCACCGCGAGATAGGGAAGACTGCCGCGCAGAACCTGCGCCGTAGGCATCTGGCCGATCAAGAGAGAGTTGGCCCCGACAAAGGAAAAGACGATGAGCGACAGGTCGAAGCAGGCAATAATGAAACCCTTCTGGCCCCGGCTCATTCGAACCAAAAGACTGTACAGCATCAAATATCCCCCAGGAAAATTCTGTCGTCGTAATTCTTTACAGCAGGTTCCGCACCAGCCTGTCGTTAGCATGAAAACCCTGACAGGATATAACCTTGATTGCTTTCGCGCCAGTCCGACAGTTCGCGCCCCCCTCTCGGAACCCGATTAGCGGATTCCTGCCGGCCCCGGTCAGCCCCGGCGGGGCCGGCCCTGATGCAGGCTGATCCGTCGAAACACCGTTGCGAACATCAACCTCAGGTCGAAACAGACGCTCTGCCTGCGGGCATAGATAATGTCGAGCCGGGCTTTCTGCGGTACGCACCGCCGCGAATAGGCCGCATCGGTTTCGTCCGACGTCGCGCAATTGGCGAGGATGCGTTCCTCGTGGCCATGATAGACCAGCGTCGCCAGCCCGGTGATGCCCGGGCGCGATTGCAGCACCTTTCCATAGAGCGCGGGAAAGCGCTCGACATACATCCGCAGCGGCGGGCGCGGACCGACAAAGCTCAGGTCGCCCTTGAGCACGTTGAAAAGCTGCGGCAGTTCGTCGAGCCGCTTGGCCCGCAGAACGCGGCCGATCGGGGTGATGCGCCGAGACTTGTCGCCGCCGGAAACACCGGAATCCCGGTCCGAATTGGTCATCGTGCGGAACTTGAACAGCCGGAACGGCTCGGCCGGGCTTTTCATCCGCTCAGAGACATAAAGCACCGGTCGCCCGTCCTGCAGCAGGATGGCGACTGCCACGCCGAGGATCAGCGGGCTGAGCACGATCAGCAGGAACAGCGCGCTGAGCAGATCGAGAAGACGTTTCTGAGGGGTCATGGATGCTGCCCTATGCGGCGCCATTCGCCGACGATCTCGCCGGCGTCGGTGCTTGGCGGGCTCAGATCGACCAGCGAGGTCAGCCGCGCCACGTCGAGCGCCATCACCGGCAGCGCCCCCTGCGGTGCCGGGCGCCATTCAAGGCCGCATCCGGTGGCACGCACCAGCTCTTCCATCGCCACCGGCGCGATGCCCGCGACATTGAGGATCTCGGGCAGATCGCGCACCGGCAGCCGCACCAGCGCATCGACCACATGCGCGAAAGTGGCCAGTTGCAGATAGCTGCGCACCGGGCCGCGACCGTCAGGAAAGCGGATCAGGGTCACCGACGGGGTGTCGGCGATGATCGACAGCAACCCGTCGGCCCCGGCGACATTGCCGATCCGAAGGCAGACGGCGCGCGGCACCGCGCCCTTCAGCGCCCGTTCCATCCGCAGCTTGGCAGCGCCATAGGCGTTGCGCGGCGCGCATTCCCCCGTTTCGCTGATCGGCAACAGCGACGGCGCATAGACCGCCGAGGACGAGGCATGCAGCACCCGGTCTGCGCCGCAGGCCCTGGCGATGCGCTGCGCCTCATGAGCCAGCGATATATTGCCGTTGAGCGCCTCGACACCCCCAGATACTGCGCCCCAGAGCGCAAGAACCGCATTGCACTGTGGCAATAAGTCAACATCGCCACCAACTTCGAACACCTGGTCGACCCCCGGCACCATCCGTCGGGAGACCCAGAAAAACTCCGTGTTCTCAAGAGGTTGAGCCTCGATCTGGCGCCTGAGCAAGCGCGCCACACGGCCGGTAGCTCCGAGGACGAGGACTTTTTTCTTCTGCTTGTGGCCAGACACGTTGGCGAACCGCCGATTTTATTGGATTCACAGACTGTTTATCACCCTAAACTGTCGCTAGAAAGCTGACGAAACAAGCGTCGATGTCCGGGGGAAGTCTACGTGCCTAAGCTCATGCGCCATTTCATCATTGCATTGGTTCTCGGCCTTGCCGCCTGTGGCCCGCTGCCGCGCGGCGCTGCGCTTGAACGCGAAGTCACCAAACACGCCCGATCCGAGAACGCACCTTTCGATCTGGTTCCAGTCACCCGGGTCAATGCCGCGCTGATCTCGAAATGGCCGGTCACCGGCTGGAGCGGCAGCTTCCACTGGATCGCCGCCAGCCGGGGCCCGCAAAGCCAGGTGCTGCGCCCGGGCGACCAGGTCAACATCCAGATCTGGGACAGCCAGGTCAATTCGCTGATCACCCAGGCCGGTTCGAACATCGCGGCGATGGACGGGCTGGTGGTCTCGCCCAGCGGATCGCTGTTCATTCCCTACGTCGGCGACGTGGTGGTCAACGGGCTTACCGCCGATGGTGCCCGCGCCCGGATTCAAAGCTCGCTGGTGTCCATCGCCCCTGACGCCCAGGTGCAGCTGACGGCCGCGCCCGGTGTGGCCCATGCGGTCAGCGTGGTCGGCGGCGTCGCCAGCCCGGGCAACTATCCCCTGCCCGGCCGCAACACCTCGATCCTCAGCATGCTGGCCACCGCCGGCGGCATCTCTCCGACGCTGCGCAACCCGATCGTCACGCTCAACCGTGGCGCTGCCAACTATTCGATCCCCGCCAAGGAGCTCTTTGACAGCCCCGCCAAGAACACCCGCCTGCACGGCAATGACAAGGTCATCGTGCAGCAGGACGAGCGCGCCTTCAGCGCGCTTGGCGCCTCAGGCTCGGAAGAGTTGATCTATTTCCCCAAGGAATACGTCACGGCGCTTGAAGCGGTGTCGTTGATGGGCGGCATCGACGATCAGCGCGCCAACCCCAAGGGCGTGCTGATCCTGCGCGAATACGCGGCACGTCACGTGGTGCTCGAACCGGCGAACGGGCCAAAAAGACAACATGTTATCTTTTCGCTCGATCTGACCACCGCCGACGGCTTGTTCGCGGCGCGGAATTTCCTGATAAACCCCAACGACACCGTTCTGGCCACTGAATCGCCTGTCGTTGCCATCCGCACCGTGCTGTCGCTCTTTGGCACGGCGCTCGGGACGGCCTCCGACATCGCCACGACCAGCCAGGCGCTGTCGCAATAGCCATATCGCACCGGCTCCCGCACGGGTCCCCGTGCGGCAAGGAGCCATCGCAGTGCGTGAACGATCATTCCTGGTGCAAAACGCGCCCTGGCTGGCGGCCGGGGCGCTGCTGGCCTTTCTGTCGAGCTTTGGACAGACCTTCTTCATCTCAGTCTTCGCCGGCGAGATCCGCGCCGAATACGGGCTGTCGCACGGCGCCTGGGGCGGGATCTATTCGCTGGGCACCACGCTTTCGGCGGCGGTCATGGTCTGGGCCGGCGGGCTGACCGACCGGTTCCGCGCCAGGGTGCTGGGCTCGGGCGTGCTGATCCTGCTGGCGCTGGCCTGCCTGTCGATGGCGTTTTCCACCGTCTGGCTGCTGCCGCTGGTGATCTTTGCCCTGCGGCTGACCGGCCAGGGAATGACAAGCCATATCTCGGCGGTCGCCATGGCGCGCTGGTTCGTGGCAACACGAGGCCGGGCGCTGTCGATCGCGGCGCTGGGCTTCTCCTTTGGCGAGGCGCTGCTGCCGATCGCCTTCGTGACCCTGCTCGGGGTGTTTGACTGGCGGATGCTCTGGGTGGCGGCGGCGATGATCGCGGCCGCCGGCGTGCCACTGCTGCTGGTGCTCTTGCGCACCGAACGCACGCCGCAAAGCCATGCCGAAACCGACCGCTCCACCGGCATGCATGCCCGGCAATGGACCCGTGCCGAGGCGCTGCGCCACCGATTGTTCTGGTTCATGATCCCGGCGCTGCTCGGGCCGCCGGCCTTCAACACCGCCTTCTTCTTCCAGCAAGTGCATTACGCCGAGATCAAGGGCTGGGCGCATCTCGATCTGGTGGCGCTGTTCCCGATCTATACCGCGATCTCGGTCGGCGCGATGATCGTCTCGGGCTGGCTGCTCGACCGGCTGGGCACCGCGCGGCTGATGCCATTCTACCAGATACCGATGGTCGCGGCTTTCATCTGCTTCGCCTATGCCACCAGCCCGGCGACGGCGCTCTTTGGCTTCTTCTTCATGGCGTTGACCACCGGCGGCAACAACACGCTGCCCAATGCCTTCTGGGCCGAGTTCTACGGCACCGCGCATCTGGGATCGATCAAGGCGATGGCCGCGGCGGTGATGGTTCTGGGCTCGGCGCTGGGGCCGGGGCTGACCGGGGTGCTGATCGACGCCGGCGTCGGGATCGAGACGCAATACCTGGGTGTGGCCGTCTACTTTGTCTTTGCCAGCGCGATGATGGCGGTGGGCGTGGTGCAGGCGCGTGGCAGCCTCAGCGCCGCCGCCTGAGATAGACGTAATAGGCGCCGCCACCGCCGTGGCGGATATGCGCCTCGCTGATCTGCAGCACCAGTGGCCCCAGCGGCGTCATCCGCAACCATTGCGGCACCTGGTGGCGCAGAACGCCGCGGCGCTGCGGGATCGGGCCCTCGTCGGGGCGGCTCTTGCCCTTGCCGGTGATCACCAGCACCAGCCGCATCTCGCGGGCCGAGGCCCGCTGGATGAAACCCACCAGCGCCGGATGCGCCCGGTCGAGCGTCATGCCGTGCAGGTCGATCCGCGCCTCTGGCACAAGCTTGCCGCGCTTGAGCCGGGTAAAGGCCTTCTTGTCCATCGCCACCGGATCGCGCGCCAGCGAGGCCGAGATCGACGGCGCCAGCGTGTGGCCCGGGGCCGGAGATTTCGCCCTCTGACCGATCTGAAACGGCGAGATCTCGGGCGGCCGCTCGGGAGGGGCCTTGTTCTTCGCCGGATCGGGTTTCTGCGGCGCTGGTCGGGTGCTGTCCATGCCGCGCGCCTTGTCGAGCGGCGTGGCCGAGCGCGCCACCTGACCCCAGAGTTCCGCTTCCTCAGGCCGCAGCTTGCGCTTGCGGGTCATTGCACCGATTCCGGCAGCAGGGCATAGGCCCGCTGGATCGGCATCAGCACCAGCATCCGCCCCGGATCCCGCAACCGCCCGGCCTTGCGCCCCGCATCATCGCCGGTGCCGACGAAAATGTCCGCCCGTTGCGCGCCCTTGATTGCCGATCCGGTATCCTGCGCGATCATCAGCCGCCTCAGCGGCCCCTTGCCGTCCTTCTCGATCCAGACCGGCGAGCCCAGTCGGACGATATCCGGATCGACCGCGACCGAGCGCATCGGCGTGATCGAGCGATTCATCGCGCCCAAGGGACCGAGGTGCGCCGGCACCTCGGAGACCTCGCGGAAAAACACGTAGGAGGGGTTGTGAAACAGCAGCTCTTCGCCATCGGCCGGGTTGCGCCGCACCCAATTCTTGATCACCTGCGCCGAGACCTGATGCGGCTGATAGACACCGCGGCGCACCAGCTCCTGACCGACCGAGCGATATTCATGACCGTTCTTGCCGGCATAGCCCACCCGAACCACCGTGCCGTCATTCATCCGGATACGCCCAGATCCCTGAATTTGCAGGAAAAACAGCTCCACCGGGTCATCGACCCAGGCGATCTCGAGACCGCGGCCGTCCATCACGCCAGAGGTCAGGATCTCGCGCCGGCTCAGCCAGGGGCGGTTGCTCGCCTCGCCCGGCATCCGGTAGACCGGCCAGCGGAACCGCCCGCCGGGATAGCGCGCGCCTTCCAGCTCGGGCTCGAAATAGCCGGTAAAGAGCATTTCCTCGCCGTCTTCCATCAGTACCGGCCGGAACATCAGCTCGAAAAACGCGCGGCCGTCGTCCATGTCATGCGCCAGCGCGCAGAGCGCCTTCCAGTCCGGGCCGCGCATGTCGATGCAGGTGTTGCGAAACACCTGCAGGGCCGCGTCATGGTCGTCCGTCTCCCAGCCATCGAGCTGGTCGAAGGAGAGAACCTGATAGGAGATCTCGGAAGAGGCCGGGGTGCTGCCCATGGTCAGGCCGATCAGGCCAAGGAGAGACAGCAACCTCCGCATGGCACCGGCTCACTCATCCGTTGCCACGAGCAGCCAGTTTGGGTCGTCGCTGCCCATGTTGCGGGCAAAGGTCCAGACGTCCTTCTGTTTCTTGACCTGCGTCGGGCTGCCTTCGATGATCTCGCCGGAGTTGTCGCGCACCACCTGGGTCAGCTCGCCGATGAACTTCATGGTGATCTCGGCCCGGTCGCTGGACTTGTCGAAGGTGGCATTGTGCAGCGACAGCTCGCGCACGCCGACGAACTCGGCCTCGATGGTCAGACCCTGTTCCTCGCGCGCCTCGACCACCTCGGCAAAGGTTTCATAGACATCCTCGGCCAAGAACGGCTTGATCTCGGCCAGATCGCCCCGCTCGAAGCCCATCAGGATCATCTCGTAGGCGCCGCGCGCCCCGCCCATGAACTCCGACACGCTGAAAGACGGCTCGACCCGCTTCATCTCGGTCAGCGCCTGCGCCTGGGCCGAGCCTTCGGGGACGTGATCCGTGATGTCGAGGTCCGGCCCGCCTTCGATCACCTCGAAGTCGCGCTTTGTCTCTTGCGAAGAGGCGCCGCGCGGCAGAGGCGGCTTTTCAAAGCCCTCGCGCGTGCCCAGCACGGATTTGAGCCGCAGAATCAGAAAAACGGCAATCCCAGCAAGGACAAGAAGCTGGAGCAGGGGCGAATTCATCAGAACCTCATGAGTGACACACTTTGAAAGCGGATGCTGTTGCACTTATGTAAGGCCAAGGTGGGTGCAAGTCCACCACACCATCTTTCACCTTCGGGGTATCGCTCATGTATCTTCTGCTGGCCTTTCTGCTCGTTCCGCTGATCGAGATCGCGCTGTTCATCCAGGTCGGCGGCGCCATCGGTCTGTGGCCAACGCTGGCCATCGTGATCCTCACCGCGATCCTCGGCACCGTGATGGTGCGCCAGCAGGGGCGGCACGCAATCGCCAACCTGCAGCGTTCGTTCTCGGAATTGCAGAACCCGACCAAGCCGCTGGCCGACGGCGCCATGATCCTGTTTTCCGGCGCGCTGCTCTTGACGCCGGGGTTCTTCACCGATGCGCTGGGCTTTGCGCTGCTGATGCCGCCGGTGCGTGCGGTGGTCTATGACTTCATCCGCAAGCGGGTGAAGGTGCAGCATTTCGAGATGGGCCAGCGCCCCGAGTCGCACCGCCCCGGCCCGCGCGACACGGTGATCGACGGCGATTATTCCGAGGTTTCCGGCGAAAACGACAAGCGCGGCGGCCCTTCCGGCTGGAGCAACCATTGAGCCTCCTATCCGGGGCTGGTAAACCACCTCAAACGCATTTGGGGAGACAACCATGGCCGAGACCGAAACCGAAAACGGCGCTGCACAACAGCCGCAACAACAGCAGGTGCAGCAGCCCAAGATGAACGTACTGGCGCAGTATGTCCGCGACCTGTCGTTCGAGAACATCCTGTCGCAGAAGGGCACCACCGGCGAGGTGCAGCCCGATATCCAGGTCGAGGTGAACCTCGACGCCAAGAAGCGCCAGGCCGACAACCAGTACGAGGTCGCGCTCAAGCTCAAGATCACCTCGAAATCCAAGGCCAACAGCGACGTGCTGTTCCTGCTCGAGATGGATTACGCCGGCGTCTTCAACATCGAGAACGTGCCCGACGAGCAGCTGCACCCCTACCTGCTGATCGAATGCCCGCGGATGATCTTCCCCTTCGCGCGCCGCATCGTCTCGGATGTGACCCGCGATGGTGGCTTCCCGCCGCTTAACCTGGAAACCATTGATTTCGTGTCACTTTATCGCAACGAGATCCTGCGCCGCCAGGCCGCCCAGCAGGCTCAGGCAAAAGCCACGCCGGACGCCTAAGCCTCAGGCCCGGTCCCCGGGCCCGACGGTCAGTACCGGGACCAGAGCGCGTTCTCGCCCATGCCAGCGACAAAGGCGGCATGGGCGGCGCGCTCTTCCTCTGTCAGCCGCGAGGGCAGGGGCACGGGCCGCGGTTTCGGTTTCCAGACGCCGCCGCCGCTGGCCACATTGGTCCGCTCCACGCTGGCCAGAACCAGCCCGGGCTGCCGGCCGCCGATCAGCTCCAGATAGACTTCCGCCAGGATCTCGCTATCGAGCAGTGCGCCGTGCAGGGTGCGCGCCGAATTGTCTATGTTGAACCGCCGGCACAGCGCATCGAGCGAGGCGGGCGAGCCGGGAAACTTCTTGCGCGCCATGGCGACGGTGTCGATCGACCGCTCCATGGCGATCCGCGGCAACCCGCACCAGCCCAGCTCGGCATTAAGGAATTTCATGTCGAAGCTGGCGTTGTGGATCACCAGCCTGGCGTCATCGGCGACGAAATCGAGAAACTCCTGCGCAATCAGCTTGAACACCGGCTTGTCGGCGAGGAAATCGTCGCCCAGCCCGTGCACCTCGAAGGCCTCCTGCGGCATGCCGCGCTCGGGGTTGATGTACTGGTGATAGGTGCGGCCGGTGGGCATGTGGTTATAGAGCTCGACGGCGCCGATCTCGACGATGCGGTCGCCGGTCTCGGGGTCGAAACCGGTGGTTTCGGTGTCCAGAACGATCTCACGCATGGGCCAGCCTCACTCTTATGTCTTTCAGCACATCCTGAACCTGCGCGCGGGCATGGTCCAGCGTATCGGTCTCGATCTCGTAATCCGCGCGGCGGCGCTTTTCGGCGATCGGCATCTGTTTGGCAAGGATCTGCGTGAATTGCGCGTCGTTCATCGTACCGCGGGCAAGAACCCGGTCGCGTTGCACGGCCTCTGCCACGAACACACAGGCCACAGCGTCCATCATCGCCTCGCCGCCGGTCTCGTAGAGCAGCGGAATGTCGAAGACGGTGATCTCGGCGCGGCTGTCGCGGGCGAAATCGGCCCGGTCCTGCGCCACCAGCGGATGCACGAGGGCCTCGATCCGGGGCAGGGCGGTCGGATCGCGGGCAATGATCTGTTTCAGAACCGCGCGAGAGACCGCACCCTCCACCACCGCCTCGGGCCAGAGCACCGCCATCGGTTCCACCGCCGCGCCGCCAGACCCGTAGAGCTTGTGTACAGCGGCATCGGCATCCCAGACCGCGCAACCCTCGGCGGCAAAAAGCCCCGCCGTGGTCGATTTGCCCATGCCGATGGAGCCGGTGAGCCCGAGACGAAAGCTCATCCCAGCACGGCTCGCCGCAGTTCCTCATCCACCTCAGGCCGCTGGCCGAACCAGCGTTCGAACCCCGGCACGCCCTGATGCAGCAGCATGCCCAGCCCGTCGACCGTGTGACAGCCACGCTCTTCGGCGACCTCGATCAGCCTTGTGCGCAAGGGGTTGTAGACCAGATCGGTCACCACCGTGCCCGGCTGCAACCCGTCGAGCGGCACCCGCAGCTCGGGCTGTCCGGTCATGCCAAGCGAGGTGGTGTTGACCACCAGCCCGGCGTCCTCGAGCACATTGCCGACCTGCACCCAGTCGACCACCTGCACCCGTTTGCCGAACTCGTATTGCAGCTGCTCGGCCTTGATCCGCGTGCGGTTCGACAGCAGCAGCTTCTCGACCCCGGCATCGAGCAGCGCGGAAATCACCGCGCGACAGGCACCGCCGGCGCCAAAAACCACCGCCGGCCCGGCCTTCGGATCCCAGCCCGGCGCGTTCTGCCGCAGATTCTCGATAAAACCGTAGCCGTCGGTGTTGTCGGCCATGATCTTGCCGTCGCGACGCACGATCAGCGTATTTGCCGCGCCGATGATGGTGGCGCGGTCGGTGATGGCGTCGACCAGCTCGAGCACGTTGATCTTGTGCGGGATGGTGACGTTGACGCCAACAAACCCCATCCGCGGCAGCACCTTGATCACATCCGCCAGATCGCCGGGCGCCACGTCCATCGGGATGTAATGCCCGCGAATGCCGTAGCGGCGCAGCCAGTGGCCATGCATCTGCGGCGATTTCGACTGGTGGATCGGATGGCCGAGCACCCCGGCCAGCGGCACGTTTTCGGTCATGTGGCAATCTCTCCTCTTAGTGCCAGCCAGTTCAACAGAGGCAGCAACGGAAGTCCAAGCACGGTGAAATAATCCCCCGAGATCGTGGTAAACAGCCGGCTGCCTTCCTCCTCGAGCTTGTAGCAGCCGACCGACTGGCGCATCGACGGCCAGTTTCGCGCCACGTAGTCCTCTATATATGTCTCACTCAGCGCCCGCATGCTCAGGGTGACCACGCCGACATGCCGCCAGACGGGCTTACCCTCCTCAAAGGCGACGCAGGCCGAGAGCAGCTTGTGGCGCTGGCCGCTCATCGCGGTGAGTTGGGCGATCGCCGCGTCGGGCGTCTCCGGCTTGGACAGCAGCGTTCCATCGAAGTCGAGCACCTGATCGCAGCCCAGCACCAGCGCATCCGGGCGTTTGCCGGCGACCTTGGCCGCCTTCATCTCGGCCAGCAGGTCGGCAATGTCGCGCGGCGCCGCCTGGTCGGCCAGCATCCCCTGTTTGACCGAATCCTCATCGACCCTGGCGGGCATCACCTCGACCGCGAGCCCGGCGCGGCGCAGCATTTCGGCGCGGATCTCCGACCCGGAGGCCAGGATGAGCGGTTTCGGCATGTGGATGACTCCGTGGATGGGCGGCGGATGACCGCAGGAATACATCCGCGAGATCCGAAGGTCGAGCGTTCGCGGCCCGGTTTCGGGCGCATTTCACCGGGTTGGCAGACAAGCGGACACAGCGGGAAAAGCATAACTTCCCGACCGGGAGAAGATCTGCTTGCCGCAATCCGTCCCGCGGCTTATCCCCAGCCAGAGAGGGTGGTATGATAGTATCAAGTTATTGATATATATAAATATTTTCTAGGCCCGTAAACAGGCCCGCCAAGATTGTCCCCGGTCTTGGAGCGAACTCCTGCACAGTGTTGATAAGCGCCGGGAGGACTCGATAATCCACAGAGAAAGGAGTCCCTACAGTCCAAATCAATCTTATCTTTCTTATTTATTTAAACTGCTGAGAGGCCGAAGGTTTCGGGATCACCCCGGCCCGGTGAGATTGACTTCTCGCAGCGGGCAGACTACCTAGGGGCTCCATACCGTCCGGTATGTGATTTTCCCTTTCAGACGAAGCCATGGTGCCGATATGCGGCGCTGGCCCGGATATGCCATGATAGAAGATCAGATAGATCACCTCGACCTTGCCGACCTCAAGGCAAAAAGCCCCAAAGACCTTCTGGCGATGGCCGAGGACCTTGAGATCGAGAACGCCTCGACCATGCGCAAGGGCGAGATAATGTTCCAGATCCTGCGTGAACGCGCGGATGAGGGCTGGAAGGTCTCTGGCGATGGTGTGCTCGAGGTGCTGCAGGACGGCTTCGGTTTCCTGCGCTCGCCCGAGGCCAACTATCTGCCGGGCCCCGACGACATCTATGTCTCTCCGACGATGATCCGCAAGTTCTCGCTGCGGACCGGCGACAGCATCGAAGGCGAGATCAGTGCCCCCGATGACAACGAGCGCTATTTTGCGCTGGTGAATGTCACCGCGATCAACTTTCAGGATCCCGAGCGCGCCAAGCACAAGATCGCCTTCGACAACCTGACGCCGCTCTATCCCGACGAACGGTTGAAGATGGAAATCGAGGACCCGACGATCAAGGACCGCTCGGCCCGGGTGATCGATCTGGTGGCGCCGATCGGCAAGGGCCAGCGGGCCCTGATCGTGGCGCCGCCGCGGACCGGTAAGACCGTTCTGCTGCAAAACATCGCCAAGTCGATCGAGGTCAACCACCCGGAATGCTATCTGATCGTGCTGCTGATCGACGAGCGGCCGGAAGAGGTGACCGACATGCAGCGCTCGGTCAAGGGCGAGGTGATCTCCTCGACCTTCGACGAGCCGGCACAGCGCCACGTGGCGGTGTCGGAAATGGTGATCGAAAAGGCCAAGCGGCTGGTCGAGCACAAGCGCGACGTGGTGATCCTGCTCGATTCCATCACCCGCCTCGGCCGCGCCTTCAACACCGTGGTGCCCTCGTCGGGCAAAGTGCTGACCGGTGGTGTCGACGCCAATGCCCTGCAACGCCCCAAGCGCTTCTTCGGCGCTGCGCGGAACATCGAAGAGGGCGGCTCGCTGACCATCATCTCGACCGCGCTGATCGACACCGGCAGCCGCATGGACGAGGTGATCTTCGAAGAGTTCAAGGGCACTGGCAACTGCGAGATCATCCTTGACCGCAAGGTGGCCGACAAGCGGGTGTTCCCGGCAATCGACATCCTGAAGTCCGGCACACGGAAAGAGGATCTGCTGATCGAGAAGCTCGACCTGCAGAAAACTTTCGTGCTGCGGCGCATTCTCAACCCGATGGGAACGACGGATGCGGTGGAGTTCCTGCTGTCGAAGCTGAAGCAGACCAAGACCAATTCGGAATTCTTCGATTCCATGAACACCTGAGTCGGAGGCAGATATGGACACGATCTTTGCCCTGGCCTCGGCCCAGGGGAAGGCCGGTGTTTCGGTCATTCGGATTTCCGGCCCGCAGGCATTTGCCGCGGGCCGATTGCTTTGCGGTACCTTGCCCGAACCGCGGCAGACCGGCCTGCGGGTGTTGAAAGCCCGCGACGGCGGGCGGATCGACGAGGCGCTGGTGCTGTGCTTTGCAGAGGGTGCCAGCTTTACCGGCGAGGACGTGGTCGAACTGCAGGTGCATGGCTCGGTGGCGGTGGTGCGCAAGGTGATGGCTGAGCTTGGCGCAATCGACGGGCTGCGGCTGGCCGAGGCCGGCGAGTTCACCCGGCGGGCTTTTGAGAACGAATGCCTCGACCTGGCGCAGACCGAGGGGCTCGCCGACCTGATCGATGCCGAGACCGAGGCGCAAAGGCGCCAGGCGCTGCGGGTGCTGTCTGGCGATCTCGGCAAGCTGGTCGAAACCTGGCGGGCTGATCTGGTGCGGGCGGCGGCTCTGCTCGAGGCGACAATCGATTTCGCCGATGAGGAGGTGCCGGTCGATGTTTCGCCAGAGGTCAACGCGCTGTTGGCCGGTGTGGCGGAGAATATCCGGCGGCAGGTTGACGGGGTCGCCGTGTCCGAACGGATTCGCAGCGGCTTCGAGGTGGCGATCGTCGGCAAGCCGAACGTCGGAAAATCGACCCTGTTGAATGCCCTGGCCGGCCGCGAGGCCGCGATCACCTCCGAGATTGCTGGCACCACTCGCGACGTGATCGAGGTCCGGATGGACCTGCGCGGCCTGCCGGTGACCCTGCTCGACACCGCCGGATTGCGCGAGACCGAGGACCGGATCGAAGCGCTTGGCGTGGCCTTGGCGCGGGGCAGGGCGGAGACCGCCGACTTGCGCTTGTTTCTTCTGGCGCCGGGGGATGTGCCGGATCTCGAGGTTCAGCCAGGCGATGTTCTGGCCTATTCCAAGGCTGATCTACATCAGGTAGATGATTTCGGGATCTCTGCGAAGTCTGGTGAGGGCTTGGATCATCTGGTAGATCGGATTGCCTCGGTGTTGACAGAGCGCAGTGCCGACGCCGGGCTGGCGACGCATCTGCGGCATCGACAGGGGATGGAGCGGTCGCTCGCTCATCTTTCGGTGGCGCAGGATTGGGTTCGAAATGGGCCAGAGGCCTATGATATAGCTGCGGAAGAATTGCGTATCGCGATTCGAGCGCTGGGGAGCCTGTTGGGCAAGGTGGATGTAGAAGACCTGCTCGACGAGATTTTCTCGCGGTTCTGCGTCGGTAAATAGGAGTGTTTCACGTGAAACATTTTGACGTCATCGTTGTTGGCGGCGGACACGCCGGATGTGACGCGGCTCATGCCGCGGCACGGATGGGGGCAAAGACCGTGCTGGTCACTTTGAAACGCGACGGGATCGGTGTCCTGTCCTGCAACCCAGCGGTCGGCGGCCTTGGCAAGGGGCACCTGGTGCGTGAGGTCGATGCGTTGGACGGCGTGATTGGCCGGATTGCGGATCGCGCTGGCATTCAGTTTCGACTGCTCAACCGACGCAAAGGCCCGGCAGTACAGGGGCCTCGGGCGCAGGTTGACCGCAAGGTGTATCGCGAGGCGATGTTGGCCGAGATGGACTCGCGGCCGGGGTTGTCGATCATCGAAGGCGAGGTGACCGACCTCGTCATGAAAGGCGAGACGGTCTCTGGCGTGATCCTTGGTGACCGCAGCGAGATTTCATCCAAGGCGGTGGTCCTCACGACAGGCACGTTTCTGCGAGGGGTCATCCACATTGGGGATGTGTCATATTCCGGCGGGCGCATGGGCGATGACGCGTCGACCAGATTGGCCGAGCGGCTCTATGCGATGGAACTTCCAATCGGACGCCTCAAGACCGGGACGCCCCCGCGGCTCGACACCCAAACCATTGCATGGGACCAACTTGAGACCCAGCCGGGAGACGAAGATCCGGTGCTGTTCTCCTTTCTGTCTGATCAACCAGCCTTGCGCCAAGTCCCCTGCGGGATCACGCACACCAATGCGAAGACCCACGATATCATTCGGGAAAACCTCGGCCGTTCGGCGATGTACGGTGGTCATATCGACGGCATCGGTCCGCGGTATTGCCCATCGATCGAGGATAAGGTCGTGCGCTTCGCCGACAAGTCGAGCCACCAGATTTTCCTGGAACCTGAGGGGTTGGACAGCCGAACGGTTTATCCGAATGGTATTTCGACCAGCCTTCCTGAGGACGTGCAGCACGCCTATGTGCGCTCAATTGCCGGGCTGGAGAATGTCGAGATCCTGCAGCCTGGCTACGCCATCGAGTACGATTACATTGACCCGCGCGCGCTGAACTCCCGTCTTGGGCTGAAGGGAGTTGATGGGTTTTATCTCGCCGGTCAGATCAACGGCACCACCGGCTATGAAGAGGCGGCGGCGCAAGGCCTGATCGCCGGCCTCAACGCGGCCAGCTTCGCTCTCGAGAAGGATCCGGTCTTTTTCAGCCGTTCGGAAAGCTATATCGGGGTCATGGTTGACGATCTGATCACCCGCGGTGTGTCTGAGCCTTATCGCATGTTCACCTCTCGCGCCGAGTTTCGCCTGTCGCTCCGGGCTGACAACGCCGACCAACGACTGACGCCGCTGGGACAGGCTATCGGTTGCGTTGGCGAAGAGCGGCGGAGAGCTTTTGAGACGAAGGCAGAGAAATTGGCGAAAGGCCTCGATCTGTTAACGTCGACCAGCTTCACACCCAAAGAAGCAGCCGAGGCGGGGATCAACCTGTCGAATGATGGAACTCGCAGGACAGGCTTCCAGCTTTTGGCGTTCCCTGACGTTGCGATGAAGGATTTGGAAACCTTGCTCCCAAGCGTCTCGGGCCTTGAAACAGAGATTGCCGAGCAGCTCTCTCGAGATGCGCTTTATGCCAATTATGTCGAACGGCAGAAACGGGATGTCGAGGCGCTGAAGCGCGATGAGAGTCTGCAGATTCCTGCTGATTTTAGCTACGAAGCGATCGATGGCCTCTCCAACGAACTGCGCAGCAAACTGGCAGCAGCCCGGCCTGAAAATATCCTGCAGGCGTCGCGCGTGGAGGGCGTGACGCCGGCGGCACTCACATTGTTGCTGTCGCGTGTGCGCAAGCTTGATCATCGCAGGTCGGCATGAGTCAACCGTCTGCAGCGTCACTGAATGTTTCACGTGAAACATTTGAACGGCTTGAGCACTACGTGGCGCTGCTGCGAAAGTGGTCTCCGAAAATCAATCTTGTGTCTCGGGCGACGCTGGACGACGTCTGGGACCGTCATATCCGAGATTCCCTTCAGGTTTTCGACGCTGCAGAAGGCCTCGCAGGGCCATGGCTCGATCTTGGCACCGGCGGCGGCCTGCCGGGTCTCGTCGTTGCCCTGCTTCAAAAGCAGGAATTTTCTGTGACGCTTATCGAATCTGACCAGCGAAAGGCAGCCTTCCTTCGCACGGTTCTGCGGGAAACCGAAACCCAAGCCAAGGTGATCGCCGATCGGATCGAAGCCACACCGCCGCAGGCTGCGGCGATCCTGTCAGCCCGCGCCTTGGCCCCGCTGCCGCAATTGCTGACATTTGTCGACCGGCATCTCGCCCCTGGGGGCACCGCGCTCTTGCTGAAAGGCATCACCTGGGAAAACGAACTCACCGAAGCACAGAAGTCATTTTCATTTCACTGGGATGCGATTAGAAGTTGCACTCAAGAAGGCGCCGTCATCCTACGCATAAGAGAGATTTCCCGTGTCTGATCCGATCCGCCCTATCGGCCCGAAAATCATCGCCGTCGCCAACCAGAAGGGCGGCGTCGGCAAGACCACCACGACGATCAATCTTGGTGCCGCCTTGGCTGAGCAGGGCTACAACGTGTTGATTGTCGATCTCGACCCTCAAGGCAACGCCTCCACCGGCATCGGGGTCGTACCGCAGGATCGCGACCTGACGACCTACGAATTGCTGCTCGAGGATGTTTCCCTGGCCGATGCGATCAAGGCAACTTCGGTCGACAAGCTCGCCATCATTCCGGCCACCGTCGATCTCTCGTCGGCCGATATCGAGCTGATTTCGAACGAAAAGCGAAGCTTTCTCCTGCATGACGCCCTACGTCAGACCGCGATTGACGCCTTCGGGTTTGATTTCGTGCTGATCGATTGCCCGCCGTCGCTCAACCTCCTGACGGTCAACGCCATGGTAGCTGCGCATTCCGTCCTGGTACCGCTGCAAAGCGAGTTCTTCGCCCTCGAAGGCTTGTCGCAGCTGATGCTGACCATCCGGGAAGTGCGCCAGAGCGCCAATCCCGACCTGCGGATCGAAGGCGTGGTCCTGACGATGTATGACGCGCGCAACAATCTCTCGCAACAGGTCGAGATGGATGCCCGTGACAACCTTGGCGATCTCGTCTTCCAGACGCTGATCCCCCGCAACGTGCGGGTCAGCGAGGCGCCTTCTTACTCGGTGCCGGTGCTTGAATATGATTCCAATTCCAAGGGCGCGATGGCATACCGGGCCCTGGCACAAGAACTGGTAGGGAAAAACGCCCGCCGCGCTGCATAGGGGAGAGCAGATGAAACAGGAGAAACGTCGCGGGCTCGGTCGCGGGTTGTCGGCCTTGATGGCGGATGTCGAACCGGCACCGGGTGAGGGCGCCGAGCTGCCGCGCCGCGCCGACAGGATGGTGCCGGTCGAGAGGATCTCGCCCAACCCGGACCAGCCGCGGCGGCAATTCACCCAGGACGCGCTGCAGGAACTGGCGAACTCGATCGCCGAGAAGGGCGTGATCCAGCCGCTGATCGTCAGGCCGCAGGGCGAAGATCGCTACGAGATTGTCGCCGGTGAGCGCCGCTGGCGCGCCTCGCAGATGGCGCAGCTGCACGAGGTGCCGGTGATCGTCCGCGAGTTCACCGATACCGAGGTGCTCGAAGTCGCCATTATCGAGAACATCCAGCGCGCCGATCTCAACCCGGTCGAAGAGGCGATGGGTTTTCGGCAGTTGATGGACCGGTTCGGCCACACCCAGGAAAAGCTGGCCAAGGCGCTCGGCAAGAGCCGCAGCCATATCGCCAACCTTCTGCGGCTTCTGACGCTGCCGGACGAGGTGCGCGACATGCTGCAGCAGGGCGAGATCTCTGCTGGTCACGCCCGTGCGCTTGTCACCTGCGAGAACGCGGTCGACCTGGCCAAGCGTGTCGTCGCTCAGGGCCTGTCGGTGCGAGAGACGGAAAAGCTGGCGAGACAGGGCCCGGCGCCGGAGCCGAAGGAAACCACCACCAGCTTCCTGTCGGAGCCGACCGGCAAGGACGCCGACACCCGCGCTCTGGAAGGCGATCTGTCGGCGCATCTGGGGCTCAGGGTCTCGGTCGAGCACAAGGCTGGCACCGAGGGCGGCAAGCTGGTTCTGAGTTACACGTCGCTCGAACAGCTCGACGACCTTTGTCGGCGCCTTGCCGGCGAATAGGTCAGTCGAAGTCGCGGATCAGTTCCGCTATCACCGCATTGAGGATCGGTCGCCCCTGTGGGGTGACCGAAATCATCTCGTCCCGAACTACGATCATCCCCAGGTCCCGAAGATGCGACAGCCGGGCCGGGGCGATTTCGGCGCCGGTCCAGCGCTTCAGCCGCGCCAGATCGAGCGGTTCTTCTGTCCGAAGCCCCATCATGATGTATTCTAACGCGATATCTTGTGGCCCCAAGGCTGAGCGTACCTCTGCATCGCCCTGCGCCACTGCCTGTAACCAAGCGCCTGGGTTGCGCCGGGCTTCCGTCGCGATCCGCGTGCCGCCCAGAGTCAGCCGGCCGTGTGCGCCGGGGCCGATCCCGGCATAATCGCCGCCGGTCCAGTAGATCAGGTTGTGCCGCGACCGGCTGTCAGCCCGGGCATGGTTCGAGACTTCATAGGCCGGCAGCCCTTCCGCCTCGCAAATCTCCTGGGTCAGCGCATACATATCGGCCGAGAGCTCTTCCTGCGGCAACCCGCGCAGCTTGCCGGCCTTGAACCGGTCGCCGAATGCGGTGCCGTCCTCGATTGTCAGCTGATAGAGCGACAGGTGATCCACCCCCATCGCCAGCGCGCGGCGCAACTCGCTTTCCCAGTCGGCGAGGCTCTGATCCTGACGGGCATAGATCAGGTCAAAGCTCATCCGTTCAAAGGTCTCCTGGGCGATGGCGATTGCCGCTTCGGCCTGGGCCACGTCGTGCAGCCGGCCGAGCCGGCGCAGATCGGTGTCGTTCAGCGCCTGCACGCCGAGCGACACGCGGTTGACCCCGGCGGCGCGATAGCCGCGAAACCGTCCGGCCTCGACCGACGACGGATTGGCCTCGAGCGTGATTTCAACGTCATTGGCCAGCGTCCAGCGCTGAGCCACGCGGTCGAGGATCGCCTCGACCGTCTGAACGTCCATTAGCGAGGGCGTGCCGCCGCCGAAATAGGCCGAGCGCAACACCCGGCCCGGCGTTTCCGCCGCCACCCGGTCGATCTCGCTCAGGTAGGCGTCGCGCCAGGCGGCATGGTCGATGCGCCGGGTGACATGGGAGTTGAAGTCGCAATAGGGGCATTTGGCCTCGCAGAACGGCCAGTGGACGTAAAGTCCGAAACCGCCGAGCTGCCAGTCCTCAGTCAAAACAGCCTGCCACCAGCTTGGCAAAGGCGTCGGCGCGATGCGAGATCTTGTTCTTCTCCCAGCGGTCCATCTCGCCGAAGGTGATCTCGTAGCCCTCTGGCACGAAGATCGGGTCATAACCATGCCCCTGGTCGCCGCGCATCGGCCAGACCACGCGGCCCGGCATCACGCCGGGAAAGACCTCGTCATGACCATCGGGCCAGGCCAGCACCAGCGTGCAGCAGAACCGCGCCAGCCGCGGGTGCGGGGCGTTCGCCGCCTCAAGTTCGTCATGGGTGCGCTGCATCGCCATTGCGAAATCGCGGCCGTTCGGGGTTTCGGCCCAGTCGGCGGTATAGACGCCGGGGGCATTGCCCAACGCCTCGATCTCGATGCCGCTGTCGTCGGCGAGGGCGGGCAGGCCGGTGGCCCGCGCCGCCGCATGCGCCTTGATCCGCGCATTGCCGACGAATGTCGTTTCGGTCTCCTCGGGCTCATCGAGCCCGAGCGCCGCGGCACCCAGAACCTCGACGCCATAGGGCGCGAGCAGGGCCTGGATCTCCTCCAGCTTGCCCCGGTTGTGGGTCGCGATGACCAGCTTTTCGCCCGAGAAGCTCCGGCTCATGCCACGGCGGCCTTCTGCGCCTCGGCCAGTTCCGAGACACCTTTCTCGGCCAGGTCCATCAGTGCGTTCATCTGGTCGCGGGAAAACACCGAGCCCTCGGCTGACATCTGCACTTCGATCAGCTGCTTGTTGCCGAGCATGATGAAATTGCCGTCGACGCCGGCTTCACTGTCCTCGGGGTAGTCGAGGTCGAGCACCGGCTGGCCGGCGTAGATGCCGCAGCTCACCGCCGCCACCGGCTGGGTCAGCGGATCGGAGATCACGTCGCCCACCTTCATCAGCTTGTTCACCGCCAGTTTCAGCGCCACCCAGCCGCCGGTGATCGAGGCGCAGCGGGTGCCGCCATCGGCCTGGATCACGTCGCAATCGACGGTGATCTGGCGCTCGCCCAGGGCGACGCGGTCGACACCGGCGCGCAGGCTGCGGCCGATCAGCCGTTGGATTTCCAGCGTGCGGCCGCCCTGCTTGCCGGCCGAGGCCTCGCGGCGCATCCGGGTGTTGGTGGCGCGTGGCAGCATGCCGTATTCCGCGGTCACCCAACCGAGGCCCGATCCCTTGATAAAGGGCGGCACCCGGTCCTCGATGGTGGCGGTGCAGAGCACGTGGGTGTCGCCGATCCTGATCATGCAGGAGCCTTCTGCATGTTTCGTGACACCGGTTTCGATTGAAACGGCGCGCATTTCGCTTAAGTTCCGTCCAGACGGTCGCATGATCTTGTCCTTGCTGGTTTCTCCGTCGGGATACGGGTGGGCGACCTGTTTCGCAACCCTGTCATGGCGTCGGTCCGGGACAGGAAAGAAAGGGGTCAGAGCCCGATGAGCGACGGCTCGAGAATACTCGAAGAGATGAATGACCGCTCGCGCGAAGTGTTTCGGCGGGTGGTCGAAGGTTATCTGAGCACCGGCGAGCCGGTGGGTTCGCGCACGCTCACCCGCACCCTGTCGCAAAAGGTCTCTGCAGCGACGGTGCGCAACGTGATGCAGGATCTCGAATACCTCGGCCTGCTCGACAGCCCGCATGTCAGCGCCGGGCGCATCCCGACCCAGCAGGGGCTGCGGATGTTCGTCGACGGTCTGCTCGAGGTCGACGAACTGGCGGTCGAGGACCGGGCCGCGCTCGACCAGACCATGGGCGGCAATGCCAGCGACGTCTCGAACCTGCTCGACCGGGTGGGATCGGCGCTCTCGGGCGTGACCCACGGCGCCTCTCTGGTGCTGACGCCGAAACACGAGGCACCGATCCGGCATATCGAGTTCGTCTCGCTGGCGCAGGACCGGGCGCTGGTGGTGCTGGTCTTTGCCGATGGCCATGTCGAGAACCGCATCTTCACCCCGCCGCCGGGCCAGACCCCGAGTTCGATGCGCGAGGCGGCGAACTTTCTCAACGCGCTGATCGAGGGGCGCACGCTCAGCGAATTGCGCAGCGAGTTCAGCAAGGAGATCAAGAAGCGCCGGCAGGAGATCGACAGCCTGAGCAGCGATCTGGTCGAGAGCGGGCTGGCGATCTGGTCGGATGACGCCGCCGATTCAGCGCGGCTGATCGTGCGCGGGCGGTCGAATCTTCTGGGCGAGCAGGGGGCCGAAGAGGACCTCGAGCGCATTCGCGTGCTGTTTGATGATCTCGAGCGCAAGCGGGACATTGCCGAATTTCTCGAACTGACGGAAACCGGCGACGGGGTGCGGATTTTTATCGGCTCGGAGAACAAACTTTTCTCACTTTCGGGTTCCTCTTTGGTGGTCTCTCCATATATGAACGCGGATCGAAAGATCATCGGTGCGGTCGGTGTGATCGGCCCCACGCGGCTGAACTACGGGCGCATCGTTCCGATCGTGGATTACACGGCACAGCTGGTCGGCAAGCTGATTTCCGACCGAAGTTAGAGGTGAAGAATGGCAGAGCCGGAGAAAGATTTCCTCGACGATATTGACGAGGCCGAAGCCGAAGAACTTGCAGGCGAGATGGAAGAAATGGACGACGCAGCGATCGAGCTGGACACGCTGCGCGCGGAGCGCGATGCGCTTCAGGACAAATTCATGCGAGCGCTGGCCGATGCCGAGAATTCGCGCAAACGGGCACAGAAAGAGCGTCACGACGCCGAGCGCTACGGCGGCTCGCGGCTGGCCCGCGATCTGCTGCCGGTCTACGACAACATGAAACGCGCCGTCGAGGCGACACCGACCGAGCAGAAGGACGTGGCCGCGGCGCTGATCGAAGGCGTTGAGCTGACCATGCGCGAGCTGGTCTCGGTGCTGAAGAAACACGGGATCGAGCCGATCGCGCCGAAGGTTGGCGACAAGTTCGACCCGCAGCACCACGAGGCGATGTTCGAAGCGCCGGTGCCCGGCACCAAGGCCGGCGAGATCATCCAGGTCTCGGCCGACGGCTTCATCATGCACGACCGGCTGCTGCGCCCCGCGCAGGTCGGGGTCTCGTCGAACACCGGCGAGTGAGTTGCAAAGCGCCGCCCCTCGGGGCGGCGTTTTTCGTTTCATGTACCCTCAGATTTCACCCAGCCCGGAACAAGGCCGCTGACCCGGCTTACACCAGTCCCTTCAGCTCATAGATCAGCTGCAACGCCTCGCGCGGCGACAGCTCGTCGGGGTGCAGCTCGCGCAATCGCGCCTCCGCTTCCGACGGCTCCGCAGCCATCACCGGTGCCGGCGCCGCCGCCATGGCGGAAAACAGCGGCAGGTCGTCGATCACCGCCTTCGTCTTGCCGCCCTCGCGTTCGCCCTGTTCCAGCGCATCGAGGATCTCGCGCGCCCGGCGCACGACCACCTTGGGCAGCCCCGCCAGTTGCGCCACCTGCACCCCGTAGGACCGGTCCGCGGCGCCCTTCTTGACCTCGTGCAGGAAGATCACCTCGTTTTCCCACTCCTTGACCGCCACCGTGGCATTCTCGACCCCGGCCATGCGCGCGGCGAGGGTCGTCATCTCGTGGTAATGGGTGGCAAACAGCCCTCGACAGCGGTTGACGTCATGCAGATGCTCCAGCGTCGCCCAGGCGATCGACAGCCCGTCATAGGTCGCCGTGCCGCGGCCGATCTCGTCGAGGATCACCAGCGCCCGGTCGTCGGCCTGGTTCAGGATCGCGGCGGTCTCGACCATCTCGACCATAAAGGTCGAGCGGCCCCGCGCCAGGTCATCCGAGGCTCCCACGCGGGAAAACAGTTGCGACACCAGCCCGATATGCACCTTCTCGGCGGGCACGAACGCCCCCATCTGCGCCAGCACCGCGATCAGCGCGTTCTGCCGCAGGAAGGTCGATTTACCGGCCATGTTCGGCCCGGTCAGCAGCCAGATCGCCGAGGCGCCATCGGCATCGTTGAGATCGCAGTCGTTGGCGACAAAGGGATCACCCTCGCGTTTCAGCGCCGCCTCGACCACCGGATGCCGGCCGGTTTCCACGTGAAACATCCGCGAGCTGTCGACCACCGGCCGGGTCCAGTCCTCCTGCGCCGCAAGCTCCGCCAGCGCGGTGCTCACATCGACCTCGCTCAGCGCGCGCGCCAGATCGCCCAGCGGGCCGGCGGCATCGAGCACCGCCTGTCGCAGCACACCGAACAGCCGTTTCTCGATCTCCAGCGCCCGGTTGCCGGCGTTGAGGATGCGGGTTTCCAGCTCCGACAGCTCGACCGTGGTAAAACGCACCTGGTTGGCGGTGGTCTGACGGTGGATAAAGCGGTCCGACAGGGCATGCATCTTCTCGGCATGGGTGGCGGTGCATTCGATGAAATAGCCCAACACGTTGTTGTGCTTGATCTTCAGCGAGTTGATGCCGGTCTCGGTGACATAGTCCTGCTGCATCCGGGCGATCACGCCGCGGCCCTCGTCGCGCAGGGTGCGGGCCTCGTCGAGCTCTGCGTCATGCCCTGGCGCGATGAACCCGCCATCGCGCGCCAGCAGCGGCGGTTCGGCCACCAGCGCCTGATCCAGCAGGTCGAGCAGCGCGTCATGCCCCGAAAGCCGCGCCACCGCCGCGCGCAGACGCGCCGGCAAGTCCGTCTGGCCCCAGGTCGCGCCGATCTCACCCGCCTGTTCCAGCGCGTTGCGCACCGCGGTCAGGTCGCGTGGACCGCCGCGGTCGAGCGACAGCCGCGACAGCGCCCGGTCGATATCAGGCACCTTGCGCAGCGCCTCGCGCAGGCCGGACCGAAACGCCGTTTCATCCAGTGAAAAATTCACCGCCTCAAGTCGCGCGTTGATCTCGGCCAGATCGCGCGACGGGCTCGAGAGCCGCCGCTCCAGAAGTCGCGCGCCGCCGGCCGTCACCGTCCGGTCGATACAGGCCAGCAGCGACCCGGCCCGGCCGCCGGAGAGCGCTGAGGTCAACTCGAGGTTGCGTCGCGTGGCTGCATCGATCTGCATCACCCCGCCGCTGGCTTCCTTCACTGGCGGGCGCAGCAGCGGCAGTTTGCCCTTCTGGGTGATCTTCAGGTAGTCGACCAGCGCCCCCATCGCCGAAAGCTCCGCCCGCTCGAACGCGCCATAGGCATCGAGCGAGGCCACGCCGAACACCCCCGACACCCGGTCCGCCGCCAGTGAGCTGTCAAAAGAGCCGCGGCCCAGCGCAGTCAGCGCCGCGCCGGCATCGGCCACCACCTCGGCCAGTTCGCGCTCCTGCGCCTCAGGCACCAGCACCTCGGACGGCGCCAGACGCGCCAGTTCCGGCCCCAGTCGCACCTGCGGCAGCGCCATCACGTGAAACGCCCCGGTCGAGATATCCACCCAAGCCAGCGCCGCTTCATCGCGCACGCAGCCGAAGGCCGCGAGGAAGTTGTGCCGCCGCGCCTCGAGCAGGCTTTCCTCGGTCAGGGTGCCGGGTGTCACCAGCCGCACCACATCGCGTTTCACCACAGATTTATGGCCACGCTTCTTGGCCTCGGCGGGGCTTTCCATCTGTTCGCAGACCGCGACACGAAACCCCTTGCGGATCAACGTCAGCAGGTAGCCCTCGGCGGCATGCACCGGCACGCCGCACATCGGAATGTCGCCGCCGTCGTGCTTGCCGCGCTTGGTCAGCGCGATGTCGAGCGCCTCGGCGGCGGCCTTGGCATCGTCGAAGAACAGCTCGTAGAAATCCCCCATCCGATAAAACAGAAGTGCATCCGCGTGGCCGGATTTAATCTCGAGATACTGCGCCATCATCGGCGTCACGGTGGATTTGCCGTTGCTCATTCTGCCCCCTTCGGTGTTGCGGCAGACCTTAAACTTCCGCGATTGTCGGGAAAAGCCGAAAGGCCCCTTCGGCAGATGCGGCAAAGCTTGCGCTTTGCATCGCACGGGCGCTTGGCTACAAACCGCGGAACACATGCAAGAGGGAGGCCCGCCGAATGCCGAAAGCCAAGATCACCCGCGAAGAGGCTCTGGCCTATCACCTCGAGCCGACACCGGGCAAATTCGAGATCACGCCCTCGGTGCCGATGACCACCCAGCGCGATCTGAGCCTTGCCTATTCGCCGGGCGTCGCCGTGCCCTGCGAGGAGATCGCCGCCAATCCCGAGCTGGCCTATGATTACACCAACAAGGGCAACCTCGTCGCGGTGATCTCGAACGGCACCGCGGTGCTGGGGCTGGGCAATCTCGGCGCGCTGGGTTCCAAGCCGGTGATGGAGGGCAAGGCGGTGCTCTTCAAGCGGTTTGCCGACGTCAATTCGATCGACATCGAGCTCGACACCGAAGACCCCGAGGCCTTCTGCAACGCGGTGCGGCTGATGGGGCCGACCTTCGGCGGCATCAACCTCGAAGACATCAAGGCACCAGAGTGTTTCATCATCGAGCAGCGGCTCAAGGAAGAGATGGACATTCCGGTCTTCCACGACGACCAGCACGGCACGGCGGTAATCTGTGCCGCCGGTCTGATCAATGCGCTGCATCTGTCGGGCAAGAAGATCGAGGATTGCCGCATCGTGCTGAACGGCGCGGGTGCGGCGGGGATCGCCTGTCTCGAGCTGGTCAAGAGCATGGGCGCGCAGCAGGACAACTGCATCATGTGCGACACCAAGGGGGTGATCTACCAGGGCCGCACCGAGGGCATGAACCAGTGGAAATCGGCACATGCGGCGCGGACCGATCTGCGCACGCTGGAAGAGGCGATGAAGGGGGCGGATGTCTTCCTCGGGGTTTCCGCCAAGGGCGCGGTGACCCAGGAGATGGTGTCGTCGATGGCGGAAAACCCGGTGATCTTTGCCATGGCGAACCCCGATCCCGAGATCACGCCGGAAGAGGCGCATGAGGTGCGTGCCGATGCCATCGTTGCCACCGGGCGCAGCGATTATCCCAATCAGGTCAACAACGTGTTGGGGTTTCCGTACCTGTTTCGCGGGGCGCTCGATATCCATGCCCGGGCGATCAACGACGAGATGAAGATCGCCTGCGCCGAGGCGCTGGCCGAACTGGCGCGCGAGGATGTGCCCGACGAGGTGGCGCTGGCCTATGGCAAGAACCTGACCTTCGGGCGCGATTACATCATCCCGACGCCGTTTGACCCGCGGCTGATCCACCGCATCCCGCCCGCCGTCGCCAGAGCCGGCATGGACACCGGCGCCGCGCGGCGGCCGATCGTCGACATGGAGGCCTACGAGCTGTCGCTCAAGTCGCGGCTGGACCCGACCGCATCGATCCTGCGCGGCATCAACGCCCGGGCACGGGCCAATCAGGCGCGGATGATCTTTGCCGAGGGCGACGATCCCCGGGTGCTGCGCGCGGCGGTGATGTACCAACGCAACGGGCTGGGCAAGGCGCTGGTGGTCGGCCGCGAGGACGACGTCAAGGCCAAGCTGCAGGCCGCCGGCATGGCCGACGCGGCGCGTGAGCTCGAGATCATCAACGCCGCCAACACCCGCCATCTCGAAACCTACAAGGACTTCCTTTACAGCCGCTTGCAGCGCAAGGGCCATGACGAGAAGGACATCCATCGGCTGGCGGCGCGCGATCGGCATGTCTTTGCCGCGCTGATGCTGGCGCATGGGCATGGCGACGGTCTGATCACCGGCGCGACCCGCAAATCGGCGCATGTGCTGGAGCGGATGAACTATGTCTTCGACGCCGATGCCGAACATGGTGCGGTGGGGGTCACCGCGCTGCTGCACAAGGGCCGGATCGTGCTGATCAGCGACACGCTGGTGCAGGAATGGCCTGACGAGCATGACCTCGCCACCATCGCCGAACGCTCGGCCGATGTGGCGCGGCACCTGGGGCTGGAGCCGCGGGTGGCCTTTGTCAGCTTCTCGACCTTTGGCTATCCGGTATCCGAGCGCGCCACCAAGATGCATCTGGCGCCCAAAGTGCTGGACGCGCGCGGCGTGAGCTTTGAATACGAGGGCGAGATGACGGTGGATGTGGCACTGAACGCGCAGGCGCAGAAGGCCTATCCATTCTCACGGCTGACCGGCCCGGCCAACATTCTGGTGGTGCCGGCGCGGCATTCGGCCTCGATCTCGACCAAGCTGATGCAGGAGATGGCGGGGGCGACGGTGATTGGCCCGATCCTCGCCGGCGTCGACAAATCGATCCAGATCTGTTCGTCTGTGTCGACGGCCAACGATATTCTCAACATGGCGGTGCTGGCTGCGTGTAAGGTGGGGTGAGCGGGCGCCCCGGAAATCCTCCGGTGGAGGATTTCGCCCGTGAATGGTCGGAGCCCCGGGGTTGATTGAACGGGCGGTGCCCCGTGTGGTGACCGAACGGGAGGCTTCTCAGGCTCGCTCACCGCGACACGGCCAGCCTCGGCGGTCTTGGCCGGCTGCAGGAGCCTCCGGCGGGAGTTTGCCGGGCAAGATGAAGGGGAGCGGCGTGACCATTTTCAATCTCGGCTCGATCAATGCCGACCTGTTCTATCAGCTGCCACATCTGCCGGCACCGGGTGAGACGCTGGCCTCGACCGGCTTTCACCGCGGCTTGGGCGGCAAGGGCGCCAACATGTCGGTGGCGGCGGCGCGGGCGGCGGCGCATGTGATGCATATCGGCGCGGTCGGGGCCGACGGGCGCTGGGCCGTCGAGCGGCTGCTGGAATACGGGGTCGATACCCGCAATATTTCCGAGCTCGGGGCCACCACCGGCCATGCGATCATCCTGATCGATGCGGCCGGCGAGAACCAGATCGTGCTCTATCCCGGGGCCAACGTGGCGCTGGGGCAGGGACAGGTGACGGCGGCGCTGGGCGCGGCCACGCCCTCTGACAGCCTGATGATGCAGAACGAGACCAACCTTCAGAGTTTTGCCGCCGGGCTTGGCCGGCAGAAGGGGATGCGGGTGGTCTATGCCGCCGCGCCATTCGATGCCGATGCGGTGGGGGCGGTGATCGACCGGATCGACCTTCTGGTGCTCAATAAGGTCGAGGCGGCGCAGCTGACCGCGGCGCTGGGGCAGCCGCTGGACGGGCTGGGGGTGGCCGATATCGTGGTGACGCTGGGGGCCGAGGGCTGCCGGCATCTCGATGCGCGGGCTGGTTTGGACCGGCACTATCCCGGCGTCGAGGTCGAAGCGGTGGACACCACCGGCGCGGGCGACACCTTTACCGGCTATCTGGTGGCCGGGCTCGACCGCGGCATGCCGATGGAGCAGGCGATCGCCCGGGCCCAGCGGGCCGCGGCGCTGATGGTGACGCGGCAAGGCACTGCCGACGTGATCCCCGATCTCAAGGATCTCGAGGCGTTTCGCGCCTGATCAGCCGCCGACAAAGGGCGCATCGGCCCCCCAGAGCGCGCGCACCCGGTCATCGCGGCCACAGGCCTGGCGATAGCGCTTGTAGGCATCGGCGCGCGAGATATAGCCGAAGCGGGTGAGCGTCGAGGCTTGCGACTTGTAGTAATCCTGGTGAAACTCTTCGGCCTCGTAGAACGGCGCCGCGTCGAGCACCGGGGTGACGACGTCGCGGCCAAGCTGCGCCTCTGCCGCGGCCTTTGCAGCCTCGGCCTCGGCGCGGGCCTTGGCGTCGCCGGCGAAGATCGCGGTGCGGTAGCTCTCGCCACGGTCGCAGAACTGGCCTCCGGCGTCGGTGGGATCGACTGAGCGAAAGAACAGGTCGAGCAGCTGCGCCCGGCTGACCTGCGCCGGATCATAGCGGATCTGCACCGCCTCGTAATGGCCGGTGCCGCCACCGGTGACCTGCTTGTAGGTCGGGTTGGCCCGGGTGCCGCCGGTATAGCCGCTGATCACCTCGTCGACGCCTTTGACCTTTTCGAAATCGGCCTCGACGCACCAGAAACAGCCGCCGGCGACGGTCAGCACCTCAAGCGGCGCGGCGCGCGTCTGGCCCGACTGGGCAATCAGGCCGAGGGTGATCAGAACCGCCATCAGCGTGGGTTTCAGGGATGGGACAGGGAACATGGGCAATACCTCCTGTCCCGAGCCTCCTGCAAAAGCCACGTCGGTCGCAAGCGCCGCCGCCCGCTGTCACGCAGAGGTGAGCCGGCGTGACCCCGGAGGGCAGAAGAAACTTGCCGCCCGGTGAAACTCTCGCGACGCGGGCCACGTAGCTTCTCTCGCCGGACATGATCCGGACGTGATAATCTACAGGGAGGTCTCTTGATGACCCGTTTTGCACTGACACTCGCCGCCGCCACGCTTTCCGCCACTGCTGCCCTTGCCGGCGGCCATGGCATGACCCCCGCCGTCGAGGCGATGGATCAGGACGTCTCGAACGGCGTCGTCTCTGCGTCCAAGGTCACTGCCGCCGAGAATGGCTGGCTGGTGGTGCACCGCACCGACGCCGAGATGAAGCCCGGCCCGGTGGTGGGCTACGCCCCGATCCGGATGGGCGAGACGATGGATGTGGCCGCCATCCTGCAGGAAGATGTGGCCAGTGGCGACATGCTGATGCTGATGGTGCATGGCGAGACCGGCGGCATGAAGGCCGGCGTCTTCGAGTACACCCTCGGCGCCAAGGAAGACGGCCCCGTTCGGGTGGATGAGAAGCTGGTGATGTCCACGATCACCGCGCAATAACGTTGGCCTGAGACGCGCCGGCAGGGCCCGAGGGTTCTGCCGGCGCGTGTGTTTGCGACGATACTGCGGGGCGGTCAGCCCTTCAGCCGGCGGTCCCGCGCTGCCAGCAGTTTCAGGCGCAGCGCGTTGAGCTGGATAAAGCCTGCCGCGTCCTTCTGGTCATAGGCGCCGGCGTCATCCTCAAAGGTGACATGCGCCTCGGAATAGAGCGAATGGTCCGACCAACGGCCGACGGTGCGCGCGGCGCCCTTGAACAGCATCACCTTGACCGTGCCGGAGACATGCTCCTGGCTCTTGTCGATCAGCGCCTGCAGCATCTCGCGCTCCGGGCTGAACCAGAAGCCGTTGTAGATCAGCTCGGCATAGCGCGGCATGATCGAATCCTTGAGGTGACCGGCACCGCTGTCCAGCGTGATCTGCTCGATGCCGCGATGCGCCTCGAGCAGGATTGTGCCGCCCGGCGTCTCATAGATGCCACGCGACTTCATGCCGACGAAGCGGTTTTCCACGAAATCCAGCCGCCCGATGCCGTGACGGCGGCCGTAGTCGTTGAGCTGGGTGAGAATTGTCGCCGGGCTTTTCGCCTCGCCGTTGATCGCCACCGCGTCGCCCTTTTCAAAGGTGATCTCGATGTATTCCGGCTGGTCCGGGCCGGTGACCGGGTCCTCGGTGCGCTGGTAGACGTAATCGGGCGCCATTTCCGCCGGGTCTTCCAGCACTTTGCCTTCGGAAGACGTGTGCAGCAGGTTGGCATCGACCGAGAAGGGCGCCTCGCCGCGCTTGTCCTTGGCGACGGGGATCTGGTGCTGCTCGGCAAACTCCAGCAGACGGGTGCGCGAGGTCAGGTCCCATTCCCGCCACGGCGCGATCACCTTGATGTCGGGGTTGAGCGCATAGCAGGCCAGCTCGAACCGCACCTGGTCGTTGCCCTTGCCGGTGGCGCCATGGGCCACGGCATCGGCGCCGGTGGCCTCGGCGATCTCGACCAGCCGCTTGGAGATCAGCGGGCGGGCGATCGACGTGCCCAGCAGGTAGAGCCCTTCGTAAACCGCATTGGCGCGGAACATCGGAAAGACGAAATCGGCGACGAATTCCTCGCGCAGATCCTCGATGTGGATCTCCTTGACGCCCATCATCTCGGCCTTCTTGCGCGCCGGCTCGAGCTCTTCGCCCTGGCCCAGGTCGGCGGTGAAGGTGACGACCTCACAGCCATACTCGGTTTCAAGCCATTTCAGGATGATCGAGGTATCGAGGCCACCGGAATAGGCCAGGACAACTTTCTTGGGCGCGGACATGGGGTGTTTTCCTTCTTGAAAGACGCAAGCGCGATACCGGGTTTTGCGGCGCGGGGCAAGGTGGCGGCGTTGACCTTGCCGGGCCTTGCGCCCAATGTGCGCGCAAAACCGGTGTCCGAGGAGTGCCCGATGAAAGCCTGGTCGATGTTCGTCCATTCCCTGCGGCTTGTGATCAACAATATCGACGTGGCGCTCAGGGTCTCGCTGGTGCTCTACTCGGTGCAGGTCGCCTCGCAGGTCTTTGCCTATGCGGTCGATGACGGCAGCGTGGTCGACGGCCCCACGGGGCTGCCCGGCGCCGACATCTCTGCCGGCGAGGGCTTCGTGATGTTCCTTCTGGGGCTGGCGGCGCTTCTGGCCTCGCTCTGGATCGCGGTGGCTTGGCACCGCTACGTTCTCTTGGGCGAGGTGCCCGCAGGCTGGCTGCCAAAATGGCCCGGCGCGGCGATTCCGGGCTATCTCTGGCGTTCGGTGCTGCTTGGCCTGTCGGTGGCGCTGGTGGCGGTTCCGGTGGGGGCGGTGGGCGCGCTGATCCTGCCGCCGGTGCTGATGCTGGCGCTGACCGTGGGTGTGGCCTCCTTCGTCTTCTTCCGTCTTTCGCCGATCCTGCCGGCGATCGCGCTCGGCACCAGCCTGAGCTTTGGCGAGGCCTGGCAGGCGACCCGTGGCGAGGCCGGCACCATCGCCGGGCTGGCCGGTCTGATGATCCTCGGCTCGCTGGCGCTGCAGGTGCCGACAATGCTGTCGGGTGACCCGAATTCCCTGCTCAGCCTGGTCTATTCAGTGGTGGTTGGCTGGTTTGCCACGATGATCGGGATCTCGCTGCTGACCACGGTCTATGGCACCTGCGTCGAGGGGCGCGGCATCGATTAGGCTTGCCACGCGGGGATTTCGCCCCATTTTCGCCCGGGTATCGCGGTATATGGCGGGGCAGAGCTTTACCCCGGAGGCCGTGAATGCGATGTGCCTATGAATAGACCTGTCTGGACCCTGCCCATGATCACACCCATCCCGTTCCGGCCCGACGCGGCGCACCGGCGGCACTACCGCAGCGCGCTCGGCCAGTTCGCGACAGGTGTCACCGTGATCACCACCACGACCGATGACGGCCCCACCGGCATGACGGTGAATTCCTTCACCTCGGTCTCGCTCGACCCGCCGCTGGTGCTCTGGTGCCTGGCCGACAATTCCCTGCGCTACGACGTCTTCAGCAAGGCGCAGAGCTATGCCATCAACGTGCTGCACTCCGGGCAATACGAACTGGCGATGCTGTTTGCCAAGGATGGCGGGCATTTCACCGAGGCGAATTCCTCTGAGGGCGCGCTGGGTGTGCCGGTGCTGCGCGATGCGCTGGCGGTGTTCGAATGCCGGCTGGAACAGAGTGTGGCGGTGGGCGATCACTCGGTGATCGTCGGCCGGGTCGAACAGCTGAGCTATCGCGAGGGCGATCCGCTGATCTTTCATGGCGGCCATTTTGGCACCTTCGCCGGATAATCTGCCGGCTTTCGTGACCGCGCCCGAGGTGACGCAGCGCGCCGGGCGCTGCCTGATCCTGGCACGCTATGACCTCTCTCTTTACCGTGACGGCGATTTTGCCGCCTGCGGGCTGGCGCTGCCCGATTTCCTGTCGCGCGCGGTGCCGAAACGGCGGGCCGAGTTCCTGGCCGGTCGGCTATTGGCGCGCGAAGCCCTGGCGCGCTTTGGTCGGGCTGGTGCGATCGGCCGCGACGCCCATGGCGCGCCGGTCTGGCCTGAGGGCGTGCAGGGCTCGATCTCGCACAGCCACGGCACGGTCGGCGTCTGGCTGGGGCAGGGGGCGGCGACTCTGGGCCTCGATCTCGAGGCGCTGGCCGATCCCCGTGCCACCCGCGCGATCTGCCACACGGTGCTGACCGGGGGCGACCGCGCGCTGATCGGTGACAGCCCCGATGCGGCCCTGGCCACCGCGGTATTTTCCGCCAAGGAGGCGCTCTACAAGGCGCTGTTTCCGCGGATCGGGCGATTTTTCGGCTTCGATCATGCGGAAATCGTTGAAATTCGGGCCGATGGGCTGGCCTTGCGGCTGGCAAAGCCCTTATCAACCGACTGGCCGGCAGGCCGCGGTTTTTCGATCGCGCAGCACTGGCGGGCCGGTACTGTCATCAGCCAATGCGAGATTGCCCCATGACCTCCGATTTGCGCCAAAGCGCCCTGCATCTGTTCGACAAGGCGGTCGAGGCCGCCGATCCGGCGCTGGCTCTGCGCCGCGCCCTGGCCGATCACCCGCTGCCCAGGCCCGCCGGCCGGCTGCATCTGATCGCCATCGGCAAGGCCGCGCCGGCGATGCTGAGCGAGGCGCTGTCGCATCTCGATCACGAGGTCGCGGCGCTGGCGATCACCCATTACGAAAACGACATGCAGGTGCCCGGCGCCGAGGTGATGCGCGCCGCCCACCCGGTGCCCGATGCTGCGGGCCTGCGCGCCGGCGAAGAGCTGATCTCGCGGCTCTCCGGCCTCGGGTCCGAGGATGCGGTGGCGGTGCTGGTCTCCGGCGGCGGCTCGGCGCTGGTCCCGGCGCCGGTCGCGGGCGTGACGCTGGAGGAAAAGGCCGAGGTCAACCGCCTGCTGCTCGGCGCCGGGCTCGATATCGTGCGGATGAACCTGGTCCGGCAGCAACTGTCGCGGCTCAAGGGCGGCGGGCTGTTACGCCATGCCGCGCCGGCGCCGGTGACCGCTTACATCCTCTCCGACGTGATCGGCGACGACCTGCGCGCCATCGCCTCCGGCCCCACCGTCGGCCCGATCGGCAGCCGCGCCGAGGCCA
Organism: Marinovum sp.; assembly: GCF_034669705.1. GTDB lineage: Bacteria > Pseudomonadota > Alphaproteobacteria > Rhodobacterales > Rhodobacteraceae > Marinovum. The sequence goes on from NZ_JAXMOR010000003.1 coordinate 68,511, forward strand.
GATCGGTGCTCGAACAGGCTGGCGTCTGGGACGCCTGTCCAGCCTCGGTGCGCGATCACCTGTCGGCCGAGGCTCCGGTGCCGGCCACGCCCGCGGCGCACAACCACCTGATCGGGTCCAATCGCAAGAGCCTCGAGGCGATGCTGGCGGCGGCCCAGGGCTTTGAGGCCCGGATCGTCTCGGATGCGCTCGAAGGCGATGTGGATGACGCCGCGCAGGAGGTGCTGCGCGCCGCGGCGCAGGCGCCGAAAGATCGGCCGCAGGCGCTGATCTTCGGCGGCGAGACCACTGTGACCCTGCGTGGCGACGGTCGCGGCGGCCGCAACCAAGAACTGGCGCTCAGGGTGGCGCTCTCGGCGCAGAACTTCGACCTGCCGCAGCACTGGCTGTTTCTCTCCGGTGGCACCGATGGCCGCGACGGCCCGACCGAGGCGGCGGGCGGCATCGTCGGGCCCGACACGGCGGCGGCGATCGGCCCGCAGGCGCAGGCGCTTTTGGCCAACAACGACAGTTTCGCGGCGCTGGAGCGGGCCGGGGCGCTGCTGATGACCGGCGCCACCGGCACCAATGTGGCCGATGTGCAGGTGTTCCTGATCGCTCCTGCCTAACCGGCACGGCGGGTCTCCAGTCCATTGGCAAACTCGGCCCGGGCGCGGGCATAGGTGTCTTGGATAAGGCTGACATCGACCTGGCTGCCACACCCGGCATTGGCCGCGGCCTCCCCGGCGTGGCACAGGTCGGCAAAGGCGTCGAACCCGAGGTTCAGCGCGCTGCCCTTGAGGAAGTGCAGCTGCGCCTCGAGGTCGACCGCCCCGGGCGTCAGCGTGCCGATGACGCCATCGACCTCGTCGAGGAACAGTTCGACCACCTCGGCAAAATCCTCGTCGCCCACTTCCGCGCGCAGTTCCGAAACCCGGGACCAGTCAATCATCGTGATGTTCTCCTCAATAGAGACCCCCGGTTTACGCCCTCACAGCTAAGATTTTCTTGCGATATTCCCGCGGATTTTCGCTAAATCCCGACCTTCATTCCGGGTTAAGACCGCGCGCGTCATATCGGATGTGCGAGATCAAGCAGGACGAATCGGCAGACGATGGATTTGGCAGCCAGACATACAGTGACAGCCGCGCCGGGGCCCCGGCCTTTGCGGGTGCTGGTGGTCGACGACAGCCCGTTGCAACGCAAGATCCTCTCCTCGTCGCTGCTGCGGCAGGGCTATGTCGTCGATGTCGCCGCCTGCGGGCAGGAGGCGCTGGCGATGTGCGAGGCGCATGCCCCCGATCTGGTGCTCAGCGACTGGATGATGCCGGGCATGGACGGTCTGGAATTCTGCAAGAAATTCCGGGCGATGCAGCGCGAGAGTTATGGTTACTTCATTCTGCTCACCTCCAAGAGCGACAAGGACGCGGTGGCCCGCGGCCTTGATACCGGGGCGGATGATTTCCTGACCAAGCCGGTCAATGCCGACGAACTGCGCGCCAGGATCACCGCCGGCGAGCGGATCCTCGCGATGCAGCGCCAGCTCAGCGATCAGAACCGGGTGATCAGCCGCACGCTGGCCGAGCTGCAGGGGCTCTACGACGCGCTCGACAACGATCTGATCGAGGCCCGGAAACTGCAGCAATCGCTGGTTCGCGAGCGGTTTCGCCGCTTCGGCGCTGCCGATCTGTCGCTGCTGCTGCGGCCCTCGGGCCATGTCGGCGGTGATCTGGTGGGGTTTTTCCCGGTCGGCAAGACGCGACTCGGCATCTTTGCCATCGACGTCTCTGGCCACGGCATTTCCTCGGCGCTGATGACCGCGCGGCTGGCCGGCTATCTCTCGGCAACCACGCCCGATCAGAACGTCGCCCTGCGCGAGACCGCCGATGGCAGCCACGAGATGCTGCCGCCCGATGCGGTGATCGCACGTCTCAACCGGCTGGTGCTCGAGGAGATGGAGACCGAACACTACTTCACCATGCTGCTGGCCGAGGTCGATCTCGTCTCTGGCCGGGTGTCGCTGGCGCAGGCCGGCCATCCTCATCCGCTGGTGCAGCGCGCCGACGGCCGGGTCGAACTGGTGGGTCAGGGCGGGCTGCCGGTCGGGCTGATCGAGGATGCGGCTTTCGAGCGTTTCGAGATCGTGCTGAACAAAGGCGACCGACTGCTGCTTTATTCAGACGGCATCACTGAATGCCCGGACGCCGGCGGCGGCTTCTTCGAGGAGGAGGGTCTGATCGCCCTGGCGGGCAAACTGCACCACCTGGCGGGGCGGGAGTTTCTCGAAGCGATGGTCTGGCACCTGGCTGAGAACACCGGCACCGAGGAGTTTCCCGATGACATCTCTGCCGCGCTGCTGGAGTTCTAGCCGAGCAGGCCGGCCGCGTGCGCAAAGCCAAGCGCCGCGCGGTCCACGGGGTTCGACAGGCGCGCTGCGGCCTTGGCCAGCTGCAGGTGGCGGACCGCATGGCCGGGCTCGTCCGGTGGGCCGAGACGCCGCACCGGCCGGGCCACGTAGAACGTGCAGAGCTTTTCCGCCCAGAGGTCATACTCCGGCATGAAGACAAAGCGCCGCCAGGCCCCGAAGCGGCGCGGCGCGGCAATCGTCCAGCCGGTCTCTTCGCGGACCTCGCGGTGCAGTGCCGCCACCGGCGCCTCGCCGGAATCGATGCCGCCGCCGGGCAGTTGCAGCGGCTCGTCCGAGCCGCTCTGCCAGGTCAGCAGCAGCGCATCGTCCAGCGGCAACAGCGCATAGACCCCGGGGCGCAGCCGGTGGCGTTTGTTCCGGACCGGTGCGGCGCCGACGCGGCGGATCATGGCATACCCCTTTAATGCTGTGGTTTCGCGGCTATATAGAGGGCGATATGCCAAATCCGGGCAACAAGGAACTCCCATGATCTCTGTGAACGCCATCGCCTGGGACGATACCGTCCTGCCGTTTCAGCTTGACCGCTCCGACATCCGCGGCCGCGTCGCGCGGCTTGACGGGGTGCTCGAGGGTATTCTGAAACAACACGACTACCCGCCGGTGGTCGAGGCGCTGGTGGCCGAGATGGCGCTGCTGACGGCGCTGATCGGTCAGACCATCAAGCTGCGCTGGAAGCTGTCGCTGCAGGTGCAGTCGAACGGCCCGGTGCGGATGATCGCCACCGATTATTACGGCCCGACCGAAGAGGGCGAGCCGGCGCGCATCCGGGCCTATGCCAGCTATGATGCCGAGCGGCTGGTGGGTCACAACCCTTTCGACCAGGTCGGCACCGGCTATTTCGCCATCATGATCGACCAGGGCCAGGGCATGCAGCCTTACAAGGGGATCACGCCGCTGGCCGGTGGCAGCCTGCGCGCCTGTGCCGAGAGCTATTTCGCCCAGTCGGAACAGCTGCCGACCCGGTTCAACCTGAGCTTCGGCCGCTCGACCGAGCCGGGCCAGCCCGAGCGCTGGCGCGCTGGCGGCATCATGCTGCAGCACATGCCCAAGGCCTCGCCCTTTGCCAGCGGCGAGGGCGGCTCCGGCGAGGGCGGGCTGCTGACCGTCGACGATCTGCTTGATGACGAGGAGACGGCCGAGAATTGGAACCGCGCCAACATCCTGCTCGATTCGGTCGAGCTGATGGAGTTGATCGGGCCGCAGCTGCCGCCGACCGACCTGCTGGTGCGGCTGTTTCACGAGGAACAGCCACGGGTTTTCCCGACCCAGCCGGTGAAGTTCGGCTGCACCTGTTCCGAGGATCGGGTGCGCCAGAGCCTGTCGATCTACTCGGCCAAGGACATCGAGAAGATGACCACGGAGGACGGCCGGGTGACCGCCGACTGCCAGTTCTGCGGCGCGCATTACGATCTCGATCCGGCCACCGTGGGTTTCGAGGCGAATGGCGACTGATCCGCGGGATCCGCTTCTGGCCGCGCTGTCGCGTGACGGCGCGGCCTCGTCGGATTTCGACCTGAACCCGGATTTCAGGCTGCCCGAAGGCCGCAAGCTGCGCCCCGCCGGCGTGCTCGCCGCGTTTGTCCTGCAGGACGGCGTGGCGCATGTGATCCTGACCAAGCGCTCCTCGGCGCTCAAGCATCACCCCGGCCAGATCGCCTTTCCCGGCGGCAAGCAGGATGCGGGCGATGCCGATGTCACCGCCGCCGCCCTGCGCGAGGCGCATGAGGAGGTGGGGCTCGACCCGGCCCAGGTCGAGGTGCTGGGCACCCTGCCGACCCATGAGACGGTGACCAGTTTCCTGGTGACGCCGGTGCTGGCGCGGGTGCATGGCGCCTTCACGCCGCGGCCGGAGCCGGGCGAGGTGGCCGAAGTCTTTACCGTGCCGCTGGCGCATGTCACCGATCCGGCCCGCTTCTCGGTGCAATCACGGCGCTGGCGCGGCATGCGCCGGTCCTATTACACTGTGCCCTACGGCCCCTATTACATCTGGGGCGCCACCGCCCGTATCCTGCGCGGGCTGGCAGACAGGATGATGGCATGAGGTGCCCATGCGGATAACCGGCGACTGGCTGATCACCCCCGAGACTCAGGCGGTCTGCGCCATGCTGACCGGGGCCGGGCACGCCGCGTATTTCGTCGGCGGCTGCGTGCGCAATGCGCTGCTGGGCGAACCGGTCTCGGATATCGACATCAGCACCGATGCCCGCCCCGAGCGGGTGATGGAGCTGGCCCGCGCCGCCGGGCTGAACGCCGTGCCCACCGGCATCGAACATGGCACCGTCACCGTGATCTCGCGCGGGGTGCCGCATGAGATCACCACCTATCGCCGCGATGTCGAAACCGATGGCCGCCGCGCCGTGGTGGCCTTTGCCGACAGCCTCGAAGAGGACGCCCGGCGCCGCGACTTCACCATGAACGCGCTCTATGCCGATGCCACTGGCGCGGTGCGCGACCCGGTGGGCGGGCTCGCCGACCTCAAGGCGCGCCGGGTGCGGTTCATCGACGACCCCGCCGCCCGCATCCGCGAGGACTACCTGCGCATCCTGCGGTACTTCCGCTTCAACGCCTGGTACGGCCGCGAAAAAGGCGGCTTCGACCGCGAGGCGCTGGCGGCGATTGCCGACACCCTCGACGGGCTGGAGACGCTGTCGCGCGAACGGGTCGGGGCCGAGATGCTCAAGCTGCTCGCCGCCCCCGATCCGACCCGCGCGGTGGCCGCCATGGACAAGGTCGGCGTGCTGCTGCGCATCCTGCCCGGCGCGGTGATCACCGCGCTGGGGCCGCTGGTCTATGTCGAGGACGAGGCCGGTCTGGCCCCCGACCCGGTGCTGCGGCTGGCGGCGCTGGGCGGCGAGGATGTGGCCGAGCGCCTGCGGCTGTCGAAGGCGCAGGCCAAGGCGCTGGTCTTCTTCCGCGAGGAGGTGGGCGCGGCCACGCCGCCACATGAGATCGGCTATCGCCATGGCGCCGAGCTGTCGGAAAAGCTGCTGGCGCTGCGCGCGGCGCTTTTGCAGGAACATATCGACCGCAAGGCCTTTGCCGAGATGGAGGAGGGCGCGGCGGCGATCTTTCCGCTCCGTGCCGCCGACCTGATGCCGGAATACCAGGGGCCGGCGCTGGGCGACCGGCTGCGGTTTCTGGAAACCCTCTGGATCACCTCCGGCTTCGAACTGAGCAAGGAAGAGCTGCTGGGGCAGGACGGCCGCGCCGGGGGGTGACAAAACCGCGCAGGCCAGCTATGCAGGACCCGTCTGAACAGGAGAGTGCAGCATGGAAACAGAGACCCGCTTTCGCCTAGGCTAAGCCACGTTCTCTGTCTGCGTGGGTTCGTCCACGCCCATTCCATTCGTTGCCCATTTTGCTCGCAGGAGCGCCTCCATGTTCAAATTCTTCGAAAATCTCGTTGATCCCTATTGCGATTACACCGCCAGCGATCACCCGCCGCAGCGGCTCTGGCCGTTCCTGCGGGACTATGCGCAGCCGTTCAAACGGGTCTTTGCGATTGCCGCGCTGATGTCGGTCGTGGTGGCCGCGATCGAGATCGGTCTGATCTGGGCGATGGGCTGGGTGGTCGACATCCTTGCCGGGCCGCCAGAGCAGGTCTGGGCGGACTACGGCAGCTGGCTGATCGCGCTGGCGGTGTTCCTGCTGCTGATCCGGCCGGTGCTGCAGGCGGTCGACGTGGCGCTGCTCAACAACACCATCCTGCCGAATTTCGGCACCCTGATCCGGTTTCGCGCCCATGCCCATGTGCTGCGTCAGTCGGTCGGCTGGTTCGAGAACGATTTCGCCGGCCGCATCGCCAACCGCATCATGCAGACGCCGCCCGCCGCCGGTGAGGCGGTGTTCCAGGTGTTCGACGCGATCACCTTTTCACTGGCCTATGTGGTCGGCGCGGTGGTGCTGCTGGGCCAGGCCGACTGGCGGCTGTCGCTGCCTCTGCTGGGCTGGCTGGTGTTCTATGGGTTGCTTATCCGCTGGACAGTGAAACGCGTGGGCCCGGCGTCGCAGGCGGCCAGCGATGCGCGCAGCGAGGTCACCGGGCGGGTGGTGGATGCCTATACCAACATTCATTCGGTCAAGATGTTCGCCCATCACGGCCGCGAGATGCAGTTTGCCCGCGAGGCGATCGAGGGCGCGCGCCGGACTTTCCAAACCGAAATGCGGATCTTCACCATCATGGACGTGGTGCTGAACCTGCTGAACGGATTCCTGATCGTCGGCGTGGTCGGCTGGGCGCTCTGGCTCTGGATGCAGGGGCTGGCCAGCGTCGGGTCGGTCGCTGCAGCCTCCGCGCTGACCCTCAGGCTCAACGCGATGACCGGCTGGATCATGTGGGCGCTGACATCGTTCTTTCGCGAGTTGGGCGTGGTGCGCGAGGGGATGGAGACCATCGCCCAGCCGATCGACCTGCGCGATGCGGGGGCGGCCCGGCCGCTGCAGCTCTCTGAGGGCCGGATCGAGATCGACGGTCTGTCGCATCACTATGGCCGCGGCCGTGGCGGGCTCGACCGGATCAGCCTGACCATCGCACCGGGCGAAAAGATCGGGCTGGTCGGCCGCTCGGGTGCCGGCAAGTCGACGCTGGTCAAGCTGCTGCTGCGGTTCTACGACGCCGAGGCGGGGCGCATCGTGATCGACGGTCAGGACATCTCGCAGGTGACCCAGGACAGCCTGCGCCGGCAGATCGGCATGGTGCAGCAGGACAGTTCGCTGCTGCATCGCTCGATCCGCGACAACTTGCTGTATGGCCGGCCCGACGCCAGCGAGGCCGAGATGATCGCCGCCGCCAAACAGGCCGAGGCGCATGACTTCATCCTCGATCTCGAGGATCAGCAGGGCCGGTGCGGCTATGACGCGCAAGTGGGCGAGCGTGGCGTCAAGCTGTCCGGCGGGCAGCGGCAGCGGATCACCCTGGCGCGGGTCATCCTGAAAAACGCGCCGATCCTGCTCTTGGACGAGGCGACAAGCGCGCTAGATAGCGAGGTCGAGGCGGCGATCCAGTCGACGCTCTACGGCATGATGGCCGGCAAGACGGTGATTGCCATCGCGCACCGGCTGTCGACGATTGCCCAATTGGATCGCATTCTGGTGATGGATGACGGGCGCATCGTCGAGCAGGGCAGCCATGACGAACTTTTGTCGCAGGGCGGGCTTTACGCCGGGTTCTGGGCGCGCCAGTCTGGCGGATTCCTGACGGTCGAAGCGCCCGGGCAGGCAGGTGAATCGGAGGCAGCGGAATGAAGGCACCCTCTTGGATCGACCCCTTTGCCGAGGCAGAGGCCCCGCCGCCGCGGACGCTCGCGGCCTTTCTGCGCTGGGCGCTGGCCGGCAGTTTCGGCGCGATCGGCGTCGCCGGCGCGGCCTCGGCCTTTGCCGGCGTGCTCGAGGTGCTGGCGGCGATGACGCTGGGGCTGGTGGTCGACGCGGCACTCAATGGCACCGCCGAGAGCGTCTTTTCCGACAACTTCTGGCTGCTCATCGGGGTGATGCTGTTCTTCCTGCTGCTGCGGCCTTTCGTGCTGATGATCTCGGCTTGGCTGCAATCGATCGTGGTGCAACCCAACCTGCTGAGCCTCGTGCTGTCGCGGTTGCACCGCTACACGCTGGGCCAGGACGTGACCTTCTTTGACAATGATTTCGCCGGCCGGATCGCGCAAAAGGAGATGCAGACCGCCCGCGCGATCACCGACGTGGTGGTCGAGGTGGTGCATACGGTGCTGTTTGCGCTGGCCTCGGTGATCGGCTCGATCCTGCTTCTGGGCACCGTCGACGCGCGCATCGCCTTCGGGTTGCTGCTGTGGATCCTCGGCTACCTGCTGATGATCCGCCATTTCATGCCGCGCATTCGCAATCGCTCCAAGGCGCGGGCGGCGGCGCGGGCCATGGTGACGGGTCAGGTGGTCGATACCGTGACCAACATCAAGACCGTCAAGCTCTTTGCCCATGCCGATCACGAGGATCAGGCGGCGCTGGGCGCGATGGCGCGGTTCCGCGAGCGGCAGCTGGATTTCGGCCATGTCTCGGTGCAGTTCCGCTTCTGGCTGATGGCGCTGGCGGGCGTGCTGCCGGTGCTGCTGGTCGGCGGCGCGCTCTGGTACTGGTCGCGCGGGCTGGTCAGTGCCGGCGACATTGCCGCCACCGGCGCGGTCAGCCTGCGGCTGGCGCAGATGACCGGCTGGGTCAGTTTCACGCTGATGGGCCTTTATGCCAATGTCGGCGAGGTCGAGGACGGCATGCGCACCCTGACGCCGCCACACGGGCTGACCGATGTGGCCAATGCGACCCAGCTTGACGTGACCGACGGCCGGATCGAGTTCCGCGACGTGGATTTCGCCTATGGCCGCGATGTCGGCGGGGTCGAGCATATCCAGCTCGACATCAAGCCGGGCGAGAAGCTGGGCATCGTCGGCGCCTCGGGGGCGGGGAAATCGACGCTGGTGGCGCTCTTGCTGCGGCTCTACGACGCCGAGAAGGGCGCGCTCTGCATCGACAATCAGGACATCGCCGGGGTGACGCAGGAGAGCCTGCGCCGACAGATCGGCATGGTCACCCAGGAGACCGCGATGTTCAACCGCTCGGCGCGCGACAACATCGCCTATGGCCGGCCCGATGCGACCGAGGAGGAGATCGTCGAGGCCGCGCGGCGGGCCGAGGCGCATGAGTTCATCCTCGGGCTCGAGGATCATGAGCACCGCAAGGGCTATGACGCGCATCTTGGCGAACGCGGGGTCAAGCTCTCGGGCGGCCAGCGCCAGCGCATCGCCCTCGCCCGCGCCATCCTCAAGGACGCGCCGATCCTGGTGCTCGACGAGGCGACCAGCGCGCTCGATTCAGAGGTCGAGGCGGCGATCCAGTCGGCGCTCGAACGGGTGATGGAGGGCAAGACGGTGCTGGCCATCGCCCACCGGCTGTCGACGATCGCGCGGATGGACCGGATCGTGGTGCTCGACCGGGGCCGGATCGTCGAACAGGGGAGCCACGAGGCGCTGCTCGACAAGGGCGGTCTTTATGCCCGCTACTGGGAGCGGCAGTCGGGAGGGTTCCTCAACCTCGTCGAAGCCGCCGAATGAGGCGGATCATGATCGTCGGCCAGCCGGGCAGCGGCAAATCCACCCTGGCCCGGCGGATCGGCGCCCGGCTCGACCTGCCGGTGATCCACATGGACCACATCCACTGGAAACCCGGCTGGATCGAGCGGACCGCGGCCGAAAAGGCGGTGCTGGCGCGGGCCGCCGAGGCGGGCGAGGCCTGGGTCTTCGAGGGCGGGTTCTCCACCACCTGGCCTAGTCGTCTGGCCCGCGCCGAGATGCTGGTGGTGCTCGACTTGCCCTTTGCCCTGCGCTGCTGGCGGGTGGTCTGGCGCACCCTGCGCCACTGGGGCAAGACCCGCCCGGACCTGCCGGACAACTGCCCGGAACGGTTCAACCGCGAGTTCTGGCATTTCATCTGGCGCACCCGCAACACCAACCGCGTCCGCATCCTGTCGCTGGCGCGGATGGCGGCCAAGGGCAAGCCGGTGCATGTGCTGCGCCGCCCGCGCGAGGTGCGGGCGTTTCTCGCCTCTCTCGACAGCGCGGGCGATTGCGGGCAAAAGCCGGGCCATGACCCAGCATGACATCCTCCGCCTCGGCCATCAGGGCGACGGCATCGCCCATGGCCCGCTCTTTGCCCCGCTGACCCTGCCCGGCGAAACCGTCAGCGGCACCATCGACGGCGACCGGCTGCGCGATGTGAAGATCCTCGCGCCGTCCGAGCATCGCGTCGCGCCGCCCTGCCGGCATTTCAAGGCCTGTGGCGGCTGCCAGCTGATGCATGCCTCCGACGGCTTCGTCGCCGGCTGGAAGCAGCAGGTGGTGCAGCGGGCGCTTGCGGCGCAGGGTATCGAGGCTGCGTTTCGGCCGATCGAGACCTCGCCCCCTCAGAGCCGCCGCCGGGCGACCTTTTCCGCCCGCCGCACCAAGAAAGGCGCGATGGCGGGCTTTCACGGCCGCGCCTCCGGCGTGATCGTCGAAATCCCCGATTGTCATTTGCTGCACCCGGATCTGCTGGCCGCACGGCCCGTGGCCGAGGCGCTGGCGGCGCTGGGCGGCAGCCGCAAGGGCGAACTGTCGGTACAGATCACCCTGTCCGAGGACGGGCTCGACGTGCTGGCCCGTGGCGGCAAGCCGCTCGACCGGTCGCTCGAGGTCGCGCTGGCAGAGCTTGCCGGCCAGCATCCGATTGCTCGGCTGGTCTGGGAGGACGAGCCGATCGCCATGCGCACCCCCCCGGGCCAGCGCTTTGACGGCATCCGCGTCGTGCCGCCGCCCGGTGCCTTCCTGCAGGCCACCGCCCATGGCCAGCAGGTGCTGACCGCCGCGATGGTCGAGGCGGTGGGCAAGGCCGAGGCCGTCGCCGATCTCTTCGCCGGCTGCGGCACCTTCGCACTGCCCATGGCCCGCAGCGCCGAGGTCCACGCGGTCGAGGGCGAGGCCGCAATGCTCACCGCGCTCGACGCGGGCTGGCGCCGGGCCGAGGGGCTGAAGAAGGTGACCACCGAGACCCGCGATCTGTTTCGCAACCCGCTCCTGCCGGCAGAATTGGCGCGCTTTGACGCGGTGGTGCTCGACCCGCCGCGCGCCGGGGCCGAGGCGCAGGTGCGCCAGCTGGCCGAGAGCACGGTCAAGGTGCTGGGCGTCGTCTCCTGCAACCCTGTCACTTTCGCCCGCGACGCGGCGGTGCTGATCGCCGGCGGCTATCGGCTCGACTGGGTGCAGGTGGTGGATCAATTCCGCTGGTCCAGCCATATCGAGCTTGCAGTGCGGTTTACGCGCGCACATATCTGACGCCGGGCAACAAGGGGCAGGCAGATGCGGGACAGACTGGCAGCGTGGCTGGATCAACCAAAGGTGCGCAACACGATCATCGGGGTGATCCTGTTGAATGCCGTGGTTCTCGGGCTGGAAACCTCCGACGCGGTGATGGCGCAGGCGGGTGGGTTGATCGTGGCGATCGACATGGCCTGTCTCGCGGTCTTTGTGGTGGAACTGGCGCTCAAGATGTTCGCCCAGGGGTTCGGCTTCTTCCGCCGGCCGTGGAACATCTTCGATTTCGTCATCGTCGGCATCTCGCTGGTGCCCGCAGCCCAGGGCCTCTCGGTGTTGCGTGCGCTGCGCATCCTGCGGGTGCTGCGGCTGCTGACCGTGGCGCCGCGGCTCAGACGGGTGGTCGAGGGCTTCCTGACCGCGCTGCCCGGCATGGCCAGCGTCTTCCTGCTGATGGCGCTGATCTTCTACATCGCGGCGGTGATGGCGACCAAGCTCTTCGGCACGACCTTCCCGGAGTGGTTCGGCGATCTCGGCGCCTCGGCCTATTCGCTGTTCCAGATCATGACGCTGGAGAGCTGGTCGATGGGCATCGTCCGGCCGGTGATGGAGGTCTACCCCTACGCCTGGGCGTTCTTCGTGCCCTTCATCATGGTCACCACCTTCGCGGTGGTGAACCTGCTGGTCGGCCTGATCGTCAACTCGATGCAGGACGCGCATTCCGAAGAGGACACCGCCGCCACCAACACCTACCGCGACGAGGTGCTGGTGCGGCTCGAGGCGATCGAGAAACGGCTGGAAGACGCTCAGGGCCGATAAAGCCCCTTCGCGGCCGTTTTGCCCCGTGGTATAAGGGCAAAAAACGCACACCGGGGCAGTACAGATGCGGGTTCTACGAGTTATCTTATTGATAACGCTGGCTTTCACGGCCACAGCATGCAGCAAGTTCTACACCTACACCGGCCCAGAGGTCACCCGCGTTGTTGTCGACAAGAGCGCGCGCAAGATGTACCTGCTGCATCACGCCGAGGTGCTCGAGAAATACGACGTGGGCCTGGGCTTCGCGCCGGCCGGACACAAGGGGCAGGAAGGTGACGGCCGCACCCCCGAGGGCGAATACCTGATCGACCGGCGCAACCCGAACAGCAGCTTCTACCTCTCGATCGGCATCGATTATCCCAACGAGGACGACATCCGCCGCGCCCGCGAGGCCGGGGTCAGCCCCGGCGGCGACATCTTCATCCACGGCCGCCCGCGAAAGAACCGCAAGGGCGGGCGCGACTGGACCGCGGGCTGCATCGCGGTGACCAACTCCGAGATGCGCGACGTCTACAACATGGTGCGCGACGGCACGCCGATCACCATCCTGCCCTGATCGCGCAGCCCGCAGGCACGCCGCGTGTCCCGGGCTTCTTCTGGCCAGAAATATCCCGGGGGTGAGGCCCCGCAGGCCAAGGGGCAGCGTTCCTTCCGCGCGCCGGTGCCGCGCGCTCAGGACGGCTAAATCAGGCTGGCTGGCTCTGGCTGGCCTGGATCTCCTCCCAGGCCTTGTTGATGTCGATCAGCCGCCGTTCGCTCATCCGTACCGCCTCTTCCGGCACACCGCGGGCCATCATCCGGTCGGGGTGGCTGTCGCGCACGGCGCGGCGCCAGACCTTGCGGATCTCGGCCAGCGGCATCTCGGGGCTGACGCCGAGCACTGAATAGGGGTCCTTGTCGGCATCCGGAACGAAACGGGTGCGCAGCGCCATGAACTGCCGCTCGTCAAGGCCGAAGGCGGTGGCGACATTGCGCAGAAATTCGTCTTCGGCCGGGTGATAGGCACCATCGGCGACGGCGATGTGAAACAGCCCTTCGAGCAGGTCGGTCAGCGGCGCGTCGGTGTCGGAGAACATGGCCCTTACCCGCCGCGCGTAATCCTGGTAACCGGCCACGTCCTGCCGCGCGAGGTTGAACACCCGCGCCGCCTGGGCCTCGTCCTCCGGCGCGATGAAGAACACCTCGCGAAAGGCGGTGACCTCGACCTTCTTCACCAGCCCGTCGGCCTTGGCCATCTTGGCCCCAAGCGCGATCACGGCGATGGTAAAGGCGACGCTGCGCTCGGGCGGGGTGCGCAAGCGGTCAAAGACGTCACTCAGCGGCTCGCCGGAGGCGAGCGCGGAGAGGGCGGCGGAGATGCGGGACCAGATCGACATGGGTTCAGGTTATACCGCAGCGCGGCATAAGTCAGTGTGACAATGATAACATTTTCTGCAGAAGCACCAGATCCATCCAGCGGCCGAACTTGTGACCGACCTGCGGCAGCCACGCCACCTCGGCAAAGCCGATCGCCTTGTGAAAGGCGATGCCGTCGGGGTTTTCGCCGCTGACCCCGGCAAAGAGCGAATGCACCTGATGGGCGCGGGCATGGTCCTCGAGCAGCGCCATCAGCCCGCGCCCGACGCCGCGGCCACGCGCCTCGGCGGCCAGCGCGATCGAATGCTCCTTGGTGTGGCGATAGCCCGGGCCGCCGCGAAACGGGAAGTAGCAGGCATAGCCAAGAATCCGCGTCCCATCGCAGGCCACGAAATAGGCGCCGCTGTCGCGGATCGCTGCGGCGATCTCGCGGGTGGTCTTTTCCTCGGTGGTGAAGGTCACGGCGGTGTTGCGGATCACCGGATTGATCAGGTCGCAAAGACCCGGCGCATCGCCAGCTTCGGCCGGGCGCAGAATCATCGCAGGGTGACCTCGCCGCGGGGCCCGGTCATCCGCGCCTCGAGATGCGCAGAGCCGGGCTGGAACCTGACGCGCGGCGCGTCGAGATAGGGGGCGAGCCGCTGCTGCAACCGGTCGGCCTCTGGGTGCGAGACGGTCAGGGTGTCGAGCGCGCAGCCCGAGGCGGGCAGGCTGTCGCCGGGCGGGTCCGGGCTGTCCCACTGGATCAGCGCCGGAAAGCAGCCGTCGAAGGGCAAGCGACCGTCTGTCGGCACCGCCATCCGCCATTTCAGATCGCCGCGTTCCAGCGCCACGATCTCGCCGGCCTCGGGCAGGTCGCGCAGCAGGGCCGCAAGATCGGCGGTGCGGCAAATCCACGTGGTCAAACGTGGCGGGCCGGCGAAGTCATCAAGACCGAACCAGCGCGGATGGGCCGGCGTCGGCGCCTCCGGATCAACCGAGATCGCCTCGAGATAGAGCCCCTCGGCCAGCCCCAGCAGGTGGTTGTGCGTGGCGAAATGCGAATGTTGCCCGCCGGGCCGCAGCGCCACGCCCAGCGCCGCCTCGACATGCGCGGCGGCGGCCTCGCGGCTCTGGCCAGAGATCGCGATGTGATCGAGTTGCATTCTGTCACCCTCCGGCCGCAATCATGACAGAAATCGCGACGCTCGCCAGACGGATCACCGCGGCAGACACCAAAAAGCCCCCCGGCAGCGCCGGGGGGCCTCGTCAGACAGGCGCGAACAGCCTCAGTTGACGGCTTTTGCGTCCACCACGTCCTTCTCGATCGCCTTGGTGCCATTGGCAATCTCGATCCGGCGCGGTTTCAGCGCCTCGGGGATCTCGCGCTCGAGGTCAATGTGCAGCATGCCGTTCTCATGGCTGGCACCCACCACCTTGACGTGATCGGCCAGATGGAACCGGCGCTCAAACGCACGGGTGGCGATGCCGCGGTGCAGGTAGGCGCGCTCCTGCTCGTCCTCGTCGGCCTTGCGGGCCGAGACGACCAGCGCCTGATCCTTGACCTCGACGCTCAGGTCCTCGTCGGCAAAGCCTGCGACGGCGATCGAGATGCGATAGGCATCCTCGGCGGTCTTTTCGATGTTATAGGGGGGATAGGTCTGCGACTGGACATCATTGGCCAGCACACGGTCCATCAAGTCGGCCATTTGGTCAAAGCCGACGGTTGCACGGTAGAGCGGTGCAAAATCATAGCTACGCATGGGTCATCCTCCATTGAGCGATACCATTATGTTGCGCCTTCCCCTCGGGACAGGCGCCGGAAGCGTCCAGACCCATTGTGGCGTCCGGACAGGGCAGATCTGGGGAGGGTTCGGGCGGTTTCAAGAGGGGGTTCGGCGGAAAAAACAGCCCCGCCCCCTCGCGTCAGGGCCGAATGAATTTCGCCCCGCCCGGCCGCGTCCTGTCAGAGGCTTGCCGAAACCGCGACTGCGCCGAGAGCTCGACCTTGAGCACCGCGAGCGGCTCTTCCAGCCCGGTGCCGAGCGAGACCGGCACGCCGCCCGCCTCGGCTTTGGCGGAAATCAGCGATACGATCCGCGGCTCGCCAGCGACCAGAGAGAACACCGGCGCCCCTGAGGCCCCGAAATCGGCATCGCAGGACATCACCAGCACGCCGCGCCGCCGGTCGACCACCTCGCAGGCCTCTTGCAGCGAGGGGGCATCGGCGCGGTCATGGGCATAGCTCACCACGCTGATCGGTTCGCCGGGGCCGGGGCGGTGGGCGGTATTGAACGGCAGCACCTCGGTGGTGCGGATCGGCCGAGCCAGTTGCAGCAGGGCCACGTCGTTCCTGACCTGGTCGGCGTCGGTGTTGCGGGAATAGCGATAGCGCGGATGCAGCACGGCGTGTTTCACCGCGCGATAGGCCGAGGCGCGGCCATTGCGCAGACCGGCGCTGAAGCGGATCTCGGGCGCGGTGAACTTGCGACCGGTGACCTTGTCGAACAGGCAATGCCCGGCAGTCAGCACCAGGTCGGGCGCCACCAGCACGCCGGTGCAAAAGCCCGCGGTGTCGAAATCGATCCGCCCGACGGCCTCCCAGCCACGGCTTTCGTCACCGGTGTCGAGCCGGCGCAGCCCGGCGCTTTCGGCCAGCGCCGCCGTGGTCCAGAGCAGCCCGGCGAGAACCATGATAACAACGCGCAATGTCTGCCCCCTGATGGTCTTTTCTCCGACCTAACAATCGCGTTGGGCAAAAATGCGGCGACCGCCCGGATTTATTCCGCGGTGAGCGCCCGCGGCTTCGGCCCGCCACTGGCCCAGTCCAGCAACTCGACCGTATGCACCACCGGCACCCCGGTGCCAGAGCCGATCTGCATCATGCAGCCGATATTGCCGGCCGCGATCACATCCGGCTTCACCGCCTCCAGCGTCCGCACCTTGCGCGCCTTGAGCTGCCCCGAGATCTCGGGCTGCATCAGGTTGTAGGTCCCGGCCGAGCCGCAGCAGAGGTGGCTGTCGGCGGGCTCGGCCACGGTGAAGCCGGCGCGTTTCAGCAGGGTCTTCGGATGGGTCTTGATCTTCTGCCCGTGCTGCAGCGAACAGGCGGCGTGATAGGCCACGGTCAGGCCGGTGTCGGGCCCTTCGGGCAGGTCGAGCGTCATCAGAAGTTCGCTGATGTCCATCGCGATCGCCGAGACCTTGGCGGCGTCCTGGGCCAGCGGATCGTTGCGGAACATGTGGCCGTAGTCCTTGACCGTGGTGCCGCAGCCCGAGGTGTTGATGACGATGGCATCGAGGCCGTCACCCGCCATCTCGGCCGTCCAGGCGCGGATATTGCCCACCGCCGAGGCATGGCTCTCGTCGGTCTTGCCCATGTGATGGGTCAACGCGCCGCAGCAGCCGGCGCCTTTCGCGACCACCACCTCACAGCCCAGCCGGGTCAGCAGCCGGATGGTGGCGTCGTTGATATCGGTATTCAGCGCCTTTTGCGCACAGCCCGTCATCAGCGCCACGCGTTTGCGGCGCGGGGCCTGCGCGGCAAAGCTCTGCGGATCGTCGTTGCGGCTCACCGGCGGGATCTGTTTCGGCGCCATCTCCAGCATCGCGCGCAGCCGCGGATCGGGCAGGACGCGGGCAAACGGCCGGCCGATCTTGGCCCCCAGCAGCGCCAGCCGGAACCGCCCCGGATAGGGCAGGATCCGCGCCAGCAGCCAGCGCAGCGCGCGGTCGCTCCACGGCCGGTCGTAGTTCTCTTCGATATAGGCGCGGGCATGGTCGACCAGATGCATGTAATGCACGCCGGACGGGCAGGTGGTCATGCAGGCGAGGCACGACAGGCAGCGGTCGATATGCTTGACCGTGGTCTCGTCCGGCACCCGCTCGTTCTCCAGCATGTCCTTGATCAGGTAGATCCGGCCACGCGGGCTGTCGAGCTCATCGCCCAGCACCTGGTAGGTCGGGCAGGTGGCGGTGCAAAAGCCGCAATGCACGCAGGCCCGCAGGATCTGGTTCGACCGGGCGGTGTCCGGCTTCTGCAACTGCGCTTCGGTGAATGTCGTCTGCATGTGCTACCCCATCAGCCCCGGATTGAGGATCTGCCTCGGATCGAATTTCGCCCTCAGCCCGGCCTCGAGCGCCGCCAAGGGCGACGGTTGCGGCGCAAACACCGGCTCTGCGGCGCGGCGCACAGCCGAGGCCCGGAACAGCGTCGCATGGCCCGAGCGCAGCACCCGGCGCACATCGGTGCCCTCCGGCGCCAGCAGCCAGACCAGCCCGCCGCCCCAGTCATAGACCGCCTCGACGCCCTCCAGCTGCGCCACGATCCCCGGCGCCTCGGACGGCGTCACCGAGAGCCGCCAGACCTCGCCATCGCGGCCCTGGAACGGCACCACGTCGCGGATATGACGCCAGCCCGCGGCGGTCCGCTCCGGGTCGCGCTCGACCGTAAACGTGCCGACATCCGCGAGCAGGGCCTGCAACCGGTCACAGCGATAGGCGACCGCGTTTTCCAGCCCCTCGACCCGGATCATCGTCACCGGCGCCCCGTCGACACCACGGTGCAGATGCGCCGCGCCGCTCACCTCCCAGGGCGAGCCCAGCGCCCGGCTCAGCGCCGCGATCGCCGCCGCGTCGCTCAGCCCCTCGCAAAGCAGCACGCCGGTGGCCTCTGGCTGCGGCAGCACCTTGAACGAGACCTCGCTCAGCACGCCCAACGTTCCCCAGGCACCGCTCATCAGCTTCACCAGATCATAGCCGGTGACATTCTTCATCACCCGGCCGCCGTTCTTGACCACATGGCCGGCACCATCGACAAACCGGACCCCCAGCATGAAATCCCGGCAGGCCCCGATGGTCACCCGCCGCGGCCCGCTGGCGTTCGCCGCCACAACGCCGCCGATGGTGCTCTGCCCCTCGGTGCCCAGCAGCCCACGCCAGTCGCCCGGCTCGAAGGCCAGCCGCTGGCCTTCCGCCGCCAGCGCCGCCTCGATCTCCGCGAGCGGCGTGCCGGCGCCGGCCACCATGGTCAGCGCCCCCGGCTCATAGAGCGAGATCCCCGAGAGCCCGCCGGTCTCCAGCGCCGCGCCCTCGACCGGCCGGCCCACCTCCCGCGTGCCGCCGCCGCGTATCCGCAGCGGCCCCTTGGCCGCCGCAATCATCTCCGCCAGTTCGGCCTCGGTCTCAGGTCGCATCATCCAGATCTTCTTCTGTTCACAAATACCCTCGGGGGAATCGCCCTCGGGCGATGGGGGCAGCGCCCCCTTTCATTCCGCCGCCAGCTGCCCGCGCCGCCCCTCCGAGGCATCGAGCGGAAACACCTTCGCCGGGTTCAGCAGCCAGGCCGGGTCAAACACGTCCTTCACCGCCATCTGCGCCTCCAGATCTGCGGCACCATATTGATCCCACATCAGGTCACGCTTCTCGATCCCCACCCCGTGCTCGCCGGTCAAACAGCCGCCGACCTCGACGCAGAGCTTCAGGATATCCGCCCCCAACCGCTCGCAGAGCTCGAGATCGCCGGGCTTGTTGGCATTGTAGAGGATCAGCGGATGCATGTTGCCGTCGCCGGCGTGAAACACATTGGCCACCTCGAGCCCGTAGTCGCGGCTCATCTCGCTGATCCGCCGCAGCACCAGCGGCAGCTCGTTCACCGGGATGGTGCCGTCGAGGCACATGTAATCGTTGATCTGCCCCATGGCGCCAAAGGCCGACTTCCGCCCCAGCCAGATCCGCCCGGCCTCATCGGCATCGCGCGCCTCGCGCAACTCCAGCGGATCGTGCCGTTCGGCGATGGCTTTGATCCGGGCCAGCTGGTCGTCAATCTCCGCCTCAGAGCCCTCGACCTCGACGATCAGCAGCGCCTCGCAATCGGGATAGCCGGCATGGGCGAAATCCTCGCAGGCGCGGATGCAGGGTCGGTCCATGAACTCGATCGCTACTGGCAGGATGCCGGCCTTGATGATGTCGGAGACGCAAGCGCCCGCCACCTCGTTGCTGTCGAATCCCATCAGCACCGGCCGCGCGCCCTCGGGTTTCGGCAGGATGCGCAGGGTGGCCTCGGTCACCACGCCAAGCTGCCCCTCCGAGCCGCAGATCACCCCCAGCAGATCAAGCCCGCCGGCGTCCATATGCGCGCCGCCGATCTCGACCACGCTGCCATCCATCAGCACCATGGTGACGCCCAGCAGGTTGTTGGTGGTCACGCCGTATTTGAGGCAATGCGCCCCGCCTGAGTTCATCGCGATATTGCCGGCAATGGCGCAGGCCAGCTGCGACGAGGGATCGGGCGCATAGAAGAACCCGTCCGCCTCCACCGCGCCGGTGACGCTGAGGTTGGTGCGCCCGGTCTGCACCCGGATCACCCGGTTGGCATAGTCGGTCTCGAGCACCGCGTTCATCCGCGCCACGCCGAGGATCACGCAATCCGCCGTCGGCAGCGCGCCGCCGGCCAGCGAGGTGCCGGCCCCGCGCGGCACCACCGGCACGCCCATCTGGTGACAGATCCGCAACACCGCCGCCACCTCCTCGGTGCGCGCCGGCAGCACCGCCACCATCGGCGGACAGCGATAGGCCGACAGCGCGTCGCACTCATAGGCCCGCAGCTCGGCCTCTGCGTGGATCACGCCAGAGGGCCCGAGAACCTTGCCGAGCCGGGCCACCAGTTCTGATTTCTGCGCCAGCCGCTCGGGCCGGGGAGGGGGCATGTCCATGGCGATCTCCTGACATTGGTAAGAAAATATAACCAATTGCTTAAAAATGGCAAGCCGCAGTCTGCCCATGCGCCTCTTCCGCTAGCTCCGCGCCGCGGTTAGGGTGCCGCCATGATGACATGGAGCGACCGCCTCAGCCTCTTCACGCCGTGGGATTACGCCGCCGTCGCGCTGCTGTTCCTGGCCTGGATCGGCATCGGCCTGCTGATCGAGAACGCCGGCAAGCGCGGCTCGGTCTCGAACCTCACCACTGAATACCGGATTGCCTGGATGGAGCAGATGGTCACCCGCGATCCGCGCATCTTCGACAGCCAGATCCTCGGTATCCTGCGCCAGGGCACGGCGTTCTTTGCCTCGGCCTGCATGATCGCCATCGGCGGCATGCTGGCGCTGATCGGCAATGCCGAGCGGCTGGCCGGCGTGGCGCAGGATCTCACCCTCGAGACCGCGCCGATCTTTGTCTGGGAGTTCAAGCTCCTGCTGGTCATCCTGCTGGTGGTCAACGGCTTTCTCAAGTTCGTCTGGTCGCACCGGCTGTTCGGCTATTGCGCGGTGCTGATGGCGGCGGTGCCCAATGATCCGGCCGATCCCGCGGCCTATCCGAGGGCGCGCAAGGCGGCCGCGCTCAACGTCACCGCCGCACGCAGTTATAACAGGGGATTACGATCAATTTACTTCGCCATGGCCGCCACGGCATGGCTATTGGGGGCGGTTCCACTCATAGTGGCGGTGCTGTTCACGCTGGCCGTGGTCTACCGCCGGGAGTTCGCCTCGCAATCGCGCGAGGCGCTGCTTGCCGACGAAGGACAGGACCCGCAAACCCCGGAGATCCGATGATCCGCGCCGCACTTGCCGCCCTGTTCCTGCTGCAGCCACTGGCCGCCGCCGCCGCCGAACCTGAAATCGTCGAAGTCCGGGTGAGCAAGCCTGACATGGGCTGGCTGTTCAAGGTCACCGTGCGGCACCCCGACGCCGGCTGGGATCACTTTGCCGACGGCTGGGAGGTGCTCGACCGCCACGGCCGCCGGCTCGGGTATCGCAAGCTGGCGCACCCGCATGTGCACGAACAGCCCTTCACCCGCTCGCTGCGCGGGGTGATGGTTCCGGACGGCATCCGCATGGTGCTGATCCGCGCCCATTGTTCGGAACACGGCTGGGCCTCGAAACCGGTCAAGGTCAAGCTCTCGCCCGCAGGCCGCGGCAGCTACTGAGCGTCATCCAGCCCGTCTTCTGGCCGGAAATATTCCCGGGCGAGTCCGGAAAGGACGGGGGGCAGCGCCCCCATTCCTACCGCCGCCCCTCGCGCAGCCAGGCCCCGACAATCAGCCCCGATGCCAAAAGCAGCACCAGCCAAGCCGGCAGCAGCGGCACCTGGGTCACGTCGCGGGTCTCGAAGGCGCCGCGCGGCGTCAGCCCGATCCAGCCACGGCCAGCCGCGGGCCGTCCCTCGCGCACGTTGCGAATTCGCGGCAGACCGTCATCCAGTTGCAGCACCCCGCCGCGCAGGCTGCCCACCAGTGGCTCGAGCACATCGCCGGTGGCGATGGTCTGCTCGAATTCCTTCGGCGCCGCCGGCCCCAGCCCGATCACGCTTTCCAAATCGCCGTCGCGCAGCCGGTAGAGCCCGATCTCAGGCCCCTCATGCACCGCCTCGAAGCGCCCGGGGCTGACCTCTTCCAGCTCCAGCACCACCTCTGAACCATCCGGGCCGATCACTGTCACCGGCCCGGCCTCTTCCGCCAGGGTGCGGCGGATGATCCTCATGG
Source organism: Marinovum sp. (assembly GCF_034669705.1). Lineage (GTDB taxonomy): Bacteria > Pseudomonadota > Alphaproteobacteria > Rhodobacterales > Rhodobacteraceae > Marinovum. The sequence continues at coordinate 90,358 of NZ_JAXMOR010000003.1, forward strand.
TCTGGCCATTGGCCTCGGCATAGAGCGTCTCTTCCTCGAGTTCCGGCTCCTTCATCATCCAATGCGCAAGCCGCCGCAGCAGCTCGAGTTGCGGCCCGCCGCCCTCGAAACCGCGCGACCAGAGCCAGGCGTGATCCGAGGCCAGAAGCGCCACGCGCCCCTCGCCGACCCGGTCGAGCACCAAGAGGGGCTTGTCTTCGACGCCCGACATCAGCACGTCGCCGCGCTCCGGCGTCACCTCGATCTGGCGCAGCCAGCGGCCCCAGCTCTCGGGATCGCCAAGGCCCACGGTCACCGGGTGGCGCGCGCCCTGGTCTGTCACTTTCGGTGCATAGCCCTGTTCGATCACCCGCGCGGTGGGCGCGGCCGGCACCACCGACGACAGTGGCGAGCGATAGAGCGAATCGGCGCTGGCGAAATCTGGCCCCGAGGCGATCAGCACCGCGCCGCCCTCCTCGACATAGCGCGCGACGTTGTCGAGGTAGATCGCCGGCAGGATGCCGCGGCGCTTGTAGCGGTCGAAAATGATCAGGTCGAAGTCGTCGATCTTTTCCAGAAACAGCTCGCGGGTCGGAAAGGCGATCAGCGACAGTTCCCGCACCGGCACGCCATCCTGCTTCTCCGGCGGGCGCAGGATGGTGAAATGCACCAGGTCGACGGAACTGTCGGATTTCAGCAGGTTGCGCCAGGTCCGCCCGCCGGGATGCGGCTCGCCAGAGACCAGCAGCACCCGCAGCCGGTCGCGCACGCCGTTGATCTGGATCAGCGCAGTGTTGTTGCGCTCGGTCAACTCGCCCTCGGCCTCCGGCACGGTGAATTGCAGCACGTTGCGGCCGCCATGGGGCAGGGTGACGGGGATCTCGATGTCCTCGCCCAGCGGCACGTCAAACGCCATCGGCGCGCCGCCGTCGATCGAGACTTGCAGTTCGGTCTGAAGTGCCTCTGGCGCGGCGCCGCTGTCCTCGACCCGCAGGGTCAGGGTCACCGGCTCGCCGAGGATGGCAAAGGCCGGCGCGTTGGAAACGATCAGCCGCCGGTCCCAATCGGTCTCGTGCCCGGTCATCAGCAGGTGCATCGGCGCCGGCAGTTGCGGCGCGCGGGCCATGTCGTGCACCCGGCCATCCGACAGCGCGATGACGCCGGCGATCCGCGCCCGAGGTTCCTCGGCCAGCGCGGTGTTGAGCGCGGTCATCAGCTGGGTGCCGAGATCGCCTTCGCCATCGCCCACCGTGACCCGCCGCACCTCGGTGTTGTCGCGCGCCGAGAGCTGTGCCTCGAGCGTCGCGGCGGCCTGCGCGGTCACCTCGGCGCGGTCACCCAGCTGCTGCGAGGCACTCTTGTCCTCGACCAGCATAACGATGTCGGTGAGCGGCGCGCGGTCTTCCTCCTGATAGGCCGGCTGCGCCAGCGCGGCCAGCACCACCAGCCCGCCCAGAAGCCTGAGGCCCCAGCCCGAGAGCCCGCGCCAGAGCGCCAGTCCGGCGGCGAAAAGCACCAGCAGGCCGACGCCGGCCAGCACCGGCCAGGGCAGCATGGGGTCGAAGATCACGGTTCCGGTCATTGGCCCAACCTGTCGAGCAGAGCAGGCACATGCACCTGGTCCGATTTGTAGTTGCCGGTCAGCACATGCATGATCAGGTTGACCCCGAAGCGATAGGCCAGCTCGCGCTGGCGTTCACCGGCATAGCCGCGGCCCACCGGGTAGATCGGCGCGCCGCTGTCATCCATCGCCCAGGCCGCCGCCCAGTCATTGCCGCCGATCACCACCGGTGTCACCCCGTCGTTGAGGTTGCGGAAAGGCATGCCCTCGATCCGCTCGGCATCCGGCGGCGCGGCCTCGACCCAGACATCGCGGCCGGCGTGGCGGCCGGGGAAATCCTGCAGCAGGTAGAAGGTGCGGGTCAGCACGTGATCCTCTGGCACCGGTTCCAGCGGCGGAATGTCGAGCGGCTGCGCCAGCCGTTGCAGCCGCTGGCCATTGGGCGAGGCGGCGCCGAAGCTGGCGATATCGGCGTCACGGGTGTCAAACAGGATCATCCCGCCGGAGCGCAGGTATTCGTTGAGCTTGCTATAGGCGACGTCCGAGGGGATCGGCTGATCCGCCGTCACCGGCCAGTAGAGGAAGGGGAAAAAGGCCAGCTCGTCGGTCTCGAGGTCGACGCCGATCGGCTCGGCGGGCTCGACCGAGGTGCGGAAGAACAGTGTCTCGCTCAGCCCGGTCAACCCCTCATAGGCCATCTGGTCGAGCTGCGGATCGCCGGTGAGCACATGCGCCAGCACCACCTCCGAGGTCACCGAGAGGGCAAAATCATCGTCGCTCTGCGCCACAGCGCGCTCTGGCAGCGTGGCCAATGCCAGGAGTACAATCGCGGCGGTCTTCATCCCGCCGGTGAGCCGCCCGGCCAGCGCCAGCGAGGCCACCACGTCGACCGCCAGCAGCGCCAGCGCCAGGCTCAGCAGCAGCCCGGCAAGCGAAGTTTCCTGGGGTCGGCTCAGGCCTTCGACCGGAATGCGTGCCGGCCAGTCGGCGGCAGCAAGCACGGTCTCGGCGGTGATCACGTTGCGCGCCAGCCGCCGATCTTCGGACTGGTAGAGCCCGGGCAGCAGGTCGGGGCCGAGCGCAGCACTCACCAGCTCCGGCCCCTCGACACCGGGCCGTGTGCCGGCATCCCGCAGCGTGCCGAAGGCATCCATCACCTGCAGCGGCTCCCATGTGGTGCCCTCGAGGCTCTCGGCGTCCGGCGTGGTGGCCGAGGACGAGACCGCCAGCCGGTCGAGCATCTGCACGAAGAGGCCCGAGAGCGGCAGCGTCGACCATTCGGCATTGGCGGTGACATGCACCAGCACCACCTGCCCCTGCTCGATCCGCTTGCGGGTCACCAGCGGCGTGCCGTCGGCGAGCTGCGCGATCACCCGGTCGGCCAGCACCGGATCGGGCTGCGCCATCACCTGCGCGCTGACCCGCACGTCTTCGGGCACCGGCAGCCCGGCAAAGGGGCTGTCCTCGGCAAAGGGCGCCAGCGCCTTGGGCTCGCCCCAGGACATCGCCCCGCCCACGGTGCGGCCGCCGGCGCGCAGGCGTACCGGCATCAGCGGGTCTTCCGTCGCACGGCTGACGTCCGAGGCGGCCAGCCGCGGCCCGGCAAAGCGCAGCAGCAGCCCGCCCTGTTCCACCCAATCGGTCAGCGCCTGTTCCTCGGCCGGCGCCAGCGTCGCCACATCCGCCAGCACCACCACGTCGGGGTTGGCCGGCAGGATATCGGTCAGCGCGCCCTGCAGCAGGTCGGCATTGGGCTCCAGCGCCTTTTCCAGGTAGTGCAGCGGCGACAGCAGCTCGAGCCCCTCGCGGTCATCGCGCCCGGCGATCAGCGCCACTTCGCGGCGGCGCAGCGAATCGTCCGAGAGCGCCACCGCCCCGGCCGAGCGCTGGCCCTCGACCTCGAAGCGGGTGATCCTTCCGCGCAGCTCGGCGGGCAGCGAGAGCGAGACCTGCGCCTCGGCCTCGTCATCGGCAAACTCCGCCCCGGCGCGGGCCAGCACCGCGGCATTGCCAGAGGGGTCGCGGCCATGGGCGGCGATCTGGGCTGCGGTGCTGCCGGCGGTGGTCACCCGCCGCAGGGTCAGCTCGATTGCACCCTCCTCGAAGCCCGGCGGCGCCATCACCACCAGCGGCCGCGCCGATTGCACCACCCGCACCATGCCGCGCGTCTCCAGCGCGGCGAGGAAATCGCTCCGCCCGTCATGCGCCAGCCCGTCCGAGAGCCAGAGCGTGTCGAACCTGTCCTCACCCAGCGCCTCGACAGCCTCGGCATAGGAGTCTTCGCCCGGCAGCCAGGGCTCCGGTGCGAGACCGGGCAGGCGCGAGCGCCAGGTCTCGGCGGCCTGGAATTGCAGCGGCTCGGGATCGGTCACCTTGAGCATCGCCACCCTGCGGCCATCGCGCTGTGCCTCGAGCAACAGCGCCTCGAGCGCCTCCTGCTGCGCCGCCCAGTCGCCGGCGCTGGCCCAGCTGGCATCCATCGCGATCAGGAGCGGGCCGGAGCCACGCTCGCCGGCCTCGCGCGGGTTGAGGATCGGGCCGGCCAGCCCGAGGATCACCGCCGCCACCGCGAGGATGCGCAAGAGCAGCAGCCACCACGGGGTGCGGTCGGTGACCTGGTCGTCGTCCTTCAGCCCGAGCAGCAGCACCACGGCGGGAAACATCCGCCGGATCGGCGCTGGCGGCACCGCGCGCAGGATGATCCAGAGGATCGGCAGCGCCAAGAGCCCCAGAAGCAACCAGGGAGAGAGAAACCCGATACCGAATACAGTCATCTTACGCCTTCCATCGCCCGATAGAGCCAGAGCAGCGCCTCATGCGCCGAGCGGTCGGTGTGATGCACGCTGTATTGCCAGCCGGTCGCCCGAGACACACGCGTCAGCCAGTCCTTGCGCTCGGCCAGCCGCTGCAGATAGCGCTCGCGCAACTCGTTGGCCTTCAGCGTCTCGTGCCGGACCGTCTTGCCGACGCTTTCAAAGACGGTGCGGCCGCGGAACGGAAAGGCCTCTTCGCTGGGGTCGAGCACCTGCAGGATCACCCCGCGCACGCCCCGGTCGGCCGCCTTGGTCAACGCGGCCTCGACCGGGGCGCTGTCGGCGAGGAAATCCGAAATGAAGATTGCCCGGGCATGCGGCAGCATCAGGCGGGCTTCGGGCTCGGCATAATCCTCGGGCTGGTCGGTGGAAAACGCCTCTGCCAGCCGGATCAGCTGCGGCTCGCCACGGCGCGGTGGCAGGCTGCCGCCGGTCAGCCCGACCCGCTCGCCGCCGCGGATCAGCAGGATCGCCGTCGCCATGGCGATCAGCCGCGCGCGGTCGCCCTTCTCGGGCAGCGCCTTGTCAGAGGCAAAGCGCATCGAGGCCGCCTGATCGACCCAGAGCATCACGCTCTGGGCGATCTGCCATTCGCGTTCGCGCACATAGGTGCCATCGGAGCGGGCCGAGCGCCGCCAGTCGACGCTGCGCCGCCGGTCGCCCGGTTGCGCCGGGCGGTATTGCCAGAAATCGTCGCCCATGCCGGCGCGGCGGCGGCCGTGTTCACCCAAAAGCACCGTGCCGGCCAGATGTTCAGCCCGGGCCAGCAGCGGCGGCAGGGTGGCGGCCTCTTCCTCGGATCTTGCGCGCAGATGGGCGGGGGTTTGGCTCACGCAGCCGCCTCGGCCCGCATCAGGCCGGTTGCCGTCTCGTCGATCAGCCCGCTGAGCGACATGCCGCGCGCCCGCGCCGCGAAGTTGAGCGCCATGCGGTGGCTCAGCACCGGCCGCGCCATGTCGAGCACATCCTCGACCGAGGGCGCCAGCCGGCCGTCGATCAGCGCCCTGGCGCGGACCGTCAGCATCAGCGCCTGCGCCGCCCGCGGGCCGGGGCCCCAGGCGACGTTTTCGCGCACCTTGTCAGAGGCTTCCGGCTCGTCGGGGCGGAAGGCACGCACCAGATCGAGGATCATCTCGACCACGCTTTCGCCCACTGGCATCCGCCTGAGCAACATCTGCGCCGCGATCAGCTCTTCGGCGGTAAAGACCGCATGCGCCGCCTCTTCGGTGGCGCCGGTGGTGGCGAGCAGGATGTCACGCTCGGTGTCGCGGTCGGGGTAGAGCACGTCGATCTGCACCAGGAAGCGGTCGAGCTGCGCCTCTGGCAGGGGGTAGGTGCCTTCCTGCTCGATCGGGTTCTGGGTGGCCAACACGTGGAACGGCGCATCAAGGATGCGGTTTTCGCCGGCGACGGTGACCTGCTTCTCCTGCATCGCCTGCAAAAGCGCCGATTGCGTGCGCGGGCTGGCGCGGTTGATCTCGTCGGCCATCAGCAGCTGGCAGAACACCGGCCCTTCGATGAACTTGAAGGCGCGCGAGCCATCCGAGGAGGTCTCCAGCACTTCAGAGCCGAGGATATCGGCCGGCATCAGGTCGGGGGTGAACTGGATGCGGTTGCCGTGCAGGCCCATCACGGTCGAGAGGGTCTCGACCAGCCGGGTCTTGCCGAGGCCGGGCAGGCCGATCAGCAGCGCGTGACCGCCGCAGAGCAGCGCCGAGAGCGTCAGGTCGACGACCCGCTCCTGGCCGATGAAGCGCTTGGTGATCGAGGCGCGTGCCAGGGCCAGCTTCTCCTCGAGCGCCTCGATATCGGCGACGAGATCGGGGACGTCATTCATGAAAAAGGCTCCTTGCACACTATGTCCTTGGCTGTGAGTGTATCGTTGAAACGGGAAATGGCAAAAGCAATGACGTCACAAAATCGCGTGCAGCCTTCGGCCGAGGGCATCGCCGCCTCGGCCAAGGCGGCGTCGAAAGGCGCCAAGGGCAAGGGTCTGCCGCCGGTGCACCTGTGGAATCCGCCGGACTGCGGCGATCTCGACATGCGGATCGCGCGGGACGGGACGTGGTACTACCTCGGCACGCCGATCGGGCGAAGGGAGCTGGTGCGGCTGTTCTCGACCATCCTGCGCAAGGACGGCGAGCGCTACGTGCTGGTGACCCCGGTCGAGAAGGTGGGGATCGTGGTCGATGATGCGCCCTTCGTGGCGGTGGATTTCGAGGTCTCCGGCGAAGGGGCCGACCAGGTGCTGACCTTCGAGACCAACGTCGGCGATGTCACGGTGGCGGGCCCCGAGGCGCCGATCCGGGTGGCGCGCGATGCCGAGACCGGCGAGCCGTCGCCGTATGTGCTGGTGCGGGCGGAGCTCGACGCGTTGATCGATCGCAAGAGTTTCTACCGGCTGGTGGAGATCGGAGTGCATCACGAGGTGGAGGGCGAGCGTTGGTTCGGGCTGTGGTCTTCAGGGACGTTCTTTCCGGTGATTCCCTCGGCGGAATTGCCGTGACCGCGTCCCGGCGTGATCCGGAACCTCTTCGTATCGAACGGGAGGCCCCGGATCAGGTCCGGGGCGGGGTTGGCTAATTCGGAACTGAGCCGGGCCGGCGGCTGCCCGCGGGGTGCCGCTGCTCCGGTGCGATGAGCCACTTTAACCCGGCAAAGCCCGCAGAACCTCTGACCGATGCGCTTGTCGCAACCAAAGCGGCAGCCCGTCACGCCAAAGTCGTGCCACTTTCATCGGCGCACCTTTGGTGCAGCCGCTGGCCCGGCGGGCTGCGACCTTGTCCCGGGTCAGAGTTGACGCAAGGCAGCCGGGCCGGATCACCAAGCCCTCAGTGCGCCTCCGCCCAGTTCGCCCCTTGCCCGGCGTCCGCCACCAGCGGCACGTCGAGCTTCACCACCGGGTCCGCCGCGCCTTCCATCACCGCGCGCGCCCGGGCGATCAGCTCCTCGGCCGCCGACGCCTCCACTTCGAACAGCAGTTCATCGTGCACCTGCAACAACATCCGCGCCGGCAGCCCGGCGATCGCGTCGGGCATCCGGATCATCGCCCGGCGGATGATATCAGCTGCCGTCCCCTGGATCGGCGCGTTGATCGCCGCGCGCTTGGCAAAACCGGCATGCGGCCCCTTGGCGCCGATCTCCGGCGTGTGGATCTGCCGACCGAACAGCGTTTCGACGCGCTTGTGTTCCTTGGCGAAGGCCACGGTCTGGTCCATGTACTCCTTGATCCCCGGAAAGCGCTCGAAGTAGCGGTCGATGAAGCCCTGCGCATCGGCCCGCGGAATCCGCAGGTTGCGCGCCAGACCGAAGCCGGAAATGCCGTAGATCACCCCGAAGTTGATCGCCTTGGCCTGACGCCGCACCTCCGGTGTCATTTCGTCCAGCGGAACACCGAACATCTCCGAGGCGGTGGCGGCGTGAATGTCCTGGCCCTCTCGGAACGCCTGCTTCAGCGCTTCGATGTCCGCGATATGCGCCAGAATGCGCAGCTCGATCTGCGAATAGTCGAGCGAGACCAAAACGTTGCCCGGCTCCGCCACAAAGGCCTCGCGGATGCGCCGGCCTTCCTCGGTGCGGATCGGGATGTTCTGCAGGTTCGGATCGGTCGAGGCGAGGCGGCCGGTGTTGGCCCCGGCGATCGAGTAGCAGGTGTGCACCCGGAGGGTCTCGGGGTGGATATGCTCCTGCAGCGCGTCGGTATAGGTCGATTTCAGCTTGCTGAGCTGCCGCCAGTCGAGCACCCGCGCCGGCAGGTCGTGCACCGTGGCCAGATCCTCGAGGATATCGGCGCCGGTGGCATAGGCGCCGGTCTTGCCCTTCTTGCCGCCTTCGATGCCCATCTCGTCGAACAGGATCTCGCCCAGCTGCTTGGGGCTCCCGACGTTGAACTTGCGCCCCGCCAATTGGTGGATCTCATCCTCCAGCGCCGCCATCTTTTGCGAAAACGCGTTCGACATGCGCGAGAGCGTGTCGCGGTCGACCTTGATGCCGTGCATTTCCATCTCGGCCAGCACCGGCACCAACGGCCGTTCCATCCGCTCGTACACCCGAGTCACGCCCTTGCGGTGCAGCTGCGGCTTGAACGCCTGCCAGAGCCGCAGGGTGATATCGGCATCCTCGGCGGCATAGCGCGTCGCCTTGTCGATCTCGACCTTGTCGAAGGTGATCTGGCTCTTGCCGCTGCCCAGAAGCTCCTTGATCGGGATCGGCGCATGCGACAGGTAGCGTTCCGAGAGTGCGTCCATGCCGTGATTGTGCAGCCCGGCGTTCATCGCGTAGGACATCAGCATGGTGTCATCGATCGGTGCGACGGCGATGCCATTGCGGGCAAAGATCTTGGCGTCATACTTCATGTTCTGGCCGATCTTGAGCACCGCCGGGTCCTCGAGCAGCGGTTTCAGCAGGGCGAGGCACGCGTCAAAGCCCATCTGTCCCTCGGCCAGATCGTCGGAGCCGAAGAGATCGTCGGTCGACGACGCCCGGTGCATCAGAGGGATGTAGCAGGCCTGCCCGGGCGCGACGCAAAGCGAGATGCCCACCAGCTCGGCGCGCATGTCGTTGAGGCTGGTGGTCTCGGTGTCCACCGCCACGTAGCCGCGGTCGTTGATCCGGTCGATCCAGGGCTGCAGCGCGGCGGCATCGCGGATGCATTCATAGGTGTCCGCGTCGAACGGCGCCTGCTCGGCCGGGCTGTCCTCGGCATCGCCCGGCACCGGCTCGGGCACCGCCGGCGCCGCGACACCCAGCTTGTCGGAGATCCGTTTGGTCAGGGTGCGGAATTCCATCTCGGCGAGAAACGCCAGCAGCGGCTCGGCCTGCGGTTCGCGCACCTCGAGATCATCCAGCGTGAAGGGCAGCACCATGTCGCAATCAAGCTGCACCAGCTTCTTGGAAATCTCGATCTGTTCGCGCTTCTCGATCAGGGTCTGGCGGCGTTTCGGTTGCTTAATCTCCTCGGCGCGGTCCAAAAGCTCTTCGAGCGTCCCGAATTCGTTGATCAGCAGTGCCGCGGTCTTGATGCCGATGCCGGGCGCGCCGGGCACGTTGTCGACAGAGTCGCCGGCCAGCGCCTGCACGTCGACCACCCGCTCGGGGCCGACGCCGAACTTTTCGATCACGCCCTCGCGGTCGATGCGTTTGTTCTTCATCGGGTCAAGCATGTCGACACCGTCGCCCACCAGCTGCATCAGGTCTTTGTCAGAGGACAATATTGTCACCCGCCCGCCGGCCTCGCGCGCCTGACAGGCCAGCGTGGCGATGATGTCGTCGGCCTCGAAGCCTTCGATCTCCTTGCAGGCGATGTTGAACGCCTCGGTGGCGCGCCGGGTCAGCGGGATCTGCGGCCGCAGGTCTTCGGGCATCGCCTCGCGGTTGGCCTTGTAGAGATCATAGAGATCGTTGCGGAAGGTATGGCTGCCCTTGTCGAAGATCACCGCCACATGGGTCGGCGCGTCGGGCCCGGCGTTGTCCTCGACGAACTTCTGCAGCATGTTGCAGAAGCCAGAGACCGCGCCGATCGGCAGCCCGTCGGACTTGCGCACCAGCGGCGGCAGCGCGTGATAGGCGCGAAAGATATAGGCCGATCCGTCGATCAGATGCAGGTGGCATCCCTTGCCGAATTGTTGCGTCATCGCGCATCCCTCCACTGGCGTCGGCCCGTTTCATGCCACGCCGCGCCGGGCAAGGCCAGCCGCCGGCGCCGTCTGCGTGCCGATTACGCGAGGTCCGGTTTCAACCCTGGTGCGCCAGCTGCCGGCCCGAGAGGAGCCGCGCCAGCAGCACGATGGCCGCGCCCAGCACCGCAAAGCCGGCGATCAGCCCCGCGATATTGAGCCCGACCTGCGCCAGCCCGTGCTTTGCGATGTCGAGGAAGAAATAGGGATAGCGGCCGTCGACCTGCGCCCGGATCAGCGCATAGAGGCAATAGACCGCCGGAAATCCCAGCCAGCCGGGCAGGGCGGCAAAGCCCACGCGCTCTTTTGGCTCGAAGGCCAGCCAATGCAGCACGAACCACATCGGCACGACCGTGTGCAGCATCACGTCGATCACCTGATCAAGCCCGGTGTAGGCGTTCAGATGCGCCAAGAGCGCGTGATAGACGAGGCCCACGGCGACGATCGCCAACACCAGGCCGCCGCTGATCCGCCCATCGAGCCGGCCGCGTCCGGCGATCAGACCGGCGGCCAGGGCGATCGCGGTATTGGTCCAGATGGTGAAATAGCGAAACAGCCGCCACAGCGCCTCGGTCAGACCAAGGCCATGGGTCTCCATGTTGAGCGCGATGCGGGTGGTGAGCGTCGCCAAAACAGCCAGCGCCAGAAGCCCGGCGGAGACCCGGCGCAGGGTCACTTTTCCGCCGCCTCGGCGAAGTCGCGGTGCACGTATTTGGCGTCGCAATAGGGGCATTCGACCCAGCCGGTCGCGAGCGGGATCATCAGCCAGACGCGGGGGTGGCCCAGGGCGATCTCGCCGCCATCGCAGGCGATCCGGTTGCTGGTCACGATCTTGGTTTCGGGCGGGGCGATTGTCATGGCGGTCTCGCTGTGTTCGGGCCGGCGCGGCGGGCGCGCATTCGCGCTGCATGATAGCGATCCGGGCGGTCTGGGCAAGGGCCGCAGGCGGGCGTGCTTGACCTCGCCGGCCGGCGGGCCATTTCCTAATCCTGACGCAGCAGGGGGACGGGCGCGATGGAGCAGGACGAGACGGGGGTCGAGCAGATCGACGCCGATGTCGGCAATATCTTCGAAAAGATCGACGCCTGGCTCGACGGGTTCCTGCGGCTCTTGCCGAATATCGCGGTCGGGATCGTGGTGCTGCTGCTGTTCTGGTTCGCCGCCGGCTGGATCGGCCGTATTCTGGCGCGTCAGGGGCACAAGCACGACCGGCCGAGCCTTGGCGATGTTGGCGGCGCGCTGGTGCGCTGGGCAATCATCATCATTGGCGTCATGCTGGCGATCACCATCATCGCGCCGTCGATCTCGCCGGGCGATCTGTTTGCGGGCCTCGGCATTTCCTCGGTGGCGATCGGCTTTGCCTTCAAGGACATCCTGCAGAACATGCTGGCCGGTATCCTGATCCTGCTGCGCCAGCCGTTCCAGGTCGGTGACCAGATCGTTTCCGGCGGGTTCGAGGGCACGGTCGAGCGGATCGAGACCCGCGCCACGCTGATCAAGACCTATGACGGTCGCCGCGTGGTGATCCCCAATGCCGACATCTACACCGATGCGGTGACGGTCAACACCGCCTATGATACCCGCCGTTCGCAATATGACATCCAGATCGGCTGTTCCGACGATTTCGACAATGCCTGCCAGATCATGAAAGAGACCTGTGCCGGGGTCGAGGGTGTGCTCTCCGATCCGGCGCCGGAGGCGCTGCCGTGGTCGATGGATGCCGATGGCAACACCGTGCGGCTGCGCTGGTGGACGAAATCCGGGCGCGCCGACGTGGTGCATGTCTATGCCCGCGTCATCAAGGAGGTCTACAACGCGCTTGATTCCAAGGGCGTCGACATGCCCTATCCGACGCGGATGGTGCTGTTTCACGACCAGACCGAGGCGACCGATGGCGACCGCATGGCCCAGCGCGAAGGCTGGCCAGCCGATGCCGGCGGCGACAATCCCGCGCCGGCCAGGATCGAATCCGCGCTCAAGCGTCGCGGCGGTGATCGGGACGGCGACAGCGGCGGTGACAGCGACAAAGCCGACAGCCCAGCCTGATTGCCGGTTTCCGCCGCGGGCCAGTCGCGGTATTCCCGGCCTGTCACGATCAAACGGAAGTTCCCATGACCCAGTCAGCCATCGAGATTCGCGGGTTGAAAAAGACCTATGCCGCGCAAAAGAACGCTCCGCCGAAAGAGGCGCTGAAGGGGATCGATCTGGACATTCCCGAGGGCTCGGTGTTTGGCCTGCTCGGCCCCAATGGTGCCGGCAAGTCGACGCTGATCAACATCCTCGCCGGGCTGGTGATCAAGACCGCGGGCGCGGTGAAAATCTGGGGCTTTGACCAGGATGTGAACCCGCGCCAGTCGCGCGCCGCCATCGGCGTGATGCCGCAGGAGCTGAACCTCGATCCGTTCTTCGCCCCGCGCGCCGCACTCGAGGTGCAGGCCGGGCTGTACGGCGTGCCGAAATCAGAGCGCCGCAGCGACGAGATCCTCGCCATGGTCGGCCTCGAGGACAAGGCCAACGCCTATGCCCGCACGCTCTCTGGCGGGATGCGGCGGCGGCTTCTGTTGGGCAAGGCGCTGGTGCATCACCCGCGTATCCTGGTGCTCGATGAGCCGACGGCCGGGGTCGACATCGAACTGCGCCAGATGCTCTGGACCAACGTCCGCAAGCTCAACCGCGAGCGCGGCATGACGATCATCCTGACCACCCATTACCTCGAAGAGGCCGAGGAGATGTGCGACGAGATCGCCATCATCAACCACGGCGAGGTGGCGGCGCGCGACAGCACCGCCAACCTGCTCGGCCGGCTCGATGCCAAGTCGATGGTGATCCATCCCGAGGGTGCGGTCGAGACCCTGCCAGAGGCGCCGGGCCTCGATGTCAGCCGCGAGGGCGAGGCGATCGTAGTGCAATATCGCAGCCACGAGACCAGCGCAGAGGATGTGCTGGGGGCGGTGCGCGCGGCGGGCATCCGCATTCGCGACGTCAAGACCCAGGAGGCCGATCTCGAGGACGTCTTCCTGTCGCTGACGCGCTCGCGGACGCCGGCCTGACGGCCGGAGCGATCCGGGCGGTCAGCTGTCGTCTTCGGACAGGTTGATCGCCGCCGCCGCGATGTCCTCGATCGGCTGCAGCCCGCCGGGCGCGGTGGCGATGCTGGTGCTGGGCAGGTAGCCCGGCGCGCCGGGGGCGCCAAGGACCAGGGTCCACCAGATCTTGCCGTTGCTCTCCTGGTAGTAGTTGAACCCAAGATCGCGCGCCTCAGGTGACATGATGACGTCGCGGGTGCCCGGCTCTTCCATCCAGGCCGCGAGGGTTTCAAGTTCGGTCTCGTAGGTTTCCGAGATCGCCTCGCCCAGCATCCGGCCCTGATAGCCGACACGCGCCACCCGGTCGATCGGCGATGAGCCGTCGGAGCCGAAGTGCCACGGCCGGTTCTGCACCGACATGTCGCGCGCATGGGTGGCGGCGGCGGCGTTGAGCTGGGCGTTGAGCTGCACCGCCGGCAGGCTGCGGGCCTGGCGCAGCGCATTGACCGCGTCGAGCATGCGGAACTGCACCCGGCCCTCGTCGCCAGAACCGAGACGATAGACCTTGGGCAGCGGCTTGCCGTCGGCGGCCAGCTGCGGCGGGCTGTAGTTGGACGTGGTGCAGGCCGCAAGCAGAAGGACCAGGGGCAGGAGCAGGGCTGCGATACGTGTCATGACTGGAATACCCGAAATTCGTTTCACCTGCCTTAGCCGGAAAGAAGTGGCCTTTCAAACCCACCTCGGCGGCGATCCGCGCGCTGACGGTGGTTTGATTTGCGACTGAGGCTTTCGCGCACTAAAAATGCCGTGATCAAGACAGCGTACCCAAGGAGTGGGATTATGACCAAGACTTCAACGTTCCAGTTGAATCGCCGGGCCTTTCTGGCGGGGTCCGCGGCGCTTGTCGGCGCCCCCGCCCTGGCCCAGACCGCCGGCACCACCGAACTCGAAGGGGATATCTCCTCGGCCGTGCGGCGCAATATTTCGAGTTTCCGCGCGCTGGACTGGCGACCGTACTTCAGCTCGCTTTCCAATGGCGCGATCCTCGTCGACATCACCAGCCGGGCGCTGCACTATTGGGGCGAGGACGGCCAGAGCTACAAGCTCTACCCCACATCCGTGCCACTGACCGAAGACCTGACCAAGCGGGGCCGCACCTCCGTGGTGCGCAAGGTCGAAGGGCCGGAGTGGCGCCCGACACCGTCGATGAAAAAGCGCAACCCGGAGTGGCCGGACTACGTCGGGCCGGGGCCTGACAATCCGTTGGGAACCCATGCGCTCTATCTGAGTTGGACCTACTACCGTATCCACGGTACGCATGACACGCGCAAGATCGGCCGTCGCTCGTCGAACGGCTGCATTGGCCTGTATAATCAACACATTGCGGAACTTTTTGCGCGCGCCAAAGTGGGCACGCAAGTGTTGCTAATTTGACGACAAAACGGCGCTCTGCGCGGCCGATTGCCAAAGTTGAGTTTGCAATCCCCCTGATAAGCTGCTTAGAAAAAACCACGAGGTAAGTCTTGGGTGCTTGCCGCAACCAGTATGGTTGATGAGCGGCAAGTGATATATCTGGAGGATATGATATGAAGAAACTCGCACTCGCAGCGGCACTGTCCGCAGCAGCTTCGACCGCATTCGCCGGTTCGTACGCAAAAGACGACGTCATCATCGAAGCACCGGTGATCGTTGAAGAAACCGCACAAGCATCGTCCTCGGCCGGTATCCTGGTTCCGCTGATCCTGCTTGCTCTGGTTGTTGCAGTCGCTTCGGCTGACTAAGCGCAATCTGATTGCTGTAAGACAAGGCGGCGCCCTCGGGCGCCGCTTTTTCCTTTCAGGGCCCCCGTTACGGCCGGGGCCGGCAAGTTCAGTCGAGCCAGCCGCCGAGGTTCTCGCGGATCACCGTGCTCAGGGCCGACACATGCGCCGCATCGTCGTTGAGGCAGGGGATATAGGTGAACCGCTCGCCACCGGCCTCTTCAAAGCTCTCGCGGATCTCCTCGTTGATCTCTTCCAGCGTCTCGATGCAATCGGCGGAAAACGCCGGCGCGATCACCGCGATGTCCTTTTTGCCGTCCTCGCGCGCCAGCCGCGCCACTTCCTCTACCGTGTAGGGCCGCAGCCAGTCCTCGGGGCCGAACTGTGACTGGAAGGTGGTGGCAATCTCGCTGTCCGCCCAGCCCAGCCGCTCCTTGAGCAGCCGCGTCGTCTTCTGGCACTGGCAATGATAGGGGTCGCCCTCCATCAGGTAGCGTTTCGGCACGCCGTGGTAGGAGCAGACGAGCAGCTCGGGCCGGGTCTCGAGCTCGGCGTAGCGCCGCTCGACCGATTGCGCCAGCGCGTCGATATAGGCGGGATGCTCGAAATACGGGTCGACGATTCGCGCCGTGGGCTGCCACTTCTCCTGCATCAGCGCGCGAAAGAACTGGTCGTTGGCAGTGGCCGAGGTGGCGCCGGCATATTGCGGATAGAGCGGGAAAAACAGGATCTTGAGGCAGCCGGCCTGCACCATCTCGCGCACCTTCGAGGCGGTCGAGGGGTTGCCGTAGCGCATGCAGAACTCGACCATCACACGGTCGCCGTAGGTCTCGGTCAGCGTCTCGCGGATGGCGTCGGTCTGCGCCCGGGTGATCGTCATCAGCGGGCTCTCGTCCGCCTCGGTGTTCCAGATCGTGCGATAGGCCGCGCCGGAGGTGAACGGCCGCTTGCTCAGGATGATCCCCTGCAGCAGCGGCTGCCATTTCCATGCCGGGTAGTCGATCACCCGCTTGTCGGACAGGAACTCGCTCAGATAGCGGCGCATCGACCAGTAGTCGGTGCCGTCCGGCGTGCCGAGGTTGGCCAGCAGGATGCCCACCCTTTGCGCCGGAAGCGTCGGGTGGTCATCGGGGGCATGGGCCGGGCAGCTGGCCTGGGGCTGGCGGGTCTCGGTCATCTGGGTCTCCGGGGCGCGGTGGACAGGGGCGACAGTCGGGCACTGGCGGGTTGCGGTCAATCTATCAACTTGGTTTCGCGGGTTGCCAATGCGTCAGCCAGCCGCGCCTTGGCAGACCCCGGCCGCAGCGGCTGCGGCTGGCTCTCGTCCGGGGCCCAGCCGGTCAGCACGAGGATCTCGAAGCTGGCGGGGATGCGGCCCTCGGCATCGGCATGGGTTTCGGCATAGATCTCGGCGGCGCGCAGCAGCACCGCGCGGCGGGTCGGCCGGCGCAGCCGCGCATCGAGCGCATTGCCCTCGCCCATCGCCCGCAGGTCGCGCATCAGGTGCAGCGCCGAGGCATAGGTGACGGTAAGGGTGAAGGCATCGGCCACCGGCAGGGCAAAGCCCGCCCGCTGCAACAGCCCGCCCATGTCGCGGATCTCGGCCATCGGCGCGACGCGCGGCGACAGCCCGCCGGTCACCTCCGCCTCGGCACTGGCCAGGCTGGCGCGCAGCTCTTGCAGGGTGCGGCCGCCGAACAGCGAGGCGAGGAAGAAGCCGTCAGGGCGCAGCGCGCGGCGGCACTGGATCAGCTGGCCCACCGGATCCTCGGCCCAATGCAGCGCGTGGCTGTGCAGCACCAGGTCATGCGCCTGCGGCGCCAGCGCCAGCGTTTCGCAATCGGCAACAATTGTGGCTCCGGGGAGGGCATTGTCCCAGATCTGCGGCTGACCGGTCACCACGGCGGGGGCCGTAAAGCTCCTGTTAACCAGGGTAAGGCGATCCTGCAGGTCGTCGCGCGCGGCTTCGAACAGGAAAAGCGCGTCGGGTCTGGCGCGCTGGCGGTTGCGGGCAAGGGCCGCGGGATCGGTGAGGCGTGGCTGCATGAGGGCTAGATAGGCCGATGGGAGAGATTGTTCAAACCGCTCTGCGCGTGGTCTATCCGCCGCAATGCCTGATCTGCTGCGAGATGGTCGAGACCGATTTCGGCCTTTGCGGGCCCTGCTGGCGCGACACGCCGTTTGTCGGCGGGCTGGTCTGCGACGGCTGCGGCCTGCCCCTGCCGGGCAGCGATCCGGAGGAGATCGCCCATTGCGACACCTGCCTCGCCTATCCCCCGGCCTGGGAGCGCGCCCGTGCCGCGCTGCTTTATGACGACAATGGGCGGCGGCTGGTGCTGGGCATGAAACACAGCGATCGCAAGGACATCGCCCGCAGCGGCGCGGGCTGGCTGGCGCGCGCGTCGGCGCCGCTGGTCCGGCCTGACATGCTGGTGGCGCCGGTGCCGCTGCACTGGATGCGGCTGATGTCGCGACGCTACAACCAGTCGGCGCGGCTGGCCGAGGCGCTGGCGGCCGAACTGGGACTGGCCTATTGCCCCGACCTGCTGAAACGGGTGCGCCGGACCCGCAGCCTTGGCCGGTTGACCCGGGCGGAGCGCCGCGCGGTGCTGGCGGGCGCCATTACGGTGAGTGCCGGACGGCGGCATCGGGTGGTGGCGGGGCGGCCGGTGCTGCTGGTCGATGATGTGCTGACCACCGGGGCAACGCTTGCCGCCTGCGCCGAGGCGCTGCGCGGCGCGGGCGCGGGGCCGATTTCTGCCGGCGTACTGGCAAGGGCGGTGCGCAAGGACTAGGTAAGGGGCCAGAGACAAAGGAAGATCACCATGCCCCAGGTTGAAATCTACACTTCGCCGCTTTGCGGTTATTGCCACGCCGCCAAGCGGTTGCTGACCCAGAAAGGCGTCGCCTTTACCGAGATCGACGTGCTCGAGCACCCCGATCGCAAGCCCGAGATGATCCAGCGCGCCAATGGCGGCCGCACCGTGCCGCAGATTTTCGTCGGCGAGAGCCATATCGGCGGCTGCGACGATCTCTTCGCGCTCGACCGCGCCGGCAAGCTCGACCCGCTGCTCGACGCCGCCTGATGCGCGCGGCGCTGGTGCAGCTGTCGTCCTCTGACGACCCGACCGCCAATCTCGTCACCACCACGGCGCTGATCGAGGCGGCGGTGGCCGGCGGCGCGGGGTTCGTGCTGACGCCAGAGGTGACCAATTGCGTCTCGGCCAGCCGCAGCCGGCAGAATGAGGTGCTGCAGCCCGAGGAGGCAGACATCACCCTCGCCGCGCTGCGCGATCTGGCGGCGCGGCGCGGCATCTGGCTGTCGATCGGCTCGCTGGCGCTGAAGACCGACGACCCTGATGGCCGCTTTGCCAACCGCGGCTTCCTGATCGGGCCAGAGGGCGGCATCCACGCCCGCTATGACAAGATCCACATGTTCGACGTGCAGGTCAGCGAGACCGAGACCTACCGCGAAAGCGAAGGCTTTCGCCCCGGCACGCAGGCCGCGGTGGCAGACACCCCCTTTGCCAGGCTCGGCCTGAGCATCTGCTACGACGTCAGGTTTCCGCGGCTCTACCGCGCGCTGGCCCAGGCCGGGGCCGAGGTGCTGCTGATCCCGGCGGCGTTCTCGCCGGTCACCGGGGCGGCGCATTGGCATCCGCTGCTGCGCGCGCGCGCCATTGAAAGCGGCGCCTGGGTGCTGGCGGCGGCGCAATGCGGCCAGCATGCTGCGGTACGTGGCAAGCAGCGCACAACATACGGGCATTCGCTGGCGGTGGCGCCCTGGGGCGAGGTCATGGCCGAGGGCGGCGAAGCGCCGGAGGTGCTTTTTGTTGACCTTGCCCGGGAAGCGGTGGACAAAGCCCGCGAGCGGGTGCCCTCGCTCTCCCATGACCGAGAGTTCACAGGACCCTGATGGCCGACCAGACTGCCAATGGCCTCGCGGTGGCGCTGTTTTCCGAGCTGTTCACCGCCGATCAGATGTTGCGCAACCGGCTGAGCCGGATGCTGCCCAAAGGCATGGAGCTGTCGCATTTCTCGGTGCTCAACCATCTGGCGCGGTTCAAGCAGGAGCGCACGCCGGCGCAGCTGGCGCGGTCGTTTCACGTCACCCGCGGGGCGATGACCAACACCCTGGGCAAGCTCGAGGCGGCGGGGTTCATCCACATCCGCCCCGACTGGGATGACGCGCGGTCGAAGCTGGTGACGATCTCGCCCGCCGGGGTGCAGGCGCGCGACGCGGCGCTCGATGCGATCACGCCGCTGATCACGGATCTGGTGGGCGAATTGGGGCAGGAGCGGGTGCGCGCGGCACTGCCGATCCTGCGGGACCTGCGGCTCAGGCTCGAAGACGAGGGGTGAGCGCCCCGGGCCGGCGTCGGAGCGAGGGGCCAGCCCCTCGCGCTCCCCGGAGTATACCTGGCAAGATGAAGGGGGAGCGGGCCGTGCCCTCAGGCCGGTTTGAGGCTGGTGGTGACGTAGTTGACGCTGAGGTCGCGGCTCGAGATCGACCAGGTCCAGGCCAGCGGGTTGAAGACGAAGCCCTTGCGGTCGACCGGGGTCATGCCGGATTGCTTGAGCAGCTCGAAGAGCTCGTCCGGGGTGATGAACTTCGACCACTCGTGGGTACCCTTTGGCAGCCAGCGCATCACCCATTCGGCGCCGACGATGGCCATGGCAAAGCTCTTGGGATTGCGGTTGAGGGTCGAGCAGACCTGCAGGCCGCCGGGTTTCAGCAGGGCCTGGCACGCGGTGAGATAGGCCAGCGGGTCGGCCACATGCTCGACCACCTCCATGTTGAGCACCACGTCGAATTGCTCGCCCTGCTCAACCATCGCCTCGGCGGTGACGTGGCGGTAGTCGATCTCGAGCCCCTGCTGCTCGGCGTGCAGCTGCGCCACCGGGATATTGCCGGCGGCGGCATCGGCGCCCACCACCGTGGCACCGAGCCGGGCCATCGGTTCGCAGAGCAACCCGCCGCCGCAGCCGATGTCGAGCAGGCGCAACCCCTCGAAGGGGCGCGGCGTGCTCAGGTCGCGGCCATATTCGCCGGCGATCTGGCTGGTGATATAGTCCAGCCGGCAGGGGTTGAGCATGTGGAGCGGCTTGAACTTGCCGGTCGGATCCCACCATTCTGCCGCCATCGCCTCGAATTTCGCGATTTCAGCCGGGTCGACGGTGGTCTGGGCGGTTTGCATGGCAGGCTCCCTATGGTCTTTCGGTCCTTCGGTCTCATATAGGATGAATATGGACAAGTTCTCAGGCCAAAAGCGCGCAGTGCAATATCTCTATCCGCAGATCGATCCGTTCGATCAGCGCATGCTGGACGTGGGCGATGGCCACAAGGTCTATGTCGAGCAATCCGGCCGGCCCGACGGCATCCCGGTGGTGGTGCTGCATGGCGGGCCCGGTGGCGGCTGCAGCCCGGCGATGCGACGCTATTTCGACCCGCGGGTCTATCGCGTGGTGCTGTTCGACCAACGCGGCTGTGGCCGGTCGCGGCCGCATGCCAGCGTCGAGAACAACACCACCTGGCATCTGGTGGCGGATATCGAGCGCATTCGGGCCGAGCTGGGCATTTCCAAGTGGACGGTGTTTGGCGGCAGCTGGGGTGCCACCCTCGCGCTGATCTATGCCGAGGCGCACCCCGGCGCGGTCAGCGCGCTGGTGCTGCGCGGCGTCTTCATGATGACCCGGGCCGAGCTTGACTGGTTCTATGGCGGCGGCGCCGGGCAGTTCTGGCCCGAGACCTGGCAGCGCTTTGCCGACCTGATCCCCGAGGACGAGCGCCACGACATGATCGCCGCCTATCACAAGCGGCTGTTTTCCGGAAATCTTCCCGAGGAGACCCGCCACGCCAAGGCCTGGTCGGCCTGGGAAAATGCGCTGGCCTCGGTCTATTCCTCGGGTCATGGCGGCGAGACGCCGGGCGATTATGCCCGCGCCTTTGCCCGGCTCGAGAACCATTATTTCATCAATGGCGGCTTTCTCGACTACGACGGCCAGATCCTCGACCAGGTCGGACGGATCGCGCATATCCCCGGCATCATCGTGCAGGGCCGCTATGACATGATCTGCCCGCCGCGCCGCGCCTGGGAGCTGTCGCGCCGCTGGCCCAATGCCGAACTGCGGATGATCCGCAATGCCGGCCATGCGCTTTCGGAGCCGGGGATCTCGGCCGAGCTGGTGCGGGCGATGGACCAGCTGGCCGAGCGCTGAGCCGTCAAGCCGGTTTACTTTGCGCCGGGGATCCGTAAGCTTCCGGGACAGCTCACAATTCCGGGAACCTCCGCCACGTGCCAGGCGTCTTGAAAATCGTCCTTCAGCGGCTCGGTCTGGGCTTTGTCACGCTGTTCGTGGTCTCCATCGTCATTTTCGTCGCGGTCAACGCACTGCCCGGCGATTTCGCCCAGGTGATCCTGGGCCAGGGCGCGACGCCGGAGGCCGTAGAGGCGATCCGCCGCGACCTGGCGCTCGACGAGCCGATGGTGACGCGCTACTTCGGCTGGCTGGGCGCGATCCTGAGCGGCGATCTCGGCACCTCCTTTGCGCAGCTCAACTTCCAGTCTTCGCTCGGCGGTGGCGAGATGAAGACCGTGGTGTCACAGATCGCGCCGCGCTTTGCCAATACCATGTTCCTCGCCGGGGTGACCGCCGCGATCGCGGTGCCGCTGGCGGTGGCGCTGGGGGTGCTGGCGGCGCTCTACCGCGGCTCGGTGTTCGACCGGTTCACCAATATCTTCACCCTGTCCTCGGTCTCGAGCCCGGAGTTCTTCCTTGCCTACATGCTGATCCTGTTCCTCGCGGTGCTGAACCCGGTGCTGCCGTCGCTGTCGAACATCTATGATGGCATGGCATTTTCCGAACGGCTCAAGGCCACCATGCTGCCGGCGCTGACCCTGACGCTGATCGTGCTGGCGCAGATGATGCGGATGACCCGGGCGGCGATCATCAACCTGCTGGCAAGCCCCTATATCGAGATGGCGCGGCTCAAGGGGATCAGCCCGATGCGGGTGATCGTGCGCCATGCGCTGCCCAATGCGCTGGCGCCGATCATCAACGTCATCGCGCTGAACCTCGCCTACCTGATCACCGGTGTGGTGGTGGTCGAGGTGGTCTTTGTCTACCCGGGCATCGGCCAGCTGTTTGTCGACGCGGTCAAGATCCGCGACATCCCGGTGGTGCAGGCCTGCTGCCTGATCTTTGCCGCCGCCTATATCCTGTTGAACCTGACTGCGGATATCCTGTCGATCCTGTCGAACCCGCGGCTGAGGCATCCGAAATGACCCTTGTGCTGACCCTCCTCGCGGCGCTTGTGGCCTGCCTGCTGCTGGGCTGGCTGGGGCGCTTGGTGGCGCAGAAGGCCACGGGCAACGCGCCGCGCTATCGCGACATGCCGCTGGCGGTGGCCTTCGGCTATGCGCTCTCGGCGCTGCTGCTGGTGGCCGGCGTCTGGTTCTATTTCCAGCCGACCGTGACCGAGGCCGGCATCCCCCGCGCCTCCGTGATGTTCTTTCGCTGGGCGGTGCAGGGCTTCGTGATCTTTGCCGTCGCGGCGTTCCTGTTCCGGCTGCTGGGCCGGCACGTCGGCCCCTCGGCCACCCGGCGGCTGTTTCGCGCCATGCCGCTGACCGCGGCCTTTGGCATCCTGATGATCCTGATCTACGCGGTGGTGGCGATTTTCGCCGGGCAGATCGCGCCGCACGGGCAGGAGGCGATCTTTGATCAGGTCAACGTGCTGCCGGGCGGCGATCCGGCCACCGGCGGCAACCCGGCGTTTCCGCTGGGCACCGATCAGATCGGCCGCGATCTGCTGTCGCGGCTGATCTACGGCGCGCAGAACACCGTGGGCATCGCCTTTGTCACCACGCTGCTGGCCTTCTTCATCGGCGGCACGCTGGGCTTTCTGGCGGCGACGCTGCAGGGCTGGCTCGACCAGCTGCTGAGCCGCGGGGTCGACGTGATGATGGCGATCCCCTCGCTGATCTTTGCGCTCCTGCTGATGACCATCGCCAGCGCCTGGGCCGGGTCGGAGAAATGGCTGCTGACGGTCTATATGGTGATCATCATCGCGGTGATCGATTCGACGCGGGTGTTCCGGCTGGCGCGCGCCGTCGGGCTCAATATCGTGGTGATGGATTACATCGAGGCCGCCAAGCTGCGCGGCGAGGGGCTGCGCTATCTGATCTTCGAGGAGATCCTGCCCAACGCCATGGCGCCGCTGCTGGCCGAATTCGGGCTGCGGTTCTGCTTTGTGTTCCTGACCATCGCCTCGCTGTCCTTCCTCGGCGTCGGCATCCAGCCGCCGCTGGCGGACTGGGGCACCATGGTGCGCGATCTGGCGCAATTCATCAACTTCGCCGCCTTCTCGCCGCTGACCGCGACGCTGCCGCTGCTGGCGGCCGGGGCAATTGCCCTGCTGACCGTGGCGGTGAACTTCGTGGTCGACTGGATGCTGCAGAAATCCTCGGGGTTGAAGGAATGATCGGGGCGGGCCGACCACACTTGAAGAAGAGGCGCTCGGAGTTGGGGTTTTCTCAACGAAAAGTGGCGGACCTCGCTGGACTGTCTTCCAGCTACTACAACGAACTGGAAGCAGGAAAGAAACGGCTTAACGAAGAGCACGCTGAGCGGATTGCCGAAGCTCTGAATTGGACAATGGCAGATGTATTTGCGTTTAGCCCTTGGTCCGGATTTGACGAAAGGATCGCGAGGCTTTCAGCGCAAGATCAGGAGCTTGTGCAAGCTCTGTTGGAGAGGTTGGAGAGATGAGCCGCCTGCTGACAATCACCGATCTCGTGCTCGAGGGCCGCAGCGAGGAAAGCTGGACCCGGATCGTCAACGGCGTGAGCCTGACGCTCGACCGGGGCGAGGTGCTCGGCCTGATCGGCGAGAGCGGGGCGGGGAAATCCACCGTCGGGCTGGCCGCCATGGGCTTTACCCGCGACGGGGTGCGGATTGCCGGCGGCGCGGTCGAGTTCGACGGCATCGATCTGGTCAACGCCTCGGCCAACACCAAGCGCAACCTTCTGGGCAAGCGCATCGCCTATGTGGCGCAATCCGCCGCCGCCTCGTTCAACCCGGCGCATCGGCTGATCGACCAGCACACCGAAGGGCCGGTGGTGCATGGCGTCATGGGCCGCGGCGAGAGCGCCGAGGACGCGATGGAGCTCTATCGCCGGCTGCGCCTGCCCAACCCCGAGGAAATCGGCTTTCGCTACCCGCATCAGGTCTCGGGCGGTCAGCTGCAGCGGGCGATGACGGCGATGGCGATGTCCTGCCGGCCCGACCTGATCATCTTTGACGAGCCGACCACCGCGCTTGACGTCACCACCCAGATCGAGGTGCTGGCGGCGATCCGCAAGATCGTCGAGGATTTCGACACCGCCGCGATCTACATCACCCATGACCTCGCCGTGGTGGCGCAGATGGCCGACCGGATCAAGGTGCTGCTCAAGGGCGACGAGGTCGAGGAGGCCGAGACCCGGGTGATGCTCGACGATCCGCAGGAGGCCTACACCAAGAGCCTCTGGGCCGTGCGCGAATTTGAGCACGCCGAGAAGCCGCCGGCGCCAAAAGGCGCGGTGCCGGTGATCTCGGTCGAGGGGGTCACCGCGGGCTATGGCAAGGTCGATGTGCTCAGCGACGTGAGTTTCGACATCCACGAGGCGCGCACCGTTGCCGTGGTCGGCGAGAGCGGGTCTGGCAAATCGACCACCGCGCGCTGCATCACCGGGCTGTTGCCGCCAAGAGCGGGGCGTATCCTGCTCGATGGCGAACCGCTGCCGCCGGATTACCGCAAACGGTCGAAGATGCAGCTCAGACAGGTGCAGATGATCTACCAGATGGCCGATACCGCGCTCAATCCGCGCAAGACCATCGGCCAGATCATCGGCCGGCCGGTGCAGTTCTACCTTGGCCTGCGCGGCAAGGAGAAACGCCGCCGCGTGCATGAGCTGCTCGAGCAGATCGAGCTCGACCCGGCGCAATTTGCAAACCGCCTGCCCGGCGAGCTCTCTGGCGGCCAGAAGCAGCGCGTCGGCATCGCCCGGGCGCTGGCGGCCGAGCCCAAGTTCATCATCTGCGACGAGGTCACCTCGGCGCTGGACCAGCTGGTGGCCGAGGGCATCCTGCGGCTGCTGGCGCGGCTGCAGGACGAATTGCAGCTCAGTTACATGTTCATCACCCATGATCTCGCCACCGTGCGCTCGATCGCCGACACGGTGGTGGTGATGAAGGACGGCGTGGTGGTGGAACAGGGGCCCAAGGGCCAGATGTTCACCCCGCCGCACCATGCCTATACCGATCTGCTGCTCAGCTCGGTGCCGGAGATGGACCCCGACTGGCTCGACAAACTGCTGGCCGAACGCGGAGTTGATAACATCGGCGATGCCGCTGTTGATAAGATGTGACACGAATCGCGCACGAGGGGCGGGATTGCCAAGAACAAGAACAGGGAGAACAACATGACCAGATTGACACGACGCGGGCTCCTGCGCACCGGTGCCGCCGCCGGTGTTCTGGCCGCCTCCGGCCTGCCGCTGCAGGCCCAGATGAAACGTGGCGGCCGTCTGCGCGCGGGCCTTGCCGGGGCCAATACCTCCGACAACTGGGACGCGCGGACCCATACCGACGCCTATATGCAGAACGCCTCTCAGGGGGCGGTCTTTGACGCGCTGACCGAGGTGGCGGCCGACGGCACGCTCAAGGGCGAACTGGCCGAGAGCTGGGAGGCCAGCCCGGATGCCAAGACCTGGACCTTCACCCTGCGCCAGGGCGTGACCTTCCACAACGGCAAGGCCTTCGGCGCCGATGACGTGATCGCTTCGCTGCAGATGCATGTCGCCGAGGATTCGAAATCCGCCGCCAAGCCGATCGTCTCGGCGATCACCGAGATGAAGAAGCTGGGCGAGCATCAGGTGCAGCTCGTGCTCTCGGCCGGCAATGCCGAT
This sequence comes from Marinovum sp., assembly GCF_034669705.1. Lineage (GTDB taxonomy): Bacteria > Pseudomonadota > Alphaproteobacteria > Rhodobacterales > Rhodobacteraceae > Marinovum. Next base: position 116,124 of record NZ_JAXMOR010000003.1, read on the forward strand.
CTGCCCTACCTGCTGTCGGATTACCACCTGATGATGTACCCGGCCGGCCAGATCGACGAGGCGATCGCCAAGGGCATCGGCACCGGTCTCTACCAGGTGGTGAGCTTCGATCCCGGCGTGCGGTTCGTCGGCAAACGGGTCGACAGCCACTACAAGGGCGATACTGCCGGCTTCTTCGACGAGATCGAGTTCATCGCGATCAACGATCCCACCGCGCGGATGAACGCGCTGCTGACCGGTCAGGTCGATACCATCAACCGGGTCGACGTCAAGACCGAGGCGCTGCTCAACGCCAACCCGCTGGTCAGCCTGCAGGAGGTGACCGGCAACCGGCATTTCACCTTCCCGATGCTCACCGACATCGCGCCGTTCAACGACGTCAACGTGCGCCGCGCGCTGAAACACGGCATCAACCGGCAGGAGATGCTCGACAAGATCCTGCTCGGCCATGGCAGCGTCGCCCATGACACCCCGATCGGCCCGGCCAACCAGTATTACGCCGCCGACATGGAGCCGATCCCCTATGACCCCGACAAGGCCGCCTTCTACCTGAAGGAAGCCGGGATGGAGTCGCTGAACATCGACCTCTCGGCCTCGTCCGCGGCCTTTGCCGGTGCGGTGGATGCGGCGCAGCTCTACCAATCCTCGGCCAAGCCCGCCGGCATCAACATCAACGTGGTGCAGGAGCCGGCGGATGGCTATTGGTCGAACGTCTGGATCAAGAAGCCGTTCTGCGCCTGTTTCTGGTCGGGTCGGGCGACCGAGGACTGGATGTTCTCCTCGGCCTACGAGGAAGGCGTGCCGTGGAACGACAGCCAGTGGGGCAGCGAGGACAGCGAACGCTTCCAGGAGCTGCTGGTCTCGGCCCGGGCCGAGCTCGACAGTGCCAAGCGGCGCGAGATGTACACCGAGATGCAGATGATCCTGCGCGACGATGGCGGCGTGGTGATCCCGATGTTCGCCAATTGGGTGCAGGCGGTGTCGAACAAGCTGGCGGTGCCGGAGACGGTGGGCAACCTCTGGGGCATGGACAACGCCCGCATGGCGGAGCGCTGGGCGATGGCGTGAGCCGCCGCAGCGGTTGGTGAGCTGGGTGGGTCCGTCCTTTCGGGGGCGGGCCCTTTTCTTTGAGCCGGGCTCGGGCAGGCGGAGGCGGTGGGGTGAAACCCCACCCTACGCCGGCGCATGTCGCAAGGTTGGTACGGAGCACAAAGTGCGTTAACAGCGGGCATCGCCCGCCGCGCATCGTCATGCCGAAGGCATGCCTCCGGCATGAGGCCGCTCGGACGGCACGGCGATTTGGCTGAGACAAGCGCGCCGATCAGATGTCGTACGGACTTGGCTGCCATAAACCGTTCCACTGCACGCGAGGATCGCCGCACCGCGGCCCGCCGATTCGCGGCTTTGAGATGAAGGTGGGTTAGAAACCCACCCTACGTCGTAAAGGAGGATTGCACGCGGTCAATATCAGGCACCAGTGTGTCGTCAGCGGGCGAAAAGCCCGCCTCAGATCGTTATGCCGAAGGCATGTCACTGGCATGACGGAGCCCTCGGCACGGCGATACGCGGCTCCGCAACGAAGGTGGGTTGAAAACCCACCCTACAGCACGTAGCGGCTCAGGTCCGTCGAGCGGGTCAACTCGCCGAGGTTGGTCTCGACGAACGCGGCATCGACAACCACCTTCTGGCCGCCCCGGTCGGGCGCATGGAAGCTCAGCTCCTCGAACACCCGCTCCATCACCGTGTAGAGCCGCCGCGCGCCGATATTCTCGACGCTCTCGTTGACCTCGGCGGCGATCTTGGCGAGCGCGGCGATGCCCTCCTCGGTGAAGGTCACCTCGACCTCCTCGGTGCCCATCAGCGCGGAGTACTGCCGGGTCAGCGCATTGTCGGTCTCGGTCAGGATGCGGACGAAATCGCCCTCGGTCAGCGCCCGCAGGTTGACCCGGATCGGCAGCCGGCCCTGCAGTTCGGGCAGCAGGTCAGAGGGCTTGGCGATGTGGAAGGCGCCGGAGGCGATGAACAGGATATGGTCGGTCTTGACCGCGCCGTGCTTGGTCGAGACCGTGGTGCCCTCGATCAGCGGCAGCAGGTCGCGCTGCACGCCCTCGCGGCTGACGTCGCCACCGCGGGCCTCCTTGCGGGCGCAGACCTTGTCGATCTCGTCGAGAAAGACGATGCCGTTCTGCTCCACCGCCTCCAGCGCCGCCTTGTTGACCGTCTCGTCATCCAGCAGCTTGTCGGCCTCTTCGCCGATCAGCACGTCATAGCTTTCACGCACGGTCAGCCGCTTGCGCACGGTGCGCTGGCCGAAGGCCTTGCCGAAGATATCGCCGAGGTTCATCATCCCCATCTGGCTGCCGGGCTGGCCGGGGATGTCCATCATGCCCATCGGGTTGGAGTGGTCGGTCAGCTCGAGCTCGATCATCGTGTCGTCGAGCAGCCCGTCCTTCAGCTTCTTTCGGAACATGTCGCGGGTGCCCTCGCGGGCGTCCTCGCCGGCGATGGCGGCGATCACCCGGTCCTCGGCGGCCTGATGCGCCTTGGCCTTGACGTCCTCGCGCATCCAGTCGCGGGTCTGGACGATGGCGGCATCGACGAGATCGCGGATGATTTGCTCGACGTCGCGGCCGACATAGCCGACTTCTGTGAACTTGGTGGCCTCGACCTTGATGAAGGGCGCCTTGGCCAGTTTCGCCAGCCGGCGCGAGATCTCGGTCTTGCCGACGCCGGTTGGGCCGATCATCAGGATGTTCTTGGGATAGACTTCGTCGCGCAGGTCATCGGCAAGCTGCTTGCGCCGCCAGCGGTTGCGCAGCGCCACGGCAACGGCGCGTTTGGCATCGGCCTGGCCGATGATGAAGCGGTCCAGCTCTGAGACGATTTCGCGGGGGGTGAGGTCTGTCATGATGGTCCCTTTTCACGTTGTAGGACAGATACGCATGGCGGCGGAGGATTTGAAGGGGTTGAGGTTTGTAGATACGTAGTGTATCTACAATCCATAGATACAACGGACCGAAAAGCATGAGGGAGAAAAAATGAAACAGCAGGAAGTACGAGGAGTTTTCCTTCATGTTCGAATGGGACGAAGCCAAACGACAGGCAACCTTAGAAAAGCACGGCATCGACTTCGTTGATGCTGTAGAAATTTTTTCGACAACGCACCTTGTGGTTGGTGCGCGCAGCGAAATCGAAAGCCGCAAGTTAGCAGTTGGTGAACTCGACCAAGAGACGATCTCAGTAATTTTCACCATCCGCGACGACGCTATCCGCATCATCACAGCCCGGAGGGCCCGACGAAATGAGCGAGAACAATACTACGCGCTTCTCTCTCGAAGAAATTCGGGGGATGAAGAGCCTCACTGACTGGAACCGTCTGCACGCGGCAGGCGACAATGAGGGCGAACCGGAGTTTGAGGTCGACTGGACTTCGGCAGAACTCGTGGAACCCGAGCCGAAGAAGCTGATCTCTCTTCGGCTCGATCCGGATATTATCGCGTTCTTCCGCAGTGAAGGAAAAGGCTACCAGACCCGGATGAACGCTGTCTTGCGCAGCTACATGGAAGCGCAGCGCAAGCGTTAGCCGCCGATGGTCTCCACCGTCAGGTTGCCGTTGGTATAGACGCAGATGTCGGCGGCGATCGCCATTGCCTTGCGCGCGACCTCTTCGGCGCTGAGGTCGGTCTCCATCAGCCCGCGCGCCGCGGCCAGCGCATAGTTGCCGCCAGAGCCGATGGCGGTCACGTCATGCTCGGGTTCCAGAACGTCGCCGGCGCCGGTGATCACGAACATCTGCTCGCCGTCCGACACGATCAGCATCGCCTCGAGCTTCTGCAGGTACTTGTCGGTGCGCCAGTCCTTGGCCAGTTCGACACAGCCGCGCGCCAGTTGACCGGGGGTGCCCTCGAGCTTGGCCTCGAGCCGTTCCAGAAGGGTGAAGGCATCGGCGGTCGAGCCGGCAAAGCCGCAGACCACGTCAGAGCCGCCGGGCGAGATGCGGCGCACCTTGCGGGCAGTGCCCTTGATCACGGTCTGGCCGAGGCTGACCTGTCCGTCGCCGGCGATCACCACCTTGCCGTCCTTCTTGACGCCGATGATCGTGGTGCCGTGCCAGCCGGGGAATTCTTCGCTCATGGGTCTTCCTTTCGGTTTCGGCCTATATGGAACCCGCATCCGCCCCATGCAAGGGCCCGACCAGCCGGCGCGACAGGTGATCGAAGAGCCGCACCGCCGGCGCGATCAGCGCGTCGGGAAAATCATACTCCGGGGTGTGCAGCGCCGGATGCGCCGCGCCGGCACCGAGGAAGAGCATGGCGGACTTGGCGACTGTGGCGAAGCGGCCGAAATCCTCGGACGCGCGCATCGGGCAGCCGGCGTGGTCATGCGCCATCCCCAGCGCGTCGAGCGAGGCTTGCAGGAGGGCGGTGGCCTCGGGGTCATTCTCGCAGTGGTGGAAGACGTCGTGCCAGGCAACCTCGGCGCTCAGCCCACAGGCTGCGGCGGTCTCTTGCACCAGTGCCAGCGCCGCGTCGCAGAGCGCCTGCATCTCGCTGTCGACGCGGGTGCGCAGGGTGGCCATCAGCACCGCCTCGCCCGGCGCCACGCCAAAGGCCGGCCGGCCCAGCCGGGCATATGTCAGGGTGACGCTGGCAAAGCGCGCCTCCTCGATCCGGCCGCGGCCGAGGGCGGTCAGCGCCGGCATCAGACGCGCCAAAGCCGGCATAGGCGAGACCCCGTTCTCCGGCTCCGAGGCATGGGCCTCGCGGCCGCGCAGGGTGATCTCCATGCCACGCGAGGCGCAGTTGACGGGTCCTAGGGCGAGACCGACATGGCCAAGCGGCAGACCCGGTCGGTTGTGCAGGGCAAAGGCGTAGTCCGGGCGCAACGCGGCGAACCGCGGATCGGCAAGCACGGCGGCCGCGCCGGCGCCGGTTTCCTCGGCGGGCTGGAACAGCAGCACGATCCGCCCGCGGGCCGGCGGGGTGCGGTGCAGCAGGCGGGCGAGACCCAGCAGGATCGCCATGTGGCCGTCATGGCCGCAGAGATGCGCGGTGCCGGGGTGTTGCGAGCCGTGGGCGCGGCCGGGAGTCTCTGTGATCGGCAGGGCGTCAAGTTCGCAGCGGAAGAGCACGGTGGGGCCGGGGGCGGCGCCGGTGAAGACCGCGGCAATGCCATGGCCGCCGAGATCGCTGAGGATCTCGTCGGGGGCGTGTTCGGCCAGCCAGGCGGCGATACGGTTCGCAGTGGCGTGTTCGGCGCCGGAGACCTCGGGGAAGCGGTGCAGCTCCTGGCGGCGGGCGGTGAGCTCGGCGAGGTCGTGGGGGGTGAGGTCGGTCATGCCGGCAGGATGGGGCAGATCGCGGGGGAGCGGAAGGGGCGGTGGGTTGGAAACCCACCCTACGGGCGCGCGCCAGTCGCCGCGGCATTGTAAACGCGGGTTAACAGCGGGCGCAGACCGCCGCGCACCGCCGCGCATCGTTATCCCGAAGGCATGCCTCCGGCATGACGTCGCCCCCAGACGCGGCGATTTGGCCGCCACAAGCGCGATGATCGGAAGTCGTACGGATTTGCCGGGGTAAAGTGGCCTTCACAAAAGTCGCATCGCCGCATCGCGGCCCGGCGATGCGCGGCTTGCGAGAGGTCGGCGCCAAGAAAAAGGGCCGCCCAACAGGCGACCCCTCCACAGTGCAATAAATCAGCTGACCTCAGCCGATGTTTTCTTCGATCCAGCTCTGCAGCGCGGCCTTGGGCGCGGCGCCGGTCTTGTTCGACACCGGCTCGCCGCCCTTGAACAGGAACAGCGCCGGGATGCCGCGGATGCCCAGCTGGGCGGCGGTGTCGGGGTTGCTGTCGACATCGACCTTGGCGATCTTCACCTTGCCGTCATACTGCGCCGCAAGCTCTTCGAGCGCCGGGCCGATCTGCTTGCAGGGGCCGCACCACTCGGCCCAGAAATCCACCACCACGGGGATGTCGGAATTACGAACTTCGGCGTCGAAGGTCGCGTCGGTGACGGCAACGGTGGCCATGGGCTTTCTCCTGATGAGTCGATTGGGTCGTTTGGAGGGCGAAGGTAAGTACGCCCCCCAGCGGCGTCAAGGCGATGTAGTGCGCGCCAGCGCGGCCGTCACAAGATCGTGTGGCAGGCTCATCAGCAAGGGCCCCCGCGTCCAGAGAATGGCGGTCTCGATTTCATGCTTTGGATAGAGGTGCTTAAGCATCTCGCGGTAGGCCCCCATCTGACGCAGCAGCGCCTCGGGCGTGGCCTCTGGGCGGTCTGGCAGGGTGGCGTTGGTTTTGAAATCCACCGCGAGCACTTGGCGCTCGCCGATCACCAACCGGTCGATCACCCCATGCATCCGGCCCAGTCCAGCCACATCGGCGCTGACCGCCACCTCGCAGAGCGTGCCGGGGGCAAAGAGCGCCGCCATCTCGGGATGGGCCAGCACCGCGCAGGCCTCATCATGCGCCAGCGCGCGCAGCGGGTCCTGGGGGCGCCGCGCGCGGGCGGCCTCTGGCAGGTCTGACAGCCGCTCCAGCGCCAGATGCACCAGCGTGCCATGGCGTTTGGCGGGCGCCTCGTCCTGGCCCAGAACGCCGGCCAGCGCATGGGCGCCGCCCAGGTCCGAAGGGGAGCGGGTCTCGAGCGGTGGCACGGGCACCGCGGCGGGGCGTGTGGCCCAGTCGGGCAGGGCGACGGCCCCGGGGTCTTCCGGCGGCTCGGGCATGGCAGCCACCCGCGGCCAGTCGCCGCTCTCGAACCGCAGCCCCTCGCCGAAGGCAAAGCCCTGCGGCGCGGCGTTGACCGCCTGCATCGCCGCGGCGACGCCTTCGTACCAGCTCTCGCCATCCTTGCCGAGATCGCCGGCGGCGGCGACGATCAGCCAGGTCTCGGCCCGGGTCATCGCCACGTAGAGCAGCCGGTCACGCTCCTGCCGCTGGCGTTCCTTGGCCTCTTCCAGCGCCTCGGACATGGCGCGCGGACACTCGGTCGCGGCGCTCTTCCACACCGCCGTTTCGCCCATCGGCAGCAGCACGTCGCGCAGTTGCACCACCCGTTTGGCGGTGTCCGGCAGGATCACGATCGGTGCCTCGAGCCCCTTGGAGCCATGCACCGTCATCACCCGGATGCGGTCGCCGGCGGCATCCATCTGCCGCTTGATCTCGAGATCGTCGGTCTCCATCCAGATCAGGAAGCCGGTGAGGCTGGGGATTTCGGTCTTCTCGTAGGCCAGCGCCTGACTGAGCAGGGCGTTGATGCCATCCTCGGCCTCGGTGCCCAGTCGCGACAGCAGCTTTTTGCGGCCCTCGTGGCGGGTCAGGATACGCTCGATCAGGTCATAGGGCCGCATGAAATCGGCGGCGTTCTGCAGGTCGGTGAGCATCGCCCAGAGCGCGGGAAACTCGGCCTGCCGCGCTGCCAGCTCGCGCCAAAGGTATTTCTGCTCGCGCCCATGGGCGAGATCGAAAAGCTGCGCCTCGTCCCAGCCGCCCAGCGGCGACTTCAGCACCGTGGCGAGGCTCAGGTCATCCTCCGGCAGTGCCAGCCAGTTGAGCAGCGCCGCGAGGTCGCGCACCGCCAGTTCCGCGCCGACCTTGAGCCGGTCAGCCCCGGCGATCGGCAGCCCCTCTTCCTTGCAGGCGCGGATGATCTCGGCAAAGAGGTCTGAGCGGCGCTGCACGAGGATCAGGAAATCGCCGGGGGTGGCGACGCGCCCGGCCCAGCCATGCGGCTCCTTCTTCCACGGGATCGGCGTGTTCGCCGCCAGCATCCGCTTGATTTCCCGGGCAATCCGTCGCGCAAGAAGGACGGTGTGATGGGTGTCTGAGGGCAGGTCGACCGGATCGTCCCAGTCGCCGGTCTCGCCGTCGCTCGACTTCTCGACCAGCGGCCAGAGATCGACGCGCCCGCCCATGTCGGACTTGAAGGCCCGGTGGGTTTCTTCGCGCGAAAAGCCCGACCGCGCGCGGGCCTCGAACAGCGTGTCGACCAGCCGCAGGATCGCCTCGGACGAGCGGAAGGAGAACTGCAGCGTGGTGTCCTGCAGCGGCTGGTCGGCGGCGCGCAATCGCAGGGCGAACTCGGCCTTCATCCGGTCGAACTCGGCCGGATCGGCGCCCTGGAAGGAATAGATCGACTGCTTCTTGTCACCGACCACAAAGATCGTGCGCGCCACATCCGTGCGCGCGCCCTCGCCACTGGTGAACTCGCGCGCCAGCTCCTCGATCACCCGCCATTGCACCGGGCTGGTGTCCTGCGCCTCGTCGACGAGGATGTGATCGATGCCGCCATCCAGCCGGTAAAGCACCCATTGCGCCACCTTGCGGTCGGTCAAGAGCGCCAGCGTCTTGTGAATCAGGTCATCGAAATCGAGCCATCCCCGGGCCAGTTTCGCGGCCTCGTAGCGCGGCAGGAATTCGGCGGCAAAGCCCTGCAAGGGTTCGGTTTTCCGCACGGCCGAGAGCGCGCAGCGGGTATCGCGGGCCTCCTCGACGCGGCGCATCAGATCCTCCAGTCGGCCCATCGACCCGGCTAGCGCACCCTCTCGCAGACCCTTGGTGGGAAAACCGTTGATCTTGGCGGAATAGGGCCCGGCCTTGGCGCTGGCGCCGTTCAGCAGCACGCCTTCGAGAACGCCCAGTGCCTCGATGTCCGGCGCGGTGATCCGGCGCAGTTTCGCCGCCGCCTTCTGGTCATTCGCGCCGCTGCCGGCGCAGGCCTCGGCCACCTCGGCCAGCATCTCGATCTCGCCGCCAACGAAGACCTGGGCCAAGAGCCAGTCCTCGCTGGCCTCTTCCGGCAGGCCAAAGAGCGCGTGCAGCTCGCTGCGCGGCAAGGGGCGGGCCAAGAGCTGACGGTGGCGCACGATCTCGGTGGTGATCTCGGCGAAATCCGGGGCGGTCAGATGCGCGGCCAGCGCCTCGACCGTGCCGGCGGCGGCGCCATCGGCCATTTCGTCGACGATCTCGGCGCGCAGCAGGGCGGCGGCGCGGTCCTCCATCTCCTTGAACTGCGGCGAGACCCCGGCCTCGAGCGGAAACCGCCGCAGGATGGCGGCGCAGAACGAGTGGATCGTCTGAATTTTCAACCCGCCCGGCGTCTCGATGGCGCGGGCAAAGAGCGTGCGGGCGCGGCGCAGGTCATCCTCGGAAATATGCCCCTCGATGCCGAGATCATGCAGCGCGTGGTGCAGCGCCGCGTCATCCTTCATCGCCCAGTCGCCGAGGCGCTGGAACAGCCGGTTCTGCATCTCGCTGGCGGCGGCCTTGGTGTAGGTCAGGCAGAGGATGTGTTCCGGCAGCACGCCCTGCAACAACAGCCGCGCCACCCGGTCGGTGAGCACCCGTGTCTTGCCCGAGCCGGCATTGGCGGCCAGCCATGTGGAGCGGTCGGGATGCGCCGCCTCGATCTGGCGCTGGGTGGCCTCGTCGCGCTGGGTCATGGCACCGGCCTTCCGTCTGGGTCGTCTGTCAGCTCCCATTCGCCGAAGCGGGCGAGCTGGTCGTAATCGCCGGTGTCGTCGGCCTTTTGCATGGCGCGCCGGGCGGTAAAGCCTTGGCTCTCCTCCATGTAGCGCGCGATCAGCGTCTCGAACTGCGCCCAGACCGCGGCCGGCGGCGCCTCGGCCAGCGGTGCCTCGCGGTTTTTCGGGGTCGAGCCCAGCCCGAGATAGACCGCGCGGGCCACCTGCGCCGGTTCCAGCCCGTCAAACCCGCCGGCCTCGGCCACCGCCGCCTCGAGCAGCAGCTGCTTGTCGAAATGCTTTTGCTCGGCCGGTCCCGGCGGCTTGCCAGTCTTGTAATCGTAAAGCAGCAGCTGGCCATCCTCGCGCGAACGGTCGATGCGGTCGGCCTCGCAGGTCAGGCGGAAGCCCAGCCGCGCGATCTCGCGCGCGCCCTTGACCTCGAAGCGGATCGGCAAGGCGTCGGCCTGCCGCGCGGCCTCATCCTCGATGAACCCGTCGGCGACCCGGGCCACCCGCGCCTGCCACATCGCCCGCGCCGAGGGCCACGGCACCTCGTCGCCCAAGACCTGCGCGGTGGTCGCCAGCAACTCGGACCGGCTGAGCCGCCCGGGGTCCTTGACGCTGGCGCCGACGAAATCCTCCAGCACCTTGTGAGCGATAATCCCGCGCAGGAGCGCATCCGGCGCCTTGGCAAGGCTGTCGAGCGGGCGCAGCCGCAGCACGTGCTTGGCGTAGATCGCGTAAGGGTCGCGGATCAGCCGCTTGATCTCGGTCACCGAGAGCTGCGTCGGCCGGGCGGCCACCGGTGGTTTCGGCGAGGGGCGCGGTGCGGGGGCCGTGGGCGTGACCTTCTCCACCGCATGGGCCAGCGCCAGCCAGTCGTGGCCGCGCGCGCGCATCCCGGCATGGGCCTCGCGGCCCGCGGGCCCGAGACCGCGCAGCAGGTTGGTCAGCCGGTTGAGCCAGCGCGAGGGCACGGTCTCGGCATCGTCGGAGCGCACCGAGCGGGTCAGCCAGACCTCGCGTGCGCCTACAGCCTGCTGGAAATCATGCGCCGACAGGCCGATGCGCCGTTCGGGCAGCAAAAGCCCGGCCTTGTCGCGCAGCACGCGGTTGAGCCAGGGATCGGGGCTCGGCGGCTCGGGCCAGGACCCTTCGTTAAGCCCGCCGAGGATCAACAGATCGGCCCCCATGACGCGGGCCTCGAGCGTGCCCCAGATGCGGATATGCGGGTGGCCGAGGTCACGGTCGCGCTGCTCCTCGCGGCCCAGCACCGCGCCGAAGAGATCGACGTAATCGCGCGCCGAGAGGGTGCCACCATGCGGCGCGGCCTCTTCCAGCTTGCGGATCAGCGCCAGCGTCTCGATGCCGGCGACCTGCACCCAGAGATTGCCGGCGCCGTCGCGCGTGTGCCCCGCCGCCAGCGCCTCGGCCAGCGCCCGGTGCCGCTCCAGCCACTCGGTCAGCGGCATCGGCCCGCGCCCGTCCTGACCGCAAAGCTGTGTGAGCCACGCGCCCCAGTCCGGCGCCTTGCGGTCCTCGGCAAACCCGCGGAGCATCTCGGCGTCGGGGAACGGCGGGCCATGGCGGCGCAGGCGCAGCTCCAGATCGCGGGTCAGCCGCAGGTGATCGTTGCGCCCTTCGCCGGAGTGGCAGAGCGGATGTTTCAATAGCGTCAGCAGCGCCGGCGCATCCAGCGGCGCGGCAAAGAGCGCCGCCACGTGGCGCAGGAACCGCCCCGGCGCGGTCAGCTGCAGCGGGATGCCTGCGCTGTCGTCGGGAATGATGCCCCAGCGGTCGAGCGTGGCGGTGACCTGCCGGGTGAGCTGCCGGTCGGGGGTGATCAGCGCCGCGGACTGCCCGTCCTCGGCGGCCTGTCTCAGGCGCAGCGCGATGGTCAGCGCCTCTTCGCGCCGGCTCTGCGCCTCGATCAGCGTGACATCGGCGCAGGCCTGGTCGAGCCCGGTGAGCTTCGGTCCCTCGGCCAGCCAGGCATCGGTCACAGGCGCCGGACGAAGCGCCAGGGAAATCAGGCGGTTGCGTGGCGGGCAAGGCGCGGCGGTGCGGTGCCAGAGATGCACCTCCTCGGGGGCGCGCCCCAGCGCGCGCATCAGCTTGGCGAAGCGGTATTGCGGGTGATCTTCGGACACCAGCGCCTGGTCCAGCGCCGCCCAATTGGCCGGTTTCATGTCGAAATCAAAGCCGGGCAGCACCACCGCGCCCTGCGGCAGATGCGCCACCGCCTGCATCAGCAGCGAGGCTGCCCCGCGTGAGCCGGTGGAGCCGGCGAGGATCACCGGGTGATCGGGCGGGTCGGTCTGCCAATGGGCCACCAGCGCCTCGGTGATCATCCTGAGCCGTGCGGTACCGTCGGGCGCATCGGTTTCGGGGTCGAAGAACCGCTGCACGATCGACAGGAAATCGCGCGAGCGCTGCCAGTGGCCCGACTGGTCGGTGACGTCGAGCGCGTCGATATCGGCGGGGGTCACGCCCTCGCCCTGCATTTCGTCCATCAGCCCGGCCAGCGAATCCGCCAGATCGAACAGCGCGGCGCGCGGTGCCATGTCGGGCTGCGCCTCGAGCAGGCCGGAGACCAGTTGCACCAGCTCCAGCCGGCGTTGCAGCGGCGAGACCGGCTCGGGGATATCGGCGGTCCAGGGCGGCGCGACCTCGCTCAGCACGCGGATCCGCGGCAGGGCACGGGGCGGGCCGGCGTCAAAGATCGCGCGGATCCGGCGGCGCATGCGCTCGGTGTTGACGATCAGCTCGACGCGGGCCAGCGCCTCCGGCGGCTTGCCCTCGGTGCGCGCCAGCAACCCGGCGACCAGCGCCTGCGGGAAATCCACGCCCGGCGGCAGGCCAAAGACGCGCGGAGTGGCGAGACGCTCAAACATAAGCCAGCATGTCCTCTGCGATTTCAATGGCTTGCGGATGGCCCACGTCGCACCAGTCGCCACCATAGGCCAGCCCGTGCATGCGCCCGGCGTCGAGCATCGGCTGCCAGAGGTCCCACATGGAAAACACTTGCTTGTCGATCCGCGCCAGCGCCTCGGTCTTGATGATCTGCAGCCCGGAATAGACCGCGCCGGGCCCACGGGTGAGCTGGCCGTCGGTGCCGATCAGGAAGTCGCCCTTGCCCTTGTGGCCATGCACCTGGGCGCGCGGCACGCAGAGCAACAGCGCGTCCATCCGCTCTGCATTCCACGCATCGCGAAGCGCCTGCAGCGGATTGGGGCCGCGCCAGACCGCATCGGTGTTGAGGGTGAAGACCGGGCCGGGGCCGAGGAGCGGCAGCGCCTGTTTCAGACCGCCGCCGGTTTCCAGCACCTGCGGCGCCTCGTGAGAAATGGCCACGCCGGAGCCCTTCAGATGCGCCGCCAGCATCTCGCCGCGGTAATGCGCATTGGCCACCACCCGCGGCAGCGCCAGCGGCGTCACCAAGTCGAGCGCATGGTCGATCAACGTCCGGCCGGCCACCTCGACCAGCGGTTTCGGCCGGTCGTCGGTGAGCGGCCGCATCCGGGTGCCAAGCCCGGCGGCAAAGAGAAGCACGGCTTGCGGTTGGCTCATGCGGGCACCTCGGGGCTGGGCAGGGGGGCGAGGATGTCGCGCAGCCGGGCCAGCGCGGGATGGGCGAGATCGGCCTGCAGATGGCGCCAGACGCGGGGCTGCAGGGCAAGGTACTGTGGTTTGCCGCGGGTCACCGCAAGGCGCGAAAAGATGCCGAGGATCCGCAGGTTGCGCTGGGCGCCGAGCAGGGCATAGGCGGTGCGGAACGCCGCTTCGGGGGTGCCGGTGCGCGCGGCAAAGTGCGCGATAATCGCGTCCTCGGTCCCGGGCGAGAGGTCGCGCCGGGCGTCCTGCAGCATCGACACTAGGTCGTAGGCGGGATGGGTGGCAAAAGCGTCCTGGAAATCCAGCAGGCCAACCTGGCGGTCGCCCTTGCGTCCCGGCAGATGCACCATGTTCTCGGCATGGAAATCGCGCAGGGCCAGGACAGCGGGCGCCTCGGCCACGGGTTTCAGGGCTTCGGCAAAGGCCGCTTGCGCGGCAGGCAGGCGATTGGCGTGTTCGGGAGCATAGGCCTCAAAAGCCGGGGCGATCATCGCCGCCAGTGCCTCGGCGGTCATCGGCTGCATTCCCTGGGGCAGGGGTTTCTCGTGCAGCCGCGCCAACAGGTCGGCGGCGCTGCGGTAGAGCGGGTGTTCCTGCGCCGGGTCGCGCGCCATCACCTCGGCAAAGAGCGCATCGCCGAAATCCTCGAGCAGGAGGAAGCCGGCCTCGACGTCCTCGGCCCAGAGGGCCGGAGCGGAAAACCCCAAGCCGAACAGATGGGTGCGGATATCGAGGAAGGGCTGGACCGAGCCGCAGGTGGCGGGGTTGGCGTCCATCAGGATCAGGCTGCCGGTGCTGCCGGAGATCCGCTCGTAGCGCCGGGCCGATGCGTCGCCGGCCAGCGGGCGGCGGGCCCAGCCGTCGCGGCCGGCCTCTGACAGAAAGCGCTGCAGCGCGTCTTCGCGGCTCATGCCGCGAGCGCTCCGGGCAGGTCATTCCAACGTGGATCGCTCCAGCTTAGCGTCAGGGTGCGGGCACTGTCGTCCGGGCCGGGCGCGAAGGTGAGGTGCAGCGCATCGCCGGGGGTGAGCGGGCCCAGCCGGTCGGGCCATTCGATCAGGCAGATGGCGGCCCCGAAAGCCTCGGTCAGCCCCAGTTCCTCGACCTCGGAGACATCCCCCAGCCGGTAGAGATCGGCGTGCCAGATCTCGGCCTCGCCGGTCTCGTAGGTCTGGACCAGGGTGAAGGTCGGCGAGGGCACATCCTCCGGCCGCGGCAGGCGGCTCTGGATCAGGCAGCGCGAGAAATGCGTCTTGCCGGCGCCGATGTCGCCGTCGAGCAGAACCACGTCGCCCGCCATCAATCGCGCGCCCAGCCGGGTGGCAAAGCGGCAGGTGGCCTCGGGCGAGGTCAGGCTCAGGGTCAGCATCTGCAAGGCGGTCATGGCCGGACATTACCGCGCCCGACGCCCCATGCAACCCATGAAACCGGAGAGCGGCGCCGATCAGCGGCGAACCGGCAATCGGCTGATCCGCTCAGGCCGATCGGGGGTGAGGCTGGCCGGTGTGAAAGAGACCAGCGTCGCCCCGCCCGACCGCGGCTCGGCCCGGAAGCTCAGCCGGCCCTGCTTGTGATGCAGCACCTCGGCCTCTCGCGGCAGCCGTTCGCCGAAGGAGGTGACAAAGCCCTGAAGCCCCTCCCATGCCGGGCAGGGCGCGCATTCCGACTGCCAGATCTTGAGCACGTCGGGCACCGTGGTTTCGGCAAAGCTGCTGTCGGGATCGAAGCGCCACATCTGGCGAAAGGCTTCGTTCGAGAAGGTCAGAGCCCCGAGCTGCGAAAACACCGCCAGCGCCTTTTCCTGCCGGTCAAGCACCGCATGGCTGGTCTCGAGCTCGGCACGAAACCGCCGGGTGAGCGAGATCTCGGCGCTGATATCCTCGAACAGAAAGGCGATGGCGCCATCGGGATGCGGCTTGCCGGTGATCCGGTAGGTCAGCCCCGACGGCAGGTTCCAGGTGCGCGAGTAGCGGCCGTCGCGCGCGGCGGCGATCAGGGCGCCGATCTTGTCACGCCAGCTCGCGTAGTTCTTTGGCTCTGGCATGATCTGGTGCTCGCGCAGGTAGTCGAAAAACGCGGCGAGGCTGGGCTTGGAGGTGAGAAACTCCGCCGGCATGGCGGTCAGGTCGATCAGCGCCGGGTTGAACAGCGCCAGCCGCTGGTTGCGGTCGAAGATCGCCAGCCCGGTGGAGAGATGGGCAAAGGTCTTGCTCAGGGTCTGGACGAAATTGCGCTGCGCCTGTTCGGCATGGACCACCGCGTCGATATTGCTGGCATAGGAGAGCAGCCCGCCCGGCGTCCTGCGGCTGGAGACGGCAAACCAGTTGGTGGCCGCGCCCTCGCCCATCTGCAGCGGCACCCGCAGCGGGATTTCCTGTCCGCTTTCCTCGGACACGGCAAAGAGCGGCGCGTCACCGGGGGCTGCGCCGCCGGTCTGGGCGGCAAGCCGGCTGTAGGCGCGGTTCTGCCAGGTGACCCGGCCGCTGTCGTCGACCAGCCAGATCGGGGTGGGCGCCTCGGCCACCGCATTGCGCAGGAACCTCAGTTCGCGGCCCTGATCGAAGGAGATCTGCCGGTCGAACTCTTCCGGGGCGTCATCGAGCAGCGAGACGCGCACCCGGTCGCCGTGCCGCGAGAACACCAGCCGGCCGCCATCCTCCGGGGCCAGCGCAGCATAGGTGCGCCGGCGCTCGGCAACCGCGGCAAAGACATCGCCGGGCCGCTCCGGCAGGTCGCCGAACCGGGCGCGAAAGGCCGCGCGCAGCGCCTGCCAGGGGTCCTCGGTCTCGACCTCGCCCTTTTGCGCCAGCACCGCCGCCGGGCCGGTGGCATCCACCAGCTCGGTGTCGTGAAACAGAAAGCAGGTTCGCTCGTCCGAGACCGTACCCTGCCGCGTGCGGTGGCGCAGCGCCAGTGCGGTCAGCAGGGTGCCCAGCAGACTGCCCGCCAAGAGCACCGCCAGTTCGGGAATCGTCAGGTCGACCAGCATCGAATCTCTCCCTCGAGGCCAGCTTCCGACAGCAGGGTTAACAACCCCTTAACATGCGCCGGCAGCCGGCGACTTCAGGCCTCGATCGGCCGGTTCTCTCCCAGCGGTCCCGGGGTCATGCCGATCTGGGCGTCGAGCTTGCTGCGCGGCCAGATCACTTCGATAACGGCGCCGCATTTCTCGCCCCGCGCGCCGCGCAGCTCGTAGGGCGCGGTGGCATTGGCAAAGCTCAGCTCGGCGCCGGAGCGTTCGAGCAGGGTCTTGGCGATGAACAGGCCGAGGCCCATGCCCTCGTAGCCCGGACGCCGCCGCCGGTCGCCCTCGCTGCGCCGCCGGCGGACAAAGGGATCGCCGATCCGGCCGAGCAGCTGCGGCGGATAGCCGGTGCCGTCGTCGACGATACGCACCGAAATCAGGTCGTCGGTCCACATGCTGTCGATCCAGACCGTCCCGCGCGAGAAATCGACCGCATTCTGCACCAGGTTGCGCAGCCCGTGGATGATCTCGGGCTTGCGGCTGACGGTGGGCACGGTGGCTTCGCCGCCGGGGCCGGGCGCATGTTCGTAGTGGATCACCTTGCCGCGTTCCTCATGCGGCTCGGCGGCCTCGCGGATCAGTTCGGACAGCGGCGCGCGACGGACCTGCATGTCCTCCTTGCCGGCGCGGCCCATCGACCGCAGGATGTCGCGGCAGCGGTCGGCCTGGGCGCGGATCAGCAGCGCATCCTCCTTGAGATCGGGGCGGTCGTCGAGCTCTTCGGCGATCTCGGCGCTGGCCAGCTTGATCGTCGCCAGCGGCGTGCCCAGCTCATGCGCCGCCGCTGCCACCACGCCGGCCAGATCGGTCAGCTTCTGCTCGCGCGCCAGCGCCATCTGGGTGGCGGTGACGGCATCCGACATGGTGTGCAGCTCGCTGGTGACCCGCCGCGAATAGACCGACAGGAAGATCAGCGCGATCACCATCGCCAGCCACTTGCCGAAAACAAAGGTATTGGGGGTGCGCAGCACGAAGCCCTCTTCGGTGTGCAGCGGCAGGTGATAGACCGCCAGCAGAGAGACCATCAGGATGGCGGTGGCGGCGATGAAGATCGTCGGCCGGGTGTTCAGCACCGCCGCCGAGATCAGCACCGGGCCGAGCATCAGGATGGCGAAGGGGTTGTGCAGCCCGCCGGTGAGAAACAGCAGGAAGGTCAGCTGCAACAGGTCGAACAGCCCCATCAGCATGTTCTCGGTCGAGCTCAGCCGCTTGTTTTCCGGAAAGATCGCAATCGCGGCAAGGTTGCCGGCGACCGAGAGGCCGATGGCAAAATAGCACAGCCCGATCTCGAGCGAGAGGTTGAACCAGCGCTGCGCCACGATCAGCGCGGTAAGCTGGCCGAAGATCGCCGCCCAGCGCAGCATGATCATGGTGCGCAGCCGGACCCAGTTGCCCCGGCGGTGCTCGGTCAGGAAGTCCGATCCCAAATCCGTCATCTGCTACGTTTTGCCCCTTGAACCCCAACCCCAGATTGATACGTCTCCCGCGAGTTTCGATCAATCATCATCCTGTTTCCGGAGGCCCAGCCCATGGTCCGAATTGCCGCCATCCTCGCCTCTGCTGCCGTGATCGCCCTTGTCGGCGGGCTCTGGTATGCCTCGCGCCCGGCCGATGGTGACCCGTTCGACCCCTGCCGCTCCGCCGCGGTGGCCGGTGGCACCGATGCCATCGGCGGGCCCTTCACCCTGGTCAATGGCGCCGGCGAGACAGTGACCGACGCGGATGTGATCACTGAGCCCGCGATCGTCTATTTCGGCTACACCTTCTGCCCCGACGTCTGCCCGCTGGATTTTGCCCGCAACTCCCAAGCGGTCGACCTGCTGGCCGAAAAGGGCCATTCCGCCACCCCGGTGTTCATCACCGTCGACCCCGAGCGCGACACGCCAGAGGTGGTGCGCGACTTTGCTTTCAACAACCACGAAAAGGCAATCGGGCTGACCGGAACCGAGGAGCAGGTTCAGGCGGCGAGCCGGGCCTATCGCACCTATTACAAGGCGCAGGACAAGAGCGACGACTACTATCTGGTCGATCATTCGACCTTTTCCTACCTGGTGCTGCCGAAGCATGGTTTCGTCGAATATTTCCGCCGCGACACCTCGCCCGAGGACATGGCCGACCGCATGGCCTGTTTCATCGAGGCGGCCACCTGACGGCAGAACCGATCCGCTTGCGGCACCCGTTCTCCGGCACCTGCAGGTTTGACAGCACCGGGGGTACTCTCTTTAATCGCCTGACACGGGCGGACGACCCATCGGGAGGAGTGACGATTTGGCGGAAATTCACGAACTGGGCACAGACAGATCGCTTCTGCTGGTCGACGATGACGAACCCTTTCTGCGCCGGCTCGCCAAGGCGATGGAAAAACGCGGCTTCGAGGTCGAGACCGCGGGCTCCGTCGCCGGCGGTCGCGCCATCGCCACCGCGCGGCCGCCGGCCTATGCGGTGGTCGATCTGCGGCTCGAGGATGGCAACGGGCTCGACGTGGTCGAGGTGCTGCGCGAGAAGCGCCCCGACAGCCGGATCGTGGTGCTGACCGGCTACGGTGCGATTGCCACCGCGGTGGCCGCGGTCAAGATCGGCGCCACCGACTACCTGTCGAAACCCGCCGATGCCACCGACATCACCAATGCTCTGCTGGCCCGCGGCGATGACCTGCCGCCGCCACCGGAAAACCCGATGTCGGCCGACCGGGTGCGCTGGGAACATATCCAGCGGGTCTACGAGCTTTGCGATCGCAACGTGTCCGAGACAGCGCGGCGGCTCAACATGCACCGGCGGACGCTGCAGCGCATCCTGGCGAAACGCTCGCCCAAGTAGCGGAGGGCGGCGCTTGCGGCGCGGACGGGAGTGAGGGGCCAGCCCCTCACGCTCCCCGGAGGTTTTCCGGCAAGATGAAGGAGCAGGTCAGCACTGCGCCAGCAGCGCGGCGTGCCTGGCGGTGAAGTCGTCGCGCACTTCGCGCGGGGGGCGCAATGTGATGGCGAGCCCCTCGGTCAGTGCCTTGTCGGGGCGGCCGAAGAAGCCGTTGGCCTCGGTTTCGGTGAAGCCCGCGATCTGCACCGCCTCCATCCAGGCGCTCACCCGGTCGGCGCGCTTGATCTGCTTCTTGATGCTGGCGGGCAGGGCGGCAGGCAGGCCGAAGCGGATGTGGATGGCGGTAGTGAGCCTGGCGTCGAGCTCGCCGTAGCTGGCACCGATGGCGGCCTTGACCGGCGAGATCATGTCGCCGATCACGTATTCCGGCGCGTCATGCAGCAGCGCGGCCAGCTGCCAGCGCACCGGCGCGCGTGGGTACATCCGGCGGTAGAGCGCCTCGACCAGCAGCGAGTGTTCGGCCACGGTATAGGCGAAATCGCCATGGGTCTGACCGTTCCAGCGGGCGACGAAGGCCAGACCGTGGGCGATATCCTCGATTTCGACATCCATCGGCGTTGGATCGAGCAGGTCGAGCCTGCGGCCGGACAGCATCCTTTGCCATGCGCGCGCGGGTTTTGGGGGCATCTGCGGTCTCCGTTCGGGACGTGGTCCTAGCCCGGTTGTGCCGGTGCTGCAAACCCATTTCGCCCTCCAATGTCCCAAGCGCGCACAGGCACGCACAGGCGCGCACGAGATCGTCAGGCCCCGTGCATGGAACCAAAGCCGGGCCGACCGCATTTAATTACCATAACACTTACCGGGCCGTCGTGCCGGATCGCATGGGGCCCCTCTGATGGAGTAGGCTCATGTTCAAACGACTATTCACCGCATCCCTCGTCTTCGGCACCGTCGCCCTTGGCCCCCCTGCGCTGGCCCAGACCACCTGTATGCCACGCGACCACATGGTCGATTCGCTCAGCAGCAAGTTTTCCGAAAGCCTGGCCGGTGGCGGCCTGCAAACCGAGCAACGCCTGATCGAAATCTGGCGGTCGTCGGATTCGGGAAGCTTTACCATCATCATGACCCGTCCCGACGGGATATCCTGTGTCGTGGCCGCCGGTGAATACTGGCATGACGTCGCCGCAGCGCCCGCCGGCGTTTCCGGCTGACCCACGGCCCCAGCTTGCCCGGACCCTGTGCCGGTGCTATCTGCCGTCCAAACGCTCTTGCCGCAAGGACCGCAGATATGACCAAAGATTACGTCGTCAAAGACATTTCGCTCGCCGACTACGGTCGCAAGGAGCTGGATATTGCCGAAACCGAGATGCCGGGGCTGATGGCCCTGCGCGAGGAATACGGCGGAGCCCAACCGCTGGCCGGAGCGCGGATCGTGGGATCGCTGCACATGACGATCCAGACCGCCGTGCTGATCGAGACGCTGACCGCCCTGGGCGCCGATGTCCGCTGGGCGTCGTGCAACATCTTCTCGACCCAGGACCATGCCGCCGCGGCGATTGCCAAGGCCGGCGTGCCGGTTTTTGCCGTCAAGGGTCAGAGTCTGGAAGAGCACTGGGACTACCTCGACAAGTCCTTCGCCTTCCCCGAAGGCGCCAACATGATCCTCGACGATGGCGGCGACGCCACGCTCTATGTGCTCTTGGGCGCGCGGGCCGAGGCCGGCGAGGATATCCTCGCGGTGCCGGGCTCGGAAGAGGAAGAGGTGATCAAGGCGCAGATCGCTAAGCGGATGAAGGAAAGCCCCGGCTGGTTCACCAAGACCCGCGACGCAATCAAGGGTGTCTCGGAAGAGACCACCACCGGCGTGCACCGGCTCTATGATCTGCACAAGAAGGGCCAGCTGCCCTTCCCGGCGATCAACGTCAACGACTCTGTCACCAAGTCGAAATTCGACAACAAGTATGGCTGCAAGGAAAGCCTCGTCGACGGCATCCGCCGCGCCACCGACACGATGATGGCCGGCAAGGTTGCCGTGGTCTGCGGTTATGGCGACGTCGGCAAGGGCTCGGCCGCCTCGCTGCGCGGTGCTGGCGCCCGGGTGAAAGTGACCGAGGTCGACCCGATCTGCGCGCTGCAGGCCGCAATGGACGGGTTTGAAGTGGTCGTGCTGGAAGACGTCGTTCAGTCAGCGGACATCTTCATCACCACCACCGGCAACAAGGACGTGATCCGCATCGAGCACATGCGCGAGATGAAGAACATGGCCATCGTCGGCAACATCGGCCACTTCGACAACGAGATCCAGGTGGCCAACCTCAAGAACCACAAGTGGACCAACATCAAGGAACAGGTCGACATGATCGAGATGCCCTCGGGCAACAAGATTATCCTGCTGTCCGAAGGGCGTCTGCTGAACCTCGGCAATGCCACCGGTCACCCGTCCTTCGTGATGTCGGCGTCCTTCACCAACCAGGTGCTGGCGCAGATCGAGCTCTGGACCAAGGGCGAGCAATACGACAACCAGGTCTACATCCTGCCCAAGCATCTGGACGAGAAGGTGGCCAAGCTGCACCTCGCCAAGATCGGCGCCAAGCTGACCGAGCTGGCGCCCGAGCAGGCGGCCTATATCGGCGTGACGCCGGAAGGCCCGTTCAAGCCGGAACATTACCGTTACTGACCGCAAGTCACCGGGTTTTGGAGGGCCGTCCATCAGGGCGGCCCTTTTGCTGTCCGGTCTGCGCGCTGCGCTCTGGCAGCGGTCCGCCGGTCGGGCGGAGGCTCAGGTCAGGGTGCCCTCAGTAGTCGGCCTCGAAGTCGTCGTCTTCATCCTCCCATTGCCCTTCGTCATCCGCAGTTGCGTCTTCATACGTTCGGTCGTCCGGATCCTCGGAACCCTCGGAACCCTCGGAACCCTCGGAACCCTCGGGGTCCGCCGGGGCGCTGTCGTTGCCGCGACCGGGGTTGGGGTCGGGCTTGTTCTTGTGGGCATTGGCGCTGCCCTTGCCGTTGGCCTGGGCATTGGCGTTGGGCGTACCGCCCTTGTCGGCGAAGGAGACCGACGGCGCGATCGACAAGGCCGCAACGAGGGCCAGTGTCGAGATACCTCTGATCAATGTGGTCATGAATGCACGCCTGTCAGGCAATGAAATCATGTTGACATGGTACAGCATCAGGCCGGTTGTAGCGGAATAAACTTTTCGTCCTGCGGGTGCGCGCTGCGCCGTGCGCGCGCAGGTCGGGCTCTGGCGACCTCGGGTTCGATCCTGCGCCGAACCCCCCGGTGCGACCAGGATGCCGCGGTCGCCGCGCCGGGGAAATACCGGCCCCATTTAACCGTTGCCCTGCTAACTCGAGCGGCTAAGGTTGCGCAAGTCAAAGCCAGAGCCCGGATGCACGGGACACAGAGGGGAGACAGACATGGGAAAACGCGACGATCTCATTGCGCAATACGCGGATGATCTTCGAAACAAATGCGGCACCGAACCGGATATGGACCTGCTGCGCAAGGTGACGATCGGCTGCGGTCCGGCGATCTACGATTCCGATGCCGCGACAGTGGCGGGGTCTCAGCCCGGTGAATTGCAGACCGTAAAGCAGAACTTCCTGGTCAAGAAGCTGGGGCTCAGCGACGGTCCGGAACTGATGGATGCGATCCAGTCGGTGATCGAGACCTACGGCAAATCCGAGCGCAACAAGTACCGCGCGGTGATCTATTACCTCCTGACCAAGCACTTCGGCAAGGAATCGGTCTACGGCTGAATCCACAGCGATTTGGGTGCGACGAGCAAGGCGTTCCGGCATGGGGCGCCTTTTTTGCTGCCGCCGCCGGGTTTTTCGAGGGAATTCGCGGGTTTGGTTGCCAAATCGTAACCCCGCGTGCAAGCGCCTTGTTTCATTGGCAATTGCGCGGCGCGAGGGGAGGCCATTTACTTCATTTTTACTAAGCCGGATGGACATATTCCTGATTTAGGGAAAACCCGAGCTTCTTGAGGTTTGGCTTGGGGGCCGCGTTAAGCTATTAAAGTTTCATCCCGACCAGAAAGGTTGGAGCCGAAATTCAGATCACGATGGGTGTGTGGGAGCGTCCGGGGTGAGAGGAGAGGGCTCTGGCTTATCGAAGCCGGGGCCCTTTTGCCATTTGGCACCGATCCCCGTCTCAGAAGAGCGTGAGCACCAAACCCATCAGGGCGCAGGCCGTGGTGGCATAGCCGCCGTCGATCAGCGAGAGCTTGAATGGCCGGTTGCCATAGAGATTGTTGATCACGATCCAGGGGCTGATGAAAAACAACCCGATGCCAAGCCCGGCCACAAACCCCTTGCCCAGCGTATCCACACCGCTTAAGGCAAAGGTGTGGCGCATCATCCCCGCCACCAGCAGCAGCATGACGAAAGTGATGGCGAACATCACCGGCGACTGGCCGCCCTCGGGCTTGCCATCAGCGCCCCGCGCCATGCCGACCGCCTCCATCCAGGGCTCGGCTAGAACCATGTACCAGACCGCGCCAAGGCCGAAGCCGGCGAAGGCGGCGATGAGCACGCTGAGGAAATCCATGTGAGTCGCTCCCTGTCAGGACGCCCGCGAATTCAGGCGAAATTAACCTTACCTGAGGATCACCGGTTTCCGTAAAATTTCAAAGGGTTTGATTCCGTTAACCGCAATCACAGCCCGCCGAGGCCGCAAATATGCCGCCATTCCGCTTCGGTCACCGGCTGCACCGAGAGTCGTGAGTTCTTGACCAGAACCATCTCGGCCAGAGCCGGGTCGGCCTTGATGTCATCAAGGCTTACAGCGCGCGGCAGCGGTTCGCGCGCGCGGATATCGACGCAGTCCCAGCGGTCGTCGTCGGTGGTGCTGTCGGGATGGGCTTCGGCGCAGACCTCGACGATGCCGACGATCTCACGGTCTTTTTGCGAGTGGTAGAAGAAGCCGCGGTCACCCACGGCCATCTCGCGCATGAAGTTGCGCGCCTGGTAGTTGCGCACGCCGTCCCATTCCTCGCCCGCGTCGCCCTTGGCGACCTGATCCTCCCAGGACCAGGTCGAAGGCTCTGACTTGAACAGCCAGTAGCGCATCAGCCGACGACCTTCTTCCACTCGATCAGTTCGACGCTGTCGAAGAGGTCGGCCTTGGCATAGGGATCATTGGCGGCCCATTGTTCCGCCGCCGCCATGTCCTCGACCTCGAGCACCACCAGCGAGCCGATCATCTCGCCGTCGTTGATCAGCGGACCAGCCTGGAACACCACGCCGGTCTCCTCGATATAGGCGAGATGGGCGGCGCGGTTGTCCTTGCGGGTCTGCAGGGCGCCGTGCTTGTCGCGGGCGATCAGGGCTATCAACATGGTCATTCTTCCTTCAGGGGTCGGGCGAGAAGCTGGTCCATCGCTGCGCCGACGTCAAGATCGCCCGAGATGATCGCGCTGACCGCACGGGTGATCGGCATCTCGACCCCCTCGCGCTCGGCCACGCCGAGCATGGCGCGGGCGGTGGCGGCACCCTCGACGGTGGTGCCGGGGGCGAAGTCTTCGCCGCGGCCCAGCGCCTGGCCGAAACGGGTGTTGCGCGACTGGGTCGAGGTGCAGGTCAGCGTCAGGTCGCCGAAGCCCGACAGGCCCGCCAGGGTTTCCGGCCGGGCGCCAAGCGCCTGGGCGATGCGGGTCATCTCGGCGAACCCGCGGGTCATCAGCGCGGCGCGGGCCGACTCGCCCAAGCCCGCGCCGATCACCACGCCGCTGGCAATGGCGATCACGTTCTTCAGCCCGCCGCCCAGCTCGGCGCCGGTGACATCGGTGGTGCGGTAGAGCCGCAGGTTGCGGGTCGAGAGGTGTTCCTGCAGGTCCTGGCTGCAGGCGACGCTGCCGCAGGCCAGGGTCAGCGCGGTCGGTAGCCCCCGGGCGATATCGGCGGCAAAGCTCGGGCCGGTCAGGATCGCCGCCTGCGCCTGCGGCAGGATGCGGGTGATCAGGCTGACCGGGCCTTCGCCGGTGCGCAGCGAGAACCCCTTGCAGCAGGCGACCAGCGTCTTGCCGGTCAGAACGTCGGCGTTTTCCTCCAGTAGGGTCTCGAGCTGTTGCATCGGCACCGAGAGCAGCAGGGTGTCGGGCCGGGTTGCCGCCTCGAAATCGCCGGTGGCGGTGAGGCTGTCCGGAAACGGCGCGCCCGGCAGGCGCCTGGCGTTCTCGCGGGCGCTCTGCATTGCCGTCATGGCGGCGCTGTCGCGGCCCCAGAGCAGTACGTCGCGGCCCGCCGCGGCCAATGAGATGGCCAGCGAGGTGCCAAAGGCGCCGGCTCCGATCACGCCGAGGGTCATGCCTTGGCTCCTTTCTTGCCGCTGCCCAGCATCGGCGCGGCGCTTGCATCCAGCGGCCAGCGGGGGCGGGCCGAGAGGGTCATGTCGTCAACCCGGCCCAGCGCCATCCGTTCCAGCCCGGCATAGGCGATCATCGCCGCGTTATCGGTGCAGAGCGCCAGCGGCGGCGCGGTGAAGCCCACCCCGGCTTCGGCGCAGACCGCCTGCAGCGCGGCGCGGATCGGCTGGTTGGCGGCAACGCCTCCGGCCACCGCCAGAATCGGGGTTGCGGGGGCCTCGGCGAGATAGCTGGCCAGCGCGCGCCGGGTCTTTTCCGCCAGCACGTCGACCACTGCCGCCTGAAACCCCGCGCACATGTTGGCGCGGTCCTGACGGGTCAGGCCGGATTTCTCGGCGATCACCGCGTCGCGGGTGCGCAACAGCGCGGTCTTGAGCCCGGAGAACGACATGTCGCAGCCCGGCCGGTCAAGCAGCGGCCGAGGGAAGGCAAAGCGTTTCGCCACGCCTTTCTCTGCTTCTGCCTCGACCGAGGGTCCGCCGGGCTGCAGCAGGCCCAGCAGCCGCGCGGTCTTGTCGAAGGCCTCGCCGGGGGCGTCGTCGATGGTGCCACCGAGGCGGGTGAAGTCCTCGGGGCCGCGGGCAATCAGGAACTGGCAATGGCCGCCAGAGACCAGCAGCATCAGGTAGGGAAACGCCGCGCCATCGGTCAGCCGCGGGGTCAGCGCATGGCCGGCCAGGTGGTTCACGCCGATCAGCGGCAGGCCGGCGCCGGCCGACAGCCCCTTGGCGCACATCACGCCAGAGACCACGCCACCGATCAGCCCCGGGCCGGCGGTCACCGCAATGCCGTCGAGCGCGTCAAGGCCCAGCCCGGCCTGCGCCAGCGCTGCCTTGACGCAGACATCGAGCCGCTCGGCATGGGCGCGGGCCGCGATCTCTGGCACCACGCCGCCAAAGTCCTTGTGCAGCCCGGTCTGGCCCTCGACCACCGAGGCCAGCACCTGCGCCGCACCGGGGGTGCCGCGCACCACCGCGGCAGCGGTGTCGTCGCAGCTGCTTTCGAGGCCGAGAAGGGTGAGCGTTTGGGTCATGGCGGCGCTTCGGTTCGTTGCGGAGGGAACAGGGCGCAGGTAACACTTGCCATGATGGCAAACAATCCCGACCGAGAGCCCCCCGCGCTGCTGCTGACCCGGCCGCGCCCCGACGCCGAGAGCTTTCTCGCCGATCTGCGCAGGCTGGTGACACCGGGGCGGGTGGTGATCTCGCCGGTGCTGCGGATCGTGCCCACCGGGGAGGTGCCGGACCTGTCCGGGGTGGCGGCGCTGATCTTTACCTCGGTCAATGGCGTGCGCTGCTATGCGGGCCCGCCGGGGCTGCGCGCCTTTTGCGTCGGGCGAAAAACCACCGCGGCCGCGCGGCAGGCGGGTCTGCAGGCCGAACTGGCCGGCGAGAGTGCCGATCAGCTGGTGGCGCATCTGACCCGGCTGCGGCCAGAGGGTGCTCTGCTGCATCTGCGCGGCGCCCATGCGCGCGGCGCGGTGGCGGCGCGGCTGACACAAGAGGGCCTCGGGACGCGAGAGCTGATCGTGTACGATCAGCAGGCTTGCGGCTTTACTCATGAGGCGCATGTGCTACTTGAGCAGGAGAGGCCGGTGGTCCTTCCCCTGTTTTCCCCCAGAAGCGCCGAAATCGTCGCGGGGCAGGCCGGGGCGCGGGCCCCGCTCTGGATCGTGGCGCTCAGTCCGGCGGTTGCGCGTGGCGCATCCCTCTTGACACCGGAGCGGCTGGTGATTGCCGCGCGGCCCGATCGTGCGGCGATCTGCGCGGCGGTGGCCGGGGTCCTGAGGCGGGGAAGTCCGCTTGAGGGGCCTCCTGCGGTGCCATAAGGTAATGATATTGCGCCGCTGCAGTAAGATTCGGAAAGGGTGATCCTTGGTGTCAAATTCGAAAGAGCCGAAACCGGAAGAAACCGAAGACAAGCTGGCGGATGACACGCTCTCCAGCGACACCGACCGGATTTCCTCAGCCGGGGCGGAAACGCCGGCCGGTGACGATACCTCTCCCTCTGCCGAAGCGGACAGTCCCGGCGCCGGCGACGACAGCCTTGGCGCCGAGGCTGACACGCCTTTCGAGCCCGAGAGCCGCACCGGCCCCGACACGCTCAGCGGCACCGACACGCTCGCGCCCGCCGATACCGACGAGGTGACCGACGGTGGCGTCGAGACCGCCGATCCACTGGCCGACCCGGACCCGGTGCAGGCCGAGATGGCCGCCGACGAAAGCCATGCCGATGCCGGCAACGAACCCGCGCCAGAGCTGTTCGACGATGCCGGTCCCGCGCCGGCCGACGTCGAAGCCGACAGCCACACGCCCGCCGAGCCGCGCGACCCTGCGCCGGTGACCCCGCCGGTGACCGAAAAGGTCGTCGAGCGCCGCGGTGGCTTTGTGCCGATGGTGCTGGGTGGAATCGTGGCCGCCGGCCTGGGCTATGGCGCCGCCTACTATCTGGGCCAGGACGACAGCTTCGAGACCGAGACCCGCGCCGCGCTCGAGGCGCAATCGGGTCGGCTCGACGGCGTTTCGCAGCAGATCACCACAATCTCCGCCGATGTGACCGAGCGGATCGACGGGCTCGCGGCCGACCTCACCAGCACGCAAGAGGCGGTTGGGGCGACCGAGGGCGAGCTTGGCGCCCAGAACGAGCGGCTGACCAGCGTCGAAGCGCTGCGCGAGGATCTCGCCGCGCTTGACGAGCGGCTGACCACGCTGGCGAAACGGCCGATTGCCGACACCGTCTCGCGCGAGGCAATTGCCGCCTACGAGGCCGAGCTCGAGCGGCTGCGCGGCTCGATGGAGGAACAGCGGGTCGCCATCGAGGAGACCATCGCCGCCGAGAAGGTCAAGATCGAGCAGATCGCCCAGGAAGCCACCCAGATGGAGGAGCGCGCGCTGGAAGAGGCGCGTATCTCGGCCGCCCGCACCGTGCTGACCCAGGTGCTGACCGCGCTGGAGACCGGCGAGCCCTTCGAGGCTGCGCTGGCCGAGCTGGCCGAAACCGTCGAGGACGAGATGCCGGCGCTGCAGGCCGCGGCTGCCGAGGGGGTCGTGACCCAGGCCGCGCTGCGCGAACGCTTTCCCGATGACGCCCGCGCCGCGCTACGCGCCTCTCGCGAGGCCGGCGCCGATGGCGAGGAGGCCGGCATCGGCGGTGTGCTCGAGAAGATGTTCGAGGTGCGCTCGGTGGCGCCGCGCGACGGGGTCGACACCGACGCCATCCTGTCACGCGCCGAGGCCGCCGTGCGCAACGGCAACTTCCGCGTGGCGCTTGACGAATTGACGGCGCTGCCCGAAGAGGCAAAGGCGCCACTGGCCGAATGGGTGGCAGACGCCGAGGCCCGCATGGCGGCGCTCGACGAAGCCAATGCCGTCGCGGCACGCCTGAACCAGGGATAAGGACGAAAATATGCTTTGGTCACTTCTGAAAATTCTCGTCTTTGTTGCCGTGGTTCTGGCGCTGGCCTGGGGCGCTGGCTGGCTGTTGGAATATGACGGCGCCGGCATGCGGCTCACCTTCAACGGTCAGGAATTCACCTTCACCGCGTTGCAGGCGGTGCTGGCACTGATGGCGCTGTTGGTGGCGCTCTGGGTGCTGCTCAAGGTGGTGTCATTCCTGGTGGCGCTGATCCGCTTCGTGAACGGCGACGAAACTGCGATCTCGCGCTATTTCGACCGCAACCGGGAGCGCAAGGGCTTTCAGGCGCTCAGCGACGGGCTGATGGCGCTGGCCTCGGGAGAGGGCAAGGTGGCGATGGCCAAGGCGGCCAAGGCCGACCGCTACCTCAACAAGCCCGAGCTGACCAATCTGCTGACCGCCCAGGCGGCCGAGATGGCGGGCGACCGCGACAAGGCGGAATCGGTCTACAAGAAGCTGGTGGCCAACGAGAAGACCCGCTTCGTGGGCGTGCGCGGGGTGATGAAGCAGCGGCTGGCCGAGGGCGACACCGACACCGCTCTGAAACTGGCCGAGCGGGCCTTTGCGATCAAGCCCAAGCACGAGGAGACGCAGGACATCCTGCTCAAGCTGCAGGCCGACAGCGGCGATTGGGCCGGTGCCCGCAAGACGCTGAACGCCAAGCTGAAATCCGGCAACCTGCCGCGCGACGTGCACCGCCGGCGCGAGGCGGTTCTGGCCCTGTCAGAGGCGCGCGAGGTGGCCGCCGACGGCCGCACCATCGAACAGCGCGAGACCGCGATCGAGGCCAACCGCCTGTCGCCAGAGCTGATCCCGGCGGCGGTGATGGCGGCGCGCAGCTATATCGAGCAGGGCAAGTCGAAATACGCGACGCGGGTGATCAAGAAGGCCTGGGAGGCGCAGCCGCATCCCGACCTGGCCGCGACCTTTGCCGCCATCGAGCCCGACGAGACGCCGGCCTCGCGGATCAAGCGCTTCCAGCACCTCACGCGGCTGGCACCGGATCACCGCGAGACCAAGTTGCTTCTGGCCGAGCTGCACATCGCCGACGAGGACTTCCCCGGTGCGCGCCGTGCGCTGGGGGATCTGGCCGAGACCGATCCCGACACCCGCACGCTGACCATCATGGCCGCGATCGAGCGCGGTGAAGGCGCCTCTGACGCGGTGGTCAAGGGCTGGCTGGCGCGCGCGCTCAACGCGCCGCGCGGGCCGCATTGGGTCTGCGACAACTGCTCCAACATCCAGAGCGAATGGACCGCGACCTGCACCAATTGCGGCGCGCTTGACACGCTGAGCTGGAAGAGCCCGCCGGCCGAGGCGGCCTCGTCCAATGCCGACAGCGCCATGCTGCCGCTGATCGTCGGCGCGATCGAGGATCATTCCGGCAAGGACATGGCGGCGCAGGACAGCGTGCTCGCTGGGCGGGCGATGCACAACGGGCCGACCATGGGCGAAAAACTGGCCGAGGATGCCGGTCACGATCCGACCATGGCCGAGCGGATGGCCGAGACCGCCGACCCGACCATGGCCGAGAAACTGGCGGATGACGCCGTGATCGTCGAGGACGACACCGCCCAGGCCGCGCCCCGGCGCTGACGGGACAGCTTCGCCCCGGATCTTCTTCGCCCCGGTCACTCAGCCGGGGCGAAGCCCAGCATCAGCTGGCGCAGGCCGATGTAGCCGCCGGCAAGGATCGCCGCCAGCGTCACCGGCGCGCTAAAGGCCAAGAGCGACATCGCCGAGAGCCCCTGACCGACGCTGCAGCCGGTCGCCACCACCGCCCCCAGCCCCATCAGTACCGCGCCACCGATCTGGCGGCGCAATTCGCGCGGGTCGTCACAGGCCTCCCAGCGGAACTGGCCGCGGAGCATCGAGCCTATGAAGGCCCCCGCCAGAACCCCCGTCACCGAGCCGACGCCGAAGCTGAGCGTCAACCCCGAGGACAACATGGCAAAGAGCAGCGTGTCGCCCAGCGGTTTGGAAAAGCTGTGTGCGGCGACGGGAAGATCCTCCCAGCCGTGCCGCGCCACCCAGGAGGTGCCGGCCCAGGCCAGAACCACCGCCAGCCCGACCACCGCGCCCCAGACCAGCGTCGACGGTGCGCGGTGCACGTGGCGCGGCGCGGCGACCAGCGCCAGGATCGTCATGCCGATGGCGAGGCCGATCGGCGCCACCGGCAGGCCGGTCAGGGCCGCGAGCCCATGGGCGATGCCGGGCAGGGCCTGCGCATCGGCCTCGACCACCGGGAACAGGGCCAGCCGCAGTGTCGCCAGCGGACCGGAGAGCGCCACGTAGGCCGAGACCCCGGTGACCGGCACGATGACAAAGGAGCGAAGGTCGCCGCCGCCGAGCCGCGCCAGCGCGCCGAAACCGCAATTGCCGCTGATTGCCATGCCGTAGCCAAAGACCAGCCCGCCCAGCACCGAGGCGAGCGGCGACCAGCCGCCCGAGAGATAGACCGGCGCTGCGGCATCGAGCCAGCCGAGCGCGATCAGGCCAAAACTGCCGGTGACGGCGGTGCCGATGGCGATGCCCCACATCCGCAGGCGCAGGTCGCTGCTGGAATAGAAATAATCCTCGATCGCGCCAAGGGTGCAGAACCTCCCCAGACGCGCCGCGAGGCCGAGCAGTGCGCCGCTCAGCAGACCGACCAGCGCCATCGCGGGGCCGTCTCCCAGGGTCTCCAACATCGGTCCTTCCTCCCCGAAGTCCCGCCCGCCGGCCTAGCGGTCGTCGCCCTCCGGCCGGCAGAACATGTCATAGACGATCTCCATGATCTGCCGCGGCCGGTCGTCGGCCAGCGAGTAGTAGATCGCCTTGCCGTCGCGCCGCGGCTTGACCATGCCCTCGAGCCTGAGCCGCGAGAGCTGCTGCGACACCGCCGCCTGCCGTGCCGAGAGCAGGTCCTCGAGCTCGGTCACCGATTTCTCGCCGGTGGCGAGGTGGCAGAGGATCATCAGCCGGCCCTCGTGGCCCAGCGCCTTGAGGAAATTGGCGGCGTTGGTGGCGTTCTCCATCATCCGCTCGATGTCTTCCTCGCAGGTGGTCTCGTCGAAAGCGGGCAGCGGCGAGGCTGTCGCAGTGCCCGGGTTCATCGCTCCGCTCATCCTGCGGCCTCCTGCGTTTGCGCGCGTTCGATCAGCTGGCCCAGCAGGCCCCAGAAGAAATCCTCGCCCGGATAGCCTTCGATGCGCCCGTGTTCCTCACCATCGACCAATAGCACGAATGTCGGGGTAAAATGCAGCCCGCGGGCAAATTCCATGCCCTCCGGCGGGCGCTCGCGGATGTCGATGCGCTGCAGGGGCGCCAGGACGCCCTCCTCGGTCTTGTGATAGACCGGCGCGATCTCTTCGTTCCAGCGGGCGCACCAGATGCAGCCGGGCTCCTCGACCATCACCAATGCCATCTCGGCACGGGCAGGCCCGGCAAGAGCCAGGGTCAGCACCACCAGGGCCGACAGGAGACGCGGGGCAATCCTCAGCATGTGATGTATTTCATTTGATCCGAACCTGATATACCACATAATCTGAATATGTGAATTTTACAAGCAGGACGGTCCGCCGATGTTCGATGTCACATTTGCCGGTGCGCTTCTGGCGGGGCTGTTGTCGTTCCTGTCGCCCTGCATCCTGCCGATCGTGCCGTTCTACCTGTCCTACCTGGCCGGCGTCGGGATGAACCAGGTGACGGCCAGCGCCGAGATCTCGGGCGCGGTGCGGCTGCGCGCGGTGCTGGCGGCGAGTTGTTTCGCGCTGGGGGTGATTACCGTCTTCGTGGCGCTCGGGGCCTCGGCGACGATCTTCGGCCAGATGCTGCGCGACTATTTCGACATCCTGCGCTGGATGGCGGCGGCGGTCATCATCGTCATGGGGCTGCATTTCCTCGGCGTGATCCGCATCGGGCTGCTCTATCGCCAGTTCCGCGCCGACACCGGCGAGACCTCGAACCTGAGTCTGCTCGGCGCCTATGTGATCGGGCTCGCCTTCGCCTTTGGCTGGACGCCCTGCGTCGGCCCGGTGCTGGCGGCGATCCTGTTCACCGCCGCCGGACAAGAGACGGCAAGCACCGGCGCCGGGTTGCTCTTTGTCTACGGGCTGGGGATGACGCTGCCGTTCATCGTGGCGGCGATGTTCATCGGGCCGTTCATGCGCTGGATGGCGCGGTTCCGCCGCCACCTGCCCAAGATCGAAAAGGCGATGGGGGTGCTGCTGATCATCTTTGGCGTGCTGATCGCCACCGATACGGTAAACTACATCGCACAATGGATGCTCGAGACCTTTCCGGTCTTCATGCAGATCGGCTGACCCCAGCCAAGGAGGATCGTATGACACGTTTGCTTGCCACCCTCGCCGCGCTGCTTGTTGCGCTGCCGCTGATGACCGCCGCCGCCGAGTTGGGCGACGACGGACTGCACAAGACGCCCTGGATGCGCGACACCTTCAAGGACCTGCGCGAGGATCTTGCCGAGGCCAATGCCGAGGGCAAGCGCCTGGCGCTGTTCTTCGAGCAGCGCGGGTGTATCTATTGCGACAAGATGCACGAAGAGGTCTTTCCCCGCCCCGAGATCACCCGGATGATCGAGGACAACTACTTCGTGGTGCAGCTCAACCTGCATGGCGACATCGAGGTCACCGATTTCGACGGCGAGACGCTGAGCGAGAAGGACATGGCCCGCAAGTGGGGGATTCTCTTTACCCCCACGGTGATGTTCCTGCCCGAAGAGGTGCCCGAGGACGCGACCGCGCCGCAGGCCGCCGTGGCGGTGATGCCCGGCGCCTTTGGCCCCGGAACCACATTGGACATGTTCACATGGGTTGCGGAGAAGAGATATCTGCTTGATAACGGCGAGGATTTTCAGCGATACCATGCGCGGATGATCCAGGAACGCGACAACGGCCGGACCGACTAGTCAGATTGACTAATTCAAAGTCATGAATTTGTTGTTGCGTCGATGGGTCGCGCTGGACTAGGCTGTGCGAAGCAACCTGATACGAAAAATCACAAGGTAGCGACTTAGGGAGGGAATATGAGGCTCACGACACTAGCATTGGCGGTCGCCTCGCTGGGCGCAACGGCCGCACTCGCGGCAGACGTGGCCCCGCAGGATGTCACCTACGACGATTACGGCGCGATCGAGGCCTCGCTCTCGGGTGCCCCGGGCGACGCCGAAAGCGGCGCGGTGATCATGAAGACCAAGTCCAAGGGCAACTGCATCTCGTGCCACGCGGTCTCCGAGCTGTCCGATGCGCCGTTCCACGGCGAGGTCGGGCCGGTGCTCGACGGCGTCGGGTCGCGCTGGGAAGCGGCCGAACTGCGCGGCATCGTGGCCAATGCCAAGATGACCTACGACGGCACGGTGATGCCGGCCTTCTACAAGACCAGCGGTTTCATCCGCCCCGGCGACGGCTTTACCGGCAAGGCAGGCGACGAGCCGCTGCCGCCGCTGCTGAGCGCGCAGGAGATCGAAGACGTGGTGGCGTTCCTGATGACGTTGCAAGACGAGTGAGCGTCGGCCAGAGACCGCCAGCCAGACGAGACCAAGGAGACAGATGATGGATTTCACGCGACGCGAAACCCTGGCACTGGGTGCCGGTGCCGCGCTTCTGACCGTTCTGCCGATGCGCGCATTCGCGTCGGTCGACGATCTGATCAACGAGTTCACCGGCGGGGCCGATGTGGGCGAGGGCGGTCTTGAGCTGACCGCGCCCGAGATCGCCGAGAACGGCAACACCGTGCCGATCGAGGTGTCCGCCCCCGGCGCCACCGCCATCGCGGTCTATGCCGCCGGCAACCCGACGCCGCCGGTCGCGACCTTCACATTCGGCCCGCTGGCCGCCGCGCAGGAGGCCGCGACGCGGATCCGCCTTGCCGGCACGCAGGACGTGATCGCCGTGGCCAAGATGGCCGACGGCAGCTTTGTCCGCGCCTCCAAGACCGTCAAGGTCACCATCGGCGGCTGCGGCGGCTAAGCGGAGCAGTCCCGGCAAAAGTGGAACCCGGTTTTGCGGTTCGGGACTGCGACCAGAAACAAGGAGTACTAGCTATGGCAAAAGGCGTAAAACCCCGCGTCAAGGTTCCCAAGCAGGCTGCGGCCGGCGAGGCGATCACAATCAAGACCCTGATCAGCCACCAGATGGAATCCGGTCAGCGCAAGGACGGTGACGGCAATGTCATTCCGCGCTCGATCATCAATCGCTTTACCTGCGATTTCAACGGCGAGAACGTGATCGACGTCACGCTCGAGCCGGCGATCTCGACCAACCCGTATTTCCAGTTCGAGGCCACCGTGCCGGAAGCCGGTGAATTCAAGTTCACCTGGTACGACGACGACGGCTCGGTCTACGAGGAAACCAAGGAAATCGCGGTCGGCTGAGGGCCCCTGCCGGCTCCGGATGCACCGGGGCGGGCGCGCCATCTGATCCCGAAAACGGGGCAGGACAGCTTAGGGAGGGAATACATGAAACTTACCGCACTCACCGCCGTCGCGGCGCTTGTCGCCGCCGCACCGGCCCTGGCCGGCGGGCCGGATGATGACAACCTTGTCGTCAACGGCGATGTCGAGATGATCACCAAGACCGAAGCGCCCGCCCATCTGGACGGCGCGCTTGGGGGGCAGGTGATCTCTGGCTGGCATTACCGCACCGACGAGACCCAGGCGCTCGAGCTCGACGATTTCGACAATCCCGGCATGATCTTTGTCGACCAGGCGCTCGATCAGTTCGACGTGGTCGAGGGTGGTGCCGACAAGAGCTGCGCCTCCTGCCACGAGGATATCGAGGCCTTTACCGGCCTTGCCACCCAGATGCCCAAGGTCAATGAGGCCGGCGAGCTGGTGGTGATGGAAGACCTGATCAACGCCTGCCGGACCGAGCGGATGGAGGCCGATGCCTGGGGCTGGTCCAGCGCGCCGATGCAGGCCATGGTCGCCGCCATCGCGCACCAGTCGCGCGGCATGCCGATCGACGTGGCCATCGACGGCCCGGCCCAGACCTTCTGGGAGCAGGGCAAGGAGATGTATTACACCCGCTACGGCCAGCTGGAACTGTCCTGCGCCAATTGCCACGAGGACAACAACGGCAATTACATCCGCGCCGACCACCTGTCCCAAGGCCAGACCAACGGCTTTCCGACCTATCGTCTGAAGCAGGCCAAGCTGATCTCCAAGCACAACCGCTTCCGCGGCTGCATCCGCGACACCCGTGCCGAGACCTTCGCCGAAGGCTCCGACGAGTTCCGCGCGCTGGAGCTCTACGTCGCCTCGCGCGGCAACGGCCTGTCGATCGAGACACCGGCGGTCCGCCAGTAACCCATCGCCCCGCGCTGTCACCGGCGCGGGGTTTCCTGCCTCTAACTCATTCACATATGCGCATGTGAAAAGGATGAATGCCCGATGATCTCCCGCCGCGATTTCCTTCAGGTCTCGATGGCCGCCTCTGCCATGCTGGGCGCCTCCGGTTTCGGCAACTGGTCGCGCCTTGCCGCGCAGCAGGCGCTGACCCAGGACCAGCTGCTCGAGTTCGACACCTTCGGGAATGTCTCGCTGATCCATGTCACCGACATCCACGCGCAGATGAAGCCGATCTATTTCCGCGAACCTTCGATCAACATCGGCGTCGGCGAGAACAAGGGAGTGGTGCCGCATGTCACCGGCGCCGATTTCCGCCGGCTCTACGGCATCGACGACGGCTCGCCGGCGCATTACGCGCTGTCGTCGGGTGATTTCTCGGCACTGGCGCAGGCGTATGGCCGGGTCGGCGGGCTCGACCGGGTGGCCACGGTGATCAATGCGATCCGCGCCGACCGCCCCGATGCGCTGCTGCTCGACGGCGGCGATACATGGCACGGCAGCTACACCTGCTATCACACGCAGGGCCAGGACATGGTCAATGTGATGAACGCGCTGAAGCCCGACGCGATGACCTTCCACTGGGAGTTCACCCTCGGCTCCGGGCGGGTGCAGGAGATCGTCGAGGGGCTGCCCTTTGCCGCTCTGGGCCAGAACATCTTCGACGCCGAATGGGACGAGCCGGCCGAGCTCTTCCCGCCCTACAAGTTCTTCGAGCGCGGTGGCGTCAAGATCGCCGTCATCGGTCAGGCCTTTCCCTACATGCCGATCGCCAACCCCGGCTGGATGTTCCCGGAATACGCCTTCGGCATCCGCGACGAGCACATGCAGGAGATGGTGGACGAGGTCCGTGCGCAGGGCGCCGAGCTGGTGGTCTGCCTGTCGCACAACGGCTTTGACGTCGACAAGAAGATGGCCGGCATCGTCACCGGCATCGACGTGATCCTGTCGGGCCATACCCATGACGCGCTGCCCGAACCGGTGCTGGTCGGCGACACCATCATCGTGGCCTCGGGGTCGAACGGCAAGTTCGTCTCCCGCGTCGATCTCGACGTGCAGAACGGCCGGATGATGGGCTTCCGCCACAAGCTGATCCCGATCTTCTCGGACGTGATCACCCCCGACGCAGAGGTTGCCGCCGTCATCGATGAGCAGCGCGCGCCCTATGAGGCCGCGCTGAAAGAGGTGATCGGCGAGACCGACACGCTGCTCTATCGCCGTGGCAACTTCAACGGCTCGTGGGATGATCTGATCTGCGACGCGCTGCTTTCCGAACGCGAGGCGCAGATCGCGCTCTCGCCCGGCGTGCGCTGGGGGCCGTCGCTGATCCCCGGCCAGAAGATCACCCGCGAGGATATCTGGAACGTCACCTCGATGACCTACCCCGAGGCCTATCGCACCGAAATGACCGGCGAGTTCCTCAAGATCGTGCTGGAAGACGTGGCCGACAACATCTTCAACCCCGACCCCTATTACCAGCAGGGCGGCGACATGGTCCGCGTGGGCGGCATGGGCTACCGCATCGACATCTCCAAGCCGCAAGGCGAACGGATCTCCGACATGACCCTGCTCTCGACCGGCGAGGCGATCGACCCGGCCAAGAGCTACGTCGTTGCCGGCTGGGCCTCGGTCAACGAAGGCACCGAGGGGCCGCCGATCTGGGACGTGGTGGAAAGCCATATCTCCAAGCTGGGCACCGTCCGGCTTGATCCGAATGCAAGCGTGGCCGTCACCGGCCTCTGAGGACCCAAAGACCCGACTGACCCCGCCCGCACCCCGGGCATGAGACCCGCGCCGTGCTGCCCTCCGGGCAGTGCGCCGGACCCTTGCGCCCTGACGCGGCGCAGCGAACTTAAAGGAGACGGACCGCATGTCTGATATCCCGAAGTCCTCCCGCCGCGCCTTCCTGCGCGGCAGCGTCGCCGCCGCTGCCGGCGCCGTCACCGCAAGCGCTGCACGCGCCGCGACCCCCGACCCGCTGATCACCGAGGTGCAGGACTGGGCGTCCGGTTTCGGCCATGGCGTCGACGAGGTGCCCTATGGCCTGCCGATCGAGCACGAGAGCGACGTGATCCGGCGCAATGTGGAATGGCTCACCGCCGATACCATCAGCTCGATCAACTTCACCCCGATCCACGCGCTCGACGGCACCATCACGCCGCAGGGCTGCGCCTTCGAGCGGCACCACTCCGGCGCGATCGAGCTTCGCAAGCAGGACTACCGGCTGATGATCAACGGGCTGGTCGAGACGCCGCTGGTCTTTACCTATGCCGATCTCGAGCGTTTCCCGCGCGAGAACCACGTCTATTTCTGCGAGTGCGCGGCAAACACCGGCATGGAATGGGCCGGGGCGCAGCTCAATGGCGCGCAGTTCACCCATGGCATGATCCACAACATGGAATACACCGGCGTGCCGCTGCGCACCCTGCTGGCCGAGGCCGGGATCACGGGCGAGACCACGGGCAAATGGGTCTATGTCGAGGGCGCGGATGCCTCGTCGAACGGCCGTTCGATCCCGCTGGACAAGGCGCTCGATGACGTACTGGTGGCCTTCAAGGCCAATGGCGAGGCGCTCAGAAAGGAGCACGGCTACCCGGTGCGGCTGGTGGTGCCGGGCTGGGAGGGCAACCTCTGGATCAAGTGGCTGCGCCGGATCGAGGTGCTCGACCAGCCGGTCGAGAGCCGCGAGGAGACCTCGAAATACACCGATACGCTGGCCGACGGGACCAGCCGCAAATGGACATGGGTGATGGACGCCAAGTCGGTCATCACCTCACCCTCACCGCAAATGCCCATCACTCACGGAAAGGGCCCGCTGGTCATCACCGGCATGGCCTGGACAGGGCACGGGCGGATCACCCGCGTCGACGTCTCCAAGGACGGCGGCAAGAGCTGGGAGACCGCGCGGCTCGCGCAGGAGGGTGGAAACAAGGCGCTGGTGCGCTTCTACCTCGATACCGTGTGGGACGGCGAGGAGATGCTGCTGCAGGCGCGGGCGATGGACGAGACCGGCTATGTGCAGCCGACCAAGGACCAGCTGCGCGCGGTGCGGGGCGAGAACTCGATCTACCACAACAACTGCATCCAGACCTGGCATGTGAAATCCAGCGGGGAGGCTGAAAATGTCGAAGTTTCCTAATCTCGCCCTGTTTGCCGGCGGCGCCTTGGCGATCGCCGCCACTGCCGGGCTGGCCGTCAGCCTGGCCGACCGCTTCGTCGTGCCGATGCCCGAGGCGGCGCCCACCGTGGCTTTCCGCATCCCCGGCGGCGGGGCGCCCGAGGTCGAGGTCCTCACGGCGGCCGCACAGGTGGAGCCCGCTGCGGAAGGCAGCCCGGAAGATGCTGCGGAGGCAATCGCCGGGGCCGGACAGCAGGAAACGGTCGCCCAAAGCGAGGAAATGGCTGCCGAAGTCGCGAAAGCCGAGGCCGAAGAGGGAGCGATGGCGACCGAAGAGGCCGCTGCGGAGGCCAAACCCACCCGCCGGTTCGGCCTCGGCCGCCCGGCATTGCCCGAGGAAGTCTCCGCCTGGGACGTCGACGTGGTGCCGGACGGCACCGGCTTGCCCGAGGGCTCCGGCGACGTCTGGACCGGCGAGGAGATCTTTGCCGAGCAATGCGCCTCTTGCCACGGCGATTTCGCCGAGGGCGTTGGCAACTGGCCGAAGCTCGCCGGCGGCTGGGACACGCTCGACCGCAAGGACCCGGTCAAGACCGTGGGCAGCTACTGGCCCTATCTCTCGACGGTCTGGGACTATGTCCACCGCTCGATGCCCTTCGGCGCGGCGCAGACGCTGAGCGATGACGAGGTCTATGCGATCACCGCCTATGTCCTCTATTCCAACGATATCGTGGACGAGGACTTCACCCTCAGCCACGAGAACTTCCTCGAGGTCGAGATGCCCAACGCCGGGGGCTTCGTGATCGACGACCGGGCCGAGACCGAATATGCCCGGTGGCGCGCCGCGCCCTGCATGACGGAGTGCAAGGACAGCGTCGAGATCACCATGCGCGCCACCGTGCTCGACGTGACGCCCGACGAGGCGGCGGCGGCCAGTTTTGAGCAGGACGCGGAGGCGGTCAACGCGGCGGTCGACGCGGCCGCGATGGACGCCCCGGCAGAGCCAGAGGCCGACACCGCCGAAACGACACCACCGGCAGCGCTCGACGCGGACCTGGTGGCGGCCGGCGAGCGGGTGTTCAAGAAGTGCAAATCCTGCCACCAGCTGGGTGCGGGCGCGAAGAACCGCACCGGGCCGATGCTCAACGGCATCGTCGGCCACCCGGCCGGCGCGGTCGAGGGGTTCAAGTATTCCAGGGCAATTGAAGAGGCGGGCAACGCCGGGCTGGTCTGGACCGAGGCCGAGCTGAAGGCCTTTCTCGCCAAGCCGCGCGACTACCTCAAGGGCACCAAGATGTCCTTTGCCGGCCTGCGCAAGGAGGACGAGCAGGATGCGGTGGTCGAATACCTGAAATCCTTCGTCGCCGAGTGAACCCGCGACGGGGCGACGCCGGTTTCCCGGGCTGCTATGGTGCCCCGAGAGCCGGGCGTTGCCCGCCGCCGGTCCGAGAGAGAGGAGCCTGACCGATGAAATACCTGCTACCGCTGATCCTGGCCGCGGGCGCCGCCTGCGCCGAGGAACCGGTGATCGTTCATCCCTATGACGGCAACCACGCGGACGCGCTGTTCAGCCTCGAGAACGCCATCATCAACCAGGGGCTGGTGGTGGATTATCACAGCCAGGTCGGCGAGATGCTGGCCCGCACCCGCGAGGATGTGGGCGGCGCGCAGATCTTCGAGGCGGCGGATGTGCTGCTGTTCTGTTCCGCCACGGTTTCGCGGCAGGTGATGGAGGCCGACCCGCTGAATGTCGCCTATTGCCCCTATGGCATCTTTGTCACCGAGCGCGAGGGGCAGGTCGAGATCGGCTATCGCAGCTATCCCGAGGGCCCGATGGACGCGGTGGAAGAGCTGCTGGGCGCGATCGTTGAGGAGGCGCTGGCCTTCTGAGGCGCTCCTCGGCCCCGCACGGGGCCTCCTCGCGGGGCGCGGGGCTTCAGTCGTTCTCCGGCAGGAAGACATAGCCCTCGCCCTGCCGCGCGACCCGGCCCAACCCACCGGGCAGGTGAAAGCCGATCAGCCGCATATCCTCGGTGGTGATCTGGTCGAGCAGTCGAAGCCGGGTGGCGGCGGCGGTCTCGGCATCCTGGTCAGAGCCTGAGGGCCAGCCAGGCCTTTCGAAGGCCACGTGGTGGTTGCCGATGGCATCGCCCACCACCATCAACGCCTCCGAGCCATGGCGCAGCTCGAAGGCCATGTGGCCGGGGGTATGGCCGAAGCTGGCATGGGCCAGCACGCCGGTCAGGATTTCCTCGCCGTCTTGGAAGGTCGCAAGCAGGTCGTCCACCGCCTCGAGCCGCCGTTTCGCGCCGACCGCGAAGGCCTGACGCTCGGCACCGATGGTGTCGACGGTGTTCGGGTCGCGCCAGTAGTCGAGCTCTTTCGCGCCGATCAGATGGGTGGCTTCGGCAAAGAGCGGATCGCCGAAATCATCGAGTAACCCCCAGATATGGTCTGGATGGCCGTGGGTGACCACAACATGCGTCACATCCTCTGGCGAGAGGTCGAGGCTGTCCATCGCTTCGAGCAGTTTACCGGCGGAGGGCTGGAAATCCGCGCCGGCACCGGCATCGAAGAGCACCACCCGGTCCCCGTCGCGCAGCAGCGTGAGGTTGCATTCCGGCGTCAGCGCGGCGCGGTCGAGCTGGTATTTCTGCACGATCGGCGCCAGCGCCTCCTGCGGCATCGGACCGAAGACGAACTCGCCGGGCAGCACCAGATTGCCATCGCTCAGCGTGTCGATCCGCAGGTTGCCGAGCGTGGTGCCGGCCCAGAGCGGGCCGGCCGCGGCCAGCCCGGCGCTGGCGCCGAGACCGGCGAGGAGATCTCTGCGTGTGACTGTCATGGTGGCCGCCTCCCGAACATAATGTCTTATTCGAATGTGACGGTTCTATTGTCGGATGGCAAGGAATTCGGGGGCTCTGCCCCCGGACCCCCGCGGTATTTTCAAACAGAAGAAGGATCAGGCGCCGTGATCGCCGCCGAGGTGGGTCTCGCCGCGCTGGCGGGCCAGTTCGATCTGTTTCTGGCGTTCGCGAAAGCGGGCCTTGTCCTCTGCGCTGGTCTCATCCGCGCAGTGGTGGCAGGCGACGCCGTGTTCGTACTCCGGTCGGTCGCGGTCCTCGGGCAGGATCGGACGGCGGCAGGCGTGGCAGAGCAGGTGCGGGCCCTCGCGCAGGCCGTGGGAGACCGAGACCCGGCCGTCGAAGACGAAGCAGTCGCCGTGCCAGCTGCTTTGCGCTTCCGGCACTTCCTCGAGGTACTTCAGGATGCCGCCCTTGAGATGAAAGACATCCTCCACCCCCTGGCTCAGCAGGTAGTTGGTGGATTTCTCGCAGCGGATGCCGCCGGTGCAGAACATCGCTACCTTCTTGTTGTGAAAGCGCTGCTTGTTCGCCTCCCACCATGCCGGGAAGTCGCGGAAGCTGGCAGTCTGCGGGTCGATGGCGCCGTCGAAGGTGCCGATCGCGGTCTCGTACTCGTTGCGGGTGTCGATCACCGCCACGTCGGGCTGGCGGATCAGCGCGTTCCACTCGGCGGGTTCGACGTAATGGCCGACGCGGGCGCGCGGGTCGACGTCGGGCTGGCCCATGGTGACGATCTCGCGCTTGAGCCGCACCTTCATCCGGGGGAACGGCGGCGCGCTGGCGGTGCTTTCCTTGTGCTCCAGACCGTCGCAGCCGGGCAGGGCGCGGAGATGCGCCAGCATCGCGCCAATGCCGGCGCGGGGGCCGGCGATGGTGCCATTGATCCCTTCGTGCGCCAGGAGCAGCGTGCCGGTGATGCCCTGAGTGCGGCAGAGGTCCTTCAGCGGGCCCTGCAGCGCGGCGGGATCGGCAAAGCGGGTGAAGTGATAGAGCGCGGCGACGGTGTACATGCGCCCGCATGTAGGCAAAACGGGCGGCGCAGGCAAGATCACTGCGCCGCCATCGCCAGCCCGTGCACCACCGCGGTAAAGACCTCGGCGGTTTCCTGCCGCGCCGCGGGCAACCGCCGGGCCAGCGCCTGGCGCACACCGGTAAGGAGGCTCGATCCGCCGACGAAGACCACCATGTCGACCTGATCGGGACGGCAGTCGGCGTCTTTCAGCGTCGCCAGTGCCATCTCGCCGATGCGCTCGGCGGCGCTGGCAAGCTCGGCCTGCAGTTGCAGCCCCCAAAGCTCGACGCGCAGCCCGCGTTCGACCACGTCGAGGACGATCTCGCCGCGTTCGGCGTCATTGGCGGCGATCTTGCCGGCCTCGACCGCGTAGGCAATGTCATGGCCGAGGTGCATCTCGAGCACTTCCGCCAGCCGCTCGAAGCGCTCGGGCTCTTTCGCCAGCCGCACCCAGCGTCTGACCTCGCGTAGCAGCGCCGCGTCATAGACAAAGGCGATCTTTTCCCAGCTGGCGAGGTCATGGAACAGAGCGCGCGGGGCGGCGTGGGTCTTGGCGCCCAGCTCGGCGCCGATCTCGGCACCGTGGCCCAGCAGCGGCATCACATGCGCGAGACTCAGGCTGCGGTCGAAATCGGTGCCGCCGAGGCGCAGGCCGCGGCTGGCGATCACCCGGGTCTGGCCGTTCGCGCGCTCGCAGAGGGTGAAATCCGAGGTGCCGCCGCCGATGTCGACGATCAGCATGCGGCCCTCGCCGGCGACGGCCAGCGCCGCGGCCTCGGGTTCCGGCAGGAATTCGACCGCATCGAAGCCGGCCAGCGCATAGGCCTCGCGCAGGTCGATCTCGGCCTGGGCGTCCTTGCCGTCGGACTCGGAGTGGAATTTTACCGGCCGGCCGGAGATCGCGGTGTCATAGGTCTCGCCGGTCAACGCCTCGGAGCGGGCGCGGATCTCGGCCAGGAACCGCCCGATCACCTCGATCAGGGTCAGCCGTTCGTTCAGGAAGCGGCGCTTCTCGCGTGCCAGCGGGGTGCCGAGGATGCTCTTGAGCCCGCGCATGAAGCGGCCGTCCTGGCCCTCCATCATCGCCCGCGCCGCCGCCGCGCCATAGACGAAGCGCTTGTCGGTGAAGTCGACGAAGACCGCCGTCGGCAGGGTCTGCGCCGTGCCCTCCAGCGGCAGGGCCACCGGGCGACCGTCCCGGAGGATGCCGGCGCCGGTGTTGGAGGTTCCGAAATCTATGCCAAGCCGTGCCATCCGCACCTCCGTTCAGTCGCGAAGCGGCGGCTATAGCGCCAAGGATCGGCCATGGCAATTCCGCTTGGCCGATTCTAAGCTGCGGCCGACAGGGACAAACAGGAGGCCGCCGATGCGCGCTCTACTCGTGATCGACGTGCAGAACGATTTCTGCCCCGGCGGGGCGCTGGCGGTGACGGGCGGCGACGAGATCGTCGCGCCGATCAATGCGCTGATGGGTGACTTCGATGCCGTGGTGCTGACCCAGGACTGGCATCCCGCCGGGCATTCCTCCTTTGCCAGCCGGCACGAGGGCAGGGCGCCCTTCGAGGTGACCGAGATGGCCTATGGCCCGCAGGTGCTCTGGCCGGATCACTGCGTTCAGGGCTCGGACGGCGCGGCGTTTCATCCCGCGCTCGAGACCACGCGGGCCGATCTGATCATCCGCAAGGGGTTCCGCCCGGCGATCGACAGCTACTCGGCCTTTTTCGAAAACGATCACGCCACGCCCACCGGG
This sequence comes from Marinovum sp., assembly GCF_034669705.1. GTDB lineage: Bacteria > Pseudomonadota > Alphaproteobacteria > Rhodobacterales > Rhodobacteraceae > Marinovum. The sequence goes on from NZ_JAXMOR010000003.1 coordinate 160,919, forward strand.
CTCGAGGGCTACCTGCGCAGCCGTGGCATCGATGAGCTGGTGATGGTCGGGCTGGCACTGGATTTCTGCGTTGCCTTCTCGGCGGTGGATGCGGCCAAGCTGGGGTTTGACGTGACGGTGCTGGGGGATCACTGCCGGGCCATCGATCTTGACGGCTCGCTCGCCACCGCGACGGCCAACATGCAAAAGGCCGGCGTTTCGCTGCGCTGACCGGAGGACACTGACCATGGTCGATATCGCCACCCGCGTGTGGAATCACAAATGGAAGATCGATCCGATCGTCCGTTCGCTGATCGACACAGATTTCTACAAGCTGCTTATGTGCCAGTCGGTGTTTCGCAACAAGCGCGACACCCAGGTCACCTTTTCGCTGATCAATCGCACCAAGTCGGTGCGTCTGGCCGAGCTGATCGACGAGGGTGAGCTGCGCGAACAGCTCGATCACATCCGCTCGCTGTCGCTGTCGCGCGGCGAAAGCACCTGGCTGCGCGGCAACATGTTCTATGGCAAGCGCTCGATGTTCCGGCCGGACTTCATGGAGTGGTTCGAGAACCTGCGCCTGCCGCCCTATCACCTGGAAAAGCGCGACGGGCAGTACGAGCTGACCTTCGAGGGCAACTGGCCCGAGGTGATGCTCTGGGAAATCCCGGCGCTGGCGGTGCTGATGGAGCTGCGCGGGCGGGCGGTGCTCAACGATATGGGGCGGTTCGAGCTGCAGGTGCTCTATGCCCGGGCGATGACCAAGTTGTGGGAAAAGGTCGAGAGCCTGCGCGCCCTCGACGGCCTGCGGATCGCCGATTTCGGCACAAGGCGGCGGCATTCGTTTCTCTGGCAGGACTGGTGCGTGCAGGCGATGACCGAGGGGCTGGGCAAGAGCTTTGTCGGCACCTCGAACTGTCTGATCGCCAAGAACCGCGATCTCGAGGCGATCGGCACCAATGCCCACGAGCTGCCGATGGTCTATGCCGCGCTGGCCGAGGATGACGCGGCACTGGCGCGCGCGCCCTACGACGTGCTGGCCGACTGGCAGGACGAGCACGAGGGCAACCTGCGGATCATCCTGCCCGACACCTATGGCACCCAAGGCTTTCTCGACAAGGCGCCCGACTGGCTGGCCGGCTGGACCGGCATCCGCATCGACAGCGGCGATCCGGCCAAGGCGGCGGAGGCGGCGATCGCCTGGTGGCAGGACCGCGGCGAGGACCCGCGCGACAAGCTGGTGATCTTCTCGGACGGGCTCGACGTGGCCAATATCGCGGCGCTGACGGCGCGGTTTTCCGGCCGTGTGCGGGTGTCCTTCGGCTGGGGCACCAATCTGACCAATGATTTCCGCGGGCTGGTGCCGGACGGCGGGCTCGACGCCTTTTCGCTGGTCTGCAAGGCGGTCTCGGCCGAGGGGCGGCCAACGGTCAAGCTTTCAGACAACCCGGAAAAGGCGATGGGCCCGGCGGAGGAGATCGCACGCTACAAGCGGGTGTTCGGAGTGGGCGAGCAGGAGCGGATCGAGGTGGTGGTCTAATCGCACCTCAGCAACGGCTGGCCCTGTCCGACATGTCTTGATCCTGCCGCTTCGTGATCTACCTCGAAGGGGGAGTGCGAACCGGATGAGAGGGAGTGACTGACATGGCCGACAAGACTGACAAGCCGACAACGGGCGGTGACAGCAAGGCGGGCAGCCAAGCAAAGCCCCGCGAGGTTTCCAAGACCGAGCCGGCCCAGCGCTCGGCAGACACCAAATCCGGCGAGACGGCATCGAAGACGGCATCCAGTCCGGCCGAGAGCGCGGCAGCCGAGACGTCCAAATCCGCCTCGACCGAGGCATCCTCGTCAAAGCCCGCGTCAACCACCGGAGCCTCGTCGAAATCCGCGGGGGCCTCTGCAAAGGCAGCGACCCCGGCCTCCGGCGGGGCCTCGGGCGGTGCAGGCACACCCCCTCCCACCGGCGCGTCCGGCGGAGAGAACGGTTCCGGCAGCAATCGCACTTGGCTGTTCGCATTGGCGGTGGTGGCCGCTGTGGGCTGGGTCTGGGCGTTCTACCAGATGGCCGGCCGGTCCGAGCTTGAACAGGAAATGTCCGCCAAGGTCGAGGAGGCCACTCTGCAACGTGAAGAGGTGGCAGCCGCTCTTGCCGCGGTGGAAACCGCTTCGGGCGAGCTGACCGACATCGAGTCGCGGATTGACGCCACGAGCAGCGAACTCGCCGAGCTTGATACACAGCGTCAGCAGTCGCAGTCCGAATTCGAGGCCGAACTGGCCGCCCTTGCAGACCGGCGCACCCAATCCGAGACCGACCTTGCGGCCGAGCTCGAGCGGATGACCGCCGAGCTTGATACCGCGCGCAGCGACTTTGATGCCGAGCTGGCGAAGTTGACCGAACGGCGCGACGCGGCAGTGAGCCAGACCGAGGAGGCCGAAACCCGGCTCGCCGACGTCAACGCCGAGCTTGAATCGGCCACCGCGACACTGGAGTCGCGCCAAGCCGAGCTGCCCCGGCTGGAAGAGGAAATCACCCGCAATCAGGAATTGCAGGCTGAAACCGAAGCTACCGTCGCCGAGCTCACCAAGTCGCTCGACACGGTCGGTGGCCGGCTGCAGGAGGCGCGCGCGCAAGAAAGCGATCTGCGCAAGACCCTCGAGACGCTGCAGAGCGAAGCCGCGGCCCTGAGTGAAGAGATGGCCAGCGCCGAGACCCGCATGCAGGAGGCGCGCACCGCCGAGGCCGAGTTGCAGGAGATGTCGAAGACCGTGACCAGCGAGGTGACCGCTCTGCGCGAGCAGCGCCGGGACCTTGACGCTGCGGTCGCCGAACTCGCCGCCCGCCGCGATGCGCTCGAGGCCGATATCACCGACGCCAATCAACAGCGCGCCGAGGTGCAGACCGAGGTGACGGACCTGACCGAACTCCTGAACAGCCGATCCGAAGAACTCGTCGCGATGGAGCAGCGGGTGGCGGCGTTGCAACAGGAGGGCGGGCTCGCGGGTGAGATCAACCCGGAGACGTCTTCGGAGTCCGAAGGCGCGGATGCTGCTCCGGCGATGTCCGGCGAAGCTTCCGACGGGCCCCAAGGTGGCTCGCAAGCAGGCGACGCCGCGCCGGAAGGCGATGCCGCGGCCGATCCGGCCGCGTCGGCGGAGAGCTCCGAGGGCGAGGAAGCCAAGGCCGAAACCGCCGGACAGGAGGCCCCTGCCGAAAACGCAGGCGAAGGTTCGGCAGCCGGCGACAGCGATGGCTCAACCTCGGAGGACGCCGGTGAGGGCGCATCCGCCGAAGCAACGGAGGACGCACCAGCGACCGAGACCCCCGGCGAAAACACGCCCGCCGAGCGCACCGAACCCGGTTCTGAACAGGACGCGGCAGCCGCCACCGAGGATGCCACCGACACCGCGTCGCAAGAGAACGATGGTACAGGTGACGCCGCCAGCTCCGAAACCGCCTCCGACCGCACGGAAGCTCCCGAAGGCGCGTCCGATCAGGCCGGCACGGCCGACGACGCGACAGACCAGGGCGCAGCAGAGGCGGGTGAAGCCGACACTGCGCTCGGAACCCTGCAGACCGCCGATCCCGACACCGGCGAAACGCCCACCAACGGCCAGTCGCTGCAACCCGGGGCCTACCGCACCGGTGACGTCGAGGCGCGATTTGCTCAGGACGGCCGGTTCGATTTCAGCAACTCGGTCGAAGGCGGCGCCGTCAGGGGGCGATATGTGCTCGACGGCGCGACGCTGACCCTGCTCGACGCCGTGGGCGATCTGCGGCGCGGGGTGCGCTTTCCGCTGCGCTGTTCGGTCGCTCTGGTCGACTCCGGTTTCGTGCTCGGCGAGCCTGAGGGCGAGGGCCCGGGCTGCGGACCGCTCACCGGCGCGGCCTTCGAGACCGCGAACTGAACAGGGTCACTCCTCGACCTTGCCGCGCAGCGCCTTGACGGTGCTGCGCTTTTTCTTTTCCTCCACCCGTTTGCGCTTCTGGTTCGCCGACACCCGTGTCGCGATGCGCCGCTTGGGGCGTTCCAGCGCCTTGCGGATCATCTCGGCCAGCCGCTCGCGGGCGATCTCGCGGTTGCGGGCCTGGCTGCGGGTGTCCTCGACCTGGATGATCAGCGCGCCGTCGCGGGTCCATTTGCGGCCGGCGATGCGTTGCAGGCGGCGTTTCACCGGCTCTGGCAGGGCCGGCGAACGGGCAGCCTCGAAGCGGAGCTCGACCGCGGTCGAGACCTTGTTGACGTTCTGGCCGCCGGGGCCGGAGGCGCGGATGAACTGTTCCGTCAGCTCCCAGTCGGCGATCTCGATCTGATCATTGATGCGCAGGGTCATGCGGCTGAATATGGCAGGCTGAGGGGGAACGGCAAGTTCGGTTGGAAGAGCAAAGGCCCGCGGCGGCCCGTCCCGCCGCACCAGAAGTGCGACGATTCCGTTGGCACGCCTCCGGCGTGACGGGCGGCCGCCTTGGCTGCTGCAAGCACGTCGTTCAGAGCGTCTACGGACCTTGCCCAGATAAAGTGAACACCACGAGCGTCGCAGCGACACTCCGGGGGGCCGGCTCCCACGAGCGGCAGGTCGATGGCGGCGGCCTCCATAAAAACCGGCGCAGGACGTGATCCGGCGCCTCTCCGCCCCTTGCCCATGCGGTCCCGGGTCAAGGCCGGGACAGTGTCGCCTAGCCCGGCGCGGCACCGCAAGCGTCCGGACTCGAAAAGGGCCATGCCCGGCGGCATGGCCCTTCGAGAATGTCAGGAGGTGGGGCCGGTTAGGTCCTACCAATTCGGGGAAGCGATCCCCCCAAGGGCTGCCTCAGAGGGCGTCCCCCCGAACTGTTCCGACACCTTTCTCCAATACCTCTCTAGACACTGAAGCACCTCCTTTCTGTTTGTTGTCCGTAAGGGAATCATGGCACGGACAGCGCAAATCGCAAAAGGTTTTTTCAGGCCAGAGCGCGATTTTGCCCAAGCCAGGCAACCACTGCCCGAAACGGGATCAACGCCACCAGCGCCAGTGCCAGCTTCACCAGCCAGTCGGCAAAGGCCAGCGTCACCCAGAGCGGCGCCAAGGGACCCATGTTCAGGAAGGGCACCGCCTCCCAGGCCCAGTTGACGGCGCCATCGGCCTCGGCGCCGAAGACGGTGACCGAGGCGGAGAAAGCGATGGTGAAGAACAGCGCCGTATCGAGCGCCGAGCCGGTCAGCGTCGAGACCAGCGGCGCGCGCCACCAGCGGCCACCGCGGAACCGGTCGAACACCGCGATATCGGTGAGCTGCGCCAGCAAAAAGGCCGCGCCGGAGGCCACGGCAATCCGCAGCGGCACCGCGGCATAGGTATAGCCATCGCCCTGCAGCATGATCTGGCTGCCCACCAGCGAGCAGACCACCCCGGTGAGGAACCCGGCCAGAACCACCCGGCGCGCGGCGGCGACGCCATAGACGCGGTTCATCACGTCGGTGACGAGGAAGGCCAGCGGATAGGTGAAGGCGCCCCAGGTCAGGAGGCCGTCGAGAATGAGAAACTGAACGAGGACGTTCGAGGCCACGACAATGGCGGCCATGGCAAGAATGCCGGGAAGATGGGTGCGGTTCATGTCTGAATGCCCGTTTTTTGCAAGGTTGCGGCGACTTGGCTCCCGAACCGGGAACGGGCGGGGCATATAGAGCGCAGGCGCCCCGGTCAAGGGCGCGCGCTCCCGGCCCGGACCTGCTCTGAGGCCCCAGCGCCGCCAGAACGCCCGGAGGGGAGAGGCCCCGGGTCAAGCCCCGGGCGGGGTGGGCGCTAGGGCAGAACGTATTCGACGATCTCGCCGCGCTGGAAGGGGTTGAAATTGTCGTCAGACACCATCGTCAAGCGGATCTGCCCGGTGGCGGTGCGGGTGACCGAGAGACCTTCGAGGTTGTCGTGCCGCGCCAGATGGCTCTCGAGCAGGGTCTCGCCGGGGCCCAGTGCGTCCGCGGTCAGGGCAAAGCGCCGCACCCGAGAGCGAAAGCCCAGACCGGTGAATTCGCGCTCGAGCAGGTAGAACATCCCGTCCGGTCCGATATCGGCCCCGGTGGGCTGAAAGCCGCCAAGCCGCGGGATCGAGAACGGCTGGTCCCAGCGCGTGCCGTTGAACCGGTAGACCGGGAACGGCCGGGTCATCTGGCCCGACCGCTCGGGCAGGGTATAGAGCCAGCCGCGGCTGTCGACCGCCAGCGCCTCGAGCGAGGAATTGCGCTGCAGGCCCGTGAAATCCGGATGCTCCGGCAGGGCCTTGGCGCGCGCCATGTCCGGGTAGGCCCAGACCCGCGCCCGGCCTTCAAACGAGATGTAGCGCCGGCCATCGGCGGTGATCGCCAGCCCCTCGGCATCCTGCGCCACCTTGCGGTGCATCGGCTTGCCATCGGTATTCATCAGCGGCTGCGGCGCGCTGGCCTCGATGCCCGTGATGCGGCCGTTCTTGCGGATCAGCCGGCCCTCGACAAAGGCGCCCCGGTCGGAGATCGCGACAAAGCTCTCACCGTCCTCGGCCAGTTCGATGCCGGAAAACCCGCCAAAGCCCGGCGCCTCGCTGCGCCAGCTGAAGCTTTGCACATGTCGCCCCTGCGGCGGGGTCTCGGCCGCGATGCAGCCGCCGGCGAGTCCCGCCAGACCAAGGCAGGCCGCCCTGAGAAATCGTGTCATGTGACCTTACTGCGCCTCCAGCACGGCGGCGCATTGCAGCGGCAGGTCGCCCAGCACCAGCTCGCGCTTGGGTTTCGGCGGCGGCGCGTCGGGATCGGGCAGCGGCGGGTTCAGGATGCGGTCGACCCAGCCCTGCGCCTCGGTGCAGCCGTCACCCGGCGGCGGCGGGGACTGATCGACGCAGCCGCTGGCCCCCGATGGGCAGGCAAGCCGGACGTGGAAATGGTAATGATGCCCCCACCACGGCCGCACCTTGCGCAGCCACGACCGGTCGCCGGTCTCGTCGTTGCACATCTGCACCTTGGCGCCGGGGAAGATGAAGATCCGCGCCACCCGTGGATCCGACGCCGCGGCCTTCAGCAGCGCGTGATGCTCCGGCGTCCACTTGTCATTGGTAAAGGCGCCGTTGGCGCGGCGCATCGAGATCGAGGAGAGCTGTTCGCGGGCCTGCTGCGACAGCGAGAGATTGCTCGCCGGGCGCAGCCAGATGTCGGCGTCGAGGCCGATCTGGTGGCTGGCATGGCCGGTCAGCATCGGGCCGCCGCGCGGCTGCGACATGTCGCCGATATAGAGCCCGTTCCAGCCCGGCAGTTGCGCCGCCCGCGCCGAGAGCTTGCGCAGGTAGTCGATGGTCTCGGGGTGGCCCCAGTTGCGGTTGCGCGACAGCCGCATCGCCTGCCACGTCGGGCCGGTTTCTGGCAGTTGCACGCCACCGGCGAGACAGCCCTTGGCATAGCTGCCGTAGGGCGCGGCCGACTGGCGGGATCCCGCCTGTTTGGCGCCGAACAGCTGCTTGGCCTGCTTGCTCGACAGCACCCCCATGGAGGTGCCGATGGTGGGCTGCGGCGCCGCGGCGAGGCTGGCCCGTGTGGTGCCACCGTCGCCGCCGCCACAGGCGGCGAGAACGGCACAGAATATGGTAACGCCGGCTACTCTGAACGGGTGTCGGACCATGCTGCTCGGTCTCCCTCTGATTTGACCCAGCGTAGCAACAAAAGCCCGATCAGGAAAAGGCCGATCAGCGGGGTCACGCCCAATTGCTGCGAGCCGGTGAGCTGGGTCACCACGCCGATCGACAGCGGCGCGATGAAGGAGGTTGCCTTGCCCGCCAGCGCGTAGAGGCCGAAGGCCTCGGTCATCCGCGCCGGGTTGGCCTGGCGCACCATCATCGTGCGGCTGGCCGACTGGATCACCCCGCCGGCCGCACCGATCACCGCGCCGATCCCGTAGAAGGCGATATCGGGCAGGGCCGAGCCCTCTGGCAGCGGCACGCCGTAGAGCGCGCTGCGCGAGACCAGCACGGTCGAGATCGCCGCGAAGGTCAGCGCCAGGATCGCGGCGGTGATCACCGGCTTGGGGCCGAAGCGGGCATCCCAGCGGCCGCCCAGCCAGGCAAAGAGCGCGCCGGCGATGATTGCCACGATGCCGAAGAGGCCGACGTCGACCACGCTCCAGCCCAGCACCCCCGCGGCGTAGATGCCGCCAAAGACATACATCCCGTTCAGCGCATCGCGGTAGAACATCGAACTTGCGAGATAGGCAAAGAGCGAGGGCGTCTCCGGCAGGCGCCTGACGGTGCGGCCAAGGTCCCGCAGCGCGCGGGTCAGCGCGCCGGGGCGGCGGGCGGCGGGCTTGGGGTCGCGCACCCAGAGGAAGAAGGGGATCATGAAGAGCATGTACCACAGGGCCGTCAGCGGCCCGACGGCGCGGGTGCCTTCGCGCATCCCGGCATCAAGCCCGAAGGGCGGCGCCAGCCCCAGCATCGTCCGCCCGGTCTCGGCACTCTCGGCAAAGACGCCCAGCATCGGCACCAGCGCCACCAGCCCGCCGCAATAGCCGAAGGCCCAGCCGTTGCCCGAGATCCGGCCGATCTCTTCTCGGGTGCCGAGATCGGGCAGCATCGCGTTGGTGAAGATGGTGGCGAACTCCATGCCGATCAGCCCGACGGCAAAGGCCAGCAGGATCAGCACGAGGTTAAATTCGCCCGGTGCCGCAGACCAGAGCGCCGCCGCGCCCAGCACGTACATCGCCGAGAAGACCCAGATGAAGCGCATCCGCTGCCCAGAAGTGTCGGCCAGCGCGCCGAGGATCGGGGCGAGCAGGGCGATCACCAGACCTGCGGCCCCGATGCCGAAGCCCCAGGCGGCCTGGGCGGCGGTGCCGTCGCCCATCAGCTCCTTGACGTAGGGGGCAAAGATGAAGGTGAGCAGCAGGGTGTTGAACGGCTGGCTGGCCCAGTCGAAGAAGAACCAGCCCCAGATGCGTTTGCGTTTTGTCGCGTCCATGATGCCCCCTTTGGTCTGAGGGGGTTAAGCCCGAGTGGCGGGAGCGGCGCAAGATTTACTTGCTGAGGTTGGGGGATCTCGTGGCCCGGAACAAGGGCGCCGCCCGGGCCAGCGCATAAGTTGGACGTCAAGGGCCGGTGGCATGCTGAACCACGGCCTGGACGAATGACCGGCCTGTGTGACCCGGCCCGGAACAAGGCCGAAGGCCGCCGGGCCAGCGGTTGCCCGCCCCGTCGCACCAACGGTGCGCCGAGAATATGTGGCGCGCCTATGGCGTGACGGGCTGCCGCTTTGGTGAGGCAAGCGCACCGGTCAGAGGTCATACGGACTTGGCTGGCAAAAAGTGGACGATAGCAACTGTCGCAGCGGCATCCCGCGGGCAGCCGCTGGCCCGGCTTTCGCAAGCGTTAGACTACTGCGTTTCGCTGCTCGAGCACGGGTATCCCGCCAGCAGCTATGCTCTCGGTTCACAAAACCGTCCTGCCGGTGAACACCGGGGCTCGGAACAAGGCCGAAGGCCGCCGGGCCAGCGGCCGCCCGCCCGACCGGGCTGCCGCTTTGGCTGAGGCAAGCGCGCCGATCAGAGGTCATACGGACTTGGCTGGCATAAAGTGGATTGTAGCAACTGTCGGAGCGGCATCCCGCGGGCAGCCGCTGGCCCGGCTCTCGAAGGCGTTGGACCACAGCGTATGGCGCAGCCGCCGGTCCCTCGATGTGAGGCGAGCCGTCCTCCCGGGCGCACCGATGAACCCGCCGCCTCAGCTCTCCGACATCGGCGGCCAGGGCCGCGCATCCTCGGCCTGGCTCCAGGCCTGCACGTGGTCCGGCAACGGCGGCATCTCGGCTCCGCCGAGCTCGGCCAGCAGCTCCGGGGGCGGCACGATCCCGCCGGGTCCGGTCACCGCCATGCGGTACATCGCGTGGTTGGCGCATTCGCCGGAGGTCTTCCACATCGACTGTTCCAGGTAGACGAAGCGCCGGTCCACCCCCACCGCCCGCGAGCGCATCTCGAAGCGCTCGAACGGCCGGATCCGCCGGCGATAGCGGGTGCAGGAGCCGGCCACCGTCAACCCCCACTTGCGGCGCTGCAGCACCGCCCAGAAGCCGGTGCGCCGGGCCAGGGGAATGCGGCCGAGGTCAAACAGCGTCAGGGTGCGGCCGTTGTTCAGCTCCATCCAAAAATCGATGTCCCACGGCCAGCAGCGGTGATGCGACACATGGGTGCCGGTCAGAGGCAGCCGCGGTGCCTTGCGGTGCACGTAGAGTTCCTTGAACATGCGGATGAATGGATACATGGGTCACCTCCGGCCGCAGATGTGCGCCGCGAGGCCGGGCGCGGCAAGCCGTGACGCGGCGACACTTGTGCTTTGGGCCGGGCGCGCTTACCTAAACGGCGCGCAAAGCCGGAGAAACAAGCAGATGTACGCGATTTACGGGCCCCTGAAGCTCATCCTCGATGTGGCGTTCTTTATCATGATCGCCCATATCATCATGAGCTGGCTGATCAATTTTCAGGTGTTGAACCTGCACCAGCCGCTGGTCTCGCAGATCTGGCACGGGCTGAACCGGCTGCTCGAGCCGATCTATCGCCCGATCCGCAACATCCTGCCCGACACCCGGCCGCTCGACCTCGCGCCGTTGGTGGCCTTCATCATCCTGATCTCGCTGCGGGATTTCATCCTGCCGGAGCTCTTCGGACTGATCTGATACGTCGCGCCGCGGAGCGACTGCGCGCGTGGGGGCGATGCGACTGCCGTGTGGGCCACTTTATGCCCGCAAAGCCCGAAAGCCCGAAAGCGCACACAGGTGGCAGCCAAATCGCCGCCGCTTGGGGGCGCAGGGGCAATCTGCCGGCCTTGTCTCCGCGCCGGACTACCCCCTGTCTGACCCTTGTTCACCGAATCTCAATGTGTGATTGTTGGGATCAGAGCAGTATGACACCAACCTAGCAGGTCTTGCCCCATGGACGACGCCGCCACGCTATTGCGGGACGTGTTCGGATTCGACGGTTTCCGCCCCGGTCAGGGCGAGATCGCCGAAGCCGTGGCCCGCGGCGAGAACGTGCTCGCCATCATGCCCACTGGCGGCGGCAAGTCGCTCTGCTTCCAGCTGCCCGCGCTGATGCGCGACGGCGTGACCGTGGTGATCTCGCCGCTGATCGCGCTGATGCGCGACCAGGTGCGCGGGTTGCGCGAGGCCGGTGTCAACGCCGGCGCGCTGACCTCCGGCAACACCCCGGAAGAGACCGAAGCGGTCTGGCAGGCGCTTGAGGCCGGCAGCCTGAAGCTGCTCTACCTCGCGCCTGAACGCCTGGCCGCGGGGGGCACGATGCAGATGCTGCGCCGGATCGGCGTCAGCTCGATCGCCGTCGACGAGGCCCATTGCGTCAGCCAGTGGGGCCATGACTTCCGCCCCGATTACCTGCGCATCGGCGAGTTGCGCCGCGAACTGGGCGTGCCGCTCGCCGCCTTTACCGCCACCGCCGACCGCGAGACCCAGGACGAGATCGTCACCCGGCTGTTCGACGGCGAAGACCCGGCGCGCTTCCTGCGCGGTTTCGACCGGCCCAACATCCACCTCGCCTTTCAGCCCAAGGACAGCCCGCGCCGGCAGATCCTTGATTTCGCCGCCGCCCGCCGCGGCCAGTCGGGCATCGTCTATTGCGGCACCCGCGCCAAGACCGAAGGTCTGTCGCGGGCCCTGTCGGAGGATGGCCACACCGCGTGCTTCTATCACGGCGGCATGGAGGCCGAGGACCGGCGCATCGTCGAGACCCGCTTTGCCCGCGAAGACGGGTTGATCGTCGTCGCCACCGTGGCCTTCGGCATGGGCGTCGACAAGCCTGACATCCGCTGGGTCGCCCATGCCGACCTGCCGAAATCGATCGAGGCCTACTATCAGGAAATCGGCCGCGCCGGGCGCGATGGCGGGCCGGCCGAGACGCTGACCCTCTTTGGCCCCGATGACATCCGACTGCGCCGCACTCAGATCGACGAGGGGCTGGCCCCGCCGGAGCGCCGCGCCGCCGATCATGGCCGGCTCAACGCGCTGCTGGGGCTGGCCGAGGCGCTGGAGTGCCGCCGCAAGACGCTGCTGGGCTATTTTGGCGAGACGGCCGAGGCCTGCGGCCATTGCGATCTCTGCCAGACCCCGGTCGAGACCTTCGATGCCACCGAGGCGGTGCGCAAGGCGCTTTCGGCGGCGCTGCGCACCGGCGAATGGTTCGGCGCCGGCCACCTGATCGACATCGTGATGGGCAACGAGACAGATAAAGTGCGCCAGAAGGGTCATGACCAGCTGCCCACCTTCGGGGTGGGCCGCGAGTTCGACAAGCGCGGCTGGCAGGCGGTGTTCCGACAGATGATGGGCCATGACCTGATGCGCCCCGATCCCGAACGCCACGGCGCCCTGCGGATGACTGAGGCGGCGCGGCCGATCCTGCGCGGCGAGGCCGCGATCACCCTGCGCCGCGACACCATCGCCAAGGCACAGGCCAAGCGCCGGCCCGCCGTCAAGGCGATGGTCAATGAAGAGGACGCGCCGCTGCTGTCGGCGCTCAAGGCCAAGCGGCGGGCGCTGGCCGAGGCGGCCTCGGTGCCGGCCTATATCATCTTCAACGACCGCACTCTGATCGAGATGGCCGAGACCCGGCCCGCGAGCCTCGACGAGATGGCGCGGATCTCGGGTGTCGGGGCCAAGAAGCTCGACAGCTACGGCGCCGAGTTCCTCTCGGTGATCACCGGCGCCGGCGAGGAGATGCACCCCAGCCGCCGCAAGCTGGCCGGGCGCGATGCCGGCTCGGTCTATGACCGTCTGATGCAGGTGCAGGCCGATCTGGCGCGCGGCACCTGCGGCACCGAGAAGCCACTGTCCTGCTCGGCCTCGCTGCTGGCCAAGGTGGCCGAGCGCCGGCCGGCCGCGACAGACGAGCTCGAACGGCTGCTGGGCGAGCGGCGGACGGAACGTTTCGGCGCCGCCTTTCTGGACGTTCTGCGCGAAGCCTCCTAAATCCGGTCGAAACGGAGGGATGCGATGCTTGTGGTGATTTCCCCGGCCAAGCGGCTGGACTGGTCAGAGGTCGATGTCGAGACGACCGAACCTGCGATGCAGGACGAGGCGCTGCGGCTGGTCAAGACCGCGCGCAACCTGACGCTCGGTGACCTCAAGGCGCTGATGGAGCTGTCGGACGACCTGGCCAGGCTCAACCGCGACCGGTTCAAGGTCTTCGAAGAGGCTCCTGCGCCAGAGGCCACCCGGCCGGCGATCTTCGGCTTTGCCGGCGACACTTATCAGGGGCTCGAGGCGCGTACGCTGGACCCTGACGAGCTGCGGTTTGCGCAGGATCACCTGCGGGTGCTGTCCGGGCTCTACGGCGTGCTGCGGCCGCGCGACGCGATCCAGCCCTACCGGCTGGAAATGGGTTCGCGACTCAAGACCCGGCGCGGCAGCAACCTCTATCATTTCTGGGGCGACCGCATCGCCCGGGCGCTGAACGCCCAGGCCCAGGCCACCGGCAGCGCGGTGCTGGTGAATTGTGCCAGCCAGGAGTATTTCGGTGCGGTCGACCTCAAGGCGCTGAAGCCCCGGGTGGTGACGCCGCAGTTCTATGACATGAAGAACGGCCAGCCGAAGATCATCAGCTTCTTTGCCAAGAAGGCGCGCGGCGCCATGGCGCGCTATGTGGTGCAGAACCGGCTGCGCGCGCCGGAAGACCTGCTGGGCTTCGACCTTGGCGGGTATCGCCACAGCGAAGCGCTCTCGGCGCCGGACAGGCCGGCCTTTCTGCACGACGACCGGGGCTGACGGGCCTCGTGGTCTCCGGGCCTTTAACCTTCCGTTAACCTTCCTGGTGTCGTCGTGCCTGCGCACGCCGATCGGGCGGGGGGCGCTGCCCCCCGGACCCCCCGGAGTTCATCTGGCAAGATGAAGCAGCGGGTCGGGCTGCGGGGCGGCGGTCAGCCTGCCTTGATCGCGTCTGGATTTGGCGCATATCTGCTCAGCATTTCCTCGATGGCGGCGCGTTTCAGTGGCTTGGTGATGTAATCGTCGAGCCCGGCCGCCAGCAGCGCCTCGCGGTCGCCGGTCATGGCATGGGCGGTGCAGGCGATGATCGGGGTGCGGTGGCCGCTGCCCTCCTCGAGCCGGCGGATCTCGCGGGTGGCCTGCTTGCCGTCCATCTCCGGCATCGAGATGTCCATGAAGATCACCTCTGGCCTGAGGTCGCGGAAGGCGGCCACCGCCTCGCGCCCGTTGTTGGCGAACTGCAGCTCGACCGGCAGCGATTTGACCATCTTGCGAAATACCAACTGGTTGGTCCTGTTGTCCTCGGCCAGCAGGATCCGCAACTGCGCGCCGGTGGCCGCGTCCGGCGCGGCGGGCGGGGCGCGTGGCGGCGGAGCGGGCGCGGCGGGTGGCGCCGAGGTGACGCCGCTGAGCACGTCGAACAGCCTGCCTCGCGGCACCGGCTTTTGCAGCACGGCATGGAGATGGCGCGCCGCCGGGTCCTGATCGGCGAAGCCGGTGTTGGAGCTGAGCATGACGATCGGCATCTGGTGACCGGCGGCGCGCAGCGCCTCGGCCAGTTCCGGGCCGTCCAAATCGGGCATGTTGTGATCGGTCAGCACCAGGTCGAAGTCCGCGCCCCGCGCCACCTGGTCGAGCGCCTCGCGGCCGCTGGCGCAGCTTGCGGTCTCGACCTGCATCACCTGCAGCTGCTTTTGCAGGATCAGCCGGTTGACCGGCTGGTCGTCGACGATCAACACCCGGCGCACATGGCGCGGCAGCACCGGCGGCTGCACGGTTTCGCCCGACGGGCAGGGCAGGGTGAGGTTGAAGCCAAAGCTCGAACCCTCGCCCGGCACGCTGTCGACCCAGACCTCGCCGCCCATCAGTCCGAGCAGCCGCTTGGTGATCGTCAGCCCCAGGCCGGTGCCCTCGAACTTGCGGTTGCGGTCGGTCTCGACCTGGTTGAACTCGCCAAAGACATGGCCGAGCTTGTCCGGCGCGATGCCGATCCCGGTGTCCTCGACCGTGACATGCACCGCCGAGGTGCCATCGTCGCGCGGCACCCCGACCACCCGGGTGAGCACATGACCCTGAAGGGTGAATTTCACCGCGTTGCCGATGATATTGGTCAGCACCTGGCGGATGCGCCCCGGATCGCCGACGAATTGCGTCGGCAGGAAGATGTCGTAGTCGACCAGCAGCTCGATCCCCTTGTCGCGCGCGGCGGGCTGCAGCAGCATGACGATCTCGTGGATCGCGCGTTCCAGATCGAAGGGCTCGGGGTGCAGCTCCAGCTTGTCGGCCTCGATCTTGGAATAGTCGAGCACGTCGTTGATGATCACCAGCAGCGCCTCGCCGGAGCTGCGCATGGTGTTGACGTAGAGCCGCTGCTCCTCGGTCAGCTCGGTGTCGGTCAGCAGCTCGGCCATGCCGATCACGCCGTTCATCGGGGTACGGATCTCATGGCTCATGTTGGCGAGAAAGGCCGATTTGGCGCGGTTCGCCGCCTCGGCCCGGTTGCGCGCCCGGCGCAGGTTTTTCTCATATCGGATGGTCTCGGTGATGTTCGACACCATGCTGACCACGTCGCCGGCCTCGCCGCGCCGGTCGTGCACCTTGATGTAACTGTCGTTCCACAGCCGCAGGGTCACCGGGTCGGGGCTGGGCAGCTGCCAGCGGTTCAGCATCATCGCGCGCCAGTCCGCCGCCGTCAGGTCGCCGGTGTCGATGATGCCCTCCTCGGTGAGCAGCTGCAGAATGCGGGCAAAGGACACGCCGGGCTGGATCTCGTCGATGCCCTCGAACACCGAGAGATAGGCGGAATTGGCGAAGATCAGGCAGTGGCTGGCGTCGAAGAAGGCAAAGCCGTCCTCGATCGTCTCGACCGCCTGGCCGAGCCGGCGTTCGGCGACCTCGAGGTTCTGGGTGGCGCGGGAGAGATCGGATTTCACCCGCTGGTTCTCGTCGCGCACGGTGGCCACTTCGGCGCGTTTCTCGACGATCTCCTCGCTCAGCGCGCGGGCGTGGTGGCCGAGCTTGCGGTTGGCGGCAAAGAGCTCGGCCTGCTTGAGCTCGAGCAGGCGCTCCGCCGCGAGGCGGGCGCGGCGTTCCTCGGCAAGTTTGCTGGCGAGACTCATCGCCCGGCTCCGGAAATGCTGCGGCTCATTCCCGGCACCTTGGCGAAAAGGGGTGAACAACTGCTTAAACGCCGGCCACGGCCGGGCCCCGCAGCCCGGCGGGAATCGTTGCCAGAGCGGCGGGCGGCATGAGACAGTGCCGGCATTGACCGGAGGATTTTGAATGCGCCGTTTGCTCACCGCCCTGTCTTTTGCCCTCAGTGCCGCGCCTGCCTTGGCGCAGGATGTCCTGCCAGAGCGGCGGGTGGTGGTGTCGCGTGACGTGGATTTCTACGGCGCCGATCTGCAGGCGCTGTTCGACACCTCGCTCGAGGCCTGCCAGCGGATCTGCCTGGCGGACCCGGCCTGTGCTGCCTTCACCTTCAACAACCGCTCGAACGCCTGTTTCCCGAAATCCGCGGTCAGCGAACGGCTGGAGTACGAGGGCGCGCTTTCTGGCATGGTGCTGGCGACCGACCCTGCGGTGGCTCAGGGGGCCGTGGCGCGGGCCGAGGATCTGGGCTTCCTGTCGCAAGCCGATCTCGATGCCGCCCTGGCCCAGGCCCGGGGGCTCGGTGCGCTGCACATGGGGGGCAAGTGGACCGTCGAGGCATTGCTGCAGGCAACGCGCGACCAGGAGGCGGCGGGCAACCCGGCCAATGCGCTGCACTGGACCGGCGCGGCGCTGGCACAAAGCGATGCCGGCGATCTCTGGGTCGACTATGGCCGTCTGGCGCTCGCCGGCGGCGCGGCCGACGATGCGGGCGAGCGGCTTTCCGCGATGGCGCTCTCGGCCGCGGTCAACGGCTACCTGCGAGCTGCCTCCGATCCCGGCCGCATTGCCGCGCTGCTGCTGCTGGCCGAGGCGCTGGAGGCCGAGGGGCGCGGGGCCGACATGCTGCCGGCGCTGCGGCTGGCCGAGACGATCGCGCCGCGCGGTGACGTCACTGCGGCGCTGGAGGCGGCGCTTGGCAAATACGGTTTCCGGATCATCGACCACCGCACCGAGAGCGACCGCGCCGAGCCGCGGATCTGCGTCGAATTCTCGGAGGACCTGCAGCGCGCCGGGCTCGATTACACGCCCTATGTACAGCTGCCCGACCCCGGGCTCGTGGTCAGCGCCACCGAACGCGACATCTGCATCGGCGGCGTACGGCACGGCGCGCGCTATCAGCTGAGTTTCCGAAGCGGCCTGCCGGCGGCCTCCGGCGAGCAGCTCGCAGGTGACGTGACGATCACGCAATATGTCCGCGACCGCGCGCCTGCAGTGGCCTTTCGCGGCCGGGCCTACGTGCTGCCACGCGCCGCCGGGGCCGGTCTGCCGATCGAGACGGTGAACCTGTCAGAGGTCGACCTGACCCTGCGCCGGGTCTCCGACCGCAACCTGCTGCGCGCGATCCAGGACAGCTATTTCGGCGCGCCGATGGGCAGTTACGCCGAGCGCCGCTTCGAGCAGGAGGTCGGCGAGACGATCTGGCAGGGCACGGCCGAAGTCGAGAGCCGGCTGAACGCCGATGTCACCACCAGGCTGCCGGTCGGAGAGCTGCTGGCGGATCAGGCGGCGGGGATCTATGCGCTCACCGCGCGGGTGCCGGGGGCGGATGAATATTCCGACGACCGGGCGACGCAATGGTTCGTGCTCTCCGACCTCGGGCTGGCGAGCCTGTCGGGGACCGACGGGTTGCATGTCTTTCTGCGCGGCCTTGGAGATGCGGCACCGCGCGAGGGCGTCACCGTGCAGCTGATTTCACAGGCCAACCGGGTGCTGGCCGAGGCCGAGACCGATGCCTCCGGGCACATACGCTTTGACCCCGGCCTGACCCGTGGCACCCAGGGTTCGGCGCCGGCGCTTCTGGTGGCCAAGACCGGCGATGACATCGCCTTTTTGTCGCTGCAGGACCCTGGGTTCGACCTGTCCGACCGCGGTGTCGAGGGGCGCGAGCCGGCCGGTCCGGTCGATGTCTTCCTCGCCACCGACCGCGGTGCCTATCGTGCCGGCGAGGTGATCCATGTCACGGCGCTGGCCCGCGATGCCCAGGCGCGTGCGATCGAGGGGCTGCCGCTTGTCGCCGTGCTGACCCGTCCCGACGGGGTGGAATACGCCCGCCATCTGTCGAGCGACGGCACGGCCGGCGGGCATGTCTTCGCGATGCCGCTGGGCGCCTCGGTGCCGCTCGGCACCTGGCGGATCGCTTTGCATGCCGATCCGCAGACCCCGGCGCTGGCGACGCAGGCCGTGCTGGTCGAGGATTTTCTGCCCGAGCGGATCGACTTCGACCTTGCATTGCCAGAGGGCCGGCTGACCGCGGCCGACCGCCCCGAGCTCACCGTCGAGGCGCGCTACCTGTTCGGCGCGCCGGGGGCTGATCTGCCGGCCGAGGTGCGTCTGCGGCTGACCCGGGCCGAGGAGATCGACGGCTGGCCGGGGTTCCGCTTTGGCCGCCATGACGTGGCGTTCGAGCCGCGCACCGAGTATCTCGAGGGCGATCTGCGCACCGATGCCAGCGGCCGGCTGGTGACGCCGCTGAGCTTTCCGGAGGTTTTTGGCGAGGCCGCCGGACTGCCGCTGCAGGCCGAGGTTGTCGTCAGCCTTTCGGAAGGTTCCGGCCGCCCGGTGGAGCGCCGGCTGACCCGCGAACTGGCCACCTCGGGCCCGGTGATCGGCATCAACCCGCTGTTCGACGGCGTGCTGCAGGAGGGCGCAGAGGCGCGCTTTCGGCTGATCGGTCTGGATGGGGCCGGGGCGGCGACCGCGATGCCGGTGCGCTGGCGGCTCGACCGGGTGGAGACGCGCTACGAGTGGTACCAGCTGCACGGCCAGTGGAACTGGGAGCCGGTGGTGAGCCGCAGCGCGGTCGCGGACGGCGAGGTGACATTGGGCACCGCGCCGGTTGAGATCGGCGCCGACGTCGGTTGGGGCCAGTACGAGCTGGTGGTGGAACGGACGGGCGGAAATTACGTCGCCGCCTCGACCGCGTTCTGGGCCGGATGGTACGCGCCGGCCGAGACCGCCGAGACCCCCGACATGCTCGAGCTCTCGCTCGACAAACCCGCCTATCGCCCGGGCGAGACCGCCACCCTGCGGCTGGTGCCGCGTCATGCCGGCATCGCCCTGATCACCGTGATGTCGCACCGGCTGATCGGCATGCAGAGCGTCGCGGTCAGCGCCGGCGAAAATACTGTCACCCTGCCGGTGACCGAGGACTGGGGCGCCGGCGCCTATGTCTCGGCCATGGTGATCCGGCCGATGGATGCTCCGGCCGGCCAGACGCCGTCGCGCGCGTTGGGGCTGGCCCATGCCGCCATCGATCCCGGTGACCGCGCGCTCGACGTGCGGTTGATCACCGACGACACCGCCGCGCCGCGCGGCCCGCTGAGCGCCACGGTCGGGGTCGGGGGCATCGCGGCGGGCGAGACCGCCTTTGTCACCGTGGCCGCCACCGATCTGGGCGTGCTCAACATCACCGGCTTCGACAGCCCCGATCCGCAGGGCCACTACTTCGGCCAGCGCAAGCTCGGGGTCGAGATGCGCGACGTTTATGGCCGGCTGATCGACGGGCTCGACGGCGCCATGGGGCGGTTGCGCTCCGGCGGCGATGCCGGCGACAGCCTGCGCGCCAGCAGCCCGCCGCCGACCGAAGACCTTGTGGCGCTGTTCAGCGGCCCGGTCGCGGTCGGGCCGGAGGGCCGGGCCGAGGTCAGCTTTGACATCCCCGAGTTCAACGGCACGATCCGCCTTGCCGCCATCGCCTGGTCGCCCACCGGCGTGGGACAGGCCGAGCGCGACGTGCTGGTGCGCGACCCGGTGGTGGTCACCGCCAGCCTGCCGCGCTTCCTGGCGCCGGGTGACGAAAGCCGGATGCTGCTCGAGATCACCCATGCCGACGGGCCGTCGGGGCAGATGCGCCTTGCGGTCAGCGCAGAGGGCGTCAGCCTGGAGACCGGTGCGCTGCCGGAGAGCGTGACGCTGGCCGATCAGGCCACCGCGCGGCTCACCGTGCCACTTTCGGCGCAGGCCGAGGGCGATCACGCCATCACCGTCACGCTGACCACCCCGGCGGGCGAGAGCCTGAGCAAGCGCCTTGCCGTGCCGGTGCGCAACACCGACCCCGAGATCGCGCAGACCCGCCGCTTCAGCCTCGCCGCGGGCGAGACCTTTACCTTCGATGACAACATCTTTGCCGGCCTGGCCGCCCGCAGCGCTTCGGCGCTGATCGCCGCCGGTCCCTTGGCACGGTTCGATGCGCCCCGGCTGCTGGCCGCGCTCGAGCGTTACCCCTATGGCTGCACCGAGCAGATCACCTCTCAGGCGCTGCCGCTGCTCTATATGTCATCGGTGACCGAGGCGATGGGCCTGACCGAGACCGCCCGCCTGCAGGAGCGCATCGACCAGACCGTCGGCCGTATCCTGACCCGGCAGGCGCCGAACGGGGCCTTCGGCCTCTGGCGGGCGGAGTCCGGGGATTTCTGGCTCGACGCCTACGTCAGCGATTTCCTCAGCCGGGCGCGGGCGCAGGGCTTTGCAGTGCCGGACGCGGCCTTTCGCCAGGCGATGGACAACCTGCGCAACCGGGTGAACTACGCCCCGGATTTTGACGCGGGCGGCGAGGATCTGGCCTATGCGCTGATGGTGCTGGCACGCGAGGGCAGTGCCGCGATGGGCGACCTGCGCTACTATGCCGACGTCAAGGGCCGCGCCTTCGCCACGCCGCTGGCGGCCGCGCAACTGGGTGCGGCGCTGGCGATGTATGGCGACCAGACCCGGGCGGACGCGATGTTTCGCATCGCCATGGACAAACTGGCCCGGCGGCCCGAGACCGAGGTACCGCTCTACCGCACCGACTATGGCACTGACCTGCGCGACGCCGCCGGCGTCCTGTCGCTGGCGGTGGCGGCCGGCTCGGAGGCGGTGGATCGCGCCGCGCTGGTGCGACGGATCGCCGCCACGGGGGCAGAGCTCTCGACCCAGGAACAGGCCTGGTCGCTGCTGGCGGCGCATGAGATGGTGACCGATCCCGCCGGCGGGAGCATCAGCCTTGATGGCGCCCCGGTCTCCGGGCCGCTGGTGCGCCGCTTCGGGGCCGGCGCCGCGCCGCGCAGCATCACCAACACCGGCGGCAGCGCGACCGACATCACCCTCACCACCTTTGGCCGGCCTTTGGGTGCGGTCGCGGCGAGCGGCTACGGCTACCGGCTGGAGCGGCTGTACTTCACCCTCGAGGGCCAGCCGGTGACCGGCCCGGTGGCGATGGGCGACAGGCTGGTCACGGTGCTGCGGGTGATCCCAGCCGAAGAGACCGGCGCGCGGCTGATGATCGACGATCCGCTGCCGGCGGGGTTCGAGATCGACAACCCCAACCTGCTGCGCTCGGGCGATGTGCGCGGGCTCGACTGGCTCGATCCGGTGCCGGCGCAGCATGCCGAGTTCCGCAGCGACCGCTTCCTCGCCGCGGTCGACCATCAGGGCGCGCGGCCGTTCGAGCTGGCCTACGTGGTCCGCGCAATCTCGCCCGGCGATTTCCACCACCCGGCGGCGGTGGTCGAGGACATGTACCGCCCGCAATACCGCGCGCGCACCGGCTCGGGGCGGCTGACGGTGACGGAATGAGGCGTCTCGGCCTCTTCGCGCTGGTCCTGCTGCTTTGGGGCGCGGCGGCCGCGCGGGACGGGTTCGACGGCTGGGTGGCGGCGACGGTGCTGCCGCCGGTGCTGGCCGAGACCTCCGTCGAGGTGCGCGACCGCGACGGCCGGCTGCTGCGCGGCTACACGGTCGAGGACGGGCGCTGGCGGTTCTCGGTGACGCTGGACCAGATCGACCCGCTGCTGGTCGAGATGCTGGTGGCCTACGAGGACCGGCGGTTCCACGCGCATGCCGGCGTCGACCTGATCGCCGTGACCCGCGCGGTGGCGCAGGCGCTGCGCCACGGCCGGGTGGTCTCTGGCGGCTCGACCCTGACGATGCAGGTTGCGCGGCTGCTGGAGGACAGCGGCACCGGCGCGCTGTCGGGCAAGCTGCGGCAGGCACGGCTGGCGCTGGCGCTGGAACGGCGGCTGACCAAGCGCGAGATCCTGACGCTCTATTTCACCCATGCGCCCTATGGCGGCAATCTCGAGGGGGTGCGGGCCGCCACACTGGGCTATTTCGGCAACGAGCCGCGCCGGCTGACCCCGGCCGAGGCGGCGCTCTTGGTGGCGCTGCCACAAAGCCCAGAGGGCCGCCGCCCCGACAAGCACCGCGAGCGGGCTCTGGCAGCGCGCGACCGGGTGCTGGCGCGGATGCAGCGCTTTGCGGTGATCGATGACGAGACCGCGCAGGCCGCCCGGCACGAGCCGGTGCCTGCGGCGCGGCGGGATTTCCCGGTGCTGGCGGCGCATCTGGCCGACCGGGCGGGCCGTGCGGCGCCCTTTGCCGCGGTGCATGACCTGACGGTGGACCGCGCGCTCCAGGCCCGCCTCGAGGCGCTGGCGGCGCGGGCAGTGCGCGGCCGCGGGGCGCATCTCTCGGTGGCGTTGGTGGTGGCCGATCACCACACCGGCGCGGTGCTGGCCTCGGTCGGATCGGCCGGGCTGGGCGCGGCAGAGACCCGCGACGGTTTCGTCGACATGACCCGGGCGCTGCGCTCGCCCGGCTCGACCCTGAAGCCGCTGGTCTATGCCCTGGCCTTCGACCGCGGACTGGCCCATCCGCAGACCCTGATCGACGACAGCCCGGTGCGCTTCGGGGCCTACGCGCCGCAGAACTTCGACGGCCGGTTCCGCGGCGAGGTGACGGTGGAGCGCGCGTTGCAGATGTCGCTCAACATCCCGGTGGTGCGGCTGACTCAGGCTCTGGGACCGGCGCATCTGATGGCGGCGCTTCGGCGCTCCGGTGCCGCGCCGGCGCTGCAGGGCGGTGCGCCGGGGCTGGCGGTTGCGCTAGGCGGTCTGGGGATGACGCTGGAGGATCTGGTGCAGCTTTATGCCGCGCTGGCGCAGGGGGGAGCGGCGCGCGAGTTGCAGTGGCGCAAGGGTGCGGGGGCCGCGCCCGCTGCGCCGGTCACCGGTGCGGTCGCGGCCTGGCAGGTGGGGCATATCCTGTCGCGTATCGCCCCGCCGCCCGGCGCGCCGCGTGACTGGCTCGCCTACAAGACCGGCACCTCCTATGGCCATCGCGACGCCTGGGCGTTGGGCTACGACGGCCGGCATGTGGCCGGGGTCTGGCTGGGCCGGCCAGATGGCACGCCGGTGCCGGGGGCCTTCGGCGGCGAGATCGCGGCGCCGGTGCTGTTCGAGGCCTTCCAGCTGCTGAAACCCGCGCCGGAGGCCCTGCCGCCGCCGCCGCCGGCCACGCTGATGCTCCGCAATGCCGAGCTGCCGCAGCCCTTGCGGCACTTTCGCGCCCGGGACGGACAGTATCGCAGCGGTGACGGTCGGCTCGAGATGGTGTTTCCGCCGGATGGCGCGCAGCTCGCGGGCCGCGAGGTGACGGTCAAGCTGCGCCATGGCACGCCGCCCTTTACCCTGCTGCTGGACGGCGCGCCGCTGGTCACCGGCACGCGCGAGCGGGCGCTGCCGGTCGAGTTGCCCTCGGCGGGGTTCTCGCGGCTGTCGGTGGTGGACGAGGCGGGGGCCTCGGTGGCCGCGATGGTGTGGCGGCCCTAGGGTGGCGGAGGTGAAAGCATCCTGCGGGGTGGCGGAGGTGGGTTTGAAACCCACCCTACGCCGGTGGGGAAGATTGGAGCGCGTAGGGTGGGGTTTACCCCCACCGCCGTCTGGGCGTGCTGCCTTGCGTCGGTTCGATACCGTCGTGGGGGAGGTAGGTTGGAAACCCACCCTACATGGGCGTGGCCGGCGGTTGAGCTCGAGGTGCCATTTCGGGCGGATTACCCAACTATCGGCGGAGTTTGGCGTCACGCGCAGGGTCAGTCGCCGGTGTTGCAGGTCGAAGTCGGGTTAGAAACCGACCCCGAGCGACAAGCGGCTGCGCGCGCCGCGTGAGGCGGACAGGGCGGGGCTGTCCCCCGCCGCCGCCCGCAGCCGGAGCGCCTCACACCCGTTCGATGGCGAGCGCGATGCCCTGGCCGCCGCCGATGCACATGGTGATCAGCGCGGTCTTGCCGCCGATGCGCTCCAGCTCGTAGAGCGCCTTGACCACGAGGATCGCGCCCGTTGCCCCCACCGGGTGGCCCAGCGCGATGGCACCGCCGTTGGGGTTCACCTTGGCGGCGTCGAGCCCCAGCTCCTTGTTGACCGCCAGCGCCTGGGCGGCAAAGGCCTCGTTCGATTCGATCACGTCGAAGGTGTCGAGGCTCAGGCCGGTGCGCTCCAGCAGGTTGCGCACCGCCGGCACCGGACCGATGCCCATCACCTCTGGCCGCACCCCGGCATGGGCATAGCCCAGCACCCGCGCCCGCGGCGTCAGACCGGCGCTCTCGGCCGCGTCACCCCGCGCCAGGACAATCGCCGCCGCTCCGTCGTTGATGCCCGAGGCGTTGCCGGCGGTGACGCGGCCGTCCTTCTGAAACACCGCGCGCAGCCCGGCCAGCGCCTCGGCAGTGGTGCTCTTGGGGTGTTCGTCCACCTCGAAGGGCACCATGTCGCGCTTGACCCGCACCTCGACCGGCGTGATCTGCTCGGCAAAGCGGCCCTCGGCGATGGCCCTGGCGGCGCGCTGCTGGCTTTCGAGCGCAAAACTGTCCTGGTCCTCGCGGCCGATGCCGTGCTCGGCGGCGACGTTCTCGGCCGTCACCCCCATGTGGCCGGTGCCGAAGGGGCAATGCAGCGCGCCCAGCATCATGTCGAGGGTGCGGATGTCGCCCATCTTCTGGCCGAAGCGCTGCGACGGGTTGATGAAGGGTGCGCGGCTCATGCTCTCGGCGCCGCCGGCAAGGGCGAACTCCGCATCGCCCAGCATCAGCGACTGCACCGCCGAGGCCACCGCCTGGGCACCCGAGCCGCAGAGCCGGTTGACGTTCATCGCCGGGGTGGTGTCTGGGATGCCGGCCTCGATCGCGGCGGCGCGGCTGAGGTACATGTCGCGCGGCTCGGTGTTGATCACATGGCCGAAGACCACGTTGCCGATCTGGCCGGGCTCGACGCCGGAGCGCGCCATCGCCGCCTTGCTGACCTGGGTGGCGAGCGCGATCGGCGGGGTGCCGGCCAGCGCGCCGCCGAAGGTGCCGATGGCGGTGCGGGCGCCGCCGAGAATGACGATATCTTCAGACATGGGAGTTCCTCCGTTCGGGTCTGGCCGGAGTATGTCGGGCGCCGCGGCTCTTGTCAGCAGAACGTGGGGTCACGGATCGCGCTTGATCTGCCCGGGCTGCCGCGTCACTATTCCGCCATGACGGATACATCAGACGATATTCTGGCACTGCTGCCCGCGCGGCTGAAAGAGGCCCGGCGGGCGCAGGGCCTGTCGCTCGACGCGGTGTCGAAGCTCTCGGGCGTGTCGCGCTCGATGGTGAGCCAGATCGAGCGCGGCGAGAGCTCGCCCACCATTGCCACCCTGTGGAACCTGACCCGGGCGCTGCAGGTGGATTTCGCCGGGCTGCTCGAGAAGGAGGCGCAGGTCAACCGCATCGAGGTGCTGCGCGCCGACCAGATCCCGACGATCGACAACATGGGCGAGGGCTGCCGGATCCGCATCCTCTCGCCGCCGGAAGAGGCCGGGCGCAACGAGCTCTACGAGCTGCGGTTCGAGGCCGGCGGGCGGCTCGACAGTCAGCCGCACAAGCGCGGCACGGTGGAGATCGTCAGCGTGATCGCCGGCACGGTGGAAATCGCGTCTGAAGAGGCGGTGGCGCGGCTCGAGGGCGGCGACAGCGCGCGTTACGCCGCCGATTTGCGGCACTGCATCCGCGCGGTCGCGGGCGAGGCACAGGTGTTCCTGGTGGTGCAGGACGCCGGGTAGGGTGGGGGTGCAACCCACCCTGGCGCGGGGCGCAGTTGCAGGAGCGGTGGGTTGCAAACCCACCCTACGGCGTCTGTTATAATGGACATAATCCGTTAACCCGTAAATCCGCTATTTCGGATTGGCGTCTGTTGTGCTAGAAAGGGGCGACGAAAGGAGTCGCACCATGGCGCAGGCATTTCTCGAACATCTTACCGACACGCTCGACCAGATCGAGGCCGACGGGCTGAAAAAGACCGAACGGCCGATCACCGGGCCTCAGGGTGCCCGAATGCAGGTGGGCGGGCGCGAGATGATCAACCTCTGCGCCAACAACTACCTCGGACTGGCCGATCATCCGGCGCTGATCGCGGCGGCCAAGGACGCGCTCGACAGCCACGGCTACGGCATGGCCTCGGTGCGCTTCATCTGCGGCACGCAGGACCTGCATCGCCAGTTGGAGCAGAAGCTGGCAGAATTCCTCGGCATGGATGACGCGATCCTTTTCGCGGCCTGTTTCGATGCCAATGGCGCGGTCTTCGAGCCGCTGCTGGGGCCGGAGGACGCGGTGATCTCCGACGCGCTCAACCACGCCAGCATCATCGACGGCATCCGCCTGTCGAAGGCGCGGCGCTTTCGCTACGCCAATTCCGACATGGCGGACCTCGAGTCCAAGCTGAAAGAGGCCCGCGAGGGCGGCGCGCGGCATGTGATGATTGCCACCGACGGCGTCTTTTCGATGGATGGCTATCTGGCGAACCTGGGCGAGATCCGGGCGCTGGCCGACCGCTATGACGCGGTGCTGATGGTCGACGACTGCCATGCGACGGGCTTCATGGGCCCCAGGGGCGCCGGCACCCCGGCGCATGCCGGGGTCTCTGCCGATATCCTCACCGGCACGCTGGGCAAGGCGCTGGGCGGGGCGATCGGCGGCTATGTGGCGGCGGCGCAACCGGTGGTCGACCTGCTGCGCCAGCGCGGCCGGCCCTACCTCTTCTCCAACTCCCTGCCGCCGGCGGTGGTCGCGGCCGGGATCACCGCGCTGGACCTGGTGGATCAGGGCGACGACCTGCGCGCCCGGCTGTTCGAGAACACCGCCTATTGGCGCAAGGGGCTGGAACGGTTGGGCTTCGACCTCTTGCCCGGCGATCATCCGATCGTACCGGTGATGCTGGGCGAGGCGACACTGGCACAGGAGATGGCAGCGAAACTGTTTGACGAGGGCGTGTATGTCTCGGGCTTCTTCTTTCCGGTGGTGCCGCGCGGCGAGGCGCGGATCCGCACGCAGATGAACGCGGCGCTGACCCGCGCCGATCTGGACGAGGCGCTCGACGCCTTTGAGCGCGCCGGCAAGGCGCTGGGGGTGCTGGCATGAGAAACGACATGAAGGCGCTGGTGAAGGCCGAGGCGCGCGAGGGGCTCTGGATGCAGGATGTGCCGGTGCCGGAGATCGGCCCCGAGGACGTGCTGATCAAGGTCAACAAGACCGGCATCTGCGGCACCGACGTGCATATCTGGAACTGGGACGACTGGGCGCAGAAGACCGTGCCGGTGCCGCTGGTCACCGGGCATGAGTTTGCCGGCGAGATCGTCGAGATCGGCGCCCGCGTCGAGGACCTGAAGATCGGCCAGCGCTGTTCTGGCGAGGGTCACCTGATCGGCAAGCATTCGCGGCAGTCCCGCGCCGGCAAATTCCACCTCGACCCCGAAACCCGCGGCATCGGCGTCAATGAACAGGGGGCTTTCGCGCAATACCTGCGCTTGCCGGCCTTCAACGTGGTGCCGCTGCCCGACGAGATCGACGACGAGATCGGCGCCATCCTCGATCCGCTGGGCAACGCCGTGCACACCGCGCTGTCGTTCGACCTGGTGGGAGAGGACGTGCTGATCACCGGCGCCGGGCCGATCGGCATCATGGCGGCCGCGGTGGCCCGGCATGTGGGCGCGCGCCACGTGGTGATCACCGACGTGAACCCCGACCGGCTGGCGCTGGCGGAAAAGGTCGCCGACGTGGTGACGGTGAACGTGGCAAAACAGGCGTTGCAGGACGTGGTCGCCGGGCTGAAGATGAAGGAAGGCTTCGACGTCGGCCTCGAGATGTCTGGCAACCAGCAGGCGCTCGACCAGATGGTCGAGGCGCTGGTGATGGGCGGCCGGATCGCTTTGCTGGGCATTCCGCCCGGCAAGTCGCCGGTGGACTGGTCGCGCATCGTGTTCAAGGCGATCACGCTGAAAGGCGTCTACGGGCGCGAGATCTTCGAGACCTGGTACAAGATGATCGCGATGCTGGAGAACGGGCTCGACGTGCGCGGGGTGATCACCCATCGCTTCAAGGCCGGCGACTTCGAACAGGGGTTTGCGGCGATGCGGTCGGGTAACAGCGGCAAGGTGGTGCTGGAATGGTAGCGCGGTAGGGGGCGGCAGTGGTCACAGCGCCGTGGTTGGTGGTCGTTGCGGCGGCGGTGTGGGGGCTCTGCCCCCGGCCTGCGGCCTCCCCCGGAGGTTTATCTGGCAAGATGAACGGGGGAGACTGCGTTTCTGGTTGACGGGCGGCGGCGGGTTGCAGCCTTGTAGGGTGGGTTTGCAACCCACCGCCCCTCAGGGGTGCGTCAGGCGCCGTAGGGCACCCAGACGTTCTTGACCTCCGTCGCGGCATCGAGGAAGGCGCGGCCTTCACCCTCTGCGCCGTACCAATCGCGGGAGCGGCCGTTGTTGACCCATGTGCGTTTGAGGTTGGCCGCCGCGCCGCGTTCGATCTCGGTCGAAAGGTCACTCGAGGAAAAGCTCCAGACCGCGTCGACATCCATGTGCTGGGCCAGGGTGCCGGCCAGTTCGCCATGCGTGCCGGTCAGGATGTTGACCACGCCGGCCGGCAGGTCTGAGGTCTCCAGCACCTGATAGAAATCGGTCGCGGCCAGGGGATAGGCCTCTGACGCCACCAGCACCGTGCGGTTGCCCATCGCCATCGCCGGCCCCATCACCGAGACCAGCCCCAGCAAGGGCAGCGCGTCATCGCAGAGTGCGCCGATCACGCCGATCGGCTCGCGCATTGCCAGCGCCACGGCGCGCATCGGCACGTTGTGCACCTGGCCGTCGAACTTGTCGGCCCAGGCGCCGTAGGTGAAGAGCCGGCTGATCGACGCCTGCACCTCCTTCGCGCCGTCCTTGCGGCCGGTCAGCGCCTCGATGCGGGCGGCGAATTCATCGGCCCGGGCCGAGAGGTTCTCGGCAACGTAATAGAGGATCTGCGCCCTGAGATGGCCGGTGGTCGCGCCCCAGGTGGCCGCGCCGCGGGCGGCTTCGACGGCGTTTCTCACGTCCTTGCGGTTGGCGAGGCTGACATGGCCCAAGAGTGCGCCCTCGGGGCCGTAGACGCCCCGCGAATAGCCGCCGTCGGGGCGCGCCTGCTTGCCGCCGACATAGAGCTTGGCGGTGCGGTCGAGCGGACCGCTCGGGCCTTGGTCGCCCTTGAAGGGCTCCAGCTTGTCCAGCCTTTCGCCCTGGGCGGCGGGCCTTGTATAGGCGCTCATGCCTTCCCAGCCGCCTTCGCGGCCAAAGCCGCTTTCGCGCACCCCGCCAAAGCCCGCGGCGGCGTCGAACATGTTGGTGCCGTTGATCCAGACCACCCCGGCGGCGAGCTTGGGCGCGATGTCGAGCGCGACGTTGATGTTCTCGCTCCAGAGCGTCGCGGCGAGGCCATAGCGGGTGTTGTTGGCGATCTGCACCGCCTCGGCGGGGGTGCGGAAGGTGGTGCCGACCAGCACCGGGCCGAAGATCTCTTCCTGCATCAGCGTATCAGAGGGATGCAGCCCGGTGATCAGCGTCGGCGGGTAGAAACAGCCCTCGGCCGGCAGCGTGACATTGGCGCGGTAGGTCTCGCCGGCGGTGTTGCCATCGACCATCTGCGAGATGGTCTGCAGCTGCACCGGGTCGACGATGGCGCCGACATCGATGCATTTGTCGAGCGGGTTGCCCATGCGCAGCCGGTCCATCCGGGCGCGGAGCCGCTCATGGAAGGTCTCGGCGATGCCCTCCTGCACGATCAGACGCGAGCCGGCGCAGCAGACCTGGCCCTGGTTGAACCAGATTGCATCCACCAGCCCTTCGACGGCAGAGTCGATATCGGCATCCTCGAAGACGATGTAGGGCGACTTGCCACCAAGTTCGAGTGTCAGCGCCTTGCCGGAGCCTGCGGTGGCGGTGCGGATTGCCCGGCCCACCGGGGTGGAGCCGGTAAAGGCCACCTTGTCGATGCCGGGATGGGTGACGATCGCCTCACCGACCTCGCCGTCACCGGTGAGGATGTTGACCACGCCTTTGGGCAGGCCGGCTTGCGAACAGATATCGGCAAAGAGGAGGGCTGTCAGCGAGGTGTATTCCGCCGGTTTCAGAACCACCGTGTTGCCGGCCGCCAGCGCCGGCGCGATCTTCCACGCAAGCATCAGCAGCGGGAAGTTCCACGGGATCACCTGGCCGCAGACACCATGCGCCTCGCGGCCGGCCAGCTCGGACTCCATCAGCTGCGCCATGCCGGCGTGGTAGTAGAAGTGCCGCTGCGCCAGCGGTATGTCGATGTCGCGGCTCTCGCGGATCGGCTTGCCGTTGTCGAGGGTCTCGAGCACGGCGAAGAGCCGCGCATGCTTCTGCAGCAGGCGGGCGATGGCATAGAGGTATTTCGCCCGGCCATGCCCGCCGAGACCGGCCCAGCCGGGCTGCGCGGCGCGGGCGGCGGCGGCGGCGTCGTCGATCTCCGACGGGATCGCCTGGGTCAGGTCGGCCAGGGTCTCGCCGTTGGCGGGGTTCTTCGAGTGGAACTCGCCGCGGGCGGCGGTCCAGTCGCCATTGATGTAGAGGCCGAAGCGGCTGCCCTGGTCGACGATCCAGGCCAGGGCGTCAGCGGCGCTTTCGGGGGCGGGGCCGTAGTCCATGGTCTCGAAGATCTCTTTCACGGTCATTGCGGCGTTCCTTTCAGAACAGAATAGAGGGTGTAGCCCAGCCAGAGAAACGCCAGCGCCCAGACGCCCAGCTGCACCAGACGGGTGCGGCGGTGCAGGGCGGCGTAGCGGCGCAGGTCCTCGGGCAGCTCTTGGTCCGGCGGCGGCTGGTAGAGCGGCTCGGGCCCAAGCTGGCGCTGCGCCCGGGTCGGCAGATCGCGGATCGCCCGCCGGAGGCGGCTGCGGCGCCACTGCGCGCTGCCCATCACCAGCATGGCAAAGAGCGCGAAGGCCGCCATTTCCGGAGAAAGCTGCATCCGCCTAGCCGATCGCGTGGCGGTGGCTGGCCGAGTAGCGGCCGGTCACGTGGTGCTCGAGCTGGCGTTCGATATCGCCCAGGAGCGAGGAGGCACCGAAGCGGAACATGTCGGGCTGCAGCCACCTGTCGCCCAGCTCGTCTTTCATCAGCGCCAGGTAGGTGAGCGAATCCTTGGCCTTGGAAATTCCGCCCGCCGGCTTGTAGCCGACGCGGAAGCCGGTGCGCTGGTGATAGTCTCGGATCGCCCGGATCATCACCAGGCTGACGGGCAGGGTGGCGTTGACGCTTTCCTTGCCGGTCGAGGTCTTGATGAAATCGGCGCCGGCCATCATGCAGACCAGTGAGGCGCGGGCGACGTTCTTGAGGGTGCCGAGCTCGCCGGTGGCGAGGATCGCCTTGACATGCGCCTCGCCGCAGGCGGCGCGGAAGGCACGCATTTCGTCGTAGAGCGCCTGCCAATTGCCGGTGAGCACGTGGCGGCGGGAGATCACGATATCGATCTCGCGGGCGCCGGCCTCGACGCTGGCGTGGATCTCGGCGACCCGCAGGTTGAACGGCGAGAGTCCGGCGGGAAAGCCGGTGGAGACGGCGGCAACAGGGATATGGGTGCCTTCGAGCGCCTGCACGGCAGTAGGCACCATGTCGTGATAGACGCAGACCGCGCCGGTGGTCAGCCCCTCCATGCCGAGCTCCTGCAGCAGGTCGGCGCGCACCGGCTGGCGCGCCTTGGCGCAGAGCCTGCGGACCCTGCCCTCGGTGTCGTCGCCGGCGAGGGTGGTCAGGTCGATGCAGGAGATCGCGCGGCAGAGCCAGGCGGCCTGGTGGTCCTTCTTGACGCTGCGCCGGCCGGGCAGGGTGGCGGCACGGCGCTCGATCGCCGAGCGGTTGGCGTGGACGCCGAGAACCCAGTCGAGATCGAGCGCCATGCCGGGATTTCTCGGCTCATAGGTCTGTGGCAGATGCGTGGTGTCGTCTTTGGCTTTGGTCTTGGTGGCCATGGGCCGTGCCTCCGGTCGCTTTGGCGCAACGGTGCCATGGGTGGGCTGAGGCGGCAAGAGGTCCCTTGGCGGCAAGGCGGTTTGCGCGGGGTCTGTGGGTGCGATCCGGGGGGAGAGGTCCCGGCGCGGGGGCCGGGGCGCGGTGCGTGGTCTGCGTCGGAGTGCCATGCGCGTTAACAGCGGGCTGCAGGCCCGCCGCGCATCGTCATGCCGAAGGCATGCCTCTGGCATGACGCCGCCCCAGGCCCGGCGATTTGGCAGCCGGGAGCGTGCCGGTTTGATGTTTCACGGAGTTTGCTTGGATAAAGTGGCAGCCACGGATGTTGGATCGCCGTACCGCGGCCCGGTGCCGCGCAGCTCTGTCGGGGTCTGGTTCGGTGGCGGGTCTGAGGAATTTGCGAGAGTGGAATGACCCCTGGGCCGCAGGCCTCAGAGCACGCCTCTCACCGTACCCAGACCTCGACCCGCCGGTTGGCCTGACGGCCCCAGGCGGTCTCGTCGCAGGCCAGCGGCAAGGCCTCGCCAAAGGCCTCGGTGCCGACATGCACCTGATCGAAATTGGCGGTCTCGGCCGCGGTCAGCACCGCATCGCGCACGGCTTCGGCGCGGCGGGCGGCGATGGCGCGGTTGGCCTGCGCCGCGCCCTGACCGTCAGAAAACCCGACGAAGAGGATCGAGCGGGCGTCATACTTGCCGGCCTCCAAGGCGCGCGCCAGCTGTTGCACGTTGGACAGCGACTGCGCGTCGAGCAGGGTCGAGCCGGCGCGGAACCGGAACGAGGTGGACAGCCGATGGCGGGTGCCAAGCGTGCCCACCAGCCGCTTCAGCTCGTCCAGCGAGGTTTCCTCGCCGGCGGCGGTGATCGCGTTGGCAAACCGGTCGCCCTGGGCGTTGATCGCCACCTCTTCCGGCGACTGGTCGACGAAACCGGCGCGGCGGATCACGATCTGCGCCGGGTCCGAGCGGGTGAAGGTGAGGAAATCGCGGGCCAGCTTGGGCAGGCGGCGGGCCGGCAGGTAGAGGAACATCGGCGCGGTCAGCGGATAGTCCTCGGTCTTGATCGCCAGCCGCGAGGCGCGCAGCTGGAAGCCGCAACGGCCGGTCAGCATCACCGGTTTGGCATTGCCGATTTCGGAAAAGCTGGTGATGCCGATCGCCAGTACGTCGCCGGCCACCGCCTCGGACAGGCTGGCGTTGTCGGCGTGGCGCTCTACCGCGGTGGCCAGGTCGGCGCGGGCCGGGGCCATCAGCTTGTCCTGCACCGATTGCGCCAGGCCCGAGGTCGCCTCTGGCAGATGCAGCACCACTGGCGCGTCCGGACCACCCATCTGCAGCCAGTTCGAGATCTCGCCGCTGAACACCCGCGCCAGCTGGGCCGGGCTGATCGCGCCCAGCGGGTTGCGCGGCGAGACGATCGGCACCATCGCATCAAGCGCCAGCACGCGCGAGCGATGCGGCCCGGTCAGATCGCCGAGCCCCGCCTCGCGCGCGGCGCGCACCTCGGAGGCGCGGACCTCGCGCAGGGACATGACGATGTCACTGTCATCGGCCAGAAGATCGGCAAAGCCCTCGTCGGTGCTGGTGGTGTGAAAGCTGAACAGCGCCGTCTCGACCCCGGTCTCGCGGTCGGCCAGCGCATAGACAAAGCGGTTCTCGCCGGTGTCGTGGCGGGTGGCCACCAGGGCGTTGCGCAGGGCGAAGGCCTCGATCAGCGCCGGCATCAGCACCCGGCCCATGGTGGTCGCGCCAGAGACCCGCATCTCGGCCACGAAGGCCTCGAGGTTGGGGCAGCCGGGGCCGGCGCATTGCACGCCGGAGGCATCGATGGTGATCTCGCCATAGATCGTGTCGAGCCGGTAGAATTCGCCGTCGAAGCCCCTCAGCGTGCCTTCGATCTCGACCGCGCCATCGAGCGAGGTGAGGACCACGTCCTGCGCCCGCGCCAGCGACGGCTGAAGGGCGGCAAAAAGGAAAAGTGCGGCGCAGAACGCCGCACGCATCTTGTTCATTCAGGCCAGGCCTTCCGGTCGCGATCAGTTGGCCGCGACTTTCAGGTCTTCGAAGAGATTTTTCAACACCAGAAAGTCTCCGCTGGCGTCGCAGGCCGGCATATAGAGCGTCACGTCCTGGGTGCGGAGCTGTGCGCCGGGCTTGAGCTGCAGGGTCTGGGCGTCGATCTCCTTGCCGCAGTTGGCTGCCGTCACCTCGGCCTCGACCGACAGGCCGATGCGGCCTGAGGCATTCGAGGTGCGCGAGGGGAAGGTATAGACCTCGGCCATCAGCGCATCGGCGCCGGCATTCTCGCCAAAGCGGGTGAGGAAGCCTGAGGTGCCGCTGGCGGCGGCGCTCATGTCGCTGGGGCTGGCGGAATGCACATGGCCGGCGCCGAAGTAGCCGGCGTCGAATTCCAGCGCATGCAGGCCAAGCCCGGCGTGGCCGCGCCACTGGGCGACGGCGCGATCGTAGAACTCGAGCGTCGGCACGTCGATCTGCGCCACAGCGCCCTCGGAATTGTCGAACGAGGCGATGAAGACCGCGTTGCGGGCCAGCGCCGGGACGCGCAGGCTGGTCCGGCCGTCGTCATCGGTGAGGGCGTGGAACATCATGCCGTTGTGATGCAGGGTAAAGCGCGCATCCGGCAGGCAGGCGGCCTCGACCCTCAGGTCGACCATCGCGGCCGGGGCCGGATCGGCGGTCATGGTGATCTCGCAGGGCAAGGCGGGCACGCTTTGCGCCTGTCGGGCCGCGGGCGTCGGGCCGGCCACCGGGGCCGGGGACAGCGGTGCCGGGACGGCGGTGTCCTCGAGCGCGGCCAGCGCGCCGGTGTCGGTGTCGGCGGGGAGAGTGTCGGCAACCTGGGCCGCCACGGCGTCTCGTGGCAACGGCGGCAGCGGGCGGTCCATCGGCAGGATGCTGGCCGAGGTCGGTGTGATCGCCTCGAGATCCATGCCCCCGGCGAAGCTGTCCTGCAGGCTGGGGCTTGGCTGTGCGGCGCTGAGCGATCCGGCGGGATGGGTGCCGAAGTTCTGCAGCACGAAGCCCACCGAGAAGATGATCACGCCACTGCCAAGCGCCACCGTCGACCGGTTGATCGGAATGCTCCGGGGCAGGGCCAGCTTGCCTTTGGGCAGGGCGAACTTGCCCTTGGGCAGGGCAAACTTGCCCTTGGCGTGGGCGAATTTGACCTTGGCCGGGGCCTCAGGAGCTTCGGGTGCGGCAGGGGCGGCTGCCTGGGGTGCCGCGTCCGTGCCTTTGCGTGCACGGCCGATCGAGAGTTTGCCCAACGAAAGTTTTCCAACCGGAAATTTCATCTCTGCCTCCTTGCCCGCATCGGGCTTTTGCTGGGCTCAGGTATCGCTGGCGAAGGGGGCGGAGATTGGGCGGCTTGGCGGAGTCTTTTGGCCGGTTGCCGAGGATTGTCCGTAATTCAGACACAATTGACGGCGGCGTCGGACGACTGTGCCCCGGATTCAGCGCTGGTCCCGAGCAGGCGGCCTGACGGCGGGCCGGGGCCCAAAACGCAACGGGCCCGGCGCTGTGCCGGGCCCGTTCGCATCAATGTTCAGGCGTCAGACCTGGCCGTGGCAATGCTTGAACTTCTTGCCGGAGCCGCAGGGGCAGGGCTCGTTGCGGCCCGGCGTACCCCAGGTCGCGGGGTCGTCCTCGACAAATCCCGGCGCGGCGCCGGCAACCTCCTGCGGCGGCGGGGCGTTCTCGCCGGAGGGCTGTGCCTCTTCTGCCAGCTTCTTCTGCGCCGCCTGCTGCTGCTGGATCTGGCGCATCAGCGCGGCCTGCTCCTCTTCCGACATCGGCCGGATCTGCGACAGCTTCTGGCTGACATCCTCGCGCAGGCTCTCGAGCATCGATTCGAACAGCTGGAAGGCCTCGTTCTTGTACTCGTTGAGCGGATCGCGCTGGGCATAGCCGCGGAAGGCCACCACAGAGCGCAGGTGCTCGAGCGTCAGCAGGTGCTCGCGCCACTTGGCGTCAATGGTCTGCAGCAGCACCTGTTTCTCGATGTTGCGCATGGTCTCGGGGCCGAAGGCGGCGGCCTTCTGTGCCATGAACTTGTCGCTCTCGTCCTCGAGCCGCTCGCGCACCGCCTCTTGGTCGACGCCCTCTTCCTCGGCCCAATCCTTGATCGGCAGGTCAAGACCGAGATACTGGATCACCGCGCCCTGAAGCCCCTCGGCGTTCCACTGGTCGGCGTAGGATTTCGGCGGCAGGTACTGGTCGACCAGCTCGTCGATCACCTCATGGCGCATGTCCTGCACGATTTCCGACAGGTCCTCGGCTTCCATGATCTCGCGGCGCTGGCTGAAGATCACCTTGCGCTGGTCGTTCATCACGTCGTCGAACTTCAGCAGCTGCTTTCGGATGTCGAAGTTGCGCCCCTCGACCTTGGCCTGCGCGCGTTCCAGCGACTTGTTCACCCAAGGGTGCTCGATCGCCTCGCCTTCCTTCATGCCAAGGGTGTTGAGCACCTTGTCGAGCCGGTCGGAGCCGAAAATTCGCATCAGGTCGTCATCGAGCGACAGGAAGAACGACGAGCGCCCCGGGTCGCCCTGTCGGCCCGAGCGACCGCGCAGCTGGTTGTCGATGCGGCGGCTTTCGTGGCGCTCGGTGGCCAGCACGTAGAGCCCGCCGGCCTGTTTGACGGCCTCTTCGTCGGCCGCGTGCTCGGCTTCGATCCGCTTGCGGATCTCCTCGGGATCGCTCTCGGGGTCGGCGGCAATGGCTTCCATGATCTGGAAATCGACGTTGCCGCCCAGTTTGATGTCGGTGCCGCGGCCGGCCATGTTGGTGGCGATGGTCACCGCGCCCAGCTTGCCGGCGTCGGCGACGATCTGCGCCTCCTGCTCGTGCTGGCGCGCGTTGAGCACGTTATGCGGCAGCTTGGCCTCGGTCAGCGCCCGGCTGAGCATCTCGGATTTCTCGATCGAGGTAGTGCCGACGAGGACCGGCTGGCCCTTGTCATGCGACTTCTTGATCTCTTCGATGATCGCCTTGTACTTCTCGTCGTTGGAGCGGAACACCTTGTCATCGTCGTCGATCCGCTCGATCGGCTTGTTGGTCGGCACTTCGACCACGCCCAGACCGTAGATCTCGGAGAATTCCGCGGCCTCGGTCGCGGCGGTGCCGGTCATCCCGCCAAGCTTGTCATAGAGCCGGAAGTAGTTCTGGAAGGTCACGCTGGCCAGAGTCACGTTCTCGGGCTTGATCTCGCAGCCTTCCTTGGCCTCGATCGCCTGGTGCAGCCCGTCTGACAGCCGCCGCCCGGCCATCATCCGGCCGGTAAATTCGTCGATCAACACAACCTCGTTGTCGCGGACGATGTAGTCCTTGTCCTTGAGAAACAGCTTGTGCGCCCGCAGACCCTGGTTGACGTGGTGCACCACGGTGGTGCTTTCCGGGTCATAGAGCGACTGGCCCTCTGGCAGCAGGTCATGCGCCCTGAGCTGGTTCTCGAGGTATTCGTTGCCGTCGTCGGTAAAGGTGACGTTGCGGGTCTTTTCGTCCAGCGTGTAGTGATCGTCCTGCAGCAGCGGGATCAGCTTGTCGATGGTCTGGTAAAGGTCGCTGCGGTCCTCGGCCGGACCGGAGATGATCAGCGGCGTCCGTGCCTCGTCGATCAGGATGCTGTCGACCTCATCGACCACGGCGAAGTTGTGGCCGCGCTGGAACATGTCCTTGAGCTCGGACTTCATGTTGTCGCGCAGGTAGTCGAAACCCAGCTCGTTGTTGGTGGCATAGGTGATGTCGCAGTTGTAGGCGTCGTGCTTTTCCTGCTCTGACTGCCAGGGGTAGACCACCCCTGTGGTCAGCCCCAGCGCGCCATAGACCTTGCTCATCCACTCGGCGTCACGTTTCGCCAGATAGTCGTTGACGGTGACGATATGCACGCCCTTGCCGGTCAGCGCGTTCAGATAGGCCGGGAAGGTGGCGACCAGCGTCTTGCCCTCGCCGGTCTTCATCTCGGCGATATTGCCCTGGTGCAGGAAGATGCCGCCCATCAGCTGCACGTCGAAGGCGCGCAGGCCCAGCGCCCGCTTGGCGGCCTCGCGGCAGTTGGCAAAAGCCTCCGGCAGCAGCGCATCAAGGCTTTCGCCGGCCTTCGCGCGCTCGGCCAGCGCCTGGGTCTTGGCCTTGATTTCCTCGTCGCCGAGCTTCTCGAACTCGGGTTCCAGGGCGTTGATCTGTTCGACCAGCGGGCGCGTCGCCTTGATCTTGCGGTCGTTCGGTGTTCCGAACACCGATCTGGCGAGTTTTCCAAAGCCCAGCATAATCTCTCCGTCGAATAATGCGCACATCTTTGTGTCCGCGGCTTGCCCGTCCGAAGCGCAACCCATATGCCTTTGCGGGAATGGGGCGTCCGTCGGGACAAAAGCGATGTAAGGGTCGCCCCTACCAGTGTCAACGCCGCCCTCGGGCGCGGCAATGAATGAAGGAACAGTTGATGTTGAAAAGCGTGAAAACCGCCGCTCTGATGGCCTGTCTGGCCGCCCCCGCCCTTGCCGAACAGCATGAGCCGATGGATGTGAGCCAGGTCGTCGCCACGGTCAACGGCAGTGAAATCACCCTCGGCCACATGATCATGATCCGCGCCTCGCTGCCCGAACAGCTGCGCCAGCTGCCCGACGACGTGCTCTGGGAAGGCATCATGGACCAGCTGATCCAGCAGACCCTTCTGGTGCAGGCCGGCCCCGAGGATGTCTCTCAGCGCGTCGCCCTGGCGCTCGACAACGAGGAACGCGCCCTGCGCGCCGCCGAACACGCCCAGACCGCGATGGACGAGGCGGTGACCGAGGCGGCGCTGGCCGATGCCTATGCCGAGACTTACGAAGGCGAAAACCGCGGCATGGAATTCAATGCCTCGCATATCCTGGTCGAGACCGAAGAGAAGGCCGCCGCCCTGGCCGAACGCGCCCGCGGTGGCGAGGATTTCGCCGAGCTGGCCAAGGAAAACTCGACGGGCCCCTCGGGCCCCAACGGCGGCGAGCTCGGCTGGTTCGGTGCCGGCATGATGGTCGCCGAGTTCGAGGCGGCGGTGAAGGAGATGGGCGCAGGCGATATCTCTGACCCGGTGCAGACCCAGTTCGGCTGGCATGTGATCAAGCTCAACGAGACCCGCGTTGCCGAAGCCCCGGCAATGGAAGAGGTGCGCCAGCAGCTTGAGGAGCAGGTCCGCAGCGGCGCGCTCGACGCGGTGCTCGACGGTCTGACCGAAGCCGCCGAGATCACCAAGACCGACAAGGCCGATGTCGACCCCTCGATCCTGAAAAACATCGACCTGATCGGACAATAAGATGGCCAAACCCCTGCCTGTCTCGCCGCTTGCCCCGGCGCAGTTCCCCGAGATGCCCGTGATCAACGGCGTCACCTTTGCCTCGGCCGAGGCGGGGGTGCGCTATGCGGGCCGCAAGGACGTGATGCTGGCGCTGCTCGCCCCGGGCAGCGCCGTGGCAGGGGTGTTCACCCGGTCCGCCACCCGCTCGGCGCCGGTGCTCGACTGCCAGGAGAAACTCGGCGGCGACAGTGACGCCGGCGCCGCGATCCTCGTCAATGCCGGCAATTCCAACGCCTTCACCGGCAAGCGCGGCGAAGCCTCGGTCTCGGCGATCACCCGGGCACTGGCCGAGGCCGCCGGGGTGCCGCAAGCCCGCGTCTTCACCTCCTCGACCGGGGTGATCGGCGAGCCGCTGCCGCATGAGCGCATCATCGACGTGATCGACCGGCTGATCGCCGCGCAGGAGGCGGGCGCCATCCCCGACGCCGCCCGCGCCATCATGACCACCGACACCTATCCCAAGGGCGCCGCCCGCACGGTCGAGATCGCCGGCACACCGGTCCAGATTGCGGGCATCGCCAAGGGCTCCGGCATGATCGCGCCCGACATGGCGACGATGCTGGTCTATATCTTCACCGATGCCGTCTGCGCCCAGCCCAAGCTGCAGGCGATGCTCGGGCGGCTCACCGACCTTACCTTCAACTGCATCACCGTCGACAGCGACACCTCGACCTCCGACACGCTGCTGCTCGGCGCGACCGGCAAGTCCGGCGTGGATGTGGCCGACAATGCCGCCTTCGAAGAGGCGCTCTTTGAGGTGATGATGGACCTCGCTCACCAGGTGGTGCGCGACGGCGAGGGCGCGACCAAGTTCGTCCAGATCGACGTCACCGGCGCCGCCAGCGATGCCGAGGCCCATACCCACGCCATGGCGATCGCCAATTCGCCGCTGGTCAAGACCGCCATCGCCGGCGAGGATGCGAACTGGGGCCGCGTGGTGATGGCGATTGGCAAGAGCGGCGCTCAGGCCGATCGCGACCGCATCACCATCCGCTTTGGCGAGACGCTGGTGGCGGAAAACGGCTGGGTCCACCCCGACTACAAGGAGGCCGATGCCGCCGCGCACATGAGGGGCGAGCACATTGCCATCGCGGTCGATCTCGGCATCGGCGCAGGAAAGAAACGCGTTTGGACCTGCGACCTGACCCATGGCTACATCGACATCAACGCCGATTACCGCTCCTGATCTTCATCCTGCCCGATAAACTCCGGGAAGCGACCGGGCCGGTGGCGCACCTGCGGTGCGACCGGCTGGCCCCTCGCTCCCGCCCGCTCCACAGGCGCTGCCATGACCAAAGTGATCCTCGTCTCCGCCGTCGCCCTGATCGACCGTGACGGCCGCGTGCTGCTGGCCCAGCGGCCCGAGGGCAAGTCCATGGCCGGCCTCTGGGAGTTTCCCGGTGGCAAGGTCGAGCCCGGCGAGACCCCCGAGGCGGCGCTGATCCGCGAGCTGCAGGAAGAGCTGGGGATCGACACCTGGGCCTCCTGCCTGGCGCCGCTGACCTTTGCCAGCCACGCCTACGACAGCTTTCACCTGCTGATGCCGCTCTTTGCCTGCCGCAAGTGGCAGGGTGTGCCGCAGGCGCAGGAGGGCCAGACCCTGGCCTGGGTCAAGCCCGCGCGGCTCCGCGACTACCCGATGCCGCCGGCCGACCTGCCGCTGATCCCGATCCTGCGCGACTGGCTCTGAGCCACCGGCTTTAGGTTCGCCACCCGCCCCGGCCTCCGCGCCGGGGCCTCCCCGTTGGCTTTTGAACCCCCTCAGGCCCGCACCACGCCTGTTGCGCCGGCGCCTCATCGGTGCCACTTGAACCGCGTCAGGCCCACGCCAAGGCAACCCACACCCCGGCCCCCGAGCCGGGGCCTCCCGGTTGTCTGGTGACCTGCGTCAGGCCTGCACCAAGCCAGCCAACGCCCCGGCCCCCGGGCCGGGGCCTCTCGCCCCCTCCCGATTCGCCGCCTCCCTCGAGAGCATCTCTCCGCCGCGCGCCACCGCGGTTGCCAAAGGCCCACAGCACACGAAAAAAAGGGGGCAGATCACTCCGCCCCCTTTCGCATTCCTGATGTCGCGCCGATCAGTCGAGCTTGCGCTCGACCTCGGTGCGCTCGAAGATCTCGATGACGTCGCCGGGGCGGACATCGTCGTAGTTCTCGAAGGCCATGCCGCACTCCTGGCCGGATTGCACCTCGGCAACCTCGTCCTTGAAGCGCTTGAGCGTCTTCAGCGTGCCTTCATGGATCACCACGTCGTCGCGCAGCAGGCGCACACCGGCAGAGCGACGCGCGATGCCTTCGGTGACCAGGCAGCCGGCGACCTTGCCGACATGGGAGACCTTGAAGACCTCCTTGATCTGGGCGTAGCCGATGAAGTTCTCGCGTACTTCTGCCGAGAGCAGACCCGAGGCCGCGGCCTTCACGTCGTCGACCAGGTCGTAGATCACGCTGTAGTAGCGGATTTCCACGCCCTTCTGGTTGGCCGAGTTCCGCGCCGAGGCATTGGCCCGGACGTTGAAGCCGAGGATCGGCGCGTTGGACGCCTCTGCCAGGCCCACGTCGGTCTCGGTGATGGCGCCCACACCATAGTGCAGCACCCGCACGCGGACCTCGTCGTTGCCGATCTTCTCCATTGCCTGAACGATGGCCTCGGCAGAGCCCTGCACGTCGGCCTTGACCAGGATCGGCAGCTCGGCGACGTTCTCGTCTTCCTTGGCCTTGGCCAGCAGCTGATCGAGCGTGGTGGCGGCACCGGCAGCGGCGCGCTTGTCCTTGGCGGCGTTGGCGCGGTATTCCGCGATTTCGCGTGCCTGCGCCTCGGTCGAGACCACGTTGAGCACGTCACCGGCTTCCGGCGTACCGTTCAGGCCGAGCACCTCGACCGGCACCGACGGCCCGGCCTCTTCGACCCGTTCGCCAGTGTCCGAGATCAGCGCCCGCACCTTGCCCCATTGCTCGCCCACGACGAAGATATCGCCCTGTTTCAGCGTGCCGTTCTGCACCAGAACCGTGGCGACGGGGCCGCGGCCGACGTCGAGCTGGGCCTCGATCACGGCGCCATGGGCGGCACGATCGGGGTTGGCCTTGAGCTCGAGGATCTCGGCCTGAAGCGCGATGGCTTCGAGCAGCTCGTCGAGACCCTTGCCGGTGATCGCCGACACTTCGATGTCCTGCACGTCACCCGAGAGCTTCTCGACGATGACCTCGTGCTGCAGCAGGTCGGTGCGCACCTTGTCGGGGTTGGCGGCGGGCTTGTCGCACTTGTTGATCGCCACGATCATCGGCACCTTGGCCGCTTTCGCGTGGGCAATCGCCTCGATGGTCTGCGGCATGACGGCGTCATCTGCGGCCACCACGAGCACGACGATATCCGTCACCTGCGCGCCGCGAGAGCGCATCGAGGTAAAGGCAGCGTGGCCCGGCGTGTCGAGGAACGACAGCACCGCACCGGTGTCGGTTTCCACCTGGTAGGCACCGATGTGCTGGGTGATGCCGCCGGCTTCGCCGGAGACCACCTTGGTGTTGCGAATCGCGTCGAGCAGCGAGGTCTTGCCGTGGTCGACGTGGCCCATGATGGTGATAACCGGCGGACGATCCTGCAGATCTTCCGCCTTGTCCTCGACTTCCTTGATCACGTCCTCGACGTCGGCGTCGGAGACCCGGACGAACTTGTGACCGAATTCCTCGATGATCAGCTCGGCAGTGTCGGCATCAACGGTCTGGTTCTGGGTGACCATCATGCCCATGTTCATCAGCGCCTTGACCACGTCGGCCACGCGTTCGGCCATGCGGTTGGCCAGTTCGGAGACGACGATCGCCTCGGGCAGCTTGACCTCGCGGACAACCTTTTCCCGTTCGACCGGACCGCCCATCGCTTTCTGACGGGCACGTTCCTGCTTGCGCTTCATCGCGGCCATCGAGCGCTGACGCCCGCCTTCGCCACCGGTGAGCGCCTGGTTCACGGTCAGCTTGCCGGAGCGGCGGCCGCCATCACGGGCACCCTTGCCCTTGTTCTGACGATCGGTTTCGCGCTCAGGCTTCTTGGCCGGGGCCTGCTTGGCACCGCCACCGCGTTGCGCATCGGGCTCGGCGGCCGGGGCTGCGGCCTTGGCGGCTGCGGCCTTGGCCTTGTCCTCGGCGGCGCGACGCTTGCGCTCTTCTTCCTCGGCCTTGGCCTTGGCTTTTTCCTCGGCCTCACGCTGTTCGCGCTCCTTGGCCTCCATCTCGGCCCGGCGGCGTTCGCGGTCTTCTGCGCGCGCCTCCTCGTCGGCCTTGCGGGCCGCGGCCTCTTCGACTTCGCGCGCCTTGGCAGCCTGAACCGCCTTCAGCCGGCGCTCCATCTCGGCATCAGTGATCCCGGCGGGCCGCTTGCCAGCTCCGCCCACGCCACCGCCAGCCCCGCCGGAGCCGGGTTTGGATCCGCCCGGCTTGGGCACGACCACGCGT
The DNA here is from genome assembly GCF_034669705.1 of Marinovum sp. Lineage (GTDB taxonomy): Bacteria > Pseudomonadota > Alphaproteobacteria > Rhodobacterales > Rhodobacteraceae > Marinovum. The sequence continues at coordinate 204,877 of NZ_JAXMOR010000003.1, forward strand.
TTGCGTTTGGTTTCCACCACGACGTTCTTGGTCCGCCCATGGCTGAAGCTCTGCTTCACATTGCCCGGACGGGAGCCGCCACGTAAACCAAGGGTCTTTTTGCCGTCATTATCGCTCAAAGCTCTATTTTCCTTTCCGGCGACCGTTGCCACCGTCGTCTTGCGCGCGTAGATTTTTCAATCTTGCGGCTTCCTCTACTACACGTTCCGTGAGTCCACCAGACGCCAGCGCGCCATGTATCACAGTTTGTCGGCCGAATGCCAATCCTAACTCATCTGCGGTCAACCAGCCGATGAACGACCCGCCGTAGGGGGTGCTCAGCTTGGTCTTGCCCCGCTCAGACCCGTCGCTGGCCTGGATCAGGACGCGGGCTTCTTCCTTCTGAAGCCAGTCCTTGACCCGTTCATAGCCGGCGACGGCATGCCCGCCCTTGCGTGCGAGCGAAATCAGATCAACAACCCGCCGCGCAATTTGTTTCTCGACCTCGGCCACCAACCCGTCGGGGACGGTGACCGGCTGTTTCGCGCTGCGCGCAAACAGCTTCTTCGAGACCGCCTTTTCCAGCGCCGCGCGCTCGGCCGAGACCCAGATGCCGCGCCCGGGCAGCTTGCCCAGGATGTCCGGCACCGCCTGGCCCTCGGGGCCGACCACGAAGCGGATCATCCGCGACATGGGCAGCACCTCGCCGGTGGCGATGCATTTGCGCTCCGGTCCGGTCTCGTCCCGGTCCTTGTCCTTGCCGCCGCGTGTCATCGCCTCGCCTCCGAAACCGGTCAGTCCCGTGCCTCTTCGGTCGCTTGCGCGGCCTCATCGGCAGTGGCGTCGTCGTCGCCGTCTTCTTCGCTGTCGTCGTCCGCGGTTTCCAGATCGGCCGGATCAACCCAGCCCAGCTCGACCCGCGCGGTCATCACCAGCGCCTGCGCTTCCTCGAGCGAAACCTCGAAGGGTTCGAGCAGGCCGTCGTCCTTGATGCGCTCGCCATTTGCCGTGGTCCAGCCGCCGGCCAGTTCCCAATCGGCGCAGGTGGCGAAGTCCTCGAGGGTCTTGATGCCATCCTTGGCGAGAACCTCGATCATTTGGGGTGTCAGACCGTCAAAGTCAATAAGGCTGTCCTCGGCACCCAGTTCGCGGGCGTTTTCCAGCGCCTTCTTGGCCTGCGCCTCAAGGTGTTCGCGGGCCCGGGTCTGCAGCTCGGCGGCGGTGTCTTCGTCGACGCCGTCGATCACCAGCAGTTCGTCCTGTTCGACATAAGCCACCTCTTCGAGATTGGTGAAGCCTTCCGAGACCAGCAACTGGGCAAAGAATTCGTCAAGGTCGAGCGTGTCCATGAACAGCTGCGTGCGCTCTTCGAATTCCTTCTGACGGCGAGCCGATTCTTCGGCCTCGGTCATGATGTCGATGTCGAGACCGGTGAGCTGCGAGGCCAGTCGCACGTTCTGGCCGCGACGGCCGATGGCCAGCGACAGCTGCTCTTCCGGCACCACGACCTCGATGCGCTCGGCTTCCTCGTCGAGCACCACCTTGGTGACCTCGGCCGGCTGCAGCGCGTTCACCAGGAAGGTAGGCTGGTCTTCGTTCCATGGGATGATGTCGATTTTCTCGCCCTGAAGCTCGTTCACCACGGCCTGCACGCGGCTGCCGCGCATACCGACGCAGGCGCCGACCGGGTCGATCGAGCCGTCATAGGAAATCACGGCGATCTTGGCGCGCGATCCCGGGTCGCGGGCGACGGCCTTGATCTCGATGATGCCGTCGTAGATCTCGGGCACTTCCATCTTGAACAGCTCGGCCATGAATTCGGGCGCGGTGCGGCTGAGGAAGATCTGCGGGCCACGGGCCTCGCGGCGCACATCCTTGATGTAGCAGCGGATGCGGTCGTTCGGGCGATAGCTTTCGCGGCCGATCTTCTCGTTGCGGCGCAGGATCGCCTCGCCGCGGCCCACGTCGACGATGACGTTGCCGTATTCCTCGCGCTTGACCTGGCCGTTGATGATGGTGCCGGCGCGGTCCTTGAATTCCTCGAACTGGCGGTCGCGCTCGGCTTCACGGACCTTCTGCAGGATCACCTGCTTGGCCGATTGCGCCGCGATCCGGCCCATTTCCACCGGCGGCACTTCCTCGACGTATTGGTCACCGACCTTGGGCTCGGCCATGTACTGCTTGGCCTGTTCGACGGTCATCTCGGCCTGATAGTTCTCGAGCTCTTCCTCCTCGACCACCGTGCGCACGCGGGTAAAAGTCGCCCGGCCGGTGCGGCGGTCGATCGAGACGCGGATGTCCATCTCGGAGCCGTAGCGGCTCTTGGCCGCGCGGGCGAGGGATTCCTCCATCGCCTCGACCACGAGACCGGGGTCGATCATCTTTTCGCGCGCCACCGCCTCCGCGGTCTGCAAAAGCTCGAGTTGGTTGGCTGAGGTGATTGCCATTATTCTTTCTCCTCTTGAGACGCCGCTTCTTCGGTCTCGATCTCGTCAAACTTGGTTTCGTCCACTTCCGCCGCCTTACGCTGGCGCAGCATTTCGCGGATCAGCTCGTCGGTCATGACCAGCTTGGCATCGCTCAGCCAGTCGAAGGTCAACCCCAGGGTCACGGTCTCTTCACCTTCGCTGGAGCCGTCGACGTTGATCAGCACCTCGTCGCCCTCGACGCCGGCCAGCACGCCCTTGAACCGGCGGCGGCCGTCAATCAGCTCGGTGGTCTCGAGTTTGGCCTCATATCCCTCGAAAGTCTCGAAATCCTTGAGCCGGGTCAGCGGCCGGTCGATGCCGGGGCTGGAGACCTCGAGCGTATAGGTGTCGAGAATCGGGTCCTCGACGTCGAGCGTGGCACTGACGGCGTTGGAAATCGCGGCGCATTCGTCGACTTCAATGCCGCCCGTGGGGCGTTCGGCCATGATCTGCAGCGTCTGGGACTTGCCGCTCATCAGCCGGATGCGGACCAGCTCAAATCCCATATCCTCAATCACCGGCCCGATAATCTCGGCCAGACGGCGGTCGATCGCGGCTTTGGCGATCAGGGTATTCGACAGAATATCACTCATGCGGGGTCCTGCGGGTTCGTCCCGGCGAACGGGCACAAAAAAACGGGCGCGCGGCCCGTCGAACTTATCCGGTGGAACTTCGGGTGTGGCCCGACGCGCCGCTGTTGAAGGGCGATATACGCGCTGAAGCCCGCCGGCGCAAGGGGGCAGGGCGCAGCTTCTTGCCGCAGGCGCTGGCACGCGCCTGCCGGCGAGGCGCGGCGCCCGGTTATTTGCTGCCGAGCCGCCCGGCCGATTCCTTGATCGCGTCGTATTGCCCGGCAGGGCGGAATCGCCAGAGGTAATCGGGCAGCACCGCCTCCGTCGAGGTCGGGCGAATGCCCAGATCGGCCAGCCCGCGGGCGCCATCCGAGACGACGTTGTCCTGCCGCAGGGTGATCACCTGGTCGCGGGTCAGGATCCCGTTGCCGAACAGGCCCAAGGTCAGTTTCGACAGCAGGTCGAGGCCGCTAGCCATGATCCGGGCCAGCCAGAACGGCATGTCGAGCACCAGCCGGCGCCGACGGATCACCGCCAGCATCTCCTGCATCAGGTCGCGAAAGCTGGCCACGTCGGGCCCGCCCAGCTCGTAGATGCCGCCGGGTGCCTTGCCCGCCGCGCCAAGCGCCGCGGCGGCGGCCACGTCACCGACGTAGACCGGCTGGAATTTCGTGTCGCCGCCGACCACCGGCAGGATCGGACCCATGCGGGACATCCCGGCAAAGCGGTTGAAGAACGCATCCTCGGCGCCGAAAATCACCGAGGGCCGCAGGATCATCGCGCCCGGCATGTGTTCGAGCACTGCAGCTTCGCCCTCGCCCTTGGTGCGTTGGTAGTCGCTTTCGGACTCGGCATTGGCGCCGATCGCCGAGATCTGCACCATCCGCGCCACGCCGCTCTCGGCGGCGATCCGCGCCACCCGGCCGGCGCCCTCGGCCTGCACCGCGTCGAAGTTGTTCTTGCCGGTCGCATCGAAGGTGCCGACGCAGTTGACCACCGCCTCGGCGCCCTGCATCACCTGCCGCACGCTGGTGTCATCGCGGATGTTGCACAGCACCGGCTCGACCTGGCCCACCACACCATAGGTCCGCACGTAGGTCGCGTCGTTCGGGCGCCGGCAGGCCACGCGCACCCGCCAGCCCTCCTTGGCCAGCTGTCGCGCAATATATCGGCCGACAAAGCCGGAGCCGCCGTAGATCGTGACCAGTCTGGACATCGGAGCCTCGCTTTTTTCGATGCTTACAGGGAATATAACCGGGCCTGTGGTGTGACAAGCAAAGAAGCTGCCGGCTGTTTCGCATTTCTTTCAGATTCTGCGTTGACACTCCCTGTGGCTCAATTTAAACGCCTGCCTCACGACACCTGCCCAGGTGGCGGAATGGTAGACGCGCTAGCTTCAGGTGCTAGTGTCCGTATGGACGTGGAGGTTCGAGTCCTCTCCTGGGCACCACTCTTCCCTCGCAGCAGATTGCTTGCAGGATGGGGCGAGGCAGGGTCGATCCGCCGAGAGACGGCGCCAAGTCCACTGCCAGTCCCGACGACACACACCAAGCAGACAGGCGCGGGCCAGTCCAAGCGCCTATCCCAGCATCTCGCCCACCGTACGCAGCAGCTCCTGTGGCCGGAACGGCTTGGCCATCCGCTGCGCACTCTGCAATTCCGGGGGAAAGGCGCTGGGCTCGTAGCCGCTCAGCAACACGAAGGGCACGCCAAGCTCTCGCAGGCGCTGGGCCACCGGCAGGCTGGTCTCGCCGCGACCGAGGTTGACGTCCAGCACCGCCGCGTCCGGGGTGTCGTCGGCCAGCATTGCCTCGGCCTCGCGGACCGAGTGGCACAGGCCGAAAAGGCCAAAGCCGCCTTCCTCGAGCGTCGTGCCGACGTCGAGTGCCAGCAACGGATCATCGTCAAGCACAAGGATGCGGCCGGTCATGTCGGCACCGTAAACGATGTCAGTCCCGCGGCCGGGATCGAGAACTCGTAGGCGACGCCAGACGGTTCGAAACGGACGTCCATCTTTCCCTCCAGTTGCGTTTCAACGGCACTGCGGATGACCGTGCTGCCAAATCCCTTGGCCTCGGGCTCGGAGACCAGGGTCAAACCGCTCTCGATCCACCTAAGCCGCAAGCCGGTTTCGTCAATGTCCCACGCCACGTCGAGCCGCCCGCCGGGGCGCGACAGCGCGCCGTATTTCGCCGCGTTGGTCGCCAGCTCGTGCACCGCAAGCGCCAGCGACTGCGCCGCCGCCGGGCCGACCTGCACGGGCGGGCCCTTGGTGTCATACTGGTTGAATTCGCCGGAGCCATAGGCCTCGAGCTCGTCGCGCACCAGCCGCTTCAAGTCGATGCCGTCCCAATTCATCTGTGCCAGCGCCGAATGGGTGCGCGACAGCGACTGGATGCGGGCGGCAAAGACCGACTGGAACTCGCGGAAGCTGCCGGTGGTGCGGCCGGTCATCCGGGCAATGGTATTGACCAGCGACAGGATGTTCTTGACCCGGTGGTCGAGCTCGGCCGAGATCACCTTGTTGCGCTCTTCCCAGCGCTTGCGTTCGTCGATGTCGATGGCGGCGATGTAATAGCCCTCGTGGCGGCCCTCGGCGTTGCGCGGCGCGCAATGCATCAGGAAGGTGCGCTCGCCATGGCCGGGGATCGGCAGCAGGGTCTCGAACCGCACCGCGCCGTCGCGGGCATCGGGGCTGGCGGCCCTCAGCGCCTCGATGGCGGCGGTGCCAAAGACGGTCTCGAGCGGGGCATTGCGCACCTCGTCGACCACAAGGCCCATGCGCTCGAACGTGCGGTTCGACATGCCGATGCGGAAGCCGTCGTCGACCAGAGCCACCATCACCGGCAGACCGTCGATCAGGTCCTGCAGCGCCTGGGTCTCGCGTTCGCGCAGGCGCTGGGTTTCCGAGTGGTTGATCGCCAGCCAGAGGATCTTGGCCACGGTGCGCAGATAGTTGCGTTCCTCTTCGTTGAAGTTGCAGCCCGCGTCGCGCCAGGCACAGAGCACGCCGCGCGGCGCCTGTGGCGTGCCGATGCAGAGGCAGACACCGCAGGTCACCCCGGTGTCGCCGAGGATCTGCGTCGCGGCAAAGCGCTGCTCGGCGGTGATGTCGTCGACCTCGACCAGTTGTTGCCGTCCGAGGGTGAAGCCGAGATGCTGATCGGGATCGTTGGCCGACATCGCGTGGCCCGCCACCCCGCGCGGCCAGCCGCGGCCGGCCACCAGCCTGAACTGGCTCCGGTCGGGGGTCAGGAGCTGGACCTCGACCACCCGGGTCTCGAGGTGATCGGCGATGTCGTTGACGATCCTGTCGTACAGCTCGTCCAGCGCGCCGGGGCTCAGGGCCAGCTCGCTGAGCTCGGCGATGCTGGCCTGGCGCACCGCCTGCACCGCCAGCCGCTCCGAGGCGACGCGGATCCGCTGGACGTCGGAATAGGTGATCACCACGCCCTGGATCTGATCCTTGCGGGTGCGATAGGGGACGATGCGGCGCAGGTAGGAGTAATCGGCGCCGGAGATCTCGCGCTCGGCCGGTTCCAGCGACTCGAGCACCCGGCGGGCGTCGGGCAGCAGCATCTCGTCCTCGACCTTGAAGTTCAGCTCGGTGATCGGCCGGCCGACGTCGGCATCGCGGATTGCGACCAACTCGGTGGTTCTGGCGGAAAACCGGCGGATCGTCAGGTCGGTATCAAGAAACAGCGTCGCGATGTCGGTCGAGGAGATCAGGTTGGTCAGGTCGTCGTTGGTCGCCTCCAGCTCGCGCACCTTCTCCTCGAGCTCGGTGTTGATCGTCGACAGCTCCTCGTTGAGCGACTGCAGCTCCTCGCGCGAGGTCTCGAGCTCCTCGTTCGAGCTTTGCAATTCCTCGTTGGCGCTCAGCACCTCTTCGTTGGCGGCCTGCAGCTCCTCGCTCGAGGCCTCGCCCTGTTCGATCACCGATTGCAGCTCGTGACGCAGGGCGTCCATCTCCTTTTGGTAGTCGAAGCTCGGCGCGTCCTGCGAGGCCGGTGCTCCCGGCACGGTCGCCGCGGGGTCGAGGGTGACGAAATACACCAGGTATTCGCGGCCCGACCGGCCATCGAGCGGATCGACCACGATCTTGCCCGGTCCGCCGCTCTGATCTGTGCCGAGCACCGGTGCCTCGCTCGGCTGGTTGGAATTGCGCGCGGCGCTCAGCGCCGACCAGGCCGGCGTCTGGAAGGGCGGGGCGAGCAGCGTCGGCAGGCTGCCGGACATCGCGCCGGACGAGAAGTCCAAGACCTCCTTGAGATCGCCGTGCATCCGTTTGATCTCGAAGTTCTGGTCGACCAGCACCGCCGGCGGCGCGAAGCGCTGCAGCATTGCCCGCACCACGTGATCGGCGCCGGAGACCTCTTCTTTCAGACCGGCGGTGGCGGCGCGCGGACCGCCGGCCCAGCGCCCGGCCGGGCGGGTCGGCATCCGGCGCTCGGTATCGGTGCGGCGAAAGATTCGGTTGCGCTTGTCGACCGGGGTGAACCAGGGATCGGCCCGCTCAGCGCCCTCGGACAGGCCGAGCATCAGGAACCCGTTGGGCTTGAGCGAGAAATGAAAGGTCTCGAAGATCCGCTTCTGCGCCGAGGGCTCGAGATAGATCAGCAGGTTGCGACAGGAAATCAGGTCGAGCCCCGAGAACGGCGGGTCGCTGACCGCGTTCTGCACCGCGAAGACCAGCTTTTCACGCAGCCGCGGCCGCACCCGCACCTCGTGGCCCAGCCGTTCGAACCAGGTCTCGACCCGGTCGGCGGCAACATCATCGACCGCCGAGGCAGGATAACGGCCCAGGCGGGCCTGTTCGACCGCGTCCCGGTTGAGGTCACTGGCAAAGATCAGCGGCCGGATGTCCTTGCCGGTGCGCTGGATGCGCTCCATCAGGATCATGCCAAGGGTATAGGCCTCTTCGCCGGTGGAACAGCCGGCGGCCCAGGCGCGGATGGTGTCGCCGTCTGACATCGCCGACAGCACCGGGTCGATGGCCTCCTTGGCGATGGTTTCCCACGCCGCGGGATCGCGGAAGAAGCGGGTGACACCGATCATCAGGTCCTTGACCAGCAGTTCGCGCTCGCGGCCGGTCCGCTCCAGCAACTCGACATAGGCGGCGAGGCTGTCGACATCGGATATCCCCATCCGGCGGCGGATGCGGCGACCGACGGTGCCGGGCTTGTATTCGCTGAAGTCAAAACCGTTGCGGTCGTTGAGGAGGCGCAGCACCTGGCCGATCTCGGCGTGATGGCGTTCGGCAAACCCCTGGCCGGCGCTCTCGGGCTCGGTGCCGCTGACGTGCTGCGCCAGCCGGGCGATGGTCCGCGGCAGCGCTGCCGCCGCGGCGACATGGTCGACCAGCCCGGTATTGATCGCCGAGCGCGGCATGCCGTCGAACTCGGCCTCCTCCGGATCCTGCACCAGCACCGCGCCGCCGGCGCTCTTGATGTCGCGAATGCCCTGGGTGGCATCGCTGCCGGTGCCCGAGAGCACCACCCCCACGGCGTTGGGCCCGAAGCGCTCGGCGATCTGGCGGAACAGGTGGTCGATCGGGGTGCGGTGCAGGCGGTCTTCGGGCGGCGGGACCAGCCTGAGAAGGCCGCCCTCGGCGATCTCGACATAGGTGCCGGGCGGGGTGACGTGGATGGTATCGGGCCGCAGCCTTTCGCCCTCGGCCGCCTCGCGCACCTCGAGCGCGGTGGTCTTGTCGAGCAGCGCGGTGAGCCGGCTCTCGCGGTCGGGGTCGAGATGCTGCAGCACGATCACCGACCCGCCCAGACGCTTTGGAAACTCGGCCAGAAAGGCCCGCAGCGCAGCCAGTCCGCCGGCCGAGGCGCCGACGCCGATCATCAGCTTCGGGCCGGTCCCGGTCACGGCTCCGTGCCCGCGCCGTCCTGGCGGAACACCAGCACCACGCCGGTGCCGCGGCTTTGTTCGGTGGGGATGGCATCGGCGGTCAGCCGGCCGCCCTGCCAGTCGCCGGTGACGCTCTGGGTTTCGCCGCTGCGCGCCGCCGCGCGCGCCAGCTCGGCGTGATCGACAAAGCCCAGCCGGCTGCCGACCTCGCCGACCTTGCGGCCGATGTCGTGCTCGACCAGTTTCAGGATGTCGGCGCATTGGCTGGTAAAGCGCCGGATCCGCAACTCGTCGTCCAGCACCAGCACGCCGGCCTCCATCGCCGAGAAGGCCAGTTCGGTGTCGCGGTTGAGATCGCTCAGCAGCTCGATCTTGCGCTCGTGTTGCGAGCTGACCGAGACCAGCTCCTCGTTGACCGCATGCAGTTCCTCGTTCGACGCCTGCAGCTCCTCGTTGGCCGCCTGAAGCTCTTCGTTCGAAGCCTGCAGCTCCTCGTTCGAGGCCTGCAGCTCCTCGCCGCTGGTTTCCAGCCGCTCGGTGACATATTGCAGGCTCTCGTCGGTCAGACGCAGGTCGCGCTCGAGCTCGCGGATGCGGCTGACAAGAATGTCGTCCTCGCCGGTGTCGCGCATCACCGGCGCGGCGGTGTCGTCTTCGGCGGCCTCGCCGGCGGCGCGACGCAGGGTCACCAGCAGAAAGCGGCCGCGGCGGTTGTCGCCCATCAGCGGCTCGACCCGCAGGATCACCACATGCGGCTCGGCCCCTTCGGCATCGATGCTGATCTCGCGTTCGAAATCGCGCTCGGCACCCTGGCGCAGCCGCTCTGTGCCGAGGTTGATGGCGTAATGCAGCGCCGGGTGCACGATTTCCTCGACGGTGCGCTCGGCCAGGTCGCTCATCGTGTCGATATAGGCGCTGGCAGCGCCGAACCAGGTCAGAACCTGTCCGGTGTCGGTGATCAGGATCGACGAGGGCGCATAGCGCTTGAGCAGCGCGTCGTAGCCGCGCAGCAGGCTGTCGCGGTCGGTGCGCGGCCGGTCAGACTTGTCGATGCTGGTCAGTGGCGGCCGGGCCTGCTTGCGCTGGCGCGGCATGTCGAACCGGTCGACGCCCACCGGCGCGCCGATCCGGTTGGCCAGCAGGCCCGCGTCATAGACCCGGCGGTCGGATTCCTTGCGATAGAGCCGCCAGGTCGAATCGATCACCGCGAAGTCTGATTTCAGCTCTCCCAGGCTCTCTGAGGCGCCAAGAAACAGATAGCCGCCCTTGCGCAGACCGAACAGGAACATCGACAGCAGACGCGTCTGTGCCACGTCGTCGAGATAGATCAGCAGGTTGCGGCAGGACACCAGGTCGAGCCGCATGAAGGGCGAATCGGCCAGCGCGTTCTGCACCGAAAAGATCACCTTCTGGCGGATCGTCTGGTCGATCTGCATGCCGTCGCGGTGTTCGGTGAAATAGCGCTCGCGGATCGCCGGCGCCACATGGGCCAGCGCGCTCTCGGGATAGATCCCCTTGCCGGCGGTCTCGATCGAGCCGCGGTGCACGTCCGAGGCGATGATGCGGTAGCGCCGCTCCAGCCCGGAGGTGCGCAGCGCCTCGGCCATCTCGATGGCGATGGTATAGGCCTCTTCACCAGTGGCGCAGGCCGGCACCCAGACGCGGATCTCATCCTTCTCCGAGCTCTCGCTGACCAGCCTCGCGATGGCATTGCGCGACAGGCTCGCCATGGCGTCGGGGTCGCGGTAGAACTCGGTCACGCCGATCAGCATGTCCTGGTAGAGCTCGTCGACCGCCTCGTCGTTCTTGGCCAGCAGGTCGCGGTAGGCCTCGATGTCGGTGATCCCCTTGAGCCCCATGCGTCGCTCGATCCGGCGGATCACGGTGGGCGATTTGTAGACCGAGAAATCGATGCGATGGGCGGTCTCGATCATCTCCATGATCGCCTGCCAAGGGTCGGAGATGCGGGTGATCTTGCTGTTCGACCCCTCGGGCAGCTCGCTCAGCAGCGCAGCGACCGCGGTGGGCAGGGCATGGGCATCCTCGATCCGGTCGACTGCGCCGGTCGCAAGCGCCGCCTTGGGCATCGAAGAGAACTTGGCCTCCTTGGGCGATTGCACCAGCACGTGACCGCCGGCGGCATGCAGCGCCTCGGCCCCCCTGGCGCCGTCAGAGCCCGAACCCGACAGGATCACTGCTGCCCGCGGCAGCCCGCGTTCCGCCGCCAGCGAGGTGATGAAGGCGTCGATCGGCAGATGCGGCAGGGCGTCGGTGTCGGAATAGGCGGTGACCTGAAAGCAACCGTCGCTGAGCCGCACCAGCGAGTTCGGCCGATTGAGGTAGATGGTATCGGCCACCAGCGCCATGCCGGCATCGATATGGCGGATGATGGCATCGGATTTACGCGCCAGCAACTCGTCCATCACCGAGCGGTAGTCCGGCGACAGGTGCTGCAACACCACGTAGCACCAGCCCTTGTCGGTCGGTGCGGTCTGAAAGAACGCCTCGAGCGGCTCCAACCCACCGGCCGACGCCCCGACCGCGACAATCGCCGTGCAGGCCTGCGCGTCGGGCGAACGGTTTGTGGTGTCTTCCATCAGGCAGGCCCGGCCAAAAAAAGCGCGTGTGTTTTCAACGTTCAACCTCTATCAACTTAGCGGACATTGCAATTGGTCAAGTAAAAATGGCGATAGTGCTTCTGGCAGATGACGACCCCGATTACCGCGACGCCTTTGCCGTGGCGCTGGAGGCCGTGGGGCACCGCGTGACGACGGTCGCCTCGGGGGCCGAGGTCAAGGCCGCGATTGCCGCAGACCTGCCCGATATCGTGTTCCTCGACGTGCTGATGCCCGGCGGCGGCGCGATCAGCCTGATCCATGAAATCCACGGCACCCATCCCGGCTTGCCGGTGGTGGTGATTACCGGCAATGCCGCGGTCTTTTCCTCGCCGATCGTCACCGAGGGGATGCGCGGCGCTGATGCGCGGATCCCGAAATCGGTCTCGTTGGGCGAAATCAGCCAGATCATCGACTCGCTGCTGGCCAGGACCAATCCCGCCTGATCCGGTCATGCCGGCGACATCCGCGCGGTGACCTGGTCCAGCGCCTCGGCCAGGTCCTTGAGGTCGACCGGCTTGCGCAGGAACGGGCCGTCCGGTGCGCCGGCGCGCTCGGAGTCCTCGGCATAGCCCGACATGTAGACCACCCCGAGACCGGGCCGCAGCGCTCTCGCCTGTCGCGCCAGGCCAAAGCCGTCGCGCTCTCCGGGCAGCATGACGTCGGTCAGCAGCACATCTGCCGCAAGGCCGTCGCGCAGCGCCGCCAGCGCCGGGGCGCCGCTCTCGAAGGCGGTCACCTCATGGCCCAGGGTCGTCAGCATCAACTGCATCGCCTCGCGAAACTGCGGCATGTCCTCGACCAGGAGCAGCCGCAGCCGCGGGGCCTCGGTGGGCCAGGCGGGGCCGCGGGGGCCCTCGGGCGACCGCACCTGTCGCGCCTCCGGCAGGATGAGAACCACCGAGGTGCCCTGACCGGGGGTCGAGCGCATGGCGAAATCGCCGCCCGACGCCGCGCAGAAGGCCGCCACCGAGGACAGGCCGAGACCGGTGCCGCCAGAGCCCTCCTTGGTGGTAAAGAACGGATCGGCCGCGCGTTCGAGCACCGGCGGCGTCATGCCCGGACCGTTGTCGGACAGGGTGATCTCGATCATGCCCTCGTCGTCCCGCCGCCGCGCCGCGACGGTGATGCGGTCGCCGGTGCTGGCGGCCTTGATGGCGTCGCGGGCGTTGAAGGTCAGGTTGAGCAGGGCGTTCTCGAGCTGGCCGGGATCGCAGAACACCGAGAGATCGGCGACGCCCGTGGTATCGACCTCGAGCGCGCCAAAGGTTTCCCCGAAGGTCAGCGCCATCACCTGCTCGACCAGCGGCCGCAGCCGCACCGCGGTGGCCACACCGGGCTCGCGGCGGGCAAAGGCCAGGGTGCGCGCCGCCAGGTCGGCGCCGCGGCTGGCGGCCTGCAGGATCGCGTCGAGCCGCGCCCAGACGGTCTCGGGGTCGCGGGTCAGGCTGGCGACCTCGGCCTGCAGCCGGACGATGCCGATGATATTGGCAAAGTCATGTGCCAGCCCGCCGGCCATCTGGCCCAGCGAATCCATCCGCTGCGCCGCCTCGATCCGCAGCTCGGCCTCGCGCGCCTCGGTGATGTCCGAGACCACGCCGTTGAGCCGCATGACCGCGCCGTTCGGGCCGGTGAGCGGCGCGCCGTCGGCGGCGATCCAGCGAATCTCGCCGTCGCTGCGCCGGATCTGGCATTGCACCCGATAGGCCCTGTGCTTGCGGATCGCGGTTTCCACCAGGGTGCGCACCCGGTCGCGGTCGGGCTCGACCACATGGCTTATGAAACTGTCGAGCGACCAGTCCGGCAGCCGGGTGTCGTAGCCAAAGATCGCGTCATGGCGGTCAGAGCGCCAGGTGGTGTTGGTCTCGACATCGAATTCCCAGATCCCGATGCCGGCCGCCTCGAGCGCGAAATTCATCCGCGCCTCGGCCCGCTGCCGGCTGGCCAGCTCGTCGTTGAGCCGCTGCAGCTGGCTGGCATGCTGGACAAAGGGTTCCTCGTCCCCGATGTCCGCCAGGATCAGCACGTCAGCGCCCTCGGCGCCGTCGCGCCTCACGCCGCGCGCCCTGCCGTGGACCGCACGCTGGCCGTTCATCAGCCGCAGCGGCGTCCAGTTCGACGAGGCCGAGGCCTGCGACAGCAGCGCGCGCAGCGATTGCCGCCGGCCATACCAGCCCGAGAGGCTCTCGAGCGGCGCGTCGCTTTTCGAAAACAGCCGCCGGCCCTCGGCATTGGCATGGATCACCCGCCCGTCTGCCGGATCGGCGATGACCGTGGCTGCGGGGTGCGCCTCGAGCACCAGCCGCGCGATGCGGGCTTCATCGGTCTCGCTCAATCCCGGCCCCCGGCGTCGGTGTCCTCTTCGGAGATGCGGTAGTATTCGCGGGCATTGGCGGTCTCGGCGCGGCTCGGCGTCAGGTGCACGATCACCCGGCAGCCGGCATGGCCGGTGGCGATGGTCTCGGCCAGTTGCACCCGGGCATAGCCGAGATTGTCGGCGGCGATCCGGCCAAAGACATTCGAGGTCATCATGCACAGCGAGGGCCGGTCGCGCACCATGTCGCCGAAGGGACAACGGCGGTTGCCGAAAACGAGCTTGTGCTTATCGGCCGCAATCAGGTGAAAATCGCCGCCGATGCGGGTCTTGAGGTCGATGCAGACCTCGGCGATCTGTTCGCGGGTCAGCTGCTCGGTGCCCATCTCTTGACGGTATTCGCGGTCGATCCAGCGGCCGACCTGACCGCCGACCGAACTGATGTAGCCCTCGGCCAGTTTCAACCCGACGGTATCCTCGAGCGTGCCGGTGAGGTTGCGCAGCAACGTGCGAAAGAACACGTCGCGATCCAGCGGTACCTCCGTGGTGGCGGCGCGTTTTGCCATGGCCGGACCTCCTGAAATACTCCGCATCTGTGGCAAGTGTCGCACCGAAGGCGGGATCTGTCCACAGAAACGGTGGTGTTCAGAACAGCCCGGCGTCCTTGGCGACGATCGCCGCCTGGGTGCGGTTCGAGACGCCGATCTTGCGATAGAGTGTCTTCATGTGCAGCTTGACCGTCGGCTCGCGGATCGCGAGATCGCGGGCGATTTCCTTGTTGGTCTTGCCCTGGGTCAGCCCCTGCAGCACGTCGCGCTCGCGAGGCGAGAGCTTGTCGGTCAGCGGGTGGCTGACCGGCGTCCTGTCGCCGCGCAGGAAGTCGAGCGGGGCGTACTGCTCGCCCATCGCCATGAACCGCACCGCGTTGACCAGCGATTTGCCGGACAGCGTCTTCGGCAGGAAACCGGCGGCGCCATGCGCCAGAACCGCCTCCGCCACCTCGCGGCTGGCGGTGCCCGAGATGATCGCCACCCGCCGCGCGCCCTCGAGCGCCATCATCCTGAGCAGCCCGTCCAGCCCGTTCATTCCCGGCATGGAATAATCCAGCAGCACCAGGTCAAAGCCGTCGCCGGCGCGCACCTCGGCCTCGGCCTCCTGCAGGTTGGCGACGGTGACGGTCTCGAACTTGCCCGCGGCCTCGAGAAACGCCTTGAGCGTGTCGCGAAGGAGGTCGTGATCATCGGCGATCAGCACACGCACCATGTCTCTGGCTCCCATGTTTGCCCGTCTTGATTGCAGCACCCCTCTCTCTGCCCAGTTTTGCGAGAGCAGACAAATGGAAAAGCGCGATCGGGGGCGAGGGTGTGCCGGTGTTAGGATTCTGGCAAGGTTTTGCCGTCGTCCTGAGGCCGTCGCAACACCCGGGTGCCTGCAATGGTGGCACTCCATCCAAGGACCCTGCCGGCTCCGGTAATTTCCCGCCGCGCGGTTGCGCGCGCCGCTCCGCCATGCGAAAACGACATTCCTGTCGTTTTCAAGACATTCTTTTCCGGTCCGCCCGCAGGCCAGTTTGCGAGAAAGGCGAGAGATTTCGCGATTTTGAGTAGATTAGAGCCGACGATCATGTTTCGATGGAATTGTCGTTTTCCCGCGGGAGAACGGAGCATCCGGCACCGGTGGATGGCGCTGCCAAACCGGTTCGAGCGCGCCTGTGCGGATGCCGGTCCGGGAAACAGGAAGAGGGTAAATGGCAATGGGCATTCCAGAATGCAGCGACCGGCCGTCCCGTCCTGCCGCCTGAGCGGTCAGAGAGATACGACCTTTGGTCGATGCGCCCCGATGACAGGGGCCACGACACATCCGGCACCGCAAATGCGGGCCTTCGCATGACAACAGGGAGACAAAGACCATGCGCACCAAAAAAGACCTCAGCCTGATCGACCGGCTGTCGCAGGAGGCCCGCCTCGGCCGCCTGTCGCGGCGCGATTTCATGCGCCATTCGGCCGCCGCCGGGCTGACCGCTGCTGCCGCCACCGGCCTGTGGACCTCCGAGGCCAGGGCGCAGCCCAAATCGGGTGGCACCTTCCGTGTCGCGATCCACGACAACAACTCGTCGGACACCCACAACCCCGGCACCTACCTGTCGGTCCAGCAGATCTTCCTGGCCCATACCCACCGCGCCTATCTGACCATGATCAACACCGACCAGACCCTCGGTGGCGATGTGGCCGAGGACTGGACGGGCTCCGAGGATGCCTCGGAATGGACCTTCAAGCTGCGCGACAACGTCACCTTCCACGATGGCCGCAAGGTCACCGCCGATGACGTCATCGCCTCGATGAACTTCCACCGCGGCGAGGTCTCGACCTCGGCAGCCAAGGCGCTTCTGGCGGATGTCGATGACATCACCAAGACCGACGATCTGACCGTGGTGTTCACGCTGTCGGGTCCGAATGCTGATCTGCCCTGGCTGATGACCGACTATCACCTGACCATCCAGCCGGCCTCCGAGGACGGCATCGAGTGGCGCAACGGCATCGGCTGCGGCCCCTACAAGATCGTCGATGGCGAGTTTGGCGTCGGCTTCAAGCTCGAGCGCCACGACGGCTGGCACGGTGAGGGCGCCTATTTCGACGCGGTCGAGATGATCGCGATCAACGATCCCAACGCCCGCCAGACCGCGCTGGTCACCGGCGATGTCGACGCGGTCTCGGCGATCGACCTCAAGACCATGGCGCTGATGCAGCGCAATCCGCAGATGGTGGTCGAAAACGTGCCCTCGGCCTCGGCGATCACCATGCCGATGCATTGCAACGCCGCCCCCTATGACGATGTCGACGTGCGCATGGCGCTGAAACTGGCGATGAACCGCGAGGAGATCGTCGAGAAGATCGCCTTTGGCGCCGGCACCCCCGGCAATGACTTCCACCATTCGCCGGCCCAGCCCTACTACCCCGAGGGGCTCGACCAGCTCAGCTACGATCCCGACAAGGCCAAGGCCCTGCTCAAGAAGGCCGGCCACGAGAA
This sequence comes from Marinovum sp., assembly GCF_034669705.1. Classification (GTDB taxonomy): domain Bacteria; phylum Pseudomonadota; class Alphaproteobacteria; order Rhodobacterales; family Rhodobacteraceae; genus Marinovum. Next base: position 221,711 of record NZ_JAXMOR010000003.1, read on the forward strand.
CCTCAGGATCGACCTGTCCTCGGCGGAATCGATCTTTTCTGGCGCGGTCGACATGTGCGTGCTCTATGCCGAACAGGCCAAGGCGGCGGGCATCGACATCAATGTCGTGCGCGAACCCAACGACGGCTACTACTCGGACGTCTGGCTGAAAAAGCCGTTCTGCGCCGTGGCCTGGGGCGCGCGCCCGACGCCCGACGTGATGTACACCCTGGCCTACAAGGATGACGCCGCCTGGAACGAGAGCTACTGGGTCAACGAGCGCTTCAACGAGCTGCTGCTGCAGGGCAAATCCGAGCTCGACGACGCCAAGCGCAACGAGATCTATCGCGAGATGGCCGAGATCGCCCGCGACGATGGCGGCACGATCATCCCGTTCTTCCGCAACTTCGTCTATGGCCGCCGCGCCAACGTGCAGACCTCGGGCGAGCTTTCGGCCGCTTGGGAAATGGACGGCTGCCGCGCCGCCAGCCGCTGGTGGTTCGACGCCTGAGCCAGATCACTGCAGGCGGCCCGGACATCCCGGGCCGCCGCCCCCCGGCCCGTGACAGGGCCCAAAGACCCGCTGGCCAGGCGGGATAAAAACCAAAGGGAGAGCCTCAATGGGGGACATTCTCAGCCTCGTCCTGAAGCGTCTGGGCTTTGGCCTCATCACGCTTCTGATCATCTCGATCATCATCTTTTTCATGGTCGAACTGCTGCCCGGCGATATCGCCGAAGCGGTTCTGGGCCAGGGCGCCACGCCCGAGAACCTTGCCGCGCTGCGCGAGGAGATGGGCCTGAACCAGCCGGCCTTCGTGCGCTATTTCCAATGGCTGGGCGGTGCCGTCGTCGGCGATTTCGGCAATTCCATCGTCAGCGGCGACAGGGTCAGCGCGATCATCACCGACCGGTTCATCAACACGCTGTTCCTTGCCGCCTATGCCGCGGTGATCGCCGTGCCCTTTGCCATCACGCTGGGCGTGATCGTGGCGCTGCTGCGCAACACGCTGTTCGACCGGGTGGCCAACGTGCTGACGCTGACCTCGATCTCCAGCCCCGAGTTCTTCCTCGGCTACGTGCTGATCCTCTATCTCTCGGTCAAGACCGGCATGTTCCCGGCGATCTCGAGCCTGCGGGCCGACATGAATTTCGGCGATCTGCTCTACCGCACCTTCCTGCCGGCGCTGACGCTGGTGCTGGTGGTCACCGCCCACATGATGCGGATGACCCGGGCGGCGATCATCAACCTGCTGGCCAGCCCCTATATCGAGATGGCGCGGCTCAAGGGCACGCCGCCCTGGAAGGTGATCGTGAAACACGCGCTGCCCAACGCCTGGGCGCCGATCATCAACGTCATCGCGCTCAACCTCGCCTACCTCATCACCGGGGTGGTGCTGGTCGAGGTGGTGTTTGTCTATCCCGGCATCGGCCAGGCGCTGGTCGACGCGGTGTCAAAGCGCGATTTCCCGATCGTTCAGGCCTGCTGCCTGATCTTTGCCGCGACCTTCATCCTGCTGAACCTGGCCGCCGATGTGGGCGCCATCCTCACCAATCCGCGCCTGCGGCATCCGAAGTAAGGGAGAGAGATCATGAGCGTATTCGTCATTCTCTACTTCGCCTGCCTGATCATCGCATCATGTCTGGCGGCGTTCTACGAAAAGCGGGGGCCTTTCATCCTGCTGTTCTCGCTGACCCTGATCAGCTTTGTGCTCGGCATCGTCGGCGGCACCGGCGCGCTGCGCTTCATCGCCATCGCGGCGGCGGCGCTGGCCTTTGCCGCCGGGGTCTCCTACAGCTTCCGCGAGTTCCTTGTGCTGCTGATGCCCAAGAACCTCGGCAAGGAGCTCAAGACCGCGCCGCTGACCGCGGCCTTCGGCATGTTCGTGATCTTCACCTATGCCATCGCCGCGATCTTCGCGCCCTGGATCGCGCCTTTCGGCGAGAGCGAGGTCATCGCCTCCTCCTTTGCCCCGGCGGATGAAAACATGCTGCTGGGCGCCGACCAGCTCGGCCGTGACATGTTCAGCCGGATCATCTACGGCGCGCGCAACTCGGTCGGCCTGGCGCTCTCTGCGACCATCGCGGCCTTTGTGCTGGGGGCCGGCGCGGGTCTCCTGGCGGCGACCAAGGGCGGCTGGTTCGACCAGTTCATGGGGCGGTTCGCCGATGTGATCATGTCGATCCCCTCGCTGATCTTTGCCCTGCTGATGTTGTCGATCTTTGGCCCGCAGGTCTATGTCATCATCATCGCCGTCGCGATCATCTATGCACCTAGGGTGTTCCGCCTGACGCGGGCGGTGGCCGGCAACGTGGTGGTGATGGATTACATCGAGGCCGCCAAGCTGCGCGGCGAGAAGGACAGCTACTTGATCCGCAAGGAGATCCTGCCGAACTCCACCGCGCCGCTGATTGCCGAGTTCGGGCTCGAATTCTGCTTCGTCTTCCTGCTGGTGGCGGGCCTGTCCTTCCTCGGCCTCGGCATCCAGCCGCCGACCGCCGACTGGGGCTCGATGGTGCGCGAGAACGCGACGCTGATTTCCTTTGGTGACATCACCCCGCTGATCCCGGCGGCGGCGATCGCCCTGCTGACCGTGGCGGTCAACTTCGTCGTCGACTGGATGCTGTTCCGGTCCTCCGGCCTCAAGGAGCAATAATCATGGTGCATGACAAATCCGTTCTGCTCGAGATCAGGGATCTCAAGATCGAGGGCTATACCGGCGAGACCTGGGTGCCGATCATCAAGGGCGTCGACCTGACCCTGCACCGCGGCGAGGTGATGGGGCTGATCGGCGAGTCCGGTGCCGGCAAGTCGACCATCGGCGCCGCCGCCATGGGCTATGCCCGCGACGGCACGCGCATCGTCGAGGGCTCAAAGATCGAGTTCGACGGCATGGAGCTGACAACCGCCACCGAGGGCGAGCGGCGCGCGCTGCGCGGCTCGCGCATCGCCTATGTGGCGCAGTCGGCGGCGGCGTCGTTCAACCCGGCGCACAAGATCATCGACCAGCACACCGAGGCGCCGCTGCATTACCGCATCCAGAAACGGATGGAGGCGCAGGAAGACGCGATGGACCTCTACGAGCGCCTGCGCCTGCCCAACCCCAAGGAAATCGGCTTCCGCTATCCGCACCAGGTCTCGGGCGGCCAGCTCCAGCGGGCGATGACGGCGATGGCGATGTCCTGCCGGCCGGACCTGATCATCTTTGACGAGCCGACCACCGCGCTTGACGTGACCACCCAGATCGAGGTGCTGGCGGCGATCCGCGACATCGTCGACCAGTTCAACACGGCGGCGATCTACATCACCCATGACCTCGCGGTGGTGGCGCAGATGGCCGATACCATCAAGGTGCTGCTCAAGGGCGAGGAGGTCGAACAGCAGCCGACCGAGGAGATGCTCGACAGCCCGCAGGAGGAATACACCAAGTCGCTCTGGGCGGTGCGCAGCTTCGAGCGGCCACAGAAACCGCGGCCAAAGGGCGAGACGCCGCTGATCTCGGTGCAGAACGTCGACGCCTCCTATACCGGCGGCGTGAAGGTGCTCGATGACGTCTCCTTTGACATCTACAAGGGGATGACCGTGGCGGTCGTGGGCGAAAGCGGCTCCGGCAAGTCGACCACCGCGCGGGTGATCACCGGTCTGCTGCCGCCCTCGAATGGCCAGGTGCTGTTCAAGGGCGAGCCGCTGCCGCCGCGCTATCAGGACCGCTCCAAGGACCAGCTGCGACAGGCGCAGATGATCTATCAGATGGCCGATACCGCGCTCAATCCCAAGGTGCGGATCTCAGAGATCATCGGCCGGCCGGCGCAGTTCTATTCCGGGCTGTCGGGCGCGGCGCTGAAACATAGGGTGGACGAGCTGCTCGACCTGATCGAGCTCGACCCGTCGAAATATTACAACCGCTACCCGCCGGAGCTCTCGGGCGGCCAGAAACAGCGCATCGGCATCGCCCGGGCGCTGGCGGCGGAACCGTCGTTCATCATCTGCGACGAGGTCACCTCGGCGCTTGACCAGCTGGTGGCCGAGGGCATCCTCAAGCTGCTCGACCGGCTGCAGAACGAGCTCGACCTGGCCTATATGTTCATCACCCACGACTTGGCGACGGTGCGTTCGATCGCCGACGAGGTGGTGGTGATGCAATACGGCAAGGTGGTGGAGCAGGGGCCCAAGGACGAAATGTTCACCCCGCCGCATCACCCCTATACCGACCTGCTGCTCAGTTCGGTGCCGGAAATGGACCCGAACTGGCTGACCACGCTGCTTGAGGAACGCGGTGTCGACAACGTCGGCGAGGCTGCCGACGTCTGAGCGGCCGACCGACACGCCCCGAGCGTCTCCACACCCGCCCCGGACCCCGGTCCGGGGCCTCGCCCCCTTGCCACAGAATGCGCCGCGCCTCGGAATGTGATCCGGGGTCTCGCCTTGTGCCACGAGGTCCCGAGTCAGGGGCGACATCTATGGAAACCCTACTTGCGCGCCCAGTGCGTGCATCCACCCACCCGCCCCGGACGTGATCCGGGGCCTCCCCGCCTGCCACAGAATGCGCCGCGCCTTGGTATGTGGTCCGAGGCCTCGCTCTCCGCCACGAGGCCCCGGGTCAGGCCCGGGACGGGGGCGGCGCAGGTCTCAGCCCATGTGACCCATCTTCGACCGGGCCTTGCCGCGTTCGAGGCCGAGCTGGCGTTCGCGGTAGATGATCAGCACCCCGGCGGCGATCACCACCAGCGAGCCCCAGAGCGTCGCCGAAGTCGGGATCTCGGCAAAGAGCAGGTAGCCCGCCGCCACCGCAAACAGCATCTGGCTGTAATCGAACGGCGCCAGCACCGAGGCCGGCGCGAAACGATAGGCCGAGGTCACCAGAATCTGCCCGACGCCGCCGATCACGCCAGCGGCCACCAGCATCGCGGTCTCGGTCGGGCTCGGCACGGTCCAGCCGAAGGGCAGGGTCAGCAGCGAAAATCCGGTCGCGGTGAGCATGAAGTAGAACACCACCGCCGCGGTGTCCTCGCTCTGCACCAGCCGGCGGATATGCACCTGCGCCAGCGCCCGCAGCCCGGCCGAGATCAGTGCGAGGATGGCGCCGAGGGTCGCCAGCCGGTCGGCGGTGCCGTCAAAACTCAGCCGCGGCCAGAGGATGATGGTCACCCCGATCAGCCCGATCGCCACCGCGGTCAGCCGGAACAGCCGCACCTTCTCGCCCAGAAGCAGCGCGGCAAGGATCACCGTCATCAGCGGCGCGGCAAAGCCGATCGCCGTCACCTCGGGCAACGGCAGCAGGCCCAGCGCGGCAAAGCCCAGCCCCATCGCCGACACCCCGATCACCCCGCGCCAGACATGACCCATGACATTGGCGGTGCGCAGCCCGGTGCGCAGCTCGCCACGCGCCAGCAGCCAGACCAGGATCACCGGTATGGAAAACGCCGAGCGAAAGAACACCGCCTCGCCCGGCGGGACCGCGTCGGAGGTTGCCTTGATGAGGACGGCCATGACGGTAAACACGGCGAGTGCAGAGATTTTGAGCGCGATACCGCGACCGATATTCATGGCGGCAGTTAGCCCCCCCGATGACCGAAGGTCAATGGCCGCCGAAAGCCCGGTGCGCTTTGTCACCAAGACGTCGTGGCTCCGTCATTCCAGCGTTACATCTTCGGCGCAGGAGAGCGGGGACATTGTCCTATCAGGAGTGGTTTAATGGGCTTTCGCACCATCTGTCTGACCTCCGTGCTGGCGCTGAGCGCCGGGACGGCCATGGCCGAGATGAATTTCAACCGCATCGCATCCTTCCCGGTCATCGCCAATATGGCAGAGGGCGAGGACCGGACCCGCGAGAGCTCGCCGGAGATCATCGACGTCACCGAAGACGGGATGACGCTGGTCTATACCGACAGCCCGCTCAAGGTGATCGGCCGGATCGACATCACCACGCCCGCCGACCCGCAGCCGCTGGGCAATATCGCCGTCGGCGGCGAGCCGACCTCGGTGGCGGTGATCGGCAGCACCGCCTTTGTCGGCGTCAACACCTCCGAGAGCTTCACCAGCCCCTCGGGCCAGATCAAGGCGTTCGACACCGCCAGCGGAACCGAACTTGCCGCCTGTGACCTCGGCGGGCAGCCCGACAGCCTCGCCAAGGCCAAGGATGGCGCCTTCATCGCCGTGGCGATCGAGAACGAGCGCGACGAAGACCTCAACGACGGCATGATCCCGCAGATGCCCGCCGGCACGCTGGCGCTGGTGGACGTGACCGAGGGCGCGCTCGACTGCGCCTCGCTGCGCTTTGTCGACCTCACCGGGCTGGCCGAAGTGGCGGGCACCGACCCCGAGCCGGAATACGTCTCGATCAATGCCGCCGGCGAGATCGTCGTCACCCTGCAGGAAAACAACCACATCGTCGTGGTCTCGCGCGCAGGCGAGGTGCTGAACCATTTCTCCGCCGGTGCGGTCGACCTGGAGGGCATCGACGCCACCGACGAGCGTGGCGCGCTGCTCTTTACCGAAAGCCAGTCGGGCCGCAAGCGCGAGCCCGACGCGGTGGCGTGGATCGACGGCGACCACTTTGCCACTGCCAATGAGGGCGATTACGAGGGCGGTTCGCGCGGCTGGACGATCTTTCACAAGGACGGAACGGTCGTCTACGAGAGCGGCACCAGCTTCGAGCAGGCGATTATCCAGATCGGTCATTACCCCGACAAACGCTCGGACGCCAAGGGCGTCGAGCCCGAGTCGGTGACCTTCGACATCTTCGACGGCACGCCCTATGTCTTCGTCGGTGCCGAGCGCGCCTCGGTGGTCGGCGTCTACGACGTGACCGACCCGGCGGCCCCGGTGCTGAAACAGCTGCTGCCCTCGGGTGTCGGTCCGGAAGGCTATGTCACCGTTCCCGAGCGCAACCTGCTGGTCTCGGCCAACGAAAGCGACCTGATCGAAGACGGCGGCGCGAGGGCGCATGTGATGCTCTTCGAACTGCAGGACGGACCGGCGCACTATCCGCATCTCACCTCGGACGGCCTGGAACCGCTGACCGGCTGGGGCGCGATCTCGGGCATGGTCGCGGGCGACGGCAAGACGATCTACGCCGTCAACGACAGCTTCTACGGCTATCAGCCGACGATCTTCACCATCGACGCGGCTCAGCGCCCGGCGCGGATCACGCAGGCGCTGCGCATCACCCGCGCCGGCCAGCCGGCACAGAAGCTCGACCTCGAAGGCATCACGCTGGACGGCGCGGGCGGCTTCTGGGTCGCCTCGGAAGGCCGCACCGACCGGGTGATCCCGCATGCGCTCTACCACGTGAACGCCGCGGGCGAGATCACCGAGGAAGTGGGTCTGCCGGCCGCGTTGATGGCGGTGGAACAGCGCTTCGGCTTCGAAGGCGTCACCAAGGTCGGCGACACCCTCTGGATGGCAGTGCAGCGCGAATGGAAGGACGACCCGGAAAACCACGTCAAGCTGGTGGCCTACAACATCGAGACCGGCGACTGGGGCGCGGTGCTCTATGAAAAGGCGGCACCTGCGACCGGTTGGGTCGGCCTGTCGGAGATCACTGCCCATGGCGATCATGTCTATGTGGTCGAGCGCGACAACCAGCATGACGACCGCGCGGTGACCAAGAAGATCTACCGCATCGCTCTGTCCGAGATGCAGCCGGCACCGCTGGGCGGGGAGCTGCCGGTGGTGGCCAAGGAAGAAATCCGCGACCTGATCCCGGATCTGAAGGCCACAGGTGGCTATGTGCTGGACAAGGTCGAAGGTCTGGCGATCACCGAGGACGGCGAGATCTTCGTCTCGACCGACAATGACGGGGTCGATGACCACTCCGGCGAGACCATGTTCTTCTCGATCGGCGGCGCGATGTAGACGCGGCGCAGCGCGACACCATGAGCGGGAGGGCCAAGGCTCTCCCGTTTGCAGTGGGGGGCTCTGCCCCCCGGCCCTTGGCCTCCCCCCGAGGGTATTTGTGAACAGAAGAAGATCAGGCGGATCCAGCCCCCGGAAGAGCGCTCTTCCGGGGGCCTTCTCCTGTTACGGCCATCGGCGCCTCCGCCTGTACCGCAGATGCAGTAAGACCCGGTAAGAGTTAAGGATCCGTTACTTCTTCTGTTCGAAAATACCCTCGGGGGCGCCCGCAGGGCGGGGGCAGAGCCCCCCTCAACCGGGCCGCAGCCCGGTTTCCACCAACATGCCCCGGCGTTTCGCCTCGTAGTAATAACCGCGTGCGTACCACTGGATCGCGGTGCTTTCGCTGCCGTCTGACAGCAGCCAGGCGCCGCGCAGGTACTTGCCGGCATATTTCAGGTTGGTGTCGGCATCGAGCAGCGCCGAGGGCTTGCCGCGAAAGCCCATGGTGCGGGCGGTTTGCGGCAGGATCTGCAATAGCCCCCAGTAGGGTCCGTTGCGGGCCCAGGGGCGGTGGGTGCTCTCGCGGATCGCCAGCCTGTGTACCAGCGTGCGGGGGATCTGGTAGTGATCGGCCCATGTGTTGATTTTCCGGCGCAGCTCCGGCGTCTCGTTGGGGTGCAGCGGCGGATCATAGGCGCGGGGCACGGGCTCAGGCGCTGGTTGGCGGCCGCAGGCGGCAAGCGTGGCGAGGGCGCCGAGCAGCAGCAGGCGGCGGGGCAGGTGGGGCATCGGGACGACTCGGTCAGTGAACGATGGCGCGAGCCTAGCCGCGGCCGGGCCGGGCCGCATCCCCGGGTGACAAAGCTGGGCGGCGCGCCGCCGAAAGGCTTGCCTTCGCCGCCGGCTGAGGACAGTTTGCGGCCATGGTGAAAACGCTTCTCTCCTTTGGCCATGGCTACAGCGCCCGCGCCCTTGACCCCCTGCTGCTGGCCGAGGGCTGGCGCGTGATCGGCACCACCCGCAGCCCTGACAAGCAGGCGGCGCTGGCAGAGGCTGGCGTCGAGCCGCGGCTGTTTCCCGGCGAAGACCTGCGGCCGGCGCTCGATGCCGCCGATCACCTGCTGATCTCGGCCGGGCCGGACGCGGCCGGCGATCCGGTGCTGGCGGCGCTGGGCGCGGAGATCGCGGCGCGCGCCGGGCAGTTCGACTGGGTCGGCTATCTCTCGACCACCGGCGTCTATGGCGATCATGCCGGCGGCTGGGTCGACGAGGAGACGCGGCTCGCCCCCTCGACCCGCCGCGGCATGCGGCGGCAGCAGGCCGAGGCGGCCTGGCAGGCAATCCCCGGCCTGCCGCTGCACATCTTCCGGCTGGCGGGGATCTACGGGCCGGGGCGCGGCCCTTTTGCCAAGGTCCGCCAAGGCACCGCGCGGCGCATCATCAAGCCGGGGCAGGTGTTCAGCCGCATCCACGTCGAGGATATTGCCCGGGTGCTGGCGGCCTCGATCGCGCGGCCCGACCCCGGCCGCATCTACAACCTCTGCGACGATGACCCCGCCCCGCCGCAGGAGGTGATCGCCCATGCCGCCGAGCTGCTCGGCCTGCCGGTGCCGGAGGCGGTGGATTTCGAGACGGCCGAGATGACGCCGATGGCGCGCAGTTTCTATGCCGAGAGCAAGCGGGTGCGCAACGACCGCATCAAGCAGGAGCTCGGGGTGACGCTGAAGTATCCCGACTACCGCAGCGGGCTGCGGGCGCTGCTTGAGCAGGACGGCGGAAAGTGAGGCCGCCGCGCAGCCTCGGCGAGGTGCTGAGCGCGATCGCGCCGGAGGCGGATGTCGGCGGCGAGATCTCGGTCGCCGACATGCTGCAGGAAATCGGCGAGCGCTCCTTCGCACCCCTGGTACTGGTGGTCTCGGTGCTGTTGGTGACGCCGCTGTCGGGCATTCCCGGCACGCCGACAATCGGCGCAATGATCGTGGTGCTGATCACCGTGCAGTGGCTGACCGGGCGGCGTCATCTGTGGCTGCCGGGCTTCGTGCTGCGCCGGGCGGTGGCCGGCGACCGGCTGACCCGGGCGATCGACTGGCTGCGGCCGATGGCGGACTGGGTCGACGCCCGCAGCGAACGCCGGCTGCGGTTGATGACGGCGCCGCCGATGGCGCTGGTGACCAAGCTGATGATCCTCGGGGTGGCGCTGACCTGGCCGTTGCTGGAGCTTTTGCCGATGGTCACCTCGGTGGGTGCGCTGGCGGTGGCGTTGCTGGCCTTCGGGCTGATGGTGCGCGACGGGGTCTGGCTGGCCGCAGGCTATGTCACCATCGCCAGCATGGCGCTGCTGGTCAGCTGGCTCGCGGCGCAGGTCGCGGTCTGAGCGCCAGCGGCTCGGGCCGCGGACTGGCCGGTTCCAGCGCCCAGTCATAGATCTCGCGCATTTGCCGCGCCTTGGCGTGCCAGGTGAAGTGGTCGAAGACCCGCGCCCGCGCCGCCTCGGCCAGGGGCGCGAGCTGGGCGGGATCGGCCGCCACCTGCTTCAGCGCGGTGCGGAAGCCCTTGATGATCGCCGCCCGCGGCCCGATCGGCACCTTGATGCCGCAGTCCGGGGTGACCAGCTCTCCGGGGCCGGCGTAATCGACGATCATCGGCACCAGCCCCAGCGCCATCGCCTCGAGCACCACCCCGCCGCCGAATTCGCGGATCGAGGGGAAGGTGAGCATGTGGCAGCGCCCGGCGACGGTCTCGACCTCGGAATGCGGCAGCCAGCCGTGAAATGTGACGGCCGCTTCGGTGCCCTCTGCGGCCACCTGCGCGCGCAGCTCGGCCATCATCGGGCCGTCGCCAATCATCTCGAGCGTCATCGCGCCCGACTGCAGCAGCGGTGCTGCGGCGGCGAGCAGCATGTCGGGGCCCTTGTAGGGCACCATGCGACCGATGAAACAGGCGCGCAGCGGCTTTGGCCCCGGTCGCGACAGCCGCGAGAACCGCGACGGGTCGACGGCGTTTTCCGGCAGGTAGATCGCCTTGTCGCGATAGCGCTCGGGGATCTCCGACAGGGTGTGTCGCGAGCCTGCGACGAGTGCCGCGGCATGGCGCAGGGTGCGGCTGTGGCCGGGCAGGTAGCGATACCCCGAGCGCAGGTAGCTCAGCAGTTCGCGCTCGCGCAGGCGTTCGCTGTTGAACCCCTCGGGCCAGGGCACGCCGCCGTTGAGCGGGCCGAGCACGAAGGGCACCCCGGCGCGGGCACAGCGCGCCGCGATCGGGCTGGCGATGGTCGGGCTGAGCGGGGTGATGCGGTGGACGATGTCATAGGCACCGGCCTCGATCTCGGCCCCGAAGCTGCGCCAGACCAGCCGTTCGAAATGCGGATAGGCCAGCGCGTTGAGCGCCTGCACCATGGTCCAGCCCTTGCCCTCGCCCATGCGCAGCAGCTCGCCCAGCCGCCACAGTGGCCGCGCCAGCCGGTCGCTGTCGATGAAGGTGACCTCGCGCCCCTCGATATAGCCGGCGCCCAGCACCGCCGCGCGGTTGCGGGCATGGGTGACAAGGTGCACATCGGCCACCTCGCGCAGGGCATGGGCCAGCGACCAGCCCACCAGCGGCACCGAGACCCAGTCCGGGTTTGCGGCCTCTGCAATCGCCAGAACACGGCGTCGTACCATACCATTCACTCCATCAATGGGCGCCATTTCAGCCAGGACCGGGCCTGGCGCGCCTTGAGCACTTGATCCCGCATCCGCAGCCGTTCGCGGCGCAGCGTCTCGGCATAGCCCATCAGCGCCCCGGAAAGCAGCCATGTCAAAGGTGTCAGCGTGGCATTGGGCACCAGCTCGACCGCGTTGACCGCGAGGATCAGGGTGAGCGGGCCGATGAAGGGCGAGATCTCCTCGGGCTTGCGGGCCAGCATCTCGCGCCAGAGCAGGAAGATCGGCAGCACCAGCAGGCCGAATTCCGCCAGAAACCCCAGCCAGCCGTATTTGCCCATGACGATGATCCAGCGGCCGTCGGTGATCGTCTCGAGCGAGCCTGTCACATCGTTGTAGATCAGGTTGCGACCCCAGCTGCCCCAGCCGAACAGCGGCTTTTCATAGGCCCGTTCAAGCAGCATGTCCTCGTTGTTGAAGCGGAAATCGAGCGAGGCGGCGCGGTCTGGGTCGATGCTGGCGGCACCGGCCAGCAACCGTTCGGTGGGCACCAGGTCGACGCCCTTGAGCACCGGGTAACCGATGGCCAAAAGCGCCAGCAGCGCCGCCACCTTGAGCTGCGCGCGCACCCCGAAGACCAGCACCACCGGCACCAGCAGCAGGGCAAAGAGCATCGCGCCCAGCGATTTGTAGAGCACCAGGCTGACCCCGAGCCAGAGCGTCAGCGCGCCGTACAGCAGCCAGTGTTTGCGTTCGAACTTGAACAGCGCCGCGGCGGCGGTCAGCGCCATCATGCCGAAGAACGACAGCCAGATGCCGTGGTAGAGAAACACCGTAGGCCGCCAGCCGCCGAACCGCATGGTCTGGACGAAATCATGCTGGAAATAGCCGTAGATCCAGATGTTGAGCTGTGGTGACAGCCGGGTCTCGAGCAGCGCCGGGAAGCTGTAGACGAACCCCGCCCACATCAGCACCACCAGCACCAGCCGCTGGGAGGCGGCCTCGATCAGGTATTGCCGCGCCAGCACGAAGGGGATGAAGATCAGGATCTGGGTCAGGGTCAGCGCGAGGGCATCGGTCACCATCAGCCCCGGCAGGTGCAGCACGTCGCCCCAGCGCACCGGCTCGGCATTGGTGATCACGGTGGCGATCGGCGACAGGATGAAGGTCAGCATCAAGAGCTTGCCCAGCGCGGTATCGGGCAGCACCGACTTGCGCAGGCCATAGGTCGCGAAGGCCATGATCAGCGCGCTGAGCGCCGGGATCGAATGCTTGTCGAGCGGCGGCAGCAGCGGAAAGTCGAAGACCGCGGGCGGCGGCGGCAGGATCAGGAAGCCGGTGACGAACGAGATCGTCAGCGCCTGCGGCAGGGGCAGGCGGCGAAACAGGATCACTGTCACCACTGGCCAGATCGCCAGCATCAGATTGGCCAGAATATTGGGCATCAGCGCGTCTTTGGTTGCAACGGTCGAACTCTAGAACAGGAATGCGGCAGGTTTGGGGCCGGCGTTTCAGCACGTCTGGGCAGACTAGCCGCCTGGAACGGCTTCGGGAAAGACCTGTTTTGCAACCTGCGGTCGTGCCCGGCAGCTTTTGCCCTTGCCAAGGGCCGGGCGGTTGGTCAGCCTGTCGCCGATTGCCTCATAGATAATACCTGTAGCCCTTTGCCAGACCGCCGCAAGATAGCCTGTCTGTGGGATTTTTCCCCGCAGAATCCGCTGACATGTTCCGGCGGTGCGCCGGGCATGGTGGAGGCGCTGCAAAGCCATGTCGGCGATGTCACCATGCTCGATCCCGGCTGGCGCAGGCTCGAGCCGCTGCGCCGGATGCTCAAGGCCCTGCCAGAGCCCGCGGCCCGCGGTGCGCTCTGGCGCAGCCAGCTGGCGCTGTCGCGGCTGATCGCGCCGGCGATCCAGGGCCAGCTGACCCGTGGCCGCTACGACGTGCTGTTCTGTGCCCATGCCTTTCCGGCGCTGGCCGGGCTGCGGCTGCCGCCGGGGCTGTTCTCGGTCTATACCGCCGACACCACCCCCACCACCGACACCCGTTCCGACCTGCGCGAGGGCCGCGCCGCGCGGTTGCGGCCGGCGCGGCTGCTCGAACCGGTGATCCTCGGGGTCGAGCGGCGGGTGTTCCGGGCGATGGACCTGCTGCTCTGGCCGACGGAATGGCTGAAATCCGGCGCCGACGGGCTTTATGGACTTGACCCGAAGCGCTCGGTGATCGTGCCCTGGGGGCCCAATCTCGCCGATCCCGGGCCGGTCGATCTGGCGCCGCGGATCAGCCGCGGCGCGCCGCTGCGC
>NZ_JAXMOR010000004.1:0-208751 GCF_034669705.1 Marinovum sp.
GCTATTCTCCTGCATGGTTCGTCCTCCTGGCTTGAGGCTCTGCTCGCCGAGCAACCCTCGTTGAAAGCCGCCAGTGTAGGGCGAACCACCCGTCACAGGTCAGCCTCAGAAGGACATACGGTCTTACGATTTGAGAAAGATGGAGGTCTGCTGACCTGTGGAGGCGGATCGGCGGCGACCGAAATGATGGTCGAATTGATTTCGGACGACTACGGCAGGGACTTTGCCATCGCGGTCGCCGACATGTGTCTGAAAAACCCGGACGCCTCACCCGACCGGGAACAACGCTCGTCTATCGCAAAAGCCATTAGCTCGAGGAACGCCAGGCTGCTGCATGTGCTCAGGTCGATGTATGCGCATATCGAAGACCCCCTGACACTGGATGAACTGCGGAGAACGCCGAGATCTCACGCCGCCAGATGGAACGACTCTTCAGGTTGTTTCTGGACGAATCCCCGGCCACCACCTACCGCAATATCCGGCTGGACAGGGCACATTCGCTGCTGGCGGAAACCGATATGAGCGTCACGGAAATCGCCGTTGCCTGTGGGTTCAACGATGTTTCCCTGCTGGCGCGGCATTTCAAGGCCCGCTTCGGCGAAACGCCATACGGAAAGCGCGGCAAGAAATGACCGCGCGGCACCGGGTCCGGCGCCGCGCGGCGTAGGGGATCAGCCGACGACGTTGAACCCCGGGCCGTAGGGATAGCCGGTGATGTTCTCGTTACCGTCTTCGGTTATGATTAGGATGTCGTGCTCGCGGTAGCCCCCTGCCCCGGGTTGACCTTCCGGGATCGTCAGCATCGGCTCCATAGAGATCACCATGCCAGGCTCCATCACCGTGTCGATATCTTCGCGCAGTTCCAGCCCCGCCTCGCGGCCGTAGTAGTGCGACAGCACACCGAAGCTGTGGCCGTAGCCAAAGGTCCGATATTGCAGCAGGTCGCGCTCGGCAAAGAAATTGTTGATCGCGTGCGTGACCGCGGCGCAGGAAACACCCGGCTTGAGCAGCGACATGCCATATTCATGTGCTGCCACGTTGGCCTCCCAGAGCTTCCGGCTCGCCTCGTCCACCTCACCCACGAACATGGTACGTTCGAGCGCGGTGTAATAGCCCGAGATCATCGGAAAGGTGTTGAGCGACAGGATATCGCCACGCTGCAACCGGCGGCCCGTCACCGGATTATGCGCGCCATCGGTATTGATGCCCGACTGGAACCAGACCCAGGTGTCGCGGTATTCCGCCTCCGGGAACCGCTTGGCAATTTCCAGCTCCATCGCATCGCGCCCGGCCATCGCCACGTCGATCTCGCGCACACCTTCCTTGATGGCGTCCTTGATCGCATAGCCGCCCACGTCGGCCACCTGGGCGCCATGACGGATCAGGGCGATTTCGGCTTCGGATTTGTGCATGCGCTGGCGCATGGTCGCAGGCGCGATGTCCTTGGTCCCGGACGGCTGAAGAAACGCGTCCAGAAGCGCCTTCTGCGCCAGCGAAATGTGATCGCCTTCGCAACCGATGACCTTGCCGGTGCCGGTCACCGACAGGATCGCCCGCCAGTAGTTGTCTCGCCGCCAGTCGGTGTAGGTGATGCTGTCGCCGTGACTGCGTCGCCACGGCTGCGCGGCATCGATCCCCGCGCTGATGGTAACGCATTCGGTGTCTGTCACGACCAGCCCGTAAGGCCGCCCGAAAGCGCAATACAGAAAGCCGGAATAATAAGCGATATTGTGCATCGAGGTGAAGACACAGGCATCGACGCCTGTCTTGGACATGTGCGCCCGCAACCCGGTCAGCCGGGCATCGTATTCGGCACCCTCGAATGGCAAAACGCGGTCGCCTTGGTGAAAACGGTAGAAATCGGGACGGTCCATCGGAACACTCCTACTCTTTGCGTCACCGCGAGAAGGGACAATCTCCCCTCTCCGCGGTTACGGCAAAGCAAGACCCCGGCGTTCAGGATAGTTGATCGGGCATACGCTCAACGCGCTGGCGACGCCATCGCCTGCCCTGCCGGCTCATATGCCGCAAACCGGGGATTCGGACAAGAAGGAGTGACGGTTCGTAGTCGCGATTTGCTGCGCTAGCCCATCACGAACGCCTTCATCCCCTTGATGTCACCAGCGGCGATCAAAGCGGGGTCCGGGGTCCTGCCGGTCGACAGGATTTTTCGTGCCAACATGTGCTCGCCCGCGCTGTTGAGCGTTTCGACCGCCTGGATAATTCCGTCCTTTAGGTGATAAACCGCACGCAAGGCACCGGTCGCGGGATCGGTGATGGGAAGTGTCGTGTCGCTGCCCTCCGCCAGCCCTGCGATCTGCAGTTTGGTGGCGCCGATATCGGACCAGAACCACGGTACGGCTCCGTAGCACACCCCACTGCCGCAAAGCGTGCTTGCAACCGCACGGGCCTGATCGGTGGCATTCTGAACCGACTCCAGCCGCAGGCGTCGCCCGGATGCGAAATCGGGAAAATTGCAGCAATCTCCGATGGCGAATATGGCCGGGTCCGACGTTGCCAATTTCGTATCGACCCGAATGCCGTTGTCGAGTGTAAGTCCGGCAGCCTCGGCCAAACTGATATCGGGGGTCGCGCCGATCCCCGCCAGAACCAGATCGCAGTCGAGCGACTGGCCATCTGACAACCGGACCGATGACACCCGGCCATCTTGCCCCACCAGAGCCTGGACACCGGTGCCGGTCAGAACTTTCACGCCCTGACTTTCAAGACCCGCGCCGATTGCCGCCGCCACCTGCGGACTGGCTGCCCGGCCCATAAGCCGGTCTGCGACTTCGACGACGGTCACCTCAAGTCCGCGCGCCGCCAGCATCGCTGCCGCCTCGAGCCCGATAAAGCCGCCTCCGACGATCACGGCGCGTCGGGCGACGACAATGTCGTCGCGCAACGCACGGGCGTCATGGGCGGTACGCAGGTGGTGCACCCCCGCCAGGTCCGCCCCGGGGATCGACAATCTGCGAGCCACCGTTCCGGTGGCAAGTACAAGAGCTTCGTAATCCAGAGTTTCGCCGTTCGACAATGTGACCTGCCGCCCAGCACAGTCGATAGCGGTCACCGACGTGCCCAGCATCGTCTCGATGCTGTTCTCTTCGAAAAACCGAGGACCGCGCAGGGATTGCAGTGCGGCGTCGGGCGTTTTCATGAAGGACTTGGAAAGCGGCGGCTTGTGATAGGGGAAATCCTCGTCTGCCGAGACCAGCGTCACCGGTTTCGTGTAGCCGTTTTCACGCAAGCTGGCCGCGGCCTGCGTCCCGCCGTGTCCCGCGCCGACAATGACCACTCCTGGTATCGTGTCCTCCATCTCAGCGCCCAACGACCTTGAAGACCGTACCGTCCATTGTGTCCGCCACGGGTATCTGACAGGTCAGGCGGCTGGTTTCCTGCATCTCGTCGGAGGTGAATTCCAGCACGTCGCGTTCCGTCTCGGACATCTCGGGCAGCCCGGCATCCGGGGCTTCGACGACGAGACAATGGCAGGTCGCACACATGCAGGCGCCGCCGCATTCCGCGGCAATGCCCGCCACGCCCGCGGCGGTGGCCGCATGCATGATGCTTTCGCCAATGGCTGCCTGGATATAGCGGCTGGCGCCAGATGGTTCGATGAAGGTAAGTGTAATCATAAGGGTATCCTCCGGTAACGCCCGGCTCGTTTTCAAAGGCCAGGACGGGATGTGAGACTATTCGTTGAGATCGACCAGAAGCCGCCCCGGCCCGCGCACCAGGATCGTGCGTTGCCAATGCGGGTCGGTGTCCGGCACCAGGGTCATGTTCGGAAACGCCTGCGACAGCAGTTCCAGCACCAGTTTCAGTTCGAGCTTTGCCAGCGGCGCGCCCATGCAGAAGTGGATGCCGTAGCCAAAGCTGACGTGATCGCGGGCATTGGCGCGGGTGCCTTCGAAATCATGCGGACAGGCGAAGTGGGCCTCGTCACGGTTGGCCGAGGCGAGCGACATCATGATCGGCGCGCCCTCGGGTAGTGTGACATCGCCGACCTTGACCTCTTCGGTCGTGACGCGGCGCCAGATCACCACCGGCGGACCGGCGCGCAAACCTTCCTCGACATAAGCGGGCGCCAGTGTCGGTTCATTGACCAGCCGGTCCCATTCCTCGCGGTCGCGCAGCAGCATGTGCATGGTGTTGCCGATGGCGTTGGTGGTGGTCTCATGTCCGGCCAGCAGCACGCCGAAGGTCAGGTTCTGGATCTCGCCCAGGCTGATCGCGTCCGGATCCCTGGCATGGGCGGCCAGCAGGTGGCTGGGATAATCGTCGCCGGGGTTTTTCTGGCGGTCGGCGATGATGGCGCCGCAGTAGTTCCAGAAATCCATCACCTGGCGGCCGGCTTCCATCTTGGCCTCGAAATCGGCATCGCCCGAGATCATGTCGAACCGGCTGTCGGCCCAGACCTTGATCTTGCGCGCGTCGATATCCGGCACGCCCAGCAACAGAAACAGCACCCGGGCGGGCAGCTCATAGGCGAAATCGTCGACCAGATCGACCCGGCCCCGCCCCCGCAGCTTGTTCACCGCGGCCTCGACCATCTCGCGGATCTGCGGCTCGCGGGTCTTGAACTGGCGGATGTTCAGGAAGGACTGTGCCACCTGGCGGATGCGGGTGTGTTTGGGCCGGTCGCAATTGGCCTGGGTCTTGTCGCGGCGAAAGCCCTCTTCCTTGAGATATGCGACAAGCTCTGGCGGATACGCCGTCAGCGGGTCGTGCACGTTAGCGGCGGAGAATCGGTCGGGATCGGCAAAGATCGCGCGCACGTCGTCGCGGCGAGTGACGATCCAGTAGCCGGTGCCTTGGTCGAAGAACACCGGTTCCTCTTCGCGTTTGCGGGCGAAGAATTCGGTCATGCCGTCATGCTCAAAGGGGCGGAATTCGCTCCAATCCACGGAATGGGGACATGTTGCAAGATCAGTCATGGGTCATTGCCTCCTTCAGCATGTGGATGACGCCGCGGCTCCAGACCGCCTCTTCCTGAAAATTCGCGATACGACGGGCCAAGAGCACGTTGCGGTAGAAGCGCCAGTCGCGCGGGTTCTTGATCTCCTGCGGAAACCGGGTGCGATGCTCGGCCAGCAGGGTTTCCAGCCATTCCATCGTCGCGTGCAGATAGGCGATCCGACGCTCCAGCATCACGACGACTTCGGCGGGCTCCTTGGTCCATGCCGAATAGAGCATGGTCAGGAAATCGTCGCGCAGCACCGGCGGTTCGGGTTCCGAACCCACCCAGTTGGTCAGCGCCTCGCGCCCGGCCTCGGTCACAGTATAGATGCGCTTGTTCGGGCGCCCGGTCTGCTTGTATTCCTCGGATTGAACGAGGCCCTGCTTTTCCAGCCGCGTCAGCGTCGGATAGACTTGGCTGGTGTTGACCGGACGGATCGGCTCTAGCTGCTTGACGATGTCATAGCCCGACTGCGGCTCGCGCAGCAGAACCCCCAGGCACTGGTAGCACAGGGTGTTGAGCTTGAGCGCCTTGTTCACATCTACCATTTGTCCGCCATCCATCATTGCGTCACCTCCTTGGTTGTGGCGGCAAGGCGGGCGTCGCGCAACCGGCGGACGGTTTTCAGCACGGCAAAGCCCAGGACGACGGCGATGGCGACAAGGATGACCTGGGAATAGATACGGGTATAGAAGATCGAGTAATCGCCCTGTGACAGAACCAGTGCCCGGCGGAAGGAGACCTCGATGATCGGCGTCAGAACCATGGCCAGCACGAAGGCCGCGACCGAATAGTCGAGCCTGCGCACGATCCAGGCCGCGATGCCCAGCCCGAGCGCGACCCAGAGGTCGAAGAACTGGCCCTTGGAGGAATAGATGCCGATCAGCGACGAGATCAGGATCGCCGGTACCAGGAAGGAATTCGGTGTCACCAGCGCGCGCACGAAGACCTGGGTCAGCGCCTTGCCCATGAAGAACATGCCGACGGTGGTGGCCATGAAGCCGATGAAGATGGTCTGGATCAGCTCGGGGTTGTTGCGCATCATCTGCGGACCCGGCTGGATGCCAGCGATGATGAAGGCCCCCGCGATGATCGCGATCGAGGCAGAGCCGGGGATGCCCAGCGCCAGGAAGGGCAGCAGCGCGCCGCCCACGGTGGCGTTGTTTGCCGCATCCGGCGCCGCAATGCCTTCGCCGCTGCCCTTGCCGAATTTCTCGGGCGTGCTCGAGGTCGCCTTGGCGGTCGAATAGGCCAGCCAGCACGACACTGTCGAGCCGACACCGGGCAGGACGCCCATGAAGGACCCGATGGCCGAGCCCGAAATCATCGCCTTGAGCGCGCCCAGCATTTCGCGGAACGTCAGGCTGATCTTCATGTGGTGGGCTTCGAAGGTATAGGCCTTGTTGATACGGCTCGACAGCATCATGAAGACCTCGGAGAAAGCGAAAAGTCCCACCGCGACGGCCACGAGATTAAGACCCTCGTAAAGTTCGAAGAAGTCCGCCGTCAGGCGCGACGAGCCGGTAAAGAGGTCAAGCCCCACGGTCCCCGCCAGAAGGCCGAGCGCGACCGAGATCATCGCCTTCACGAAATCCTTGGCACCAAAGGTGGCCACCGCCAGCAAGCCCACGACCCCCAAGAGGAAGAATTCCGGATCGGCCAGTTTCAGCGCAAAGCGCGCCACGGGCACGGCGAAGAAGATCAACACGAGGCCGCCGAAGATACCGCCAAAGGTCGAGCCATAGAGCGAATAGGCCAGCGCCTTGCCGGGCGACTCGGTCTTGGCCATCTCGCGCCCGTCGAGCACGATCGGCGCGGCCATGGCGGTTCCGGGAATGCCCAGCACGATTGCCGATATCGACCCGCCGTATTCAGCACCCTGGTAGCAGGCCAGCAGCATGAGAATCGAGTTGACCGGGCTCATTGCGTAGGACAGCGGCAACAGCAGCGTCACACCGATGATCAGTCCCAGACCGGGCAAGGCGCCGAAGAGCATCCCGACAAAGAGGCCCAGCATGATCGACAGCGCGGCAGAGCCGAGCATCACGAGGTCGAGGTTGGTGAGAAAATCCATGATGGTGGCCTCAGAGGTCAACGAAGACGAAGAAGGTGAAGGTCACGTAGCACAGCGCCGTGATCCCGGCGGCAACCGCGGCATTGACTGCGAAAAGCCGCGCCGACGGGCCGTGCGGCCAACGGTAGTAGGTGAACAATCCGAACTGGAACAGGAAGCACTGCACGAAGAAATAGCCCAGCGTCTCCCAGCTCAGCAGGAAGCCCGCGATCACCGCGATGGTGATCAGCACGCGGCCCAGGTATTCCGACGTAAACGCGCCGACATCGCCCGCGATCACGGCGCGCACCGCGCCAAGCCCGCAGAGGCCGAGGATCAGCCATGCCAGGAACCCGGGAAGAAAGCCGCTGCCGACATCTCCGGGCATGGTGACCGGAATTTCCGAGACGGCGCGGATCACCAGCACCGACAGCACCGAAAGCGCGGCATAGACGATCAGGTTCATGGTTCGGATAGACATGGTTGGTTCCTCCCAGGGTGTTTGGGCGGGTCACGGGCGCGCGGCCCGTGACCCGCCGGGCCATCAGTCGATCAGGCCCAGACGCTTCATGGTCTTGCTGTTGCGCGCGACCGCATTGTCGATGATCTCGCCAAAGGCTTCCGGCCCGGCATAGGCCGGCGTCAGCTGGTACTTGGCAAAGAGGTCCTGTACGTCGGGCGACCCCATCGCGGCCTCGAATGCGCTGTCGAGGATCGCGACGCGGTCGGCGGGAATGTCCTTGTGACCGACGATGCCGGAGAAGAACACAACCTGGGCGTCCAGTCCCAGTTCGGCGGTCGTGGGGATGTCGTCATAGACCTCATTGGCGGGCTTGGTCGGGGTCAGAAAGACGATCGGACGGATCTCGCCGTCGCGGTGCAGGTCGGGCAACTGGTTGGTGCCCATGATCTGGCCGCCCATCAGAGAGGTTGTCAGCTGCGCCGAGCCCTCGAAGGGAATGTGGCGAATGTCGATGCCCAGTTCGGCGGCCAGTTCTTCGGTCGCGATGTGACCGCCGCTGCCGGTGCCGCCCGAGGTGCCGTAGGTGAAATCGCCCGGGTTCGCCTTCACCCACTCGATCCACTGGTCGTAGGTCTCGATCTCGGAATCGCTGCGGACGTTGATCGACGCCGGAATGTCATAGAGCCGGGTGATCGCCTGAAAATCGTCGACGGCGTACTGCGTCTTGCCGTAGAGCGGCTGGATGACCAGCGGCGAGGCGGTCAGGAAGACCACCGTGTGACCATCCGGGTCCTCGTTGACCGCAGCGGTCAGCCCGATGGTGGCACCCCCGCCGGGCTTGTTGACCACGACGATCTTCTGCTGGTTCGGCAGATGCTCTTCGGCGGCGCGTGCGATGGCGCGGGCGAAGGCATCGGTCAGGCCACCGGCACCGTAGGGCACGATCACCTCGATCGGCTTTTCGGGAAAGCCTTCGGCGGCCAGCGGTGCGGCGCCAAGCGTGACGGCCAGGGCGGCCAGGGTGGTTTTCAGTCGAAGTGTCATGGGTTCCTCCTCTGCATGACGGGCACCTGCACGCTTTGGCGCAGGCGATCTTTCTGGGGGTCAGCTGACCAGGCGTGTGCCGCCGCTGACTTCGATGATTTCGCCGGTGACATATGCCGCCGCCGATGACGCCAGAAACAGCGCCGGTCCGGCCAGGTCCTCGGGTTCTCCGATCCGCGCCAGCGGGATGCGGGCGACGAGATGGGCGTATTTTTCCTTGGCGTCGACCGCGTGGAAAGGGCTGTCGACCAACCCCGGCGCCACGGCGTTCACCCGGATGCCGTCGGGCGCCAGTTCCTTGGCCAGCGCGCGGGTCAGCACGTCGACCCCGCCCTTGGCGGTGGCATAGGCCGCCCCGCCCGGCACGCCGCCCGAGCGGGTGACGCAGGAGCTGACATTGACGATGGCCGGGTTCTTGGCCTTGCGCAGCAGCGGGATGGTGGCATTGCTGACCAGAAAGACGGTCTTGAGGTTCTTTTCGATCACCTGGTCCCAGGCGTCCTCTTCCATCTCGGCGATCTTGGATTTGCGCGGCGAGCCGCCGGCGCAATTCACCAGAACGGACAGCCCGCCCATCTCGGTCTCGATTGCGGCGCACATTTCCCTGACGCGCGCGGCATCGGTCAGATCGCCGTCCAGCGCCAGCGCGGTGCCGCCTTCGGCCTCGATCTCGGTTTTCAGCTTTTCGGTCACATCGCGCTGGTTCAGCCCGTGCAGGACCACCCTGGCCCCCGAGGCCGCGAACAGCCGCGCAATCGCCGTGCCGATGCCAGAGCCGCTGCCGGTGACCCACACGGTATGGCCTGTCATGTCGAAAGGAGTTGTCATTTTCTGTTCCGCCTTTTTTTCCAGATCACGCATCGAACCACCACGGCGATTTCCGCGTTGACCGGTTGACCAGCAGCGCCTTGCGACGCAAAAACCGCTTGATTGAATCCGGCCCCAGGCGCGACCCGCCCAGACCGGAGGATTTGAACGCGGTCTTTTCCGCTACCGTGGCGTCACCGATGAAGAACGGCGCAAGACCCGCGTCATTGATCGAAATACCGCCCAGATCGAGCCGCCGGGCCACCGCCAGGGCGTCGTCCTCGAGCCCGAAGACCGCACCGGAAAGCCCGTAGGGGCTGTCATTGGCAAGACGCACGGCCTCGTCCACGGTGTCGAAGGCCATGACCGGCATCAGCGGGCCAAAGCTCTCTTCGGTCATCACGGCCATGTCGTGATCGACATTGGACAGCACGGTCGGCGCGCACCAGAGCCCGCCGCCATGGGTCTCGATCTCGCCGCCGCTGTGGACCTCGGCACCCTTGGCGCGGGCATCGGCGAGGTGCGCCGCGATGATCTCGGCCTGCGGCGCAAAGGTCAGCGGGCCGATCCGCCCGTCGTCCGGCTCGGGAAGCGCCAGTTTCACCGCGCGGGCCTTTTCGGCCAGTTGCGCGACAAAGGCGTCGTGCAGGCTGCGATGCACATAGATGCGCTCGATCGAATAGCATTGCTGCCCGGTGGCCAGCGTGGCACCGGTCAGGATCGCGCTTGTGGCCCGGTCCAGATCGGCGCCTTCCAGCACGATTGCCGGATCCTTGCCGCCCAACTCGGTAAAGCAGGGGATGAAACGCGCGGCGGCCTGCGAGGCGACCTTGCGCCCCGTCGCGGTCGAGCCGGTGAAACAGATCATGTCCGCCTCATCGACCAGCGCCGCGCCCAGGGCTCCGGCGCCGCATACATAGTGCAGGACCTCCGCCAGTTCGGGCACCTCGGCGATACTCGCAACCAGCGGCTCGACGAAACGCGGCGTGACTTCCGAGGGCTTGATGATGACCGCGCAGCCCGCCAGCAGCGCCGGGATCGCATCCATCAGCGACAGCGACAGCGGAAAGTTCCACGGGCTGATGACGCCTAGCACCGGATAGGGCGAATAATCGGCGAAAGAATGAATGTCGGGGTTGGCGGTGGGCGTCGGCTCCAGCGTCAGCGCTTTGCGCGCCACGGCGGACCAGCGGTCGACCCACTTGCCGATATTGCCGATCTCGCGCAGGGATTCCGCGTGCCGTCCGGTATCGGCAGTCACGGCAGCGACGATTTCCGGCGCGGCGGCGTCGACCTTTTCGACCCAGTGCGTCAGAATGGCTATGCGGGCCTCGAGGCCAAGCGCCTGCCAGTCGACCTGGGCGGCGCGGGCGGCGCGGGCGATGTCTTGCAGCTCGGAGGGGGTCGTCGGCACAAAGCTGTAATCGGCAACACCGGTGCGCGGATTGCGGACCTCGATTGTGGTGACGGGCGTATCCAGGGTCACGGGCGGCTTCCTTTTGTCGGGGGCAAAGGCGGGCGGGATGCGGGACACCCCGCCCTAGCGGGTTCAGGCAGGCTGACGCTCGCCATCAAGGCGGTCGGCCTCGACCCAGCAGGCATGGGTGCCATTGGTGATCTGCGTCGGCAGGACGATCCGCGCAATCGGACCGGCGCTGACATCGCGGGCATCCAGCACCAGGCATTCCGACGTATTGGTGTTCATGTCGGTCAGGAAGGTCAGCAGATAGCCGTCATCCTCTTCGGTCGCACCTTCGCGCAGCGCGATCACCGGCTCGCTGCCGAAACGGTTGTTGCCGTACTCGAAGCGCTGGTCGGATCCGGTCGCGAGGTCATATTTCTTGACGCCGGCCATGTGCCAGTCACCCGGCTTGAACAGCGTGTTGAAGCTGTACTTGTAGGGCTTGCCGACGATGTCGTTGGCCACGACCGGGAATTCCGACACTTCGTCGTCGATGGTTTCCTCGGTGGTCTGGCCGGTCTTGAGGTTGAAGCGCCAGCGGTACATGTGCGTGCCGGTGTTGTGCTTGTCGAGGTGCTTGCGGATACGCTCATGCGCGTCCTCGCCCTGTTCGCCGACCTGCGGCTTGCCGGGGCGGCGCTGGATACAGCCGTCCATGATGACCTCGTCGCCCTTTTCATAGCAGTTCGACAGGTGCAGGATGAAGCACGGCTTGGCCTCGAACCAGCGGATGTCCGAGTTGTCGCCATAGCGCGGCACGATGCCGAAACGCGCGGGCTGATCCTTGAAGAAGGTCAGCTTGCGGATGCCCTGGTTCAGCAGTTCCGGGTCGAAGTGATAGGGCAGATCGTGCAGGATGGTGAAGTTCTTGGTGATGCCCATGTCATGCGGCCAGCGCGGCCCGGGCAGTTCGATCGGCTCGAAATGCGCCAGCTGCCCGTCGCGGCCGATCACGCCGTAATGCATGTAGGGATAGGTTTCGCCGAAATTGAAGAACATCAGCTCGCCGGTGTCGACATCGGTCTTGAAGTGCGAACAGATGCCGAAGGGCTGGATCAGCTTGCCCCAGGAATGCACGCCCTTGGTTTCCAGCGTCTCCATGTCGAGGTGATAGGGCTCGCCGCACTGCGACATCGACGCCACCAGCTTGCCCGCATGCGCCATCACGTCGACGCCGGCGTTGTCCTTCATGGTGCCCATGGCACCCCAGCCGCGGAACTCGGCCTTGTGCGGCTCGAGCATCCCCGGCCAGAGCGACTTGCCGCCCATCGCCTGCTCGGCCAGGTAGCCGACGGTCTTGATGACGCGGTTGCGATAGGTCGCCTTGCCGTTTTCAATGCGGACGGCATGGACCATGCCGTCACCGTCGAACGGATGATAGGTGCCCATCGGCGCATGCATCTGGTTGTGGCTGTTGCGGACGTACATGCCGTTCAGGTCCGAAGGGATCTCGCCGATGACCTTCATGCTGTCGGTGTCGGCGGTGTATTCGGTGTCGACCGGGCGAAACAGGCCCTTGAGATAGGGGTTATCGGTGTCTTCCGGAACGGTGACGTTCAGCTTGGCGTGGATGTCGAGCATCTGGGCTCCTCCCATTTCACAATGCACATCGGTTGACGTTAGTTGTGATACAACAAGCGATATATGTCAATATTTATATATACTGACTGCTTTGCGCCGAATTTTTTACTTGAATTTCAGAGCAAGTGCCGCACGAACCAGTCGCGCGCAGCGCCCGAGACCGTGTCGAAGGCCGTCGTATAGGCCTCGAAATGCCCACCTCGAATCATTTCCAACCTCTTGGGCTGGCGTGCCTGCTCATAGGCGCCGAGGGCGAGGTCGGTCGGCGTGATCGCATCGCGGTCTGCCACGATCATCAACAAGGGACAGGGTGAGATGAAGGAAACCCATGCGCCCGGCTCATAAGCCCGGGAGTACTCCAGCGAGCGCAGCGTCACCTCGTTACGCCAACCGCCCCCGCGTCGTGCCGCGTTGGTGTACCATTCGACGGCATCCGGCGCGGAATAGACCGCCGGATCGCCGCTGCCGTGCGGAACCAGATTCCAAACCTTCGGCGCCGCTCCTTGCATGCGCGCCAGCCGGTCCTGAGCGTTCGCCTTGGCCGAATCGTCAATTTTATCAGGGGTAAACCGACGCTTGGCGACGGCATTACCGCTGATCGTCGGCACTTGGGATACGACGCATTTGACGCGCGGATCGGTGGCCGCAACGATGAGCACATGGCCACCGCTGTAGCTTGTTCCCCATATTCCAATCCGCTCCGCATCGACCTCCTCTTGCGCAGCGATCCAGGTCATCGCATTGCGGTAATCCTCGATCTGCGTGGCAGGGTCGATCTCTTGTCGCGGCACACCGTCACTGGCGCCAAGACGGCGGTAGTCGAACAACAACACGGCGAACCCAGCCGCGGCAAAGCTCTCAGCAAAGCGGTCGAGATACATCTCCTTAACCGCCCCGAATCCATGCGCCATGACGATGGCGGGCCAAGGCTCCGAACCGGGCCGTGGCGTGTAGAGCCAGCCGCGCACGCAGTCGCCGTCAGATGAAAACGCGATATCTTGCCGTTGAAAGTCCATTATGTCACTCCTTTATTATATATATTTTGACATATCGTTTCAGATCTGTAAAGCCTGCTCAAGGACCCGAATCTCAATTGGAGGCGCTTTATGGACATCCTGGCCGTGCCCGGCATCAACAATACCGCCGCAACTTTCGACGGGTTTTGCCGCAACATGCCCGCCCATCATCGCGTGATCGCCACCAACTGCCCCGCCCTCGACACTGTTGGCGCCATCGCTGAAGCCTTGCTAGCAGAGACGTCTGGGCGGTCCGTTGTGCTGGGCCATTCCTTTGGTGGCTACGTCGCGCTCGCCATGCTGGCCGCAGCACCTGAGCGTATCGCCGGGGTCGTGCTGGTCAACTCGAACGACTGGGCCGACAGCGACGCCGCGGCCGCCGGACGGCTGAACAAGGCCAAGTGCGCCGAAGCTGGCGAGTACGCCGTGCTGGCTGCCGCCGCCTCGGCCCGCGCCTATCACCCGGACAATGTCGGGCGCGCCGACCTGATGGAGGAACGCGCCGCCGGCCTGATCGGCTACGGCGCCGAACGCTATGCCGCGCACATGCGCGCCAGCGCCACCCGGCCCGACAGCGGCGCCCTGCTTAAGGCGACCGAAGCCGCGCTGCTGGTGGTCAGTGCCGATCATGACGTCGTCATCCCGACCGAAAAACAGACCGAGATGGCAAAGCGCATCGGCGCGGAACAAGCAGTCCTGGCTGGTGCCGGTCACATGTTGCCCGTCGAACAGCCCAAGGCCCTAGCCCGTGCGGTTGCCAACTGGCTCGACGCCGCTTTCTCCAAGAACAAAGGACAGTGACCATGACCGCTCCCCTGCCCAACTACCGCGTCTTTGGCACCGGCGACACAACGCTTTTCGCGCTGCACGGTGCCTATGGCGACGGCCGGTACTTCGAGGATTTCGCACACCGCATTACCGCTGCCGGATATCGCGTGGTGGTCTGGGACTGTCCAGGCTACGGAACCTCTCCTGCGGTTCAACCCGCCAGCATCGAACGTTTTGCCGAGGCTGCCATCGCCTTGGTCCGAAAGGAGACGACCAAGCGCAATATCCTCCTCGGTCATTCGATGGGCGCATTGATTGGCCCCTATGCCGCTAACCGGGAGCCTCTGATCGACGGGCTGATCCTGTCCGCTGGCTCACGCGGCTTCGCAGCGCGTACTCCGGAGGATCAAAAGCAGTACATGAAGGCCCGTCTGGCCCCAATTGAGAACGGGATCAGCGTCCGTGAATACGCGATGCCGATGATAACCAGCATGATGGCCAAGGGGGCGTCTGGTCCCCTGGTCGACAAGGTCTTCGAGGTTGTACTGTCGATGAAAACGGAGACCTTCGCCACGTCGATCCGCGCCATCGGGAGCTATGATGGGCGGCCGGCACTGAACGATCTCAAGACGCCGACGCTGATGATCGCGGGCCGCGAAGACCCTGCCTGCACGGCAGACGGCATGAAGCTGATGCACGAGATGGTCGATAGCAGCGAGTTCCACGTGATCGAAGGTGCGGGACACTATGCGTTTGCAGAGCGGCCAAACGAATTTTGCGATCTGGTGCTGCGCTTTCTTCGCCGGCTGCAACCCTGATCGATGTTGACGTGGCCGCCGGGCCCTAGCTCGGCGACGCGATGCACACGGAGAGGCGGTCTGATCAGACCGGTCCCTTGACGCCGACAGCCAACCGAAGATCGCGAATATCTGTTAGTCACGAGGGCTTCGTCAACCAGCAGGCACGGGGTCGTGAGCTCCTTGAGGCGATTTCCAGCTACGGCGAGCAGCCTAATCAATCTTGTTCGGGACCGAAATAGAATCCTCGGCGACGAGGTGGCGACAAGCAGCCCGATCTGTCCGCCACACGGCTCGGTCGCTCTCCAGCAGCGGCATTGAACCTAGGCGCCCGTCGACCGATAATTCCAACTGGCTGGAGGACCTGCTCACTCGTCCGAACGGACGACGCGCGCTCCGGGCAACCTGAGACTATGAAGCCAGAACCTCGGGAGGAAAGGACCTAAAATGAGGACCAAAAAATCACTTGCGCGCACATCCGGAATGTCGGCAGCGCTTGTCGCGTTGTGTGCTGCAGGCGCCTTGGCGCAGGAGAACGACAAGTTCCAAATGGGTGCTATTGTTTCAATCACCGGCAGCGGCGCAGCCATCGGCACCGCGGCCTCTATGGGCTGGGAGTTGGCGGTCGACCAGCTAAACGAGTCTGGCGGCATCATGGGCAAGCAGGTCGAACTGACCATCGCCGACAGTGAGACCGACCCGACCCACGCGGTCAGCGAGGCGCGCCGGCTGGTCGACAACGTCGGAATCGCGGGCTTGGTGGGCCCCGTAACCTCGCAGGAGACCATCCCGGTGACCACAGTTCTGACCGAAGCGAAGGTCGCGCAGATCACCACCGCAGCCTCGGCCACGCTCACGCCCGAGGCCGCGCCCTATCACTTCTCGAACTCGCCCACAGGGCTCAATCAGATGATCGCCAATATCAAATACGCGATCGAGGTCCTGGGCGCCGAGCGCATCGCGCTGATTTCAGACAACGGCGGCATGTCGCAGGCCGCCGCAGCCGAGATCGCCGACTTCCTGGAAACCGAGGGCAAGCCGCTGGTCGCGGTGCAGGAATTCGCGTTTCGCGCCGAAGACATGACACCGCAGATCTTCTCGCTGCGCAAGGCAGACGCCGATGCGATCCTGCTGATCAACTCGCTGGTCGACGACACCCGCCGCTTCTTGCAGAACCGCGAGGAGATCGGCTGGTATGTGCCCGTGCTGGGCAGCCTGACCACCACCAACTACGCGGTGGGCATTGCCAAGGACCTGGGCGAGGAAGCCTTTGAAGACGTGGTCTCGGTGCAGTTCACCGGTATGACCTACTGTCCCGGCGATCCGATGGGCGAGAGCGATTTCGCCAAGTTCGCCGACGCCGCGACCGAAGCCTACCCCGACATCGCTTCGGTCGGCGGCCCCTCCGGCATCGCTCCCTTCTATGTCGAGCCGCTTATACTCGCCCAGGCGATCGAGGGCGCGGGCACCACCGACGGGGCCAAGGTGGCGGCCTGGATCGAGCAGAACTCGGAACAGATCGACAACATGCTAGGCACCTTCGGCGCGTCTCCGGAAACTCATTTCCTGCCCTCGGCGGATGCGATGGTGGTGGTTAAGAACCCCTATGCCCAACGCGAGGACGGGCTGGTTGAGCGGATCCGCTGCGACGGCTGATCCCAGCGATACGATCTTGGAGGGCGGCCCCTTGAGGCCGCCCTTTTTCACTGGACGCAGGCGATGGGCCAAGACCTCCGGCAGCAAAAAAGGCCCCGCAAAATGCTGCGGGGCCGCGCGGCCCGGAGGCTGCAACTGACGGGGAGCGTCAGTGTCAATAAAGCGTTTCAAGCTGGCTCTTGTCGAAACCGCGCCCCGCTTCGGGTCGGCCCTTGCGCAAAAGGTGCGGCCAATCGGGATCGGCCAAAACCGCGCGCCCGACAGCCAGCAAATCAATCTCGCCCCGTGCGAGCGGCCCCTCAATGGCCTCGACCGAGGCCGCGGCCGAGGACTTGATCCCTGCCTGCTCCAACCCGACCCCGCCGACCGAGATGGTCGGCAACCCGGTCAGCTCGGTGACCCAGCCCGCCATGGTGCGCGCGGGGTCCGCTTCGGGAAACCCGGGTTCCCAGAACCGGCGCGTCGAGCAATGCAGAATCGACAGGCCCGCATCTGCGATCGGGCGCAGGATCTCACCTAGCACCGCCGGCGTCTCGGCCAGGCGCACGCGGTAGTCCTGCTGTTTCCATTGCGACCAGCGCAGCGAGACGGGGAAGTCCGGCCCCACCTCGGCCCGCACCGCGGCGATCACCGCGCAGGCGAAGCGGGTGCGCGCCACGTGGTCGCCGCCCCATCGGTCGCGACGTCGATTGGTCCGCTCCCAGAGAAACTCGTCGATCAGGTAGCCATGCGCGCCATGCAGTTCGACCCCGTCGAAGCCCAGCCGCTTCGCATCCCCGGCGGCCCGAGCATAGGCGGTGATGACGTCCTCGATGTCACGCTCGCTCATCGCGCGCGTCGGCACCTCGCCGCGGATCGTCGGGTTTGTGTTTTCGGACGGGCCGAAGCCCGGCACCGCGGGATCAGGCCCCATGCCCGGCTGGCGGAAACTTCCGACATGCCAGAGCTGCGGCATCATCTTGCCGCCCGCCGCGTGCACCGCGTCGATCACCTTTTTCCAGCCCTCCAGCGCCGCCCCGTGAAACCGCGGCACCGCCTCGTAGCATTCCGCCGAAGGGTGATCGATATAGGTGGCCTCCGACAGGATCAGCCCGATGCCACCTTCGACCCGGCGCCGGTAGTATTCCACCACACCGTCACGCGGAATGCCGTCGGGGCAGAAATACCGGCTCATTGGCGCCATCACCAGGCGGTTGGGCAGCGAGAGGCCCGCCACCTCGACGGGGCCGAACAGCGGCGAGAGATCAACGGACACGGATATGCTCCACTTCAATTCCTTTGCGCATGGTTTCAATGAACCGCTCCAGCGGTGCCGGCTCGGCCACCGCGACAGGCGCGTCGACACCCGCGTGGAGGCCCGACCAGAAGGCTGCCCAAGAGGGAAACAGCGCGTGGTAATTGCCGGAATAGGGTTCGCGCCCTGGCCAGCGCATCTTGCGCTCCCCCACCGGCGGCTTGCCCAGGTCGGAAGCGTACCAGTAGAGCGGCTGGCGGCTGCGGAAGAACCAGCGTCCGCCGATCCGCTCATAGCGGTCATGGTACATCATCTGCATGATCACCCAGTCCGCGCCGGTCTCATGTTCATTCTTGGAATAGACGATGCCGACGGCAGTGTCAGGGTCGAGAAACTCGATCACCTGCGAGCCGACGTGATGCGAGGTGCCGTCGAACTGCTGGCTCAGGGTCTCGGTGAACCAGGCCTTGAGCGCGGCACGCCCTGTCCGGCCCTTGCCGGCGCGCACGTCCTCGGGGAACAGCCCCACCAGCGCGTCCATGTCGCGCATGTCGAGCGCCAGCGCGTATTTCGACGGCAGTTGGCGGATTTCCTCGCGCGATTCGATGCGGTCGAGCCGGGCGAGGATCTCCTCCTGCCGGGCGTTCATGGGATCAGTCATCAGTCATTTCCTTCGGTTGCGCCCAGTCGAGCAGCGCCCGCGCGGCGCGCGCGCCATCGAGCAAGTCCGCGCGGCGCGATGTGGCGGTCCAGCCCGCCGCGCCCTTTTCAAACACCCAGCGATTGGCACTGAGGCGGCCGATCCGCCAGCCGTCGCCTTTGTGCAAAACCACCATGGAATAGCCGAAGGCACGTGCCCGCCTGCCGTCCACGGTGATCTTGTGCGGTGACAGCACATGGCCACACCCCCGCGACACGTAGGCCTGATGCGCGTCGAACCCAGTGAGCGCGGCGATTTCGCCCCGGCCGTCAAGGCACCAGTTCGCTCCGATCTCGTAGCGCCCACCTTCGGCCCAGGTCGCCGCCGCTGCATCGCCGTTGCAAGCGTCGACCGCCGGGCCGTAGCCCGCGATCAGATCGGCGATCTGCTGGCGATCTTCCAGCGCGGTGATCCGCGCTGCGAGGCTGTCGAGCGATTCCGGCACGCGCGGGCTCCTGTGTTGCGGGCGGAGTCCTTCCACCCAGTATCACCTCGCATGGGCGGCCGGCTTCCGGCATCCTCAGTTCGGACGATGTTCGGCCGCCGGCGCGATGGCACCACGGGCCGGACAGGGCACAGTGGAGAGGGATGAAAGTGACATGACCGGCGGCATGAACGACGAAATCCAAATGATCCGCGATGCCCTGGTGCGCTATCTCGAGGCCGCGGGCGGGCTGACGCCGGCGCGCCGGGCGCATGACGGGACCTACGATCCCCAGTTCGGCCGCGCTCTGCTGGCTGAGCTTCAACTCGGCGGTCTCAATTTGCCGGAGCGCGCCGGCGGGTTGGACCTCGGCCTGTCGTCGCTGCTGCCCGTGGCGCGCGAGCTGGGTCGGGTGCTGACCCCGGCGCCACTGGTCTCGACATTGGGCGTCGCCGCGCCGCTGCTGGCGGCCGTCGGTACCCCCGGCGATGCGCTGCTGAGCCGGATCGCCGACGGCGAGATCACCGCCTGCCTCGCCAATTGGCAGCCCGAGACCGCGCAGGCCCGCCGCTCGGGCGCGGGCTTCTCCCTCACCGCGGACTGCGGACCCGTGCCCGATGCGGCGGCTTGCGACGTCCTGCTGGTGCTGGCCGAACAGGATGGCGAGATCGCGCTTTTTTCGGTCACGGCATCCGACGTTGCGGAACCCGTCGAGAGCTTCGACCCGACACAACCCACGGCGCGAGTCACCCTGGCGGATGCCGCGCTGCCCGCCTCGGCCCGCCTCGACACGCTTGCGCCCGATGCACTTGCCGCGGCGCTGGCCCAGGCGCGCATCGCCCTCGCGGCCGAGGCGGCTGGTGCGGCGCGCGCGGCCTTCGAGATGACCCTTAACTACATCGGCGAACGGCAGCAATTCGGCCGCAGTATCGCTTCCTTCCAGGCCATCAAGCACCGTGCCGCGGAGATGTTCGTCCGGCTCAACGCGCTCGACGCGCTGATCGACGGCGCGGCCGTGGCTGCCGATGCGGGCGATCGCCTGGCACAGGGCGAGGCGCTGGCGGCCTGGTCGCAGGCACAGGCCGTGCAGCTCGACGTCGCTGCCGAGGCGATCCAGCTACACGGCGGCGTCGGCGCCACCTGGGAATACGACCCGCATCTTTTCTTCAAGCGCGCCCGGGCGCAGGCCGATCTTGGCGGGGCGATCGAGACCGGCTTCGAACGCCTCGGCGCGGCCCTGCTGGACGGCAGCCTCTCCGCCATCCCCGACCCCGCCGAGACACCCTTTCGCCGCGAGGTGCGCGACTGGCTGGCGTCGCACCTGACCGGCAGGTTCGAGCCGATCATCGACCGCGGCCATGCCGGCGACGGCGACAGCGAGGTCAACCTGCGCAAGGCCTGGGAGCGCGAGTTGGCCCAAGGCGGCTGGACCGGCCTCGGACTGCCGAAACAGGTCGGCGGACGCGGCCTGTCGGTGGCCGACCAGGTGGCCTTTCACGAGGAGTACGCCCGCGCCGGCGGCCCCGGCCGCATGGGCCACATCGGCGAGGGGCTGGTGGCCCCGACCTTGCTCAGCCACGGCACCCCGGAGCAGCGAGACCGCTTTCTGCCCAGCATCCTCGGCGGCAAGACCTTCTGGGCGCAGGGCTATTCCGAGCCCGGCGCCGGCTCGGATCTGGCGGCGGTGCGCACCCGTGCGCGAAAATGCCCCGAAACCGGCGATTGGCTGGTCAGCGGCCAGAAGACCTGGACCTCGCTGGCGCATGTCTCGGACTGGATCTTCGTGCTGGCCCGGGCCGAAGAGGGTTCGGTCGGACGCAGGGGTTTGATTTTCCTGCTGATACCGCTCGATCAGCCCGGCATCACCTTCCGTCCGATCAAGCAGATCAACGGCGGGGCGGAGTTCAACGAGGTGTTTTTCGACGACGCCCGTGCCCGGGCCGAGGATGCTCTCGGCGCGGTCGGTGACGGCTGGTCGGTGGCGATGGCGCTTCTGGGTCATGAGCGTGGGATCTCGACGCTCGGACAACAGATGGGTTTTGCGCGTGAACTCGACACGGTGGTGCAAGAGGCCCGCAAACGCCCCGATGCCGCGCGGCTGACGGCGACGTTGGGACGGGCCTGGGCTGGGCTCCGGGCCATGCGCCACGGCGCGCTGCGGATGCTGTCGGCGCAGGCCAGGGGCCGCGTCGGGGCAGAGATCCTGGGCTACAAGCTCGAGTGGTCCGAATGGCACCAGGCGCTCGGCGATCTGGCCATGGAGGTGCTGGGAGCGGAGGCAGCGGCA
Source organism: Marinovum sp. (assembly GCF_034669705.1). Lineage (GTDB taxonomy): Bacteria > Pseudomonadota > Alphaproteobacteria > Rhodobacterales > Rhodobacteraceae > Marinovum. Next base: position 21,256 of record NZ_JAXMOR010000004.1, read on the forward strand.
TGGTCCGACGACCCGCTGCGCCGCCGCTTGCAGCATCTCTACCTCTTCTCCCGCGCCGACACGATCTATGGCGGCACCTCGGAGATCCAGCTCAACATCATCGCTGAACAGGGCCTCGGCATGCCGCGCGAACCGCGGGGAACCGACACATGATCCGCCCCCACGACGCCGCGACCTTGGCCGACAGCGAGGCGCTGACCCGGCTCGTCACCGCCTATTCCCGCGCCATTGATCGGCGCGATTTCGACCTGCTCGCCGCGCTCTACCTGCCCGAGGCCTCCGACACCCACGGGCACGCCTTCTCGGGCGGCGTCGCCGATTACCTGGCCTATTTGCGCAAGGCGCTCTCGGCCTATGAGGCCACGACGCATTATGTGCTGCAGACGCACTTCGAGATCGACGGCGACGCTGCCGAGGGCGAGGTGCACAAACTGAATTATCACCGCACCCATGGCCCGGATGCGGTACACGTCGTCACCGGCTCGCGCAGCCTCGACCGCTACGCCAGGCGCGACGGCGCATGGTATTTCCGCGCGCGCCACGTAGTCAATGACTGGATCGACCGGCGGCCCGCGGAGGAGGCCCATTAGGCCGATCCCGCCGCCACCGCCGAGCGCGGACAGGCTGGGCCGGAGGATGCCAGTTTCCGCCTGCTGCCACGGCTTGCGCAGGCACTTCACGGACACAGGAAACATCGGGGAAAGACATGAAGGACTTCGAACGCAAAACCGTCGCGATCACCGGCGCCGCGCATGGCATCGGTCGCGCCATCGCGCTGGGCTTTTCCGCCCAGGGGGCCGACCTGGCGCTCTTCGATCTCGACGGCGCGGCTTTGGAACAGACCGCCGAAGACGCCCGCGCGCAGGGCGCACAGGTCTTCACCCGCCAGGGGGATTTCTGCGATCTGGACACCATCACAGGCAGTTTCGCCGCCGCCAAAGAGGCGCTCGGCACCCCCGACGTGCTGGTCAACAACCTCGGCCAGACCGCCCGCGAAAAGACCACGCCGTTTTCCGAGGCGCCACATGACGTGCTCGATTTCGTGCTCGACATCTCGCTGCGCGCTGCGGTTCATTGCACCCGCGAGGTGCTGCCGGGAATGAAAGAACGCGGCTCGGGGCGGATCGTCTCGATCTCGTCCGACAGTGCCTACAACGGCGACCTGGGATGCGTCGATTATGCCGCCGCCAAGTCCGGCGTACTGGGCTTCACCCGTGGCCTGGCGCGTGAGATCGGGCCACTGGGCATGACCGCCAATGCCGTCTGCCCCGGCCCCACCAACACCCGCGCCATGCAGCGCATCCCCCGCGACAGTTTCGAGCGCGCCCGCGACGCAGTGCCGATGAAGCAGATATGCGAGCCCGAGGACATCGCCAACGCCGTGCTCTTCCTCGCCTCTGACAAGGCGCGTTTTATCACCGGGCAGACGCTGCCCGTGAACGGCGGCCGGGTGTTCAATTGACCGCCGCCGCGATGAAGACCCCCCTGACCGCGCTGCTGGGCTGCGCCGCGCCGGTGGTGCAGACCGCGATGGGCTGGGTGGCCGAGCCGCCTCTGGTGGCGGCCACGACGCGCGCCGGGGGCTTCGGCTTCCTCGCCGGCGCGTCGATCCCGCCGGGCGAGGTCGAGGCGAAAATCCGCGCGGTCGAAGAGGCCTGCGACGGGCTTTTCGGCGTCAACTTCCACATGTTCCAGCCCAATGCCGACGAGATCATCGGTGCGATCCTCGCCCATGCCGGGCGCATCCGCGCCGTCAGCTACGGTCGCGGGCCGGACGCCGCCACCATCGCGCGCTTCAAGGCGGCGGGCATCCTCTGCATGCCCACGGTTGGCGCGGTGAAACACGCGGTCAAGGCGGTCGAACTGGGCGCCGACATCATCACCGTGCAGGGCGGCGAAGGCGGCGGACACACCGGATCGGTGCCGACCTCGCTGCTTCTGCCGCAGGTGCTTGATGCCGTCGACGTGCCGGTGGTCGCGGCCGGCGGTTTTCACGACGGGCGCGGTCTTGCCGCCGCGCTGGCCTGGGGGGCCACTGGCATCGCCATGGGCACGCGGTTCCTGCTGACCACCGAAAGCCCGGTGGCGCGCGACACGCTCGAGGTCTATTTGCGCACCGGCAACCCGCAGGACATCCGGATCACCCGCGCCGTCGACGGTCTGCCGCAACGTTTCATCGACAATGCCGAGGTGCAGCGGCTGGAGCTGATGAGCGCCCCCGCCCGCCTCGCCGCCAGCCTGCGTCACGGGCTGGCCTACGGGCGGCAGAGCGACATGTCTCTGGGCCAGATGGCAAGGCTTCTCTGGCGCTCGGCCCGGTCCGACGACGGGTCTTTCGCCGCCACCGTCATGGCACCCAACCTGCCGAGGCTTGTGCAGCGCGGGCTCCTGCGCGGTGACACAAAGGCCGGGCTGCTGCCGTCGGGCCAGGTCGCGGCGCTGATCGACGAACTGCAAAGCTGCGAAGACCTGATTTCCGGCATCGTGACCGAGGCCCGGGCCCGGATCGACGCCCTGTCCCATCTGACCACAGCGGAGGCCCCAAATGGCTGACCCGATCCGCCTGACCATCGACGCCCATATCGCCGAGATCGTCATCGACAACCCGCCCGTCAACGCGCTCGACAGCGCCGGCTGGTTCCAACTGGCCCGCACCATCGAGGCCGCCCATGCCGACCCGGAGACCCGCGTCGTGGTGATCCGCGCCGAGGGGCGCGGCTTCTGCGCCGGGGTCGACATCAAGGAATTGCAGGCCCACCCCGAGCGCATCATCGACGTCAACCGCGGCAACTGGGAGAGCTTCCGCGCGGTTCACCTCGGCCGCGCGCCAGTCATCGTCGCCGCCCATGGCTTCGTGCTGGGCGGCGGCATCGGGCTGTGCGGCTCGGCCGACATGGTGCTCTTGAGCGAGGATGCGACGCTGGGCGTGCCCGAAGTCGATCGCGGCGCCTTGGGCGCCGGCGCCCACCTGCAGCGCATGTTCCCGGTGCAGCTGGTGCGTCAGATGTATTTCACCGGCGAGCCGATCACCGCCGCCGAGGCCGCCCGTCACGGCGCCATTGCCGAGGTGCTGCCTAAGGGCGAGCTGCACGACGCCGCGATGCGGCTGGCTGATAAGATCGCCAGCAAGAGCCCGGTGATGATCGCGCTCGCGAAGGAATCGCTCAACGGCGTCGAGCTCACCGACCTTGAGCGCGACTACCGCTGGGAACAGGGGTTCACCGCGCAAGCCTATCTGACCGCCGAATCGCAAGCCACGCGCGACGCCTTTGTCGCCACCGGCAAGGCTGCGGACTTCTCGAAAAAGGACAAGACATGAGCATCCAGGTTCCAGACTACGTGCCCGGCCACGGGCTGTTGAAAGACCGATCGGTGCTGATCACCGCCGCCGCCGGCAAGGGCATCGGATTTGCCACGGCGCGCCGCGCCGTCGAGGAAGGCGCGCGTACGGTGATGGTGTCCGACATCCACGAGGGACGGTTGGCGCAGGCGGTCGAGGAGCTGTCGGCGCTGGCCCCGGGTTGCGCGGTCCACGGCCAGCTCTGCAACGTCACGCAGGAGGACGAGGTGCAGGCACTGGTTTCGGCAGCCGAGGACAGGCTCGGCGGTGTCGACGTGCTGGTCAACAATGCTGGGCTGGGTGGGTTGAGACCGGTGGTCGAGATGGGTGACGAGGAATGGCAGCGTGTGCTTGACGTCACGCTCACCGGCACCATGCGGATGACCCGCGCGATGCTGCCGCACATGAATACGCGCCGCGCTGGCGCCATCGTCAACAATGCCTCGGTGCTGGGCTGGCGGGCGCAGAAGGGACAGGCGCATTACTCCGCCGCCAAGGCCGGCGTCATGGCGCTGACCCGCTGTTCCGGGCTGGAAGCCGCCGAGCACGGCGTGCGGATCAATGCCGTCTCGCCCTCGATCGCGATGCATGAATTCCTCGCCCGTTCCGCCCCCGAGGACGCCCTGCGCGCGCTGGCCGAACGCGAGGCCTTCGGCCGCGCCGCCGAGGTCTGGGAGGTCGCCAACGTGATCGTGTTCCTCGCCTCCGACTATGCCTCCTACATGGTTGGCGAAGTCGTTTCCGTTTCCTCTCAACATGCCTGAGGCCCGCCTATGACGTTCAACTTCTCTTCCGCCGACGAGGTGATCGCCGCCGTCGGCACAAAGCTCGGCCCGACCGACTGGATGACCATCGAACAGGACCGGATCGACATGTTCGCCGAGGCCACCGGCGATCATCAGTGGCTGCACGTCGATCCGGAGCGCGCCGCCAAGGGCCCCTTCGGGCGCACCATCGCGCATGGCTTTTTGACGCTGTCACTGGTCAACATGGTGCTGCCCGATCTCTTTATGCCGTCGAACATCGACTGGGGCGTGAACTACGGCGTCGACCGGGTGCGTTTTCCCGCGCCGGTGCCGGTGGGGTCGCGCATCCGGGTGGTGGGCGAGATCCTCGGTGCCGAGGATCTGGGCAACCGCACCGTGCAGACACGGGTGCGCCTGACCGTCGAGATCGAGGGCAGCGACCGCCCCGGCTGCGTCGCCGACACGCTGCAACGTTACGCCTTCCTGCCCGGTTGAGACCGCGCGGCCCGCGTTAGTCCCAACAGACGATGAGCCCCGGCGGCGGCTGTCCGAAGATGGGCCCGACACCAATAGAATGTGAGTGAACAAATGGACAAGAGGACCGATCTTCCCGATGCGATCGCCAGCCTGCAAGATGGCATGACGATCGGCATCGGCGGCTGGGGACCACGGCGCAAGCCGATGGCGCTGATCCGCGAAATCCTGCGCTCCGACCTGAAGGATCTGCACCTGGTCTGCTACGGCGGGCCGGAGGTCGGCATGCTCTGTGCCGCGGGCAAGGTGTCGAAGCTGACCTACGGCTTCGTCTCGCTCGACAAGATCCCTCTAGAACCCTGGTATCGCAAGGCGCGCGAGAACGGCACCGTCTCGGTCAACGAGTTGGACGAAGGGCTGCTGCTGCTGGGCCTGCGGGCCGCCGCTGAACGGGTGCCCTTCGCGCCGACGCGCGTCGGCCTCGGCAGCTCAGTGCCCGAAATCAACTCCTACATGAAGACCGTCGCATCACCCTATGACCCCAATGACATCCTGCTGGCGATGCCTGCCATCCCGCTCGACGTGTCGCTGATCCACGTGGCGCGGGCCGACAGGATGGGTAACACCCGCTCCGAAGGGCCCGATCCCTTCTTCGACGACCTTTTTGCCGGGGCCGCAGAGCGGGTGATCGTCAGCGCCGAGGAGGTGGTCGACCGGCTCGACCAGAGCGATGCCGAGGATGCCAAGAAGAGCCTGTTCCACCGCGGGCTGGTCGACAAGGTCGTTGCGGCGCCGTTGGGTGCGCATCCCACCACCTCGCATGGCCACTACGGCTGGGACATGGAGCACCTCAAGCTTTACGGTGCCACCGCCGGCGATACCGCGGCCTGGGCCGAATACAATGACCGCTACGTCGCGGGCGGTGAGGCGGCCTATGTCAATGCGCTCGGCGGGGCCGAGGCGATCCTTAAACTTCCCATCCCAGTGTTTTGAGCGAGGGTAACCCCATGACCCGAGAACCAGATTTTACCTTGTCCGAACTGATGATCACCGCCGCAGCCGAGGCGTTCCGCGGCGATGGCGAGATCCTCGTCACCGGCATCGGCCCCCTGCCCCGCGTTGCGACTGGCCTGGCCAAGCTCACTTTCGAGCCGGGGCTGATGATGACCGACGGCGAGGCCTTCCTGACTGAGGACCCGGTGCCCCTGGGCGCCAAACCCGAGGATGTGCCGGGGTTTTCCGGCTGGATGCCTTATCACCGGGTGTTCAGCACGCTTTGGTCCGGGCGCCGTCACGCCATGGTGACGCCGGTGCAGATCGACCGCTGGGCGCAGGGCAATATTTCCTGCCTCGGTGACTTCGCCAGGCCCAAGGTGCAGATGCTGGGCGTGCGTGGCTTTCCGGGCAATTCGATTAGCCACAAGAACTCGATGCTGATCCCCTCCCATTCCAAGCGGGTATTCGTCGAGGGCGAGGTGGATGTGGTCAGCTCGCTGGGCTTTTCCGATGCCCGCTGGCCCGAGGGCATGCGCCGCCCCGAAATCGAGATCGGCCGTATTGTGACCGACCTCTGCGTGATGGACTTCAACGGCCCCGACCACGCGGCACAGGTCATCTCGCTGCATCCCGGGGTCACCTTGGAACAGGTGCAAGGGGCCACGGGCTTCCCGCTACTGCGGGCCGCGGACATGGGCGAAACCCCGGCGCCCGCCGCGGCAGACTTGGAGATCATCCGCCGGCTGGATCCGCTCGACATGCGCGCCCGCGCCGTCAAGGGCAATCCTCCGGGCGTGCGTCAGGCCGCATGAGCCCGGACACGGACGCCGACAAGGGCACCGCTCTCGTCATCGGCGGCAGCGGTGGCATCGGCGCGGTGATCTGCGATGTCCTGGCCGGCCACGGCTGGGGCATTGCGCTGACCTATCACTCGAATGCCGCGCGCGCCGAACAAGCCGCCGACGCAGTGCGGCACCGTGGCCGGCGAGCCCTTGCCTGCGCTTTGAACCTCGAAAGCCCCGAGGCCGCGCCGGCCCTGATCGCCCGGGTCGAGGCCGAGTTCGGCCGGCTCGACACGCTGGTCTATGCCGCTGGCCCGCTGGTCGAACTGGTGCACCTCAGCCGCACCGACCCGGCACAGATGGAACGGCATCTGATGCAGGACACGTTGGGTTTCTTCCGCGTGGTGCATGCGGCCCTCCCTGCGCTGCGCAGGACGCAGGGTTCGGTCGTAGCCTGCCACAGCGCCGCGCAATACCGTTACGCGCCGGCGGACGGGCTGTCGATCGTGCCGAAAGCCGGGGTTTCGGCCATCGTGGCCGGCATCGCCAAGGAAGAGGGGCGTTTCGGCATTCGTGCCAATGGCGTCGGCATCGGTCTGATCGAGGCCGGGCAGATGGAGGCGCTGACCGCCTCCGGGAACATCGACGCCACCTATCTGGAGGCCGCTGCGCGGGCCACGCCGCTGCGGCGCGCCGGCAAGCCCGAGGACATCGCCGAGGCGGTGGCCTTCTTCGCCGATCCCGCGCGCGCCGGGTTTGTCACCGGACAGAACATCTCGGTCGACGGCGGCTACTCGGTTTGAGCCTGCAAATGTAAACAGGGGCGTCACCGCGCCCCCGTCCCGTTTTCGCTCGGGCGGGAGGCGTCACGCCGCCTCTTTCCCCGATCCGCCGCCCAGCATTGCCACGCTGCCCAGCACCAGCCGCACCAGTTCGGTCTGCCGGTTGATGCCGCATTTCGAAAAGATCGAACGCAGGTGCGCCCGTGCGGTGTTGCGGCTGATCGCCAGCTCGTCCGAGGCCTCGTCCAGCGTGTGTCCCATCGACAGGATGCCGGTCAGAACGGCCTCGGCCGGCGTCAGATCGAACAGCCGGCGCAGCATGTCGACCTGCGGCTCGCGGTTGGCTTCGCCGTCGCGGATGGTGATGGCGCAGGCGATATTGCCGTTGCGCGGCGTCGGCGTGACCGGCTGGATGACGAGGCCGACCGTCGCCTCGGAATTGCGGCGATGGATTTGCAGCACCTCTGCCGGATCCTCCTGCCCGGCCTCGGCGGCGGCGCGGATCGCGGCCTGAAGGCTGCGGTCCTTGGTGCCGCAGGTCGCCTGCACCGTCCCGGCCCGCAGGCGCAGCCCGTCGCCGCGCGCGATCATCGTCTCGGCGGCGCCGGTCATGGCGACGATGCGGCGCTCGGCGTCGAGGAACACGGTGCCGATGGCGAGCCGCCCGAGCAGGGCGGAGCCATGGCTGCGTTCGACCTCGGCACTGCCCAGGCGGGTCGAGAGCGAGACCGCGCGGTCGAGGTGCATCAGCAGACCGGTCATGGCGTCGGGCTTGGCCCCCGCCCAGGTGCGCGCGTAGAGCGACAATGCCAGCCGCTGCCCCGCGTCATTCACCGGGCCGTTGAGCCGGCGGACGCGCTGGAGCCCGTCGTCGCAAAGGCCGAAGCGCGCCAGCGCGGTCTCGCAGCCGCGCTCGATCCGGTCGAGACGGACGCCCTCGGCGCCGGAGACCCCGGCGATCAGCCGCAGCGCGGCCTCGAGATCGTTCTGATCGACCACCGAGGCGTAGATCGTGTCGATCAGCGCCGACTGCGATTCGCTCTGAGACCCTGCCGAATCCAACATCACCAAATCCTCCCATCGCCTGTTTTGCTGACGCTTTTTCGACACTCTGTCGGTTTTTGCGTCATCTCATCCAAACTTTGACACTGAGTCGACGACGAGTCAATCTTTTTGACAGTCCGTCGAATAACGCGTCAAAACGTCAGGGAAATTGACGCTTTTGGCGACTGGTAGTCCTCTCAGACGATGCTGCGCGGTGTCGGACGCGGTTGTCTCGGAGCCAGGATTCAGGCTCCTAGGAAAGGGACACCGCATGAGCGCAGTCATCGTCTCGACGGCGAGAACCCCGATCGGCAAGGCGTTTCGCGGCGCTTTTAACGACACCGAGGCGCCGGCCATGTCGGGCCACACAGTGCGCGAGGCCCTGCACCGCGCCGGTGTCGATCCCGCGCGGGTCGGCGATGTGGTGATGGGATGCTCGGCCCAGCAGGGCACGCAGGGCTACAACATCGGCCGGCTGAGCGCGATCGCCGCCGGCTGCCCCGACAGCGTACCGGGCATGACGGTCGACCGGATGTGTTCGTCGGGCCTGATGGCGATTGCCATGGCCCATCGCGAAATCGAACACGACGGGCTCGAGGTCGCCATCGCGGGCGGGGTGGAATCGATCTCGCTGGTGCAGAACAGGCACAAGAACAGCCACCGCAACGTCTCTACCGCGGTGATCAGGAAATCGCCGCATATGTACATGCCGATGATCGAAACCGCCGAAATCGTGGCCGAGCGCTACGGCATATCGCGCGAGGCGCAGGATGCCTTTGCCGCCGAGAGCCAGCGCCGCACCGTAGCCGCGCAGGAGGCCGGACGGTTCGCCGCCGAACTGGCGCCGATGACCTCGGTGAAGAAGGTCAAGTCCGACAGCGGAGAACTGGTCCCGCAGGAGGTCACGCTGACCGCCGACGAGGGGATGCGCGCCGGAACCACGGCCGAGAAACTCGCCGGGCTGGAGCCGGTCTACAAGGGCGGCACCGTCATCGAACAGGGCCGCTGCATCACCGCCGGCAACAGCTCGCAGCTGTCCGATGGCGCGGCGGCGCTGGTGCTGACCTCGGACAAGCTGGCCGAGGCCGAGGGGCTGACCCCGCTGGGCGCGTTCCGCGGCATGGCGGTGGCCGGCTGCGCGCCCGAGGAGATGGGCATCGGCCCGGTGCTCGCGGTGCCGAAACTGCTGGCGCATCACGGGCTGAGCGTCGACGACATCGATCTGTGGGAGCTGAACGAGGCCTTCGCCAGCCAGGCGCTTCATTGCCGCGACAGGCTGGGCATCGACCCGTCCAGGCTCAACGTCAACGGCGGCGCCATCGCGGTCGGCCATCCCTTCGGCATGACAGGCGCACGGCTGGCCGGACACATCCTGCACGAAGGGCGCCGGCGCGACGCGAAGCTGGGCGTCGTCACCATGTGCATCGGCGGCGGCATGGGGGCCGCCGGCCTTTTCGAGATCTTCTGAAGCGATGTGATGAAAGCGCAAGCGCCCCCTCCGCTCTTTTGCTCCGCCTACACCGTGGCGGGGGCGCCCCCGGGCGCGGCGCCGCGCTTCGATTTCGCGGCGCGGGTCGCGGCGGTTGCGGATGCCGGGATGAACGGGCTGACCGTGCATGATGCCGATCCGGCGCTGGCGCCCGCGCGCGTCGGCGCGGCGCGGGAGGCCTTGGCCTCCAGCGGGCTGGTGGTTCCGGCGGTGGATTTCGTCTCCGACTGGCACCTCGCCGGCCGCGACACCATGGCCGAGGCCCTGCGCGTCGCCGAAGCCATGGATGCGCCGCTGATCCATATGGGCGCCGATCTTGCGGCCGACATGCCGCCCCTCTCCGACCTGATCGGCCCCTTCCGCAGCGTGTGCTGCCGCGCCGCCGATGCCGGCCGCAGGGTCGCACTCGAACCGCTTGCCTGGGGGCGGGTTTGCTCGGTCGAGGTGGCCTGCGAGTTAATCGATCGCGCCGGGCCGGGCTGTGCCGGCCTCGTCCTCGACCTCTGGCACCTTTGTATCAACGGCACGCCCGCCCGCAAATCGCTCGGATCGCTGGACCTCTCTCTTGTGAGCACAGTGCAAATCAGTGATGCTGCCGTGATGACCAATCCCTCGCCAGACGCATTGAAAGAAGCTACCCGTGAGCGGGCATTCCCTGGCGACGGAACACTGGATTGCGCCGGTTTCCTTGCCGCGCTCTGGCCGGCGCTCGACAGGTCGGGCGTCACCGTCGAGGTCCTCTCGCCCGCAGCGCAGCGGCACCCGATTGACCAGACCGCCGAACGCGCCGCGACAAGCGCGCGGCAGGTGATTGCAACCGCCGCGAAACTGCGCGCCCAAGACCGGTCGGGAGACAGAAACCATGGCTGACACATCGGTGACCACAGATCAGGGCCGGTCAGAACCGGATACCCGCAAGGACACCAACCTGCGCCGCGAACTAGTGCGGGAGGAGCTGCTCGACAACGCCGCACTGATGTTTGACGAACATGGTTTCGACCGGGTGTCGATGGCGATGATTGCCCGTCAGGTGGGGCTGGGGCGGTCGGCGATCTACCATTACTTCGCGTCCAAGGACGATATCCTCGCCACGCTGGTCGAAGCCGAGGCGATGGCGCCGGTCGGCCGCATCCGCGAGATCGCCGGCGACGACAGTCGCAGCACCGCTGACCGGCTGATGCAGGTTGTGCGCGACGGGGTAGTACGGCGGCTGTCTTCGGGGTCGCGCTTCGTGCGGCTGGCGCGTCTCGAGGCGCAGATCCCCGATCACATGCGCAAGGACTACGACAAGTCGCGCCGTGCCATTTACGACGAGCATGTCACCCTCATCGAAAAGGGCATCGCGCGGGGAGAGTTCCGCCCCACCAATTCCCATGTCGCCGCCTTCGGCATCATCGGCATGGCCAACTGGACCTCGCGCTGGTTCCGCGCCGATGGCAGCCTGAGCGCCCAGGAAGTCGCCGACATTATCGCCGATCTGGCTTTGGCCAGCCTGCGGGTGCCGGAAAGCACGGACGAGCGGCTGGGCCAGCTTCAGGCGCGGCTGAACGAGGTCGCGGGCGAGCTGAGCAGCCTCGCGGATTCGATCGGGCCGGCGCCAACCGCCAAGGGTTAGTCCGTCAGGACGATGGGCCGCACCGGCTTCTGCGGCACCATATGAGACAGACGGATGCGCTTGGCATCCCGGGCGACTTGCGCCCGAGCCGCATTGCATCATTGGGAGGATACATGCTGGGCGACCTATTCAACAACTTCGACATGATCATGACGATCTTGCTTCGAGGCGCCGCCGTGGGATCGCTCTTCGCGATCATCGCGATGAGCTTCAACGTGGTGCACAATGCCACCGGCATCCTGAACTTCGCGCAGGGCGCGATCTTCATGCTGGGGGCCTTCGGCGCCTATCTCTTTGCCAACCGGGTCGGCTTTTCGATCTGGATCCCGATGCTGGTGGTTGTCAGCCTCGGCATCGGGCTGTTTACCGCCGCGCAGGGCTGGCTGACGCTGAAGCCGCTGCGATCGTCGGTGGAGCAGAACAGCTGGATCATCTCGACGATGTCGGTCTCGGTGATCATCGCAGCGATCCTGACGCTGAACTTCGGCGTCTTTGGCAACATGGTGCGCGGCCCCGTGCCGCGAGTCGAGCTGTTTGGCGTGCGCACCCCCGGCGCCTTCCTGTTGGCGATCACCGCGATGTTCGCTTGGTATTTCGCCCTGCGCTGGTTCCTGAAGCGCACTTTTCACGGCCTCGCCATCAGCGCGCTGAGCCAGGATTTCGACGCCGCCCGCGCCGCGGGGTTGAACGTGAGGCACCTGCAATTGCTGGCCTTCGGCATCTCTGGCGTGATCGCCGGGTCGGTAGGCTTCATGGTGGCGCCGATGATCTCGGTCAGCCCGGACGCGGGGCTTCGCTACGTGCTGAATGGCTTCGTCGCCGCGGTGGTCGGTGGCATCGGCAATAACACCGGCACGCTGATCGGCGGGCCGCTGGTGGGAATCGTCGCGGCCTTCACCGCCTTCTACATCGGCGGTGCCTATCAGGATCTGGCCTCGCTGATGCTACTGGTGATGATACTCATGTTCCTGCCCCAGGGCCTTTTCGGACGCGCCGCGGCGCGCAGGGTGTAACCGATGACCGCAAGCAACACACTCGTCGCCACCCAGCCGCGCGCCGCCAAGGCCCGCAGCTTCGACAGCGACCGCCAACAGCTCTGGATCGCCGTCGTCCTTTTGCTGATCACCGGGGTCGTCCCGTCGTTCTTGGGCGGTTCCTACTGGCAGCATTCGTTCCAGCTGATGAACATCTACATCGCGGTGACGATCCTTCAGAACTTCCTGTTCGTCGACGCCGGGCAGAAATCCTTCGGACAGGGCGTGCTTCTGGGCCTCGGCGCCTACGGGCTGGCGATTGCCTCGGGCATCCACGGGTTGCACATCGGGCTGGGCATGCTGATCGGCATCGGCGCCGCCACGTTGGGCGGGTTGGTCTTCGCCCTGCCGGCGCTCAGGGTACAGGGCTTTCACCTCGGCTTCGTGACGCTCTCGGCCGCGGTGGTCTTTCCGCAACTGCTGCTGCAACTCGACGACCTGACGCAGGGCCTCAACGGCATTTCGATGCCGCCGCACGGGCTGACCGATCCGCTGGTCCTTGGCATCGACGGGCTGACCATGCTGACCACCGCCATGCCGATTGCTTCGCTGGCCTTTCACTACGTCATGCGCAATTCGCGGCTGGGTCGGCGCATGCGCACCGCAGCTGAAAGCCCCGAGGCGGCGCGGTCGCTGGGTATCAGCCCGGGCAAGATGAGCTCGCTGGCCTTTCTTCTTGCGGCCATCGGCACCGGAATTTGCGGGCTGCTCTTCGTCCCGGCGGTGAGCTTCGTGACGCCGCAGAGTTTTCTGATGGATGTCTCCTTCGTGTTCTTCTTTGCTGTGGTTGTCGGCGGGCGTGGACAACTGCTGGGGCCAATCGTGGGCATCTGGGCGGTGTTCACCATCCCTAACATCCTGCTGGTCGACCTGGCCGAGTACAAACCGCTGATCTACGGCTTCATCACGCTGGCGGTGGTGATCCTTTTTCCCGACGGCATTGTCGGCACCATCGAGGGCGTCCGCAGCAAGCGCCGGCAATCGGGCGGTGGCGAACGGGCCTTCCACCTAACATCCCTGACCCGCTGGCTGTCGAACCTGCGCGATCACGAGGTGTCCGCCGATGCCCCGCCGATCATCTCGCTCAAGGGTGCGACCAAGCGCTTCGGCTCGGTGGTGGCTGTCGATCACGTCGATTTCGACCTGCGTCCGGGCGAGATCCACGGGCTGGTGGGCGCCAATGGTTCGGGCAAGACCTCACTGCTCAACATCCTCAACGGGTTCAGCCGGATGAACGAGGGCAGCTATCGATTCGCCGGGCGCGACGTGGCGAGGGCCTCCGCCCCGGTGATTGCGCGCCTGGGCCTTGGCCGCACCTTCCAGACGCCGCGGATTTTCCCATCCTTCTCGGTCTGGAACAACGTCCGCGTCGGTCTCGATGCCCGCGACAGCGCCCTGCCGGACGAGTTGGCGCACATCCTCGACGAGATGCGCCTTGACCATGAGAACGCCAAACCTGCCCTGCTCTCGCATGGCCAACGGAGGTTGCTGGAAGTGGTGCGCGTGGCGCTGAAGGACAGCCGCGTCGTGCTGTTTGACGAACCGGCTGCGGGGCTTTCGCAGGAGGAGCGCGAAGAATTCTCGCAGCTCATCTACCTACTCAGCCGCAAGCTGGGCACCGCGGTGGTTCTGGTCGAGCATGACCTCGACCTGGTCTGGTCCATCGCCGACCACATCACCGTGCTGGAGACCGGGGCGTTGATCGCTCAGGGCACGCCGAAAGACCTGGCCGGCGATCCGGCGGTGCAACATCTCTTCGTGGGGGGCGAACATGCCAATGCTTGAAGTAAGAAACCTCACCGCCGGCTATGGCGACATTCCGGTGGTGCGCGACGTCTCGCTGTCAGTCGATGAAGGCGAGATCCTGCTGATCGGCGGTGAGAACGGTGCCGGCAAGTCGACGCTTTTGCGCGCGATCAGCGGCTTCAACGCGCCTGCCTCGGGCAGCGTGACGCTGTCGGACCGCAACATCACCGGCCTGCCGCCAGAGATATCCGCACGCGAAGGGCTGCGGCTGGTGCTCGACAATCACCGGGTCTTTCCCGAGCTGACGGTGCATGACAACCTGCGTCTCGGACAGGCCTCGGGCCGTGCCGATCCCGACGCGCTGGCCCGCGCGCTGGAGGAGATCCACGCGGTCTTTCCGATCCTTAAAGAAAAGCGCGGCCAGCGCGCCCGCGACCTCTCGGGCGGGCAGCAGCAGATTCTGGCGCTGGGGCAGGCGTTTGTAGCCCGGCCCAAGGTGTTGCTCTGTGACGAGCCTTCCATGGGCGTGGCGCAGATGCTGCTGCCGCCGATCCTCGCCTTCCTACGCAAATGGGCCGAGTCGGGCACCGCGGTGATCATCGTCGAGCAGCACCTCAAGGTGACCCAGCCCTACACTGATCGGGCCCTGATCATCAGCCGCGGCGAGGTGGCGCTGGAGTGCCGGTCGAGCGATCTGAACAGTCGCCTAGAAGCCTGGCGGCGCGAGCGCATGGCCGAACATGCCTGACACCGCCCTGCCCGTCTGGGCCGGTGGCATCAGCTGGCGGGGCACGGTGGCGCCCGCCGACACCGACGAGAACGGCCATATGAACGTGGGCGCCTACGACCGGATGCTCGATGCCACCGACACGGCCTTCTTCCTCGACCTGGGCTGGACCCCGGACTATCCGCGCCTTGACCTGCGCGGGTTCTTCCGCGTCGAAAAACACCTGCGCTATCTCTCGGAGCTGTTCGAGGGCACGCCGCTTCTGGGCACCGCCCGAATCCTGCGCACCGACCTGAAGAAGTTCCACCTCTGTTTTCAGCTCTGGAACGCGGACACCGGCATCCGCTCGGCGATGATGGAAACCATGGTGTTGCACATGGACCTCGAGGCACGCCGCGCCGCCGCCATGACGCCCGGCACCTTTGCCCGGCGTGTCACCGCGCAGGCCGAGGCCGACAGCCGCACGCCGGCGCCGCCCGATCTGGGCCACGCCATCCGCTTCGATCCGGCCTGACCGCATCACGTTAGTCTCAACAGACGATGAGCCGGCGGCCCGCCTGCGGCTAGGCTCCAGCACAGAGTAGCAGAGGATCGCCCCGCCATGAGTCCCGACCGACCCACCCCGCCGGAGTACGAAACCGACACCCCGGTCACCTACAGCACCGAGAACCAGGTCGCCTGGCTAATGATGAACCGCGCCCGGTTCAACAACGCGCAGAACTCGCAGATGACCTATGCGCTTGACGACGCCTTCCAGCGCGCGGTCAATGACCCGGAGGTGAAAGCCATCGTGCTGGGCGGCGAGGGCAAGCATTTCTCGGCCGGCCACGACATCGGCACCCCAGGCCGCGACGTCGATAGCGCTTTCCCCCGGCGCCTGCTGTGGGAAGATCACACTACCAAGCCCGGCGCGGAATACCTCTACACCCGTGAACACGAGCAATACCTCGGCATGTGTCGCCGGTGGCGCGATTGCCCCAAGCCCACCATCGCCATGGTGCAGGGTGCCTGCGTCGCCGGTGGGCTGATGCTGGCATGGGTCTGCGATCTGATCGTCGCCTCAGACGATGCCTTCTTTCAGGATCCAGTGATCCGCATGGGCATTCCCGGCGTCGAGTATTTCGCCCATGCCTTCGAGCTGCCGCCGCGGATCGCCAAGGAATTCCTGCTCTTGGGCGAACGCATGCCCGCCGCCCGCGCCGCGCATTTCGGCATGGTCAACAAGGTGGTGCCGCGCGACGATCTGCAAAGCGCCGTGCAGGGCTGGGCCGAGACGCTGGCCGAGCGGCCGTCGCTGGGATCCTGGCTGACCAAGCAGGCGGTCAACCACATCGAGGATTTGCGCGGCAAGCGCACCGGCATGGACGCGGCGTATCACATGCATCATTTCGCCCATGCGCAGAACGAACTGGTCTCGGGCGACCGGCTGTCGGGGCTTGACGCCGCCGGCATGGCGCGCGCCAACAAGGCCGCCGAACAGGACAAGGGCTGAGCGCATGGACCTGAGCTATACCGAAGACCAGCGCGCCTTTCGCGCCGAGGTGCGCGACTGGATGCAGACCAACGTGCCGCGCAAGCCTCTGCCCAGCTTCGATGCCTCGCGCGCGGGGTTCGAGGCACATCGGGCGTGGGAAGCGCAGCTGAACGAAGGCCGCTGGTCGATGGTGACATGGCCCGAGGATTACGGCGGGCGCGGGCTCGACCTGATCCGCTGGCTGATCTTCGAAGAGGAATACTACGGCGCCGGCGCCCCGCTGCGGGTCAACCAGAACGGCATCTTCCTGCTCGGCCCGACATTGATGGAGTTCGGCACCGAGGCGCAGAAGGCGCGGTTCCTGCCCCGGATGGCCACCGGCGAGGACATCTGGGCGCAGGCCTGGTCCGAGCCGCAGGCAGGCTCGGACCTTGCGGCGGTGCGGGCGAAGGCGCGGCGCGACGGGGATGGCTACGTGCTCTCGGGCCACAAGATATGGTCGTCGCGCGCGGTCTATGCCGACTGGGCCTTCGGCCTGTTCCGCACTGACCCCAAAAGCGAGCGCCACCACGGGCTGAGCCTGATCCTGTTCCCCCTCGACGCCCCCGGGGTGACGCGGCAGCCGATCCACCAGATCAACGGCGAGCACGGGTTTGCCGAGATTTTCCTCGACGAAGTGCGGGTTCCCGCGGAGAACATCCTTGGCGCCGAGGGCGAGGGCTGGAAAATCTGCATGGCCACCGCCGGTTTTGAACGCGGGCTGATGCTGCGCAGCCCGGCGCGCTACCAAGTGGCGGCGCGCGCGCTGGTGCAACTGGCGGAAAGCCGCGGCGACGCGCTCGACCCGGTGCTGCGCGCCCGCGTGGCCGAGGCCACGATGGGCGCCGAGGCTTACGGGCTGTCGATCTATGTCACCGCCTCGCGGCTGATGGCCGGCGGCAAGATCGGCGCCGAGGCCTCGACCAACAAGATCTTCTGGTCCGAACTGGACATCGCGCTGCACGAAACCGCGCTCGACATCCTTGGGCCGAGCGCCGAACTTCACCCCTGCGCGCCGGCCGCGCCCGATGCCGGCAACTGGCTCGATGGCTACCTGTTTTCGCTGGCCGGGCCGATCTATGCCGGCACCAACGAGATTCAGCGCAACATCATCGCCGAGCGCATGCTCGGCCTGCCAAGAAAGTGAGCGCCATGAAATTCGTGATCACCGAAGAACAGCAGATGATGACCGACATGGTGCAGGACTTCCTGTCGGAGAACTGCACGCCGGCGCAACTGCGCGCGCTGGCCGACAAGAGCGAAAGCCACGACCCGGCCCGCTGGTCTGCGCTCTGCGACCTGGGCCTGCCCGGCGCGATGCTGGGCGAGGCGGCGGGCGGCCTGGGCC
Organism: Marinovum sp.; assembly: GCF_034669705.1. Classification (GTDB taxonomy): domain Bacteria; phylum Pseudomonadota; class Alphaproteobacteria; order Rhodobacterales; family Rhodobacteraceae; genus Marinovum. The sequence goes on from NZ_JAXMOR010000004.1 coordinate 38,892, forward strand.
TTTCCGCGCAGGACGTCATCGGGCTGGTGCGCGCCAGCGGCGCCGCGCTGCTGCCCGAACCCCTGGCCGAGACGATGGGCATCGCCCTGCCCGCACTGGAGGCCCTTGGCGCGCCCGCCAGCATCCCCGATATCCTGTCGGGCGCACGGCGCATCGCCGTGGCCCATCCGCTGGCCCCGCTGGTCGAGGGCGCCGACAGCGCCGACGCTATCCTCATGTTCACCGACTGCGCGGTTCGCCTGATCCCCTCTGCCGGCGCCGAACTGACGCCGCAGCCGGGCATCGACCCGCTGCGCCGTCTCTTCACCGTCGCCGGAACCGAAGGCGAGACGCTGGCCGAGGGCGACGCCGCCACGGCCGCCACCGGGCGCGCGGGCGAGACCGGCGCGCTCTTTGCCGCCGCGCAGCTCCTCGGCATCGCGCAGAAGGCCATCGACATCTCGGTTGCCTATGCTTGCGAACGCCAGCAGTTCGGCAAGCCCATCGGCACATACCAGGCGCTGAAGCACCACCTCGCCAGCGCGCAGGTCGCGGTGGAATTCGCCCGCCCGGTGCTGCTGGCCGCCGCCGCCACGGCCGCCCACCCCGCGGACCGCGCCGCCCGCGCCCGCGTCAGCCACGCCAAGTTCGCCTGTGGCCGCGCCGCCGATCAGGCCTGCCGCACCGCGATCCAAGTGCACGGCGGCATGGGCTACAGCCAGGAAGCGGACGTGCATCTCTACCTTAAGCGCGCGCTCGCGCTGCGCCAGAGCTGGGGCAGCGAAACCTTCCACCGCAACCGCTATGCCGACCGCCTGGGCGCTCTGCCGCTCGGGCCGGGCACGCTCTTCGACCTGGAGACCACCTGAAATGACCCAAGCCTTTATCGTCGACGCCATCCGCACCCCCATCGGGCGCAAGAAGGGGTCATTGGCCGACATGCATTCCGCCGATCTGGGCGCGGTTCCGCTCAAGGTGTTATTGGAGCGCACCGATGTCGATCCCGGCGCCGTCGACGACGTGATCTATGGTTGCTGCGACACCATCGGGAGCCAAGCGGGCGACATCGCGCGCACCTGCTGGCTGGCCGCCGGGCTGCCGCTGCATGTGCCCGGTGTCACCATCGACCGACAATGCGGATCATCGCAACAGGCGGTGCATTTCGCGGCGCAGGCGGTGATGAGCGGCACGCAGGACATGGTGATCGCCGGCGGCGTGCAGAACATGAACGCCATCCCGATTTCCGCCGCGATGCTGGCCGGGCAGGCCTATGGTTTCGCCGATCCCTTCCGCGGCTCCGAGGGCTGGGACAACCGCTTCGGTCAGCAAGAGTTGAGCCAGTTCCGCTCGGCCGAGATGATCGCGGAGAAGTGGGATTGCACCCGCGAAGAGATGGAGCGTTTCGCCTTGGCCAGCCACGACCGCGCGCTTACGGCGATCGACGACGGGCGCATGGCCGCGGAAATCACCCCAGCGGGCGGTCTGACCATTGATGAGACGCCCCGTCGCGGCACTACACTTGAGAAGATGGCCGAGCTTCAGCCGATCTCGGAAGGCGGGCGCATCACCGCCGCCGTCGCCAGCCAGACCTGCGACGGCGCGGCGGCGATACTTCTGGCCTCCGAAGCGGCGGTCAAGGCGCACGGGCTGAAACCCCGCGCGCGCATCCACCACATGAGCGTGCGCGCCGATGATCCGGTCTGGATGCTGACCGCGCCGATCCCCGCCACCCGGCATGCGCTGGACAAGGCCGGACTCGGCGTCGATGACATCGACCTCTTCGAATGCAACGAGGCCTTCGCCTCGATCCCCATGGCCTGGATGAAGGAACTCGGCATTCCACACGAGAAGGTGAACGTGAACGGCGGCGGCATCTCGCTTGGCCACCCCATCGGCGCCACCGGGGCGCGGCTGATGACGACGCTGCTCTACGAGTTGGAGCGGCGCGGCGGGCGCTACGGGCTTCAGACCATGTGCGAGGGCGGCGGTCAGGCCAACGTGACGATCATCGAGCGGCTTTGACATGCCGGTCTATGCATTCGAGGGCTGCGTTCCGGTGCTGCACCCCACGGCCTTTCTGCATCCCACGGCGGTGCTGATCGGTGACGTGCAGGTGGGCGCGCGCTGCTACATCGGCGCGGGCGCGGCTTTGCGCGGCGATTTCGGACGGATCACGGTGGCGGACCACGTCAGCGTGCAGGACAGTTGCACCTTGCACAGCGCCGCGGGGTCCGACTGCGTCGTCGCCGAGGGCACCACCATAAGTCACGGCGCAGTACTCCACGGCTGCCGGATCGGCACCGACACGCTGGTGGGGATCAATGCGGTGGTGCTCGACGAGGCAGATATCGGCGCGGAATGCCTGATCGGCGCGATGACGCTGGTACGGTCCGAGATGGTGGTGCCGGCCCGGCACTTCGTCGCGGGCAACCCGGCGCGGATCATCCGAGAACTGGCGGCAGACCGGATCGGCTGGGCGCAGAGCCGCGACGGCGAATACCCCCGCCTTGCCGACCGCTGCCGCGCCGGGCTGGTCGAATGCGCGGCACTGAGCGCACCCGAGGACAACCGCCCACGCAACACGGGCAACGCACAGGCCGTGCGGCTGAAGGAAAAGGAGTAGAACATGAGACTTTGCGAGGACCGCGTGGTCATCGTCACCGGCGCTGGCCGAGGGCTGGGCCGCGCCTATGCATTGGAACTGGCCCGCCAGGGGGCGGCGGTGGTGGTCAATGACCTAGGCGTCAGCAACCACGGCGAGGACACCGGCGAGCGCCCTGCCGAAGTCGTGGTACGCGAGATCGAAGCCGCCGGCGGGCGGGCGCTGGCGAACTTCTGCGACGTCGCCGACTGGGACGCCACCGGCGAGATGGTGCGCCAGACCATCGAGACCTTCGGCGGGCTGCACGCTGTGGTCAACAACGCCGGTTTCGTGCGCGACCGGATGTTCGTCTCGGCCACGCCGGACGAATGGGACGCGATCATGCGCGTGCACCTGCGCGGCCACTTCTGCACTGCGCGTCACGCGGTGGAGCATTGGCGCGGCGAGGCCAAGGCCGGCCGGTCGGTCGACGCGCGGATCATCAACACCACCTCGGGCGCCGGGCTGCACGGCTCCATCGGCCAGACCGCCTATGCGACAGCGAAGGGCGGCATTGCCGCAATGACCCTGGTGCAAGCGGCGGAACTGGCGCGCTACGGCATCACCGCCAATGCGCTGGCGCCCAACGCACGTACCCGAATGACCGAAGACGCCTTCGGCGACGCGATGAACCGTAAGGACGGCGATTTCGACATCTACGCGCCCGAAAACACGGCGCCGCTGGTGGCCTGGCTCTGTTCGGCGGCGTCCGAGGGTGTGACCGGCGAGGTCTTCGAACTGCTGGGTGGTAATCTGAGGCTCTGCCTCGGCTGGTCGGATGGGCCGTCAGAGGATGCGAAATCGCGCTGGGATGCGGACAAGATCGGCGCCGCTGTGGCACGCCTGAAGGCCGACCGCCCGGCGGCGAAGCCGGTTTGGGGCAGCGCCTGAGCGAAATGTGGCGGACCGGGCGCCGCCAGGGCCGCCCGGCCGCGGCTCATCCCTGGGCGTGACGCTCGACCAGATCGAGAAACAGGGGCCGCTCGCCACCGCCGTGCACCTCGAGCGCCGCGCCCGACACATATGCCGCCATATCGGACGAAAGGTAGAGCGTGGCCGCGGCAATGTCGTCTGGCGCGCCCAGCCGCCCGGCCGGCAGAGACGCCGCGATGGCATCCCGCGCGGCGACACCGCCATAAGGCAGCGCATCGCCGCCACTGTCGACCAGCCCCACCACGATTGCATTGACCCGGATCCTCGGCCCCCATTCGGCCGCGAGGCTGCGGGTCAGCCCCAGAAGCCCGGCCTTGGCGGCCCCATAGACGGCAGTGCCGGGCGAGGGCCGGGTGGCCGAGACCGAAGCGATGTTGACGATCGACCCGCCGCCCTCGTTGCGCATCATCCAGCGATGCACCGCCTGCGACATGTGAATCGGCGCCATGAGGTTGAGCGCCATGATCTTCTCGTGAAACCGCGGTGAGACCGTCGCCGCCTCGGCCGCCGGCGCACCGCCAGCGTTGTTCACCAGAATGTCGATCCGCCCCAGCGCCGCGCCGACCGCGTCGACGAAGCCGGCCACCGCCTCGGCGTCGCGCACGTCGCAGGGCCAGAACCGCGCCCGCCGTCCCTCCGCCTCGGGCAGTTCCTCCGGCGCGTTGCGCCCGCAGATCGCCACCTCGGCGCCCTGCGCCAGTAGCATCCGCGCGATCCCGGCGCCGATCCCGCGGCTGCCGCCGGTCACGATGGCGACGCGGCCCTCAAGCTGGATTCCGGCGCTCGACAACGGTGATGTCATTCCTCACCCCTTTTGCTTATCGTCCTTCAGCCAACATTTTAACCGCTCCGCGTGCTCCGGCGTCGTCCTGTCGGACGATGAGCGAAGCCGCGAACTCGGGCAAGTCCTGTCCTGCGTCGCCCGGCGCCACGGATCAGATCAGGGAGAGCCGGATGCTCGAAACCGCGAAATGGACCTTCACCACCCTGCCCGCCTGCTGTGCGCGGGCCGCGGATGTCTATGGCAATGCGCCCTTCATCGAAGATGACGGCCAGGTGGTGTCGTTTCGCGCCTTCGACGATGAACGCCGCCGCTTTGCCAAGGCGCTGATCGCCTCAGGGATCGAAGCCGGCGACCGGATCATGATCCTCGCTCCGAACTCGGCCGAATGGCTGATCGCCGCGATGGGCGCGGCCAGCGCCGGGGCGATAATGATCCCGGTCTCCACCAGGTTCCGCAGCGCCGAGATCGAAGACCTTGCGCTGCGCGGCGGCGCAAGGCTGATCTTGTCGGTGGGCCGCTTCCTCGACCGGCATTTCCCCGACATGCTGACCGAGGCCACCCGCGCCCAGCTTTCCGAGGTGGTAGTGCTCGACCATGCCGGCGGTGATACCGGCTGGGCCGATTTCATGGCCCGGGCCGAGAAGGTCTCCGACGACGCACTCGCCGCGCGCGAGGCGGCGCTGACGCCCGAGACCACTTGCGACATCCTCTTCACCTCGGGCACCACCGGGCGCTCCAAGGGCGTGATGTATGCCCACCGGCAGTTCCTCAAGGTGGTGGCCGCCTGGACCGACCGCGTCGGCATCCGGCGCGGCGACCGTGTGCTGGTGATCCCGCCGTTCTTCCATGCCTTCGGCTACCGCGGCGGCGCCATCGGCGCGCTGATCACCGGCGCCACCGTGCTGCCGCACAAGGCCTATGACCCGGCGGAGGTGCTGGCCCGCGTGGAACGCGACCGGGTCAGTGTCATCCCAGGCCCGCCGGCGATCTTCCAGGGCATGCTCAACCAGCCGGGCTTCGACCGAGTCGACCGTTCGTCGCTGCGCCTCGGCATCACCGGCGGCGCGGTGATCCCCTCGGTACTGGTTGAGCGGATGAAGACCGATCTGGGCTGCGAAGGCGTCTGCAACGGCTACGGGCTGACCGAATGCGGCGGCTACGGCACCATGTGCCACACCACCGACCCAATCGAGACCGTCGCCGGGACCGCCGGCACCCCGATGCCCGAGGTCGAAATGATGATCCGCGGCGAGGATGGCCGGCCGGTGCCACAGGGCGAAACCGGCGAGATCGCCATCCGCGGCTATATCGTGATGCAGGGCTATTACGACGATCCCGAGGCCACGGCCCGCACCATCACGCCCGAAGGCTGGCTGCTCACCGGCGACGTGGGCCGCTTCGATGCGGCAGGCAACCTCGTGGTCGAGGACCGGCTCAAGGACATGTACATCACCGGCGGTTTTAACTGCTACCCGGCCGAGATCGAGCGTATGCTCTCTGCCCACCCCGCGGTGGGCCAGGCGGCGGTGATCGGCGTGCCGGATGCGCGGCTGGGCGAGGTCGGCAAAGCCTTCGTGGTGTTGCGCCCCGGCGCGCAGGTCACCGAGGCCGAGCTGATCGCCTGGTCGCGCGAACAGATGGCCAACTACAAGGTGCCGCGCGTCGTGGAGATCCGCTCGGCCTTGCCGGTGAGCGCCCAGGGCAAGGTGCTGAAACGCGAACTGGCGGCCGAGACCGCCTGACCCGCCGTCAGGCGCGGGTCGGCTCCGCCTCCGGCCCGATCCGGAAGCGGTCGACATCGCCCGCCGCGCCATAGGCCTGCCAGCCGCCGTCCACCGGCAGCACTGTGCCGGTGATGTAGGAGGCCCAGTCCGACAAGAGGAAAGCCGCGGCCCGGGCCATCTCGTCCGGCAGGGCCAGTCGCTGCAGCGGCGTGCGCCGGGCGATCTGGCCGAAGTCGAGCGTCTTGCGGTCGATCAGTTCCTGTACCATCGGTGTGCGTGTATAGGCTGGAGCGATGGCATTGACCCGCACCCCCGCAGGCCCCCATTCGCAAGCCAAAGCCTTAGTCAGGTGGTCGACGCCGGCCTTGCTGACGCCATAGGCTGAGCGACCGGGAAACCCCGTCGCCGCCACGATCGACGAGACGTTCACGACCGCGCCCTGCCCCGCCGCCAGCATGGCCGGCGCTGCGGCGCGACACATCAGGAAGGTGCCGCGCAGGTTGACATCGAGAACGTGCTGCCAGCCGTCGGGGTCGCTGTCGCGCACTATGTGGAATTGGTCGGCAATGCCCGCGGCATTGACCAGCAGCCGGGGCTCTCCGATCTTTTGCTCGCATTCCGCAACCATCCGCGCCGCATCCGCCGCGTCGCTGACGTCGCCTTCGGTGATCATCTCGGCGCCGGTCTCGGTCAGGGCGGTCGCCATTGACTCCGCGTTGCGATCGGCCAGGGCCACCCGGGCACCGAGCGCTGCGAGCCGCGTGGCAATGGCCGCGCCGATGCCGCTGGCGCCGCCGGTCACCATGGCGACCTGACCGTCGAACCGAAGGTCCATGCCGCTCATCTGTCTGGGTCCTTTCCGTCATCCTCCGCGACCTTGAAATGCGCATCGGGGGTCCAGTCCTCCGCGGGCCGGCGGTGCAGATGCCAATAGAAATCCGCGACCCTTTCGGGGCCATATGGCGTGTCTTGCGCCATCGTGCCGTGTATCGCCACGGTCGAGACCTGAACGCCCGAGGGCGCAAGTTCGAGCGCCAGCGAATGACCCAGGCTTCGCAGCGCCGCCTTTCCGAGCGACACCGCGCCCCATTCGATCCACGGCCCGAAAGACAGCACGCCGCCGGTCAGTAGGATCGTGCCGCGCCCGCGCTGGATCATTGCCGGCGCGACCTGTCGCGCCGCCGTGAGCGCCCCGGCCACATTGGCGCGGAAGCTGTCGGTCAGCGCCTCGGCGTCCATCGGTGCACCGCGCGCGCGCCAGCCGGACGCATCGCCATATTGCGCGGTCTCGATCCCCGAGAGCGTCACGAAGCGCGAGGGCTCGACGATGGCGGCGTTGTAGATCATGAGCTCCGGCGCGCCCTGCGCTGCCTCCAGCCGATCCAGCGCCGCGGTCAGCGCAACGGGATCTGCTGCATCGGCGACCTCGCTGCGGGTGTCCAGACCCTCTTCGGCCAGCGTCCTTTGATAGCCGGCCACCGCCTCTACCCGCCGCGCCACGAAGCCAGTCGCCAGCCCAGCCCGGGCGCAGCGCCGCACCAGCGATACGCCCAATCCCGGACCCGCGCCGACGATCACCGCCGCGCTCATTCGCCCGGTGTCACGTCGGCCGCACCAGTGGCGGCCGCTTCGCGCATACGGTCAGCGCGGCGGCCCAGCCAGCTCTCGAGCGTTCCCACCACGCCCTGCCGCAGGAACAGAACGCAGAGCACGAAGGCCGCGCCCTGCACCACGATCACCCAGGCGCCGAATTCGGCGAACTCGCGTTGCAGCGTCACCACGATGGCCGCCCCGACCACGGGACCGAGGATCGTGCCGACACCGCCGATCAGCGTCATCAAGAGCGCATCGGCCGAGGTCATGAAATGCAGGTCCGCGAGCGAGGCGATCTGGAACACAATGGCCTTCATCCCGCCCGCGACCCCGGCGAGCATGGCCGAGAGCGTGAAGGCGATCAGCTTGAACCGCTCGGTCGAATAACCCAGCGAGACGGCGCGCTGGTCGTTGTCGCGGATCGCTTTCAGCACCTGGCCGAAGGGTGAACGCAGCAGCCGGTAGATGAAGGCGAATCCCAGCAGGAAGACGGCGAGTACGAAGAAATACATGGTCATCGTGTCGTTCAGGTCGAACACGCCGAAAAGCACCCCGCGCGGCACCGATTGTATGCCGTCTTCGCCGTGCGTCCAGCCGGCCTGCACCGCGTAGAACACCACGATCTGCGCCAGCGCCAGCGTGATCATCGCGAAATAGAGCCCCTGGCGCCGGATTGCCAGCCAACCGAACAGCGCGCCGATGGCGGTGGCCAGCAGGGTGCCGCCGAGAATCGCCAGCTCCGGCGGCCAGCCCCAGACCGAAGCGATATGCGCCGCGCCATAGGCCGAGGCCCCGAAGAAAGCAGCATGGCCGAAGGCCAGCAGCCCGACATAGCCGAAAACCAGGTTGTAGGCGCAGGCGAAGAGCGCGAAGCAGAGGATCTTCATCGCGAAGACCGGGTAGACCACATAGGGCAGGATCACCCCGATCACCGCCAGCACCGGGATCCAGATGCGCCCGTTCTCAAGGATGCTCTCGCGCCGGGCGATGGTGATGTCCGCCCCGGAATGGGCGCTGGTTTCCTTGCCGAAAAGCCCCTGCGGCCGCAGGATCAAAACCAGCGCCATGCAGATGAAGATGATCGTCGACGACGCCTCTGGCCAGAACACCTTGGTCAGCCCCTCGATGATGCCCAGCCCGATGCCCGCCACGATGGCGCCGGCGATCGAGCCCATGCCGCCTATCACCACGACGGCGAAGATGGTGATGATGATCGATTGTCCCATCTGCGGGCTGACCTGGTAGATCGGCGCCGCCATCACCCCGGTCAGCCCCGCCAGTCCGACACCGAAGGCATAGGTCAGCATCAGCATCCGTGGCACGTTGATCCCGAAGGCACGCACCAGGTCGGGGTTCTCGGTCGCGGCGCGCAGATAGGCGCCCAATCGCGTGCGCTCGATCACCGCCCAGGTGCCGATGCAGACCGCCAGCGCCGCGAAGATCACCCAGACCCGGTAGATCGGCAATAACATGAACCCGAGGTTCACCCCGCCCCTCAGCGCCTCGGGCACTCCGTATTGCTGCCCCGCCGCGCCGAACTTGACGTTGAATAGCCCCTCGATGACGAAGGCCAGCCCGACGGTCAGCAACAGCCCGTAGGCATGTTCGAGGTCATAGACCCGGCGGATAAACAACTGCTCGGTGATCGCCCCCACCACGGCCACCGCCGGTGGCACGAGGATCAGCGCCCACCAATAGCCGAGTTCGGGCAGCCCGAGGCCGGGAAACAGCTGCGGCAGGCTGGCCAGGAACCACGCACCGAAGGCTCCGAGCATGTATTGCGCGCCATGGACGAAGTTGCCGATCCTTAGCATGCCGAAGATGATCGCCACGCCCATGCTCATCATCGCGTAGAACAGCCCGTTGATCAGCCCGATCAGGACTTGACCATAAAGAAGCGCCGGCGGAAATCCCAGAAGTTCGGTCATGTCATGCCTTCAGATAGTGTTCGACGCGGCTGCCATCGGCGGCCAGCTCGGCGCGGTCCATGCAATCGATCACGCGACCATGTTCCACCACGTAGTGACGGTCGGCAAGGCGCGCGGCGAAGCGGTAGTTCTGTTCCACCAGCACCACCGTCAGCCCGCGCGCCTTGATGGTGCGGATCACCTCGGCGATCTGCTGCACGATCACCGGGGCCAGCCCCTCGGTCGGCTCGTCCAGCAGCAGGATGTCGGCGCCGGTCCGGAGGATTCGTGCGATCGCCAGCATCTGCTGCTCACCCCCCGAGAGCTTGCCGCCGGAGCTGCGCCAGCGTTCCGCCAGGTTCGGGAAAAGCGCCAGAAGCTCTTCCTCGGTCAGGCCGCTCTTGGCGACCACCGGCGGCAGGCGCAGGTTCTCGGCCACGGTGAGGCTGGTAAAGATGCCGCGCTCTTCCGGGCACCAAGCGAGGCCCTGCGCACCGATGTATTCCGGCTTGCGGCCGAGGATGTCCGCGCCGCGCAGCCGGATCTGGCCCGTCGCGCGCCGCATCAGCCCCATCATCGCGCGCAGGGTGGTCGATTTGCCAGCACCGTTGCGACCCAGAAGCGAAACGACCTCGCCCCGGCGCACCGTGAAGTCCATGCCGTGCAGCGCCTGGCCCTCGCCATACCACGCCCGGAGGTCCGAGACCTCGAGAACCGCCTGATCAGTCAATCTCGCCTCCGATATAGGCTTCGATCACTTCCTGATTGCCGGAGATCTGGGCGTAATCGCCCTCGGCCAGCACCTGGCCCCGCGCCAGCACGGTGATCCGGTCGGCCAGCCGCGCCACCACCGACAGGTTGTGCTCGACCATCAGGATCGTGCGCCGCTCGGCCTCTGCCGCGATCAGGTCCGAGATTCGCGCCACATCCTCCTGCCCCAGCCCGGCCATCGGCTCGTCGAGCAGCATCACCTCCGGGTCCAGCGCCAGCGTCGTAGCGAACTCCAGCGCCCGCTTGCGGCCATAGGGCAGCCCGGCCGCCGGCCGGTCGCGCCACTCGGTCAAGCCCACCGCCGCGAGCAGCGCGTCGATCCGCTCGTTCAGCCCGTCAAGCGCCGCCTCGCCGCGCCAGAAGGCATAAGACAGCCCGGTCGGACGTTGCAGCGCGATGCGGAGGTTGTCGGCCACGGTCATCCGCCCGAAGATCGCCGAGATCTGAAACGAGCGCACCATCCCCCGCCGTGCCACCTGCGCCGACTTGCTGCCAGTGATGTCGCGGCCGTTGAAACGAATGCTGCCCTCGCTTGGCGCGAGGAACTTGGACACAAGGTTAAAAACCGTGGTCTTGCCCGCGCCATTGGGCCCGATCAGCGCATGCACCGAATGGCGCGCGACGCTCAGGTCGACGCCCTCGACCGCCGTGAAGCCGCCGAAGCGGCGCGTCAGCCCGCGGGTCTCGATGATTGCGTCGGTCATCTCAGGTTCCTTCGACCAGCACGCCATGACCTGTCGCGGCGCGCCGCCTGAGCGGGACAAGCGCTTGATAGGCCGGCGAGAAATAGAACTCCCGCGCCGCCTCGGCGCTCGGGAAGGCGACCACCGACAGGCTGTCTGGATGCCACTCGCCCTCCAGCGGCTCGATCCGGTCGCCGCTCAGCACGAATGTCCCGCCGGCCGCCGTCATCACCGGCCGCGCGACGCGGCGATACTCCTGCCACGCCGCGCGGTCGGTGATGCGAAGGTCGAAGACGAGATATCCAGCCATGGTCCATCAGCCGCCGCTGGTGACCAAAGGACAATTCGAGGCGCTGAGGGGCTGGAACGCCTGTTCGGCCGGCACCGTCGCCTCGAGCTCGAAATACTCCTGCGTGTCGCCGATGGCCTCGGGGCTGCGCACTTCGAGCAGGTACATGTCATGCACCAGCCGGCCGTTCGGGTAAAGCGTGCCGTTCTTGACGAACATGTCGTCCAGCTCCGCCTCCTGCATCGCCGCGATCACTGCTTCGGGGTCATCGGTCCCGGCCTCCTGCACGGCGTTGAGATAGGCGGTCGCGGCGGAATAGTTGCCCGCGGCCACCCAGCCCGGGGCATTGCCGGTGATCTCCATCATCCGCTCGCCGAAATCGCGCGAGGCTTCGTTCTGGGTCCAGAACCATGGCGCGGCGAACTGCACACCTTCCAGCGCCTCGGCCCCGATGGAACGCGCGTCGGACTGGTGCAGGAAGGTCACCGCGACTTCCATGCCGCTGTCGATCAGACCGAATTCCTGGATCTGCTTGAGCGCGTTTATCAGCTCTGAGCCGTTCAGGTTGACCTGGATCACCTCGGCCCCTGAGGCCTGGGCCTGCAGGATGAAGGACGAGAAGTCCGTGGTGCCCAGTGGCGCTGCCACCTTGCCCGCGATCTCGCCGCCGCCCTTGGCCACGGCGGTTTCGACCCAGAAGGTCATCACCTTGCCGGCCTCGTAATCGGGTGACAGGATGAAGAATTTCTTCAGTCCCTTGTCGAGTTGCGCGTTCACCGCCGTACCGACGGTCGAATAGGCGTCATAGGCCCAAGCCAGTACGCGGCCGTTGCAATCGGCCTCGGTCGGGCGGTCGGTCAGCGGCGAGACGAAGAGGCCCATCTTGCCGCTGTCGCCGATCAGCGTGTTCAGCCCCAGCGCGATCGCCGAGTTGGGCACGTCCATGATTACGTCGACGCCCTCGGTATCGAGCCATTCGCGGGCGATCGAGAGTGCCACGTCGGGCTTGTTCTGATGGTCGGCAGCAACGAATTCGATCGGCTGGCCCAGTACCTCGCCGCCGAAATCGCTGATCGCAAGCTTGACGGCCTCGACCGCCTCGGCGCCGCCGAGCGCGGAAAAGGATGTTGATTGATCGTTGAGCACGCCGATCTTGACGCTGTTGTCCGCAGCCTGAGCCGCGCCTGCCGCCAGTGCCATCGTCGCAGCCGTCGCAAGTAGATGTCTCATGTCGTCCTCCCTAAAGCAGAGGGCGCCGGCGCGCATTGGCGCGGGCCGCTCCTTGTTTGAAAGCTGACAGCCGCGAGGCCTGCGCTACATCGTCCAATGGGACTACCCCGCTCAAGAGATCAGGATGCCGCTGTCCACCGGCAGGATCTGCCCGGTGGTCCGGCGCGATGCGTCCGAGGCCAGAAACAGCGCTGCCTGCGCCACGTCCTTGGGCTCGGCCAGGCCCAGCAGATGCGCCTTGCGCTGCGCCTCCAAGTGCGGCTCGGTCTCGAAAAAATGCAGCACCCGGTCGGTGGCCACGGCCCCGGGCACCAGCGTATTGACGCGGATGCCGTCTCCGGCAAACTCCACCGCCATCGAGCGGGTCAGCGCGATGATCCCGCCCTTAGCGGCGGTATAGGCGTCGCGGTTGGGCACCCCCATCGCGCCCGCGATCGAGGCGGTGTTGATGATCGCGCCACCGCCCCGCGCGCGCAGGTGCGGGATGGTGTGCCGCGCCATCGACCATGTGCCGAACAGCTCGACCCGCATGCAGCGCCAGAACTCCGCGTCCGGCGCTTCCGTCAGCGGCCCGTCGGCGCTACTCGAGCCTCCGGCGTTGTTGTAAAGCACGTCGATGCCGCCGAAATGCGCCGCCACCGCGTCGATGACTGGCGGCACATGCTCCGGCGCGTCGAAATCCAGCGAGAAGAACTCCGCCGCCCCGCCGTCGCGCCGGATATGGCCGACGATGGCCGCCCCGCGCGCCGCATCCCGCCCCAGCACCGCCACCTGCGCGCCCTCGGCCGCGAAGAGCCGCGCCGCGCAAGCGCCGATGCCCGAGGTCGCCCCGGTGATGATCGCCACCTTACCGTGCAGTCTTCCCGCCATCACTGTGCTCCTTCCTGCCGGTCGCGCGTCAGTCTGCGCGCCGGAAGGCCGCGCGCATCGTCCGCCCGGACGAGCCCTGCCGCGCGGATAGTCCCGCCGGACGATGCGAGGCGCCAGCGTCCCGGCCAGCATGAGACCAGGGCAAGGGGAGAGACCGAATGGAAACACTGAACCAGATGCTGCGGCGCAATCTCGCGTTGCTGCCGGATCGGACGTTCCTGATTGCCGGCGAGGCGCATATAAGCTACGCCGAATTCGGCGCGCGCACCGCCCGCATGGCGCATGTGCTCGGCGAGGCCGGCGTCGGACCGGGCGACCGTGTCGGGCTTTACCTGCCCTCGACACCGCTGATGGCAGTTGCGTTCTGGGCCTGCCAGCGGCTCGGCGCGGTGCCTGCGCCGCTGACGGCGATGATGCGCCGGTCCGAGATCGCCGGCATCCTCGACCGCAGCGACCTGCGCGCCCTGGTGGCCGATGCCGAAACGGTCGGTGAACTGCCCGACACCACGGACCTTTCCGACTTGCGGCTCCTTGTCTCCGGCGCCGCGCACCCCGGGGCCATCGACCTTGACGCGGCGATGAAGGATGCGTCCGACAGCTTCTCCGATCATGCGCAGGATCTCACCGACAGCTCGGCGCTGTTCTTCTCCTCCGGCACCACCGGCCAGCCCAAGGCCATCGAGCAGACCCATTTCGCCACCGCAAGCTCGTTGCGCGACATGTCGGTGGCCCACGGGTCGCGCTTCGGGGCCGAGACTTATCTTTGCGCCGTGCCGTTATTCACCAACTTCGGGCTGACGGTGACGCTCAACCTCTGCCTCTACACCGGCGGCACCCTGGTGTTGCACGAACGCTGGGACACCGAGCGGGTGCTGACCGACATCGCCCGCTATCAGGCCACCTATTTCGGCGGCACGCCGACGATGTATGTCTACATGGCCGGCGCCTTCGATGCCGCGCGCCACGACCTGTCGTCGCTCAGGGTCTGCACCACCGGCGGCGCCCCGGTGCCGCAACCGATCATCCGCCGCTTCGAGGACCTCTCCGGCGCGCGCGTCAGCCAGGTCTACGGCGCGACCGAGGTCTGCGGACAGGTGGTGATGGAACCAGTCACCGGCCCGCGCCGCGCCGGGGCGGCGGGGCTGCCGGTCGGTGCGGCGCGGGTCACCATCGTCGGCGAGGACGACGCGCCGCTGCCCCAGGGCGAGATCGGCGAAGTGGTGATCGGCGGCGATACGGTGGCGCGAGGCTACGACAAACCGCAGGCGACGGCGGCCAGCTTCACCCCGCGCGGCTGGCTCTCCGGCGATCTCGGGTTTCTCGACGCGGATGGGTTCCTGTTCATCGTCGACCGCAAGAAGGACGTGATCATCACCGGCGGCCACAACATCTATCCGCTGGAGGTGGAAAGCGTGCTCTACCGCCACGGCGGCGTGTCGATCTGCGCCGTGGTGCCCGCGCCCGATGCGGTGAAGGGCGAGATCCCAGTGGCGGTGCTGGTGCCCCTGTCCGGCGCAACGCTGGAGGCCGAGGCGCTGCGCGAACACTGCCGCACGCATCTGGCCGCCTACAAGGTGCCGCGCCGCTTCGAGGTGATCGACGAGATGCCGGTGGAAGCCGCCAAGATCCGCAAGCGCGACTTGGTGGAGGCGCTGCGCGGCGACGGCTTGGATCAGTTCCGGCACCGGGCCCTGACGTAGGCGCCAGGGCCGACCGGCGTTTCTTAGTCCGACAGGTCGGTATAGCCATCGGCCGCGATGATCGGCAGGTGGGTGAAACTCTCGCCGTCTTGCATCCGCATCCAGGCCCCCGCCGCGATCACTCCACCGTCGACCACGAGCATGATGCCGGTGACCCAGCCCGAAAGCCTTTCGGACGCCAGGTAGAGCGCCGCACCGGCAGAATCCTCGCCGCGACCGAAACGGCCCATGGGGAACCAGCTGCGGATATGTGCACGGTTGGCCTCGGGGACGCGGGTATCGGCGGTGACCTGGATGCTGTCGGTGGTCTCGGGCGCGATCTGGTTCACCCGGATGCCGTGATAGCCCAGTTCGACCGAGAGGCTCTTGGTAAACCCGGTGATCGCCGTCTTGAAGGCCGAATACACGGAGGCGCGCGGAATGCCCCGGATCGCCTCGACCGTCGAGAGGTTGATGATCGACCCGCCCTCGCCCGAGGCTTTCATCAGCGGGATCGCCGCCTTGGTCACCCGGAACATGTGTCGCAGGTTTATGTCGTAGAGCGCCTCCCAGTCCTCTTCGGTCGAGTCCTCGAAGCGGGCGAAGATGCGCAGGTAGTCGCCCACGTTGTTGACCAGCACGTCGAGCCGCCCGAAGCGGTCGCGGACCGCGTCGAACACCCGCGCGATATCCTCGGGCCGGCGCACATCGGCCTCGATCACCATGGCCTTGCCAAGCGCCTTCCGGGCTTCGCCGGTGCGGTCGGGGTGGTTGTCGACCACGATCACCTGCATCCCCGCCTCAAGGAAAAGCTCGGCGGTCGCTCGGCCGATGCCCGCCGCGCCGCCGGTGATCAGCGCGACCTTGCCGGTCACGCGCAGCAGGTCGCCGCTCATTGCGCCGCCTCCTTGCGGCCGGTCGCCATCGCCACCACCTCGGCCACCGCGCGGCGCACGTCGCCGCGGGCGAATCCCAACAATGCGACCGCTTCCGGGTCGGGCTCATAGGCGATGGCGTTGCCGCGGCCCTGAACGATGAAGGCATCGGGCAGAACCTTGTGTTCCTTGTCAACGACCTCGACTTGCGTATCCGTGCCGGCCACGTCGAAGAACATCTGGAAAAAATCGCGGTAGCTCAGGCTCTCGTCGCCCACCAGATAGGCCTTGCCCGGCTGACCGCGCAACAGCGCCCCCTCGATGGCCTGCGCCAATGAGCGCACCGACATGTAGTTCGTTCCGCCCGGCGGCGCGGTGGCGGGTAACTCGGCGCGCTGGCCCCGCCCCCATTCCGCCAGGGTCTGGTAGCGCCGCGCCGGCAAGCCGGGCGTCGCGCCGACGATCGACGGCGGGTTGAGCGTGCAGGCCGCGAAGCTCTCGGTCGCCAGCGCCCGCGCGCCCTCATCCGCCAGCTGACGGGCGCGGATATAGGTCGATACACGGGCCAGGTCGGGACGGACCTGATGGTAATAGCTGCCGACCTGCACGAAGCGCCGGACCCCTGCGTCGCGCGCCAGCGCCGCAAAAACCGGCACGCTGTCGGACTGGGTGCGGCGATAGAAGTCCTCCGGGTCCTCGCCAGCGGGCATGTGCCGCGGATCGTTGCCTGCGGCAAAGACCACCGCATCGAACGGCGCCAGATCGGCCTTGGTGAACTCGCCCCGGGTGAAATCGCGGGTCAGGATCGGGAATTGCGCCGCCGGGTGATCGACTTCGGGCGTGTTGCGCGCCGCCAGGGCCACGTCATGGCCGCGCGCCT
Source organism: Marinovum sp. (assembly GCF_034669705.1). Lineage (GTDB taxonomy): Bacteria > Pseudomonadota > Alphaproteobacteria > Rhodobacterales > Rhodobacteraceae > Marinovum. The sequence goes on from NZ_JAXMOR010000004.1 coordinate 55,730, forward strand.
GCAGATGCAGCGCGGAGTTGATGCCGATCATACCGGTGCCGCCGACGATCAAGATATTCATGGGGTCGTCCTCCTTCGTTTTTCAGGTTGTGGTGCGGCCCGCCGCCGCAGGGTCCGCCAACAGCCGGTCGATCGCGACGCGGGTTTCGGAGTCGAGCCGCCAGCCCGCCGCCCGCGCGTTGGCCTTAACCTGCTCGGGGCGCGTGGCCCCGGCCATCACCGAGGCCACCTGCGGCTCGGACAGAAGCCACGCGAAGGCCAGTTCAAGCAGGGTCCTGCCCCGGTCTTCGGCAAACGTGGCCAAGGCCTCGATCCGCGCCAGACGCTCGGCGGAGAGGCCGTCCTTGAAATACGGCAGGTCGATGAGTCTTCCCTCGCTGGGTAACCGGCTCGCGCGGTACTTGCCGGTGAGCAGCCCGCTCGCCAGCGGGAAGTAAGGCAAGAGGCTCAGGCCGGTGGCCCGCAGGGCCGGCAGCAGCGTCTCTTCGGCGGTCCGGTCCAGAAGGTTGTATTCCGCCTGCGTCGCGGCAAAGCCGCCGATCCGATTGTATCGTGCCACCCAATGGGCTTCGACCAGCTGCCAAGCCGGCAGGTTGGAGCAGCCGATGTAGCGCACCTTGCCCGACCGCACGAGGTCCTCGAGCGCGCGCAGCGTCTCTTCGATCGGGGTGTCGGGATCGGGGAAATGATATTGGTAGAGGTCGATGTGATCGGTACCCAGCCGGCGCAGGCTGTCCTCGACCGCGCGCAGGATGTGGCGGCGCGAGCCGTCGTAGCCGCGCCTGCCGCTGCCGCCCAGCGGCGAGGCGAACTTGGTCGCCAGCACCACCTCGTGACGCCGGCCCTGCAAGGCACGGCCTAGCACCCTCTCTGACCCGCCGTCGGTGCCATAGCTGTCGGCGGAGTCGAAGAGCGTTATCCCGGTATCGAGCGCGGCATGGATTACGTCTTTCGCCGCGGCCTCGTCAAGGCCCGCCACCATGCCGCCGAAGTTGTTGCACCCCAAGCCCACGACCGAGACACGCAAGCCGGTCTGCCCCAGGCATCTGCTCTCCATCTTCGTCCTCCTATCCGGTCCCTGCGCCGGCGTCCTCGGCAATGAAGGCGGCGCCGCGTTCGGCGATCATCACGGTAGTGGCATAGGTGTTGGCGCTGACCACCCGCGGCATGACCGAAGCGTCGATCACCCGCAGCCCATCGACGCCCCGCACCCGCAACTGCGGATCCAGCACCGCGCCGGCGTCGTCGCCCATGCGACAGGTGCCGGCGACGTGGTAATTCGCCATGATCTCGCGCTTTATGGCGGCGCGCAGCGCCTCCGGCGTGTCGGTGTCGGGCCCCGGCGCGATCTCGCGCTCGATGATACCGCCGATCGGTGCAAGGCGCATCATCGCGCGCATTTGACAGGCCGCCTTGACCAGGATGTCGAGATCGCGCGGGTCGGCGAAGACCCCGGCTTCGATCACCGGATCGGCAAAGGGATCGGCGCTGGCAAGCCCCACGCGCCCCCGGCTGAACGGCACCGCCTGGTAGAGCAGCACCGAAAACCCATGCGCGCGCGGCAACATGTCGAGCACGCCGGGACCGCGGCGGATGGTGAGCGCCGGCGCCATGCAGAACTGCATCAGCGTGTCGGGATCGCCCGGGTCGGCCTCGAAGTAGCCGCCGATCGGGAACAGCCCGCTGGCCAGAACCCCGCGCCGCGCCAGCAGATAGGACAGTCCGGCCCGGAGCGCCGCCAGCGGTCTCAGATGCGCATAGGCGCTCAACGGGGCGTCGAGCGCAAACATCATCTTGAACATCGGGTGGTTCTGGTAGTTCTGCCCGACCTCGGGCGCGTCGACGATCACCGGGATGCCCAAAGCGTCCAGCCTCTCGGCATCGCCGATCCCCGAACGCAGCAGCAGCGCCGGGGAATTGATCGCACCGGCCGCGACGATCACCTCACGCCGGCACGACAGATGACGGTCTTGCCCAGCCTGCCGATAGGACACCCCCGTGGCGCGCCCGTCCCGCACCGCAATCCGGGTCACCTGCGCATTCCGGATCACCCGCAGCCCGTCGCGGCGCGCCACGCCTTTGAGGTAGGCTCCAGCGGTCGACACCCGCCGCCCCTTGCGGATCGACAGATCGACGTAGCCGGCCGAAGCGGGCCCGGCGCGGGTGACGTCTTCGCCAAGCGTCAGCCCATGGGCCTCCGCCGACGCGAGAAAGAAATCGCAGACCGGGGCCGTCGCTCGCCCGCGGGTGAGCGTGACCGGCCCCTCCGTCCCGCGCCCGGGTTGCGCGTCGGCCGCAAGCGTCTCGATCTTGCGAAACCACGGGCGCACCTCCTCGGCCGACCAGCCGGTCGTCGCCCAGGCATCGAAGTCCCGGTCCCAGCCGCGCAGGAACATCATGCCGTTGATCGAGGCCGAGCCGCCCATCACCCGGCCCTGCGACATGTACAGCCGTCGCCCGTCCAACGCCGGCTCGGGCGCGGTCTCGAAGTTCCAGTTCAGCGAGGGGTTGGTGCCGGTGGCGAAGTTGGCGCCGGGGATGTGGACCAGCGGATTGCGGTCGGCGCCGCCTGCCTCAATCAGCGCCACCCGGACCCCCGGCATCCGCGACAGCCGCGCCGCCACGACACAGCCCGCCGCGCCGGCGCCGACCACGATGTAATCCACCGCCTGCCCATCCTGTCCGCTTCGCCGCACTGTGCTGCCTTTCGTCCTGCCTGCGCGGACGAGGATGGACTGGGGGCCGCGATGGCGTATCGTCCAAACGGATCATGCCGCCCGGTCCCGGACGGCTATCCTGCGAAGAGCCCGCCGCGCGGGACCTGCGGTGCGCCGCCGCGGAAAACCGGCTATCCAGGGATCACCATCGCGAGGAATACGTCTATGTCTCTGGTTTCAAATGATTACCTTACGACGAGCGACATGCAGGAAAAGTTCGGGGTCACCGCCCGCACCCTGCGGTACTACGAATTCCTCGAGTTGCTCGCGCCGTTGAAGCACAAGCGTCAAAGGTTCTACACGGCGAAGGATCAGGCGCGCATGGCCCTGGTGCGGCGCGGCCGCCAGTTCGGCCTGCGGCTCGAGGAAATTCGGCAATGGCTGCAAATATACGAAGAACAGGGCCAGGAAAGCCAGCTACGGGAATGGCTGCGCATCGCCGAACGGCAGGTTCCGGTTCTCGAACGCGAGCTTGAGGACCGCCGGGACGCGCTGACAGACCTGGTCGCCTCGATGAAGCAGGCCGAGGCCGAGCTGACCTGGCGCAAGAGACAGTCGGCATAGGGCGAGGCTGCCCGGTGCTGCTGCCCGTTCGGCTTGACCCTGTTCACCCCTGCGCGACGGCCTCCGGATCAGGGTAGCCGTCGTCAATCGCTTCGAGTCGGCGCCCTAATCCATCAGCCCCGGCAAGCCCGTTGCGAGGATCGGGAAGGTGCACACAAGGATCAGGACCACGATGGGCGGCAGCAGCCAGGGCACGATGGCGCGGGCGAGGTTCTGAAACGGGATGTCACCGACTTGCGCCACCACGAAAAGCGCCATGCCCATCGGCGGCGTCAGGATCGAGATCATCAGGTTCAGCACCACGATGATACCGAAATGCACCGGGTCGATGCCAAAGCCCATCGCCACCGGAACCAGCGTCGGCACAACAATTAGCAGGATCACCAGCGATTCGACGAAGGCGCCGAGCACGAAGATCATCAGATTGACCGCGATCAGGAACGCCAGCTTGCTGTCGGCAATCGACAGGAACAGCTGGGCGATCTGCTGTGGCGCCTGTTCGCGCGCCAGCACCCAGCCCAGCAAACCAACACCTGCGATGATCGTGGCAATCGCCGAGGCGGTGATAGTGGTTTCATAGATCGCGTCCCAGAGCCTGCGGAAAGTCAGTTCGCGATAGAACAGAAGGTCGATAAGGATCGCATAGAGCACCGTGACCGCCGCCGCCTCGGTCGGTGAAAACCAGCCCGAGAAGATGCCGCCGACAATCACAGCAGGCGTCAGCAGCGCGGGCAGTGATCCAGCCCCCGTTTCACCGAACACTTAAGCGGTTTCGGTTTTGGCCCTGATGAACTCGCGGGGCGAGCGCCATTTCAGGCCGCTGTGTGGGTGGTTCTCGTTATAGTCTTCGATCCAGTCTCCTATCAATGGCAGCACGCGTGTTGCGTCCGGCAAGGGGTTCACGCGGACGTAGTCGCGCTTGAGGGTCTTCACGAACGCCTCTGACATGCCGTTGGATTGCGGGCTCTTGACCGGCGTAAAGCAGGACTTGAGACCAAGCTGCTGGGTGAAGATGCGGGTGTCCTTGGCCGTGTAGGCGCTGCCGTTGTCCGACAGCACCTCGACCTTTTCCGGCGCGCGGTGGGTGCTGAACCTGGTCTAGACGGCTTCGAGCAGCATGTCGCGGACATCGGACCCGCTGATCCCGGCATTTGCCACGGCCCGCCAGGAGATGATCTCGCGGTCGTGGGCGTCGATCAGGAAAGCCAGACGGATTACGTCACCATTCCAGCAGGTGAACTCCAAGCCATCGCTGCACCAGCGTAGGTTCGACCGCATCATGATGACCTTGCCGTCATGACTGCGCTCGGGCCGATCGAACCCGGAGCGCTCCAGCAGCAGGCTGTTTCTGGCCATAATGCGATAGACGCGCTTGTGGTTAACAGGCGGTAAACCCTGCGCGCGCAGTTCCCGGTTCAACAACGCGGTGATCCGGCGATAGCCATAGGTCGGGCGCTTCGCCACCAGCCGCTCGATGCGTGGCAGGACCGCCGCATCTTGGGCTTTGTGATAGCCCCGACGCGGCTTCGTGCTCCCGTTCAGCCGGTCGTGCAGGTTGGAGCGGGACACGCCCAGGGCGGTGGCGACCGCCTTCATCGGGAACCGTCCGGTTTCAGCGACTGCGCAAGCAAGGTCGGTTTTTTTGCCCGCGACTTGTCCAGAGCTTCCTTCAGGATCTCGACTTCCAAGGTCTTGCGCCCGAGCTGGCGCTCGAGCTCCCGGATGCGACTTTCCATCTCGCGGACGGTCCTGTTGCTGGTCACACTGTCGTCTTCGGCCACAGCAATACTTCCCCCTTCCAGCATCAACTTTCGCCAACGATACAGAAGATTGGGCGCCACGCCATTGCGCCGCGCGACAGCGGAAATGCTCTCGCCGTCATACAGGGTCTCCTCGACGATCCGCAGCTTCTCCGTCGCAGGCCAGCGTCGACGGCGGCCGCCATCGGTGATGATTTCAATCTCAGACATATGCACGTGCTTAAGGCTGTCCTTAAGCCTCCTTGGTCAGGCCAAGGTGTCCGGTCGAAATGGGGGCCAGTTCAGGCAGAGACTTGATGAACAACCTACCAATCTCGGGCAGCGGCGTGACCACGTCGCGCGGGTAACCGCGTTTGCGCGCGATCAGGTAAACCATGACCATCAGCGAAAGCGCACAGAGCACTCCGGGGATGATTCCGCCGAGAAACAGCTTGCCGATCGAGGTGTTCGAGATCACGCCATAGAGGACCATGGTGATCGACGGCGGCACCAGCGGGCCGATCATCGACGAGGCGGCGGTGACGGAGCCTGCGAATTCATCGTCGTAGCCTGCGTTGCGCATGGCCTCGATCTCCATCTTGCCCAGGCCCCCCGCATCGGCGATGGCCGAGCCGGACATGCCGGAAAAGAACAGCGAGGCCAGCACGTTGACATGGCCCAGCCCGCCTGTGAACCGACCCACGAGCGCGCGGGCGAAACCGAACAGGTGGTTGGTGATGCCGGCCGAGTTCAGGATCGCGGCGGCGAGGATGAAGAGCGGCACCGCCAGCATAGGAAAGCTGTTCAGCCCGTCCACCATGCGCTGCGATGCAAACGCAAGGCCCAGGCCCGAGTAATAGAAATACCCCATGGACACCATGATCATGGCGATGCCGATCGGCACGTTCAAAAGGACCAGCAGAAGCCAGCCGATGACGACGGAAGCAAGCACCATGGATCAGGACTCCGGTTCGGGGCGCGGCCCGGCCAACGTGCCGTAAAGGCGGCGCAGGATGCGGTGCACGATAAGGATCATGGCAACAAGGGCCGAGGCATAGAGCACCGCGTCGGTTGTAGGCAGCGACACGGATTCGTAGTTCCAGGTGCGCAGCACGGATTTCCACGCGATCCAGATCAGATGCCCGGCAAGGCCGAGGTAGACAAGGTCGGTCAGCACCGAAAGGCCACGCTGCGCGGCCTGAGGCAGAAGTGCGGTCAGAAAACCCATGCGCAGATGCGCGTCGCGCTTTTCGACCGCGCCGATGCCGATCAGCGCCATCCAGACCCAGAGCCAGCGGGCCAGTTCCTCGGTCCAGACCGGGCCGGTCAGGATCGGCGTGCGGCCAAAGACCTGCCACAGGATGATGAAGAACAGCACGATGAAGATCGCGGAGGCGACAACCGCCTCGGTCACGTATTTTCCGAACATCTTGCCCCCCGGTATGAAAAGTGGGGGCCGGTCAGAACCCGGCCCCCGACTGGATCACTTGCCGCGCACGGCTGCGATGGCGCCTTCGCCGAACTCGGCTTCAAGCTCGTCGTAATAGGGCTGCATCGCGTCGCGGAACGGGCCCGTGTCGGGTTCGGTGATGGTCAGCCCGCGTTCCTTGAAGGTTTCGACCAGGTCGGCTTCGGCTTGGAAGGTCAGCTCATCCGAGACGTCGCCGCCCTTTTCGATTGCCTGCTGGACCCAGCCCTTTTCCTCGTCGCTGAGGCTGTCCCAGGTCGAGGTGCCGATCTGGATCGCGCCGGAGGCGACAAAGTGGTTGGTCATAGCGATGTGGCTCTGGACTTCGTAGAACTTCATCGCCTCGATCGTGGGCAGCGGGTTCTCTTCGGCATCGACCTGGTTGGTTTGCAGCGCCAGGTAGACCTCGGCAAATGCCACCGGGGCCGGCACTGCGCCGGTGTTTTCGGCATAGGCGATCAGGAACGGCACGTTGGGCGTGCGCAGGCGCAGACCTTCCATGTCGGCCAATTCGTTGATGGCGCGGTTCGACGTGGTCTGGCGGGTGCCGTAGTACCAGACATCGAGCAGGTGAATGCCCTGCTCTTTCATTTTGCCCGTGATACCCTGGCCCCAGTCGCCCGCGACGATCTCTTCGAGATGCGCGAAATCTTCGACCACATAGGGCGCGCCCACAAGTTTCAGCTCGGGTATGATATAGGACATGTCCGGATAACCGGTCATCACCATGTCCAACTCACCCGCCTGAACCTGCTGCACCATGGCCTTGAAATCGCCAAGCGCCGAGGACGGGAAGATTTGCACGGTCATCTCGCCGCCCGAGAGGCTTTCCAGCTCTTCGGCAAAGGCCTGCGCGCCCTTGTAGACGTTGGAGACCTCGTTGTCCTGCATACCGAAGGTCAGTTCGCGCGCATCGGCGGCTCCGGCGATCAGGGCCATTGCGGCGGCGACCGAAAATAGTTGATGTTTCATCTTTCTTTCCTCCTGAAGATTGTCTGAGAGTTGTTTCTGCCCGGTGGCTCAGCTCGCCCCGGGAAGGGCCAGTCGCTTGCGGTAGGACCGCGCGAGATGTTGGTCCAGCAAGTCGGTCGCCCGCGCCGCATCGCCATCCAGAATCGCCTGGTAGACGGCTCGGTGCTCCTCGAACGTGCGGGCGTCTTCGGCGGTACGGTCGGTGCCGTGGTCCGGGGACAGGGCGCGCAGCTTCAGCACTTCGGACACGAACATTTCGTGAAGCGACAGGACGACCGGGTTTCCCAACACGTCAACAAGGGCTTGGTGAAAGGCGATGTCGGTGGGGCCGAAGTCGGGCGTGCCAATGGCCGCCCGATTACGCTCAAGTGCTACTTTCAACTTGGCGGCCTGCACCCCGGTGGCGCGGTTGGCGGCCTCGCGCGCGGCGCCGGCCTCGATGAACTGGCGCATCTGCTCCAGGTAGGCCCCGGTTTCGGTGTCGCCGAGGATGTGGCGCAGATGCTCGCCCGCGCCGCGCAGAATCGCCATGACCGATGGCTTCGACGCACGCGGACGCTTGCCGTTTCCGGCGCTGACGAACCCCCGGATCTGAAGGCTCATCAGCGCCTCGCGTACGGTTGGCCGGGAGGCGCCGAACCGTTCGCAAAGCTCTCTTTCCGTCGGCAGCGGAGTGTCCGCCACAATTCGGCCCGTGCGGATGTCCTCTGCCAGCGCCTCGGCGATGGAGGAGGCAGTGTGACGGGTGGTGTCAGCATTTTGGTCCACTTTAGGTCCAACCTATCTGATTTACCAAACTTGCCTTCTTGTAAGCTTAAAGGGGGGCATATTGTCAAGCCATGTGGTTTCAGCTTACAATGGCATGGACAAAACAATGTACCACTACCAGACCAAAACTTCAGAAAAAGAGGCCAGATTACATGACTAAGGCGCTTTCGGGAATGTATGCGGCCCTGATGACCGGGCTTGAGGATAACGGGGCGTTTTCGCCCGACCGTCAGCGCGCGCTGACGGCTTACGTGTTCGGGCAGGGGCTGACGGGGCTCTATATTGGCGGCAGCAGTGGCGAATCCGGGGTGCTGGAGCGCGCCGCCCTGACCGAGCAGCAGGCTGTTGTCGCCGATGTCGCCAAGGGCAGCGATCAGATCCTAATCGCCCATGTGGGCCTGCCCGCACTCGCCGATTCGGTGGCGCTGGCGCGTAACGCGGCAAAGCTGGGATACGACGCGCTCTCGGCGCTGCCGCCCCATGCCTATCCGTTCAGCGACGACGAGATCTTCGCCTATTATCAGGCGCTCGCCGCCGCCACCGAACTGCCGCTGATCGTCTACGAGATTCCGCTGCGTACCGGCCGGCCGCTACCGCTGAACCTGCTTGTTCGGCTGCTGGACCTACCCAATGTAGTTGGAATCAAGTTCACCTCGGAAGACCTGTTCAAGCTTTCAATGCTGCGCCGCCGCCGCCCCGAGGCCACGTATTACTTCGGCTTTGACGAGATTTTTGCCGGCGCTGCGACGCTGGGCGTCGATGGCGGCATCGGCACCACATACAACCTTTTCGGCAAGCTCTATCAGGCGCTGTGGCAGGCGGTGAAGGCGGGCGACCTGGCCGAAATGCAGAAATTGCAGGCCATTTCGCAGGAATTTGTCGAGATCCTGGTACAAACCGGCGTGTTGCCCGGCATGAAGTCCGCGCTGCGTCTGATCGGTGTCGAATGCGGCCCGGTGCGCGCTCCGCTCGCGCCACGGTCAGAGAAGGCCGAGGCGCTGCTGCGCCCGTTTCTCGATCGCGCCGACGTAGCCTGCTGGATCGCCCGCTGAGCCGGGTGGCGGACGGCGTGTTTTCGGGATGCCGCCGGGGCCCAGTCAGTCTAGAGTCTGTTCAGGCACCAGAGGCAAGCGATGGGAGGCGGTTCTGAAGGACGATCTGATAGGCTCATTGCAAGCCGCGCTGGCGCAGGACAGCGCCGGGGGCGAATTGCTTTACCGTGCGCTGGCCGAGGCGATCGGCCAGAAGATCACCGACGGCCAACTGCCCCGGGGCGCACGCCTGCCCAGCGAACGCATCCTGGCCGAGGAACTGGGCATCGCCCGCGGCACCGTGCGTCAGGCCATCGACGAGTTGGTCGAGCGCTGCATGTTGGAACGCAAGCGCGGCTCGGGCACCCATGTGGCGCAACGGTTTGAAAAGTCGTTGACCCATCTCACCGGTTTTTCCGAAGAAATGCGCCAACGCGGCATGGTGCCGGGGTTTCGCTGGCTGGGGCGCGAAAAGGGCCTGCCATCCTATGCCGAGGCGGCGGCGCTGGAGATCCCGGCCACCGCGACGGTGCTGCGGCTGCGCCGTTTGCGCAGCGCCGACGACACGCCCATCGCCATCGAGCAGACCGTGGTTCCGGCCGAATTCCTGCCCTCTCCGGACCTGATCGAAGACTCGCTCTATGCCGCGCTGCGCACGCGCAACGCAACGCCCGTGCGCGGCTGGCAACGCATTCGCGCCGACATCATGTCGGCATCGGAAGCGGAATTGATGCAGGCCAGCCCCGGCGCGCCGATGCTGGTGGTGGAACGCCGCTGTCTCATTGCCGACGGCCGCCCGGTGGAACTTACCGAAACCCGTTACAACGGCGCCTATTACGATTTCTCCACCGGGTTGCAGGCCTGAGCTTTCAGCCGTAGCGGCGCAACGCGCTGCCGTCCTGGCCAAAAAGGTGCATGTCGGCGGGATCGAAGCACAGCCCCACCTGTCCCCCCTGCTTGGGCAAAGCCCGCCCTGCGCCCCGCAGGTTCACCACCCGATCGCCCGCAACGGTGACAAAGACACTGGCATCGGCGCCGAGGTATTCCACGTGGCTGACCTGGCCGGTCAACATCCCCTCTTCCGGCGCGCAGAGCGACAGATGTTCAGGGCGGATACCCAGTTCGGCCACCGTGTCGTCATAGCCTCCCGGCACCTCCAGCGATTTGCCGTCCAGCGTCACCCGCACGCCGTCCGCGCCCGACGCGGGCAGCACGTTCATCTTGGGACTGCCGATGAATTGCGCCACGAAGCGGTTGACCGGGCGTTCATAAAGCCGCTGGGGCGTGTCGCATTGCATCAGCCGCCCCTCGGACAGCACCGCGATGCGGTCAGCCAGGGTCATCGCCTCCACCTGATCGTGGGTGACATAGATGATTGTCCCCGCGAGCGTCTCGTGGATGCGCGCGATCTCGAGCCGGGTTTCGGTGCGCAGCGCCGCGTCGAGGTTCGACAGCGGTTCATCAAAGAGAAAGGCCGAGGGCTCGCGCACGATGGCGCGGCCAATGGCGACCCGCTGGCGCTGGCCGCCCGAAAGTGCGGCGGGCTTGCGGTCGAGATAGGGTCCCAGCTGAAGGATGCGCGCGGCTTCGGCGGTGCGGGCTGCGATCTCGTCCTTGGGCATCTTGATGGTTTTCAGCGCAAACTCGATATTCTGGCGCACGGTCATATGCGGGTAGAGCGCGTAGGACTGGAACACCATGGCCATCTGCCGGTCGAAAGGTGGCAGACGGGTGACATCCTTGCCATCGCTGACGATCTGGCCCGAGGTCACGCCTTCTAGCCCGGCGATCAACCGCAACAGCGTGGACTTGCCGCAGCCCGAGGGGCCGACGAAGACCATGAACTCGCCGTCGCGGACTTCGAGGTCGACGCCCTTGATGATATCCACTTCGCCAAAGGATTTGCGCACGTCTTTCAGGTGAATGCTGCCCATTGGGTCCTCTTTTCGATCTCGGGGGACAGGTGCAGAAGCACGCCGTCGCTGATGGTCGCCGTGGCGTTCAGTGTGTCGTCGCAGATGGCAAGGCTAGCGCGGAAGCCCGGGGCGATCCGGCCCAGTTCCGCCTCCAGTCCCAGCGCGCGGGCGGGTGTGGTGGCGGCCATCGCCAGCGCCTGCTGGGGCGACAGGCCAGCGAAACGGATCATGTTGCGCACCGCCTCGTCCATCGCCAGATGCGCGCCGCCCAGCCGTCCGTCCGCATCGGCCAGCCGCCCGCCGCGCAGGGTTACGGTCTTGGCGCCAATCGTGAATTCGGTCGCGGTGCCGCCCAGGGTCAGCATCGCATCGGTCACAAGGCAAAGCCGGTCCCAGCCTGCGACGGCACAGGCCAGGGCAAGATTGGCGGGATGCACATGGATACCGTCGGCAATGATCCCGGCAAGGGGCAACGTGCCGTCCAGCACCGCGCCCACCGGCCCCGGCGCGCGGCCCGCAAGCGGCGGCATGGCGTTGAACAGATGCGTTGCGCCGGTCATTCCCGCCGCAACGGCCCGCTCTACGGTTTCGTAATCCGCCATCGAATGACCGAGGAACACCCGCCACCCGGCTTCGGTCAGCCGGGCTATCGTGTCCGCGTCGCATTCCTCGGGCGCGAGGGTAATCAGGCGGGGGTGATCCGCCGTCGTACAAAGCGCCGCAAGATCTTCGGCGTCCAGCTGCCGGATCGCTCCGGGCGGATGAATGCCCGGCCGCTGGGGCGAGATGAACGGCCCTTCCAGATGCAGCCCGAGCAGGCCGGGCAGACCGGAGCGAACCGCCTCGGATACCGCGGCCATCGCCGTCTGATACCCCAGCCCCGGCGCGGTGATATAGGTCGCCAAAAGATGCGCCGTGCCGCCCTTGGCCGCGCCCTGCACCATGCCGCTCAGCCCGTCGCGATAAGGGCTTTCGTTGAACTGCCGGTCGCCTGCGCCGTTGATCTGGATGTCGATGAAGCCGGGCGCTGCCACGTCGCAGGCGATCCGGGGCAGCCCGTCGAAAGCGCCCCGCGCGCCCAGAGCCTCGATCCGGCCTCCGCGCACCAGCACGGACCTGTCGGGCAGTGGTTCGGCACCGGCTCCGGGAAAAAGCGTCGCGGCTTCGAGGATGAAATCAGGAGCGGTCGGCAAAATACACCTCCTGCCCGCCGGGATGGATGTCTTCGTAGAAGTCGCGCCATTTCAATTCGGCGGCGGCCTCCTGGTCGAGGATCACCGTGGCCTCGGGATGGAATTGCAGGATCGACGCCGGGCAGGACGCCGTGACCGGCCCTTCCAGCGCGGCGGCGACGGCCTCGGCCTTGCCGTTGCCGGTGGCCAGCATCAAGAGCCTGCGAGCTTTCATGATGGTGCCGATCCCCATGGTGATCGCATGGGTCGGCACCTGTTCACCCGCGCCGAAGAACCGCGCATTGGCCTCGATCGTCGAGCGGGCCAGCCGCTTGATCCGGGTGCGCGACGCCAGCGAAGACGACGGTTCGTTGAAGCCCACGTGCCCGTTGGCCCCGATGCCCAGCAATTGCAGGTCGATGCCGCCCGCGGCTTCGATCTGGGCCTCGTAATCGAAGGCCTCGGTCGCCGGGTCGGTGGCATCGCCGCGCGGAAGATGGGTCTGGTCGTGCGGGATATCGACGTGGTCGAACAGCAGCCGGTCCATGGTGGTGCGATAGGATTGCGGGTGATCCCCCGCCAGCCCGATATATTCGTCAAGGTTGAAGGTGTGCAGCCCGGCAAGCGACTGGCCCGTCTCGGCCGCGCGGGCAATCAGCGCGGTATAGACCGGCTCCATCGTGCCGCCGGTGGCCATGCCCAGCACGGCGGCCGGATTGGCGCGGATCGTGGCCAGCAGGCGTTCGGCGGTGGCCCGGGTCGCGGATGCGGTGTCGGGGTGAATGAGAATGGTGGCCATGGTCTATCCTTTCACCGCCCCGGCCAGCATCGAGCGGCCGATCTGGCGGTACATCACAAGTCCCAGAAGCACCGGCGGCGCCGATGCCACGACGATCACCGCGGCGGCCACGCCCCATTGCACGCCACCACCGCCCGCGGAAAAGAAGAACGAGGCCCCGACCGTCATCGGCACCGCATCGCGGGTGGTCAGCATCAGGCCGAACAGGAATTCGTTCCATGCGGTGATGAAACCGAAGACAAAGGTGGTGGCCAGCGCCGGTCGCACCAGCGGCAGGACGAGATGGCTCAGCACGCGGGGGGTGCGGGCACCGTCCATCTCCGCCGCCTCGTCGATGTCGCGCGGGATCTCGGCCACCGCGTTGACCAGCAGCACCAGCGCCAGCGGCAGGTTGACCACCGCCAGGATCAGCCCCAGCCCGATCCGCGTATCGAGAAGCCCCAGCGTCTGATACATCATGTAAAGCGGGATCGCGAAGATGATCAGCGGCATGGCGCGCAGGTTCACCACCAGCGGCAGCAGGATCTCGCGCCCATAGCCGCGCCGCGCGATGGCATAGGCCAGCGGCAGGCAAAGCAGGATCGGCAGGATCGCCCCGATCAGCGATGCGGCGAGCGAGTTCCACAGGTAGGCCCAGATATTCAGCCGGTCCGAGACGGTAAAGACCGTGGCGAAATTCTCCAGCGTGAAGGACGCCGGAACAAGGCTGGGATTGCGGGCGATGTCGGCGGGTGTCTTGACGGCTGTGACCAGTGTCGCGATCACCGGAAAGTTCATCGCAAAGGCCGCGACGGCAAAGACGATCCAGCGCAGCAGGGTCATGTCTTGGCCCTCCGTTTCAGAAGTCGGCCCACCAGCCACAGCGCGCCAAAGGCCACGGCAAAGAGCAGCACCGAGGCCGCCAGCGCCTTGCCGATATCGGCGGCCTTGAAGAACGCGGTATAGATATAGATCGACAGCGAGGTGCTGGATCCACCCGCGCCCGACCCGATCAGCACGTAGATGTTGTCGAACACCCGAAAGCCGTCGATGAAGCGGATGCCGAAGGCCACGACCAGCGTCGGCAAGAGCATCGGCAGTTCGATATGGGTGAAGAGCCGCCAGCCGCGGGTACCATCGACCTGCGCCGCTTCGCGGATATCGCCGGGAATGGCGGTATAGGCGGTATAGAACAGCAAAAGCGTGAACGGCGTCCATTGCAGCGTCTCGATCACCACCAGCGTGGTAAAGGCTGATTTCGGGCTCAGGAAGCTGGGGCTGAGGCGGAACCATTCGTAGAGGTAATAGGGCAAGGGGCCGACGAATTCGTGCAGCACCAGCCGGTACATCAGGCCCATCAGCGAGGGCGCGATGATCATCGGCATCATCAGCACCGCCATCAGCCAGAACCGTTTCTGGATCAGCGGCGCGAGGAACACGGCGAGAAACAGGCCAAGCGCGGTTTCCAGCGCCGCGGTCAACAGCCCGAAACGGGTGGAAAAGCTGACCGCGCTCCAGAACTCGTCATCGGCCAGAACCGCACGGTAATTGCCGAAGCCAGACAGTTCCGGCGCACGCAGATTCTCGAAACTGACGGTCGAAACCGAATAGATCAGGTCCAGCACAGCCGGAAAGCCCAGCATGGCCAGCAGAAAGATCACCACCGGCGCGGCGAGGATGCGGTTTTCCCTAGTCGGTGTCTCGATCACGGCGGTCTCTCCGTTTGGTGTGGATCGCGGCCCCGGCGGGGCCGCGACAGGTCAGGCGGTTATTTCAGAAGGTCGGCCATGCCGGTCTCGGCTTCGCTCAGCGCCTCGTCGAGGCTTTGCACGTCGCCCCAGTAGCCGGTGAAGGCCTTGGCTTGCAGCTCATAGACCGTCAGCGCCGATCCGGAGGTCGCACCGTTCATCACGTAGCCGTACTGCGAGGCATAGCTGCCCAGCGGCACCAGGTCGGGCCGTGCGTCGGCAACTGCGTCAAGCGCCGCGCCACTCAGGCCGGGCGCACCGCCCGCTGTCGCGTAAGCTTGCATCGCTTCCGGCGTGGCCAGCCATTGCAGGAAGGCTTCGGCGCCCGCCTTGTTGGGCGCGGCCTTGTTGATGCCAAGGCCCAGACCGTGGACATGGGTGAACCTTCCCTCGGGGCCGCTGGGCGGTGCCACCGTCTTGGTCACATCGGCCACGACCGGATTGGTTTCCGCGTTCATAAGATCGCCTGCAGCCGCGTTCCACTGCACCATGGTCGCCACCCGGCCCGAGCCGAAGGCGGCGTTGGCCTCGGCGTATTCATACGACAGCGAGTCGCGCGGCGTGGCACCGGCGTCCAGCAGCATCCGGTACATCTCAAGCCCCGTGCGATAGGCGTCGCTGTCCACGGTGATATTGCCATCCGCATCCATCCAGTCGGCCCCGTAGGCGCGCGGCAACGACTGGAAGATCATCATGTTGAAGAGCAGGTTCTTCATCTGCAGGACGGTGCCGTAGCGCGTCGGGCTGTCGGGGTTGACGGCCTCGGTGAAATAAAGCGCGGTCGCGGCCCAGTCTTCCCAGGTCCAGTCATCCGGCGCCTTGGGCTCCAGCGCGGTGCCCAGATATTCCTGCGCGATTTCCGCGTAGCGCGCCTTGGCGGCATCGTCTGACAGAAGCTCGGCGATCAGGTCGTCGCGGTAATACATGAAATGCAGCGACAGATCGGTCGGCACGCCGTATTGCTGGCCCTCGAACTGCATGGTCGACAGCACCGCCTCGCCAAACACATCTGTCGCATCCGCGCCAAGGTCGATCGGCTCCATGAAAGGTGCGTAGCGGCCGATGGAATAGGTGGCGATCAGGTTGACGTCGAAGGCATCGGTTCCGGCGGCAAGATCCGCGGCCAGCTTGTCGAAGAACCCGTCGCGCGAAAAGAACAACAGGTCTACCTTGTTGTCGTCCGCAACGTCCGATTTGGCGTTATAGGCTTCGGCGGCGGCGCGTAGCGCGGTCTCCTCCGGTCCGCCGGGCCAGCCCAGCACCGTGACCTCGGCCGATGCGGTCAGCCCGGTCAGGGTCAGGGCGCCGCTCATCGCCGCCCCCAGCAGATATTTTCCCCACAAGGTCTTACAAGTCATGACAATCTCCTCCGTTGTCGCCTGGTTCGTCAGTCAGTTTCCAGATCGGCCAGCGCCGCGGCGCCCATGATCCCGGCCTCGGCGCCCAATTGCGCCGGCACGAGGCAGGGCTGGGCGTAGTCCGGAAGGGCCGCGCATTTCTCTTCGATCCGCGAAAGATACCCCGGCGCCATTCCGATGCCGCCGCCCAGCACGATCACATCGGGATCGAGCGTAACCTGAATATTGCTCATCAGCCCCGCCATGCGGGTCGCAGATTGATCGACGATCGCCTCGGCCCAGAGGGCACCCCCGGCAGCGGCGTCAAAGACGGTGCGGGCATCGGCGCCCGGCCCCGCGCCTGCACGCGCCGCCTCGGCGGCCATCCAGCGGCCCGAGACGCGATCCTCGAAAATGCCCGGGCCCAGCCGGTCGGTGATACCGAAATGCCCGGCAATGCCGCCGCGCCCGGCCAGAAGCCGCCCGCCCAGCACGATGCCGCCGCCCACGCCGGTCGAAACGGTGAGGAACACCATGTCCTTGCCTGCGCCCGCGCCGTGACGGTACTCGGCCCATGCCGCCGCCTGCGCGTCATTCACCGCCAGTCCCGGCAGGCCGAAACGGCTTTCCAGCCGTGCGACCAGTGGAAAGCCCCGTGGCACGTCGAGCGTCGCCGCGTTCAGCGCCGACCAGGCGCCATCCTTGATCCGCCCGGTCACCGCAGCCGCCACGCGATTGGCTGAATCGCGCATGTCCCCGGCCAGATCCGCCGCGCCGGACACCCAGTCGTCGGGCGTGGCGCCGACCCTGGTCGGCGCGACCCGCCGTTCCAGGATCGAGCCGTCTTCGATCAGCGCCACCATGGTCTTGGTGCCGCCGATATCAATGCTCAGCACTTTGCCGCGATGCGCTTCGCTCATGTCCCCGCGGCCCCTGATACGGCATCGGCGAACCAGCCGGTCGCAATTTCGGTGCGCGTCAACGCCGTTCCGACCACCACAGCATCGGCGCCACAGGTGATCGCACGGGCGACCTGTTCGGGCGTGTAATAGCGGCCTTCCGCAATGGTGAATGCACCGAGACGCGAGATCTTGGTCACAAGGTCGAAATCCGGCGCGTTTGGTATTGTTTCGCCAGTATAGCCGGACATCGTACTGCCCAGGACCTCGGCCCCTGCGGCATGTGCCGCGCGGGCGTCGGCCTGCGTGGCGCAATCCGCCATGGCGATGCATCCGGCGGCATGGATCGCGGCGATCAGCTCGGCCACCGGCACCGGGCGCGGCCGGTCGGTGGCGTCAATGGCGATGATGTCGGCCCCGGCTCCGGCCAGCGCGGCAATGTCTTCGAGGTAGGGCGTGATCCGCACCGGCGAACCGTCAAGATCACGCTTGATCAACCCGATCACCGGCGCGGCGCCAAGCGCCCGAAACGCACGAATGTTTGCGATGCCTTCCAGCCGCACGCCTGCCGCGCCCCCGGCGTGCGCCGCCTGCGCGGTGGCCGCGACGATGTCGGGTCTGTCCATCGGCCCGCCCGGAACGGGCTGGCAGGACACGATCAGCCGTCGGCTCAAGATGTTCAGTCGATCCAGTGTCACGCGAATCCTCCAGTTAAACTGTGTGTACCATTAATGATCCAATTTTACAATTGTCTATTATTGGTTTATCTAGTGGATCGGGTCCGTTGCATCAACGCCAGAGGGCCGTGTTTGTCGTCGCTATCGCTCGGCGATCATGCAGCCACCGGGAACAGTTTGGCGATGAAGGCGATCTCGTTGATCACCCCAGTCTCACAAGTCTCGAATTGGCCATTTCGAATGGTGCGGAAGGATTCGATACCGGCGAGCGCGGCCTAGGCTCCGGCCAGCGTCTGGAACCCCGCATGGGACGCAATCGCTGCTTTAGCGCGGCATGATCACTCTCGATCCGATTGTTAAAATACTTGCGGTCAATCTGGCGGATAGCCATTTTCAGGCCCGAGCCGACTGTTGATCTGCCGCCCTGCGAGGGTCAGATCGACCTCAAAGCCTTCGTTGCCGCCCTGCCCCGCGACCTGCCGCTGGCGTTGGAGGTTCCGATGACCCGACTGGCTGCGATCGAGGGGCCTGAGGTCGTCATCAGAGAGGTTATGGCAGGCGCGAAAAGGCTCCTCGGCTGACGCCAACGATGCTGTCAAACGCTACTCCGATCCAGCCTTGCAGCAAGTACGACAAGGAGGAACGCTGCAACAAGCCGGTTCTGTGCCTTCCCAAAAACGATTCAGTTTGGTGCGCCCAACACGCTCAGCTTGGAACAAGTCAGCACGCTTCCAAGGAAGGTTACCCACAAGCCAAGCTAGAGTGCCGCGTGTGCGGAGTTAGGGTTTTCGTCGCTTTATCAAGGACTTAATTTCTTGCAGGTCGCGCCACCGACGCACATATCACCTAGATGTCAATATTTTCTGGATCTGGCCCGCAATCGTGATATAGACAAGAAAAAAGGATAAAAAGAGTAGAGGCGATGGCGGCAGGACTACTAGCTTCCGAGCAGTTGATGAATTTCAGTGAAATCATCGATACAGCGTTGGCACAACAACGAGCGCTCCTTCATGCGCCCGACAGTCGTAAATCGGACACTCCCTTGCGGTCCTTTTCCGTGCGGGAAGTGTCGCATGCGTTGAGGTTCAAGTATAACTCCCTTCGCCAGTATCTCAATACGCTGGAAGGCATGCCCGACGGCACTGTCGAACCCGGCAATCGCAAATACTTCACGGCAGAAGAGATCAACCAGATCCTCGAAGTTTTGCGCAGATCGGGCAAGCTGGAAGACAGCCGATACCCGCGACGTTTGCCTAGCGACCCCCAGGCAAGACTGGTGGTCTACAATCTCAAGGGGGGCGTCTCCAAGACATCGCTGTCGGTCAATCTCGCGCAATTCCTTGCGCTGAGCGGCTATCGGATTCTGGCCATCGATCTCGACCCTCAAGCCAGCTTCTCCGACATGTTCGATATCCAAGCCGACGTCGAGGGATTGCCCTCAATCTACGATGTTCTTCGATATTCCGATCCGGAAAGCGGTGAAGGACCGATCCCCATCACTCAGGCCATTCAGGCGACGTATATGCCGAATATCGACATAGTGCCCGGTTCGATGTCGATGACCGAGTTTGAGTTCGAAACTTCGGCCAATTTCCGATCAGGGTCGGAGGGCAGCCCATTCCACAGGCGGATCTCGGATGCGCTTGAAATGGTGGACGATTACTATGACTTGGTCATATTCGACACCCCTCCACACATGAGTTTTGCTGTTATTTCAGCAGTTTATGCAGCCACAGGCATGCTCATTCCCCTGTCCGCGGGCATGTTGGATGTGGTGTCGCTTGCCAAGTTTCTGGAGTTGGCCGCGAGTACGATGCAGGTTGTCGAACAGCATCAAGACAAGCGCTACGACTTTATCCGCTTTGTTTTGACGCGATATTCCGCGTCGGACCCGGCGCAGCTTCAGCTTTCGTCTTTCCTGAGGTCGCATCTCAGCGGATCGATGTTGAAGCATGATTTCGTCAGTTCGACGGCGGTCGCAGACGCCGGCAACACAATGAACCCGCTGTTGGAGCTGCCACCCTCCAGCTTTCACCGACGCACCTACGATCGCATCTTCGAGTCCCTCTCGGGCATAGCGGATGAAGTCGACGCCGAAATCATGCGGGCCTGGAGCCGGGACCCATTTCAAAGGGAGGCTGACTGATGGCACGAAAACCTAGACCGGTGTTTCCTGATCCCCCCGAAAGTGGTGCGGCCGCGACTGTCACCCCCAAACCCATGCGACGCGCACCGATGTTCGCCAAGGGGGCTGCAAGCCTTGAAAACGCGGCGAAGTCCGCTGCTGCCGAAGAGCGGATGTACCGCAATCTTTCGGTCGACCTGATTGATCCGTCTCCCATTCGCGACCGGATAGATTTGACCGAAGGTCTGGAAGACCTCAAGGCAAGCCTTGCTTCCGAAGGTCAGCAAATCCCGATCCTCGTTCGTTCCAAACCGGACAGTGATCGTTTCGAAATCGTAACAGGGCGGCGACGACTTCAGGCCACCAAAGACCTCGGTCGCGACACGATCCAGGCCTTCGTTCGTCGTATGAGCGACGAAGAGGCCTTTATCGCGCAAGGTGTGGAAAACAACGCGCGTCTTGAGACGTCCTTTATCGAAAGGGCTCGAACGATCGTGACGGCGCTCGATGCGGGCTTCACCCAGGTCCAGGTCGAGAAATTTCTCGGTGTGGACCAAAGCATGATCTCACGAATGAAATCGATCTATTCCGGTCTTGGCGAGGACTTGGTTCTGGCCATTGGCCCGGCACGCGGGACCGGCCGCCGGAAATGGGAGCGCCTTCAGAAGATCGTTAGCGAGATCGGCTTGGACAAGGCCACAGAATGCGCCTTGTCATTGGCCGGTGAGAGTTCCGAGCGGTTCGACGCTCTTATCAAGAAACTCGAAGAGAGATTCGGGTCGCGTCCATCGAAGCGCGCACCCTCCCCTTCCCCGCTGGAACCGCTCACCGCAACGCGGCGCGGAAAGCAATTGGTCATCCGGACGACAACGGCGCCAGAAGGGTTTCTGGACTACCTGCAAGAGCAACTTCAGCACCTGCTGGAGCAATACGAGAAACAACGAAAATGAGGCGTCACCCGCGGCTTCGAGATGGCAAAAAGCCACACGGAGCCGCCAACATTAACCGAGCATGAGGGAGCAGACAACAGGCATAAGAAAACCCCCCAAAACCGGAGTTCTGAAGGGTTCTCAAGTCGATTAGCACCTACTTGATATCCCGCAAACGAATCACTTTCAACATCGATCTTCGGTGAACGGGTAAATTTTGCCGTCTGAAATGAAGAATGACGACACAAACCACCGCGCGGACGACGCGGGGGCCGGGCAACTTTGTGCCTGCTTACGCCTTCGTCGACCGTTGGGCCGTTCTGCAATTGGTGAAGGACACCGCGGAAATTACCGGCATTCGAGAACGCGAGATTTCGATCCTTGCAGCGCATCTCAGTGTACTTCCCAAGGGTAAACTGAACCCCGGGCAGATGCTGATTTCGTATGCGCAGGTCACCGGCATTCTTGAGCGCGCCAATTGCATGGACGAGCGGCGATTTCGGCGTGGCGAAGCAAGGTTGGAGGAGCTCGGCTTGGTCGTCCGGAAACTGTCAGGCAATGGCCGCCGATTTCCGGTCCGTGATGGCAAGGGCAGAGTCATAGACGCTTATGGCATCGACTTGGCCCCGTTGTTTTCCCGCATTGCGGAGTTACAACACGCGCTGCAGCAACATCGCGATCAGATGGCCGAAATGCGGTCCATTCGCAGTCGCATCAGCGCTACCTTGTCCACGATCAAGCGGCATGCGATTGACGAAATGTCGAATGGCTTGGCAGAAAGACTCGCCGACTTTCGAAACCGGCTACGTCGGCGAAATGTGCCGCTTGTTGAACTTGCCGATATTGAGACTGAAGTCATGACGCTGTCTCGTAAATATCGCGGCTCGGACCCCAAATATTGTAGAAACGACCACATCGGTTGTGACCAAAATTCGGCGAAAGAGTCCGCCGATAGCGGTCAAATTGTCCGGCACATAGAGTCTCCAAAAAAAGAATATTCAATAGATGCCTCCATCGATGATCCGAAGAAGGTCTGGCAACGGTGTTCTGTTCTATCGCAATTCTACCCGGAAACGCCAACGACCCTTCCGACAATGATCCGCGCGCTATTCGATTTTCTCGGATACTTGGGGTTACGGCAAACTTGGAGAGAAACCTTGGTCAAGTCCTTTGGGCTATCGAATGCTTTGCGGGTCGCCAACTACTTGGCCGAACACATCGAGTCGATTTCGGAGGTCGATGCTTACATCAAACAGATGATTGCAGAGTATCGAAGAGGAAACGCGGTGGCCGCGGGAACAGTCGGTCTGCCGTTAACCGCGCAATTATGACCGCGGTCATACTACACTATTTCGCCTCATATGACCGCGGTCATAACTTCGGGCGAAATATCTAAGAGTGAGAGAGTTGCTGTGGAAGGTTTGACGGGTTTGAGGATCGGGAGAGAGGCTTCCGGCGCCCGTCGAGGAGAAGACCAGATGGCCAAAGCGCCCCAGAAAATCACCCTCTCGCCGTCCCGCGATATCGCTTTCGACAAGCTCGTGCTGAGCCAGTCCAATGTTCGGAAGATCAAGGCGGGCGTCTCCGTCGAAGAACTCGCGGAAGACATCGCCCGGCGAGGTCTCCTTCAGAGCCTGCATGCGCGGCCGGTTTTGAATGCCCGCGGGCAGGAAAGCGGCAAATACGAGATCCCTGCCGGTGGGCGGCGGTACCAAGCCCTCGCCTTGCTGGTGAAACAAAAGCGGCTTGCGAAGAACACGCCAATTCCCTGCATTGTCCGCGATGCCAACAGTGAGATCACCGCCGAAGATGACTCGCTCGCCGAGAACCTGCAACGCGCCGCGCTGCATCCGCTGGACCAATTTCGGGCCTTCGTGGCGTTGCGCGAGAAAGGGCAGAGCGAGGAGGAGATCGCGGCCGCGTTCTTCGTGGCGTCTCAGGTGGTCCGGCAGCGGCTCAAACTTGCGGCCGTGGCCCCTGCCCTGCTCGACGTTTACACCGAGGACGACATGACTCTCGAACAGCTCATGGCCTTCACGGTGAATCCGGATCATGACCGTCAGTGCCAGGTCTGGGAGGCGCTCAAATCGTCCTGGTCGAAGGACCCCTACCAGATCCGGCGCATGCTGACGGAGACCAGTGTGCGCGCCGAAGACAGTCGCGCCGCGTTCGTAGGTGCCGCGGCTTACGAAGCGGCTGGGGGCACCATTCTGCGCGATCTCTTCGAAAGCGATCGGGGCGGCTGGTTCGAGGACGTGGCCTTGCTCGACAAGCTCGTGGCGGAGAAACTGACCGCCTGCGCCGAGGCGGTGGCGGAAGAAGGCTGGAAGTGGATCGAAGTGGCTGTCGACCTGCCGTATGGCTTCGGCATGGGCCTGCGGAAGCTGGCCGGTGTCTCGCGCCCGATGTCGGACGAGGAAAGAGCGGCGCTGGCGAAGCTGCAGGACGAATTCCAGGCGCTGGAAGCCGAATACGCCCAGGCCGAGGAGTATCCCGACGAGATCGATGAGCGGTTGGGCGAACTCGAAGACGCCATAGAGGCCCTGGAGCAACGGCCGATCGACTATGACCTGAAGGAGATCGCGCGGGCCGGGGCCTTTGTGACCATCGACAGGGCAGGGGAATTGTCGGTTCACCGCGGTTACGTGCGGGTCGAAGATGAGCCTGCTGCTGAACCCGATGTCCATGAGGTTGCAGAGGATGCACAGGGCGTGACCGCGGACTGGCGGGGCGGGCACCGTGATCACCACTTTCGGGCGGACGGAAGAGACAGTGTCGGACGAGGAGCGCGAGGACGTGCTGAAGCCCCTGCCCGAGCGTCTGATGTCGGAACTCACCGCGCACCGGACGCTGGCCTTGCGCGACGCCATTGGCGGCCACCCCGACTCGGCCCTGACCCTGTTGCTCATGAAACTTGTGAACGACTGTTTCGGGTCGTCCACTTCGGCGGGCAGCTGCCTGGAGGCCAGCGTGCGTCAGGTCTACCTTGCGGCGCAGGCCCCCGATCTCGCGGAAAGCGCTGTTGCCAAGTCCGTCGATGCACGGCACACCGGGTGGACAGAGACCTTGCCCCTGGGGGACGACGCGATGCTCTGGAGCTACCTGGCGGGTCTCGACCAAGAGCGGCGCCTGGCGCTTTTGGCGCATTGCCTCAGCTTCGGCATCAACACACTGCATGAGAAGGTGAACCCTTATGGTGCCGGGATCACGGAGGGTGGTCTCTCGCGTCGCATGGCTCAGGCCGATATTGCTGCGCGGGCGACCGGGCTCGACATGGTCGATGCGGGATGGGAGCCGACGGTGGAAAACTACCTCGGCCGGGTGCCGAAGGCGCGTATCCTCGAGGCGGTCCGCGAGGCGAAGGGCGAGGGCGCCGCGCAGTTGATCGACCATCTCAAGAAGGACGAGATGGCGAAAGAGGCCGAGCGGCTGTTGAAGGGCAGTGGCTGGCTGCCGGACCCATTGCGCCTGGCCGAGCCCGATACGGGCACCGGTTCGGATGACTTGGTGGGCGAAGTTGAAGACGACGACCTGCCGGCCTTCCTTACCGAGGTGGCAAGCGACGAAATGCCTGCGGTGGCCGCCGAGTAGCGGCAGGGCAGGGGAGGGGTCCTTCAAGCTGCGGGCCCCTTCCCGATCTCGACCCAGGCCGCGGTCTCTCTTGCACCGGGACCGCGGTCAATTCTCCGGTGACGCCATCTCATTTTGACCATGAGTGCGGTCAGCAGGCTAATGCGGCTGCTGCTTCTCGGAGATCCGGCACCTGCTTGCGGAGGTCCAACCCCCGCGTCTGACATTCCCTTTCCTTGGTCCAAAGCCGGTCTTTGCGTTCAACCCGTAAAGGGTCGGACGACGCCAGAGGCGTGCCGCCGCGCGGATTCGGGGTGCATGCCCCCCGAACGCACGCGGTGATCGCAGACCGGTTTCGTACACTTCGGGGTCCTGTCAGGCGCGGGGGATGGTCCTCCGCCACAAGCAGGAGCCAGAACATGTCCCGCAAAGATGCACACGCCTTCGCCGCCAGCCTCGCCACCACGCTGATGGTCTCCATCGTTGTCTTCTAGGCCGGAGACGGAACCTACGGCGCAATCCCCGCCGACGAGATCGATGGCGACGAGGTTTCGGTGATCTCGGAAATCGATCCCTACGGGTGAGGCCCCTGGCCTCACCGCCTCGCTGGTCCGGTGCGGACCGGCGGGGCAGGTCTCTTGCGGCGTACGTACGATGTATGTACGCTAGTCGCAAGGAGACCTGAATGACCCCGACGCAGGACGCCGCCGACGCCATTTCCGAGGCGAAATCGCTGCGCAAGGATTTGCGCCTGAAACCCTCGGTCATGGCGGCCATCGAACGTGCGGCCCTGGCCGTGGGCATGGACACCAGCACCTTCATCACCTCGGCGGCCTACCGGGAAGCCCTGGCGGTCGAGGCGGCGCAGTACCGCACGGTCCTGCCGCAAGAGGCCTTTGATGCCTTCGCCGAGGCCGTGCATCGCCCGGGTGAGCGCCTGGACTCCCTGAAAGACCTTCTGAAGGCCAGACAGTCGCTTCGGTCGGATGGATGAGCCTGCCCTCCAGGTCTGCGAATTCGACAGGTCCGTTCACGACCTGAGCGGGTTCAGCAGTGGCGTTCCGGCGCTGGACAGCTGGATCAGGGCAGGCATGTTGCAGCAAGTCGACAAGGGGCGGCTGCATGTCTGGTGCATGACCCGAGGAGCCAGCGCGGTGCTCGGGCTCTACGGGCTGGCCTTGCACGTCGTCGAATGCGATGCCGCGACCGGGATAGAGCACCGACAACGGGCACCAATCCCGGCGATCACCCTGTCCCTCCTGAGCACGGATGTTGCGGTCCGGGGGCAAGGCCTGGGATCGGCGCTGATGGCGGATGCGGTGGCGCGGGTGCACAGGCTTTCGGCAGGAATTGGCGCTGCGGCGCTGGTGCTGGACGTCTGGCCCAATGCGACGGCAGAGAACCATGCGGCCTGGTATGCGCGGCTCGGATTCAGACCGATTGAGCCGGGCGGTCGCTCGCAACGTCTTTGGCTATCAATGACCGACATTGGTGCGGCGCTCTGATCCTCTGTCGGAAAGATTCCGAGCTCGGTGGTCTAGCTGCCGCTTCGTGTCAAGGTCTGCCGTGCGCTCCTGTATCGGACCAGTCCCTTCCTTCACATTTTTCAGCCAGCATCTTGCCGACGTGGAAACCGTTTGAGAGCGGCTGCAGGTCGACACCCATTGGCCGCGGTTTTCCTTTCACGGGTCTTCATCACGGCAGGGCAGGGGGCCACGATCTGAAGCATAATGGTGCCCATGCGCAAGGTGAGGTCACCCACGGGCTGCCCGACCTCCTCCGCGAAACTCCGACAGCCCGGCATCAGCCCCTGTCCCATCCGGCCTCGGAAACATCCCTTCGACTGACAATCCCCTAAGCCTGTTCGGCCTCTGGCGCGCAACCCCGCTCGGGGCCGGGCCGTGTCGGGCGTGTTCCACGCCCAGCCCGCACCACCCCGGCCCTCGGGGGTGTCCGCCGGTCGTGCCTCCCGTCGTGCACGCCTCACCCGACAGGCTTTGCCCGGGTCTTGTCGAAGGGACGGTCCCAAGGACAGAACACACAGGAGCTAATCATGCAGAACATCGTCATCCTCGCCGGCAACATCGGTCAGACCCCGGAGGTCCGCACCACCCAAAGCGGCACCAAGATCACCAGCTTCAGCCTCGCCACCTCGCGCCCCCGCCTCAAGGAAGGCCGTGTTCTGCGGGACGACAACGGCTACCGGGTGATGGACACCGAATGGCACCGCATCACCTGCTTCAACGGCCTCGGCAAAACGGTCGCGGATCATTGCGAGAAGGGCATGAAGGTCCTCGTCCAGGGCCGCATCCACTACACCAAGTGGATCGACAGCGCCGGCAACGACCGCTATGGCTGCGAGATCATCGCGGACAAGGTGGACTTCCTCTCGCGCCCCAAATCCTCCGAAGGCGAAAGCCCGGAACTGGTCGACCGCCACGACGACATCCCGTTCTGAGACCGACAGACCACGGGCCCGGCAGGTCAGCTGCCGGGCCTGATTTCCGTTCAGCACCTACCACCAAGCAGCTCAACTTGAATAGTGTCAGAAGGAAAGCTATTTTTCTGACATCAGGAGATTGCGACATGGCCCAACTGACCGAACGACTGAGCGAAAAAATCCTGGCGCATGCGCGGGCTTTACCCGAAGGGGTTCCGGTAACCGCCAAGGGACTGCTGCATCTCGGAAATCGGGCCGCCGTCGATCAGGCGCTGTCGCGCCTCAGCAAGCGCGGTTCCCTTCTGCGTGCCGGGCGCGGAGCCTATGTCCGGTCCGTCGAAAGCCGCTTCGGCAAACGCGCGCCGTCGGTCGAGAAGACCGTGAAAGCCCTGGCCGAGCATCGCGGTGAACGCGTCTCCGGGAGCGGAGCCATGGCCGCCAACGCGCTCGGCCTCACCACGCAGGTGCCGACCCGGCCTGTCTACCTGACATCTGGCGCATCGCGGCGTCTCTGGCTTGGGCAGCAGGAGGTGGAACTGCGTCACGCTCCGAACTGGCAACTGGCACTTGGCAATTCCCAACCGGGACAGGTGATTCGTGCGCTGGCCTGGCTTGGTCCGGAAAAAGCCGAAGCTGCGGTCAAACGCCTCCGGCGATCCCTGAGCGACGAGGATCGCGCGGAACTGGCCCGGGTTGCGGGGCGCATGCCCGACTGGCTGGCCGCTGTCCTGGGCCGCATGGCCCATGGCTGAGACCTATTTCGACCTGTCAGCGCGTGACCGGCGCGAGGCGCTGACGGTGGCCGCCAACGCTTCGGGGCGACCCGTGCACCTTCTTGAAAAGGATATCTGGGTCGTTTGGTGCCTGGAGACGTTGTTCGGTAACGAGATCGGCGCGCCGCTCGTGTTCAAGGGCGGCACGTCGCTCTCCAAGGCGTATCGGGTGATCCGCCGGCTCTCCGAGGATGTGGACCTCACATACGATATGGTCGAGGACGGCCTGCTCATGGATGAGGCCCATTCTTTCGATGAAATGATGGCTGCCTGCGCCGATCTGGAAGCCAAGGCGCGCGGTTCCGTGGCGGGTTGATCGCGATATCTGACGGCCCTCGGCCCCCCTCTGCACCGGACCGAAGAGAGCGAGAGAAATGTGGGGCTTTGGTGACGGGTTTGGGGTTGAGAGAAAGGCTCTCGACGCCCGTCGCGGAGTAGACCACATGAACACGATCGAAGTCCTCGACCCCGTGCGCCCCGCGCATGGCGGTTACAAGGTGGATGTCAGCCGGGGTGAGCGAAACGGGCGGGTGTCCTCGGAATGGTTCAACCGGCCGGATGACGAGCGCTACCTGTCGCTGGATGATCTCTGGGCCAGCGTCAAGGGCCGGTCCGAGCGCAGCCGCAGCCGGGTGGTGCAGACCGCCGACATCCGGGTCGAGGCGCCGCGCGACAGTGCCGAGCGGCTGCAACTGATGCTGCCCGGGGCAGGGGAACCCGCCGCGCCGACGCATTGGGCCTTTGGTCAGCTTGCGAGCATCGTTGGTGCTCCGGCCTCTTACCTGCGGCAACTGCCCGCGCCGCTGGCCGGGATCAACCTGCAATACGGGCTGACCGACCACCGCGCCGAGCAGATCAAGACCTTCGAGACCGCAGATGGCCGCACCGAGTTGCGCGCGGTGACCGGCCCTGACTATGGCCGCATCCACGATTTCGAACTGGTGGAGGCAGTGCAGCGCATTGCGGGCAATGGCACGGGCGACACCCGCTGGAAGGTGCCGGGCGTGCTCGATTGGTCGACCGGTATCTACAACCCCGATGTCGAGATCAGCCGTGACACGACCACGCTCTATGCCTCGGACCGCGATGTCTTCCTGTTCCTGGTCGATGACCGCAACCCGATCGAAGCAGGCAAGTTGCCGGATGGCTCGCCAGACCTGTTCTTCCGGGGATTTTATTGCTGGAATTCTGAGGTGGGGGCCAAGACGCTCGGTATGGCGAGCTTCTACCTGCGCGCGGTGTGCCAGAACCGCAATCTGTGGGGCGTCGAGGAGTTCCAGGAAATCCGCATCCGCCACTCGAAATACGCCGCGTCCCGTTTTGCCCATGAAGCGGCCCCGGCGCTGACGCGGTTCGCCAATTCCTCGCCGCAAGGGTTCGTGAACGGGATCAGGGCTGCACGACAGCAGGTCGTCGCACGCTCGGACGAGGACCGGAGCGACTTCCTGCGCAAACGTGGCTTTTCGAAAGCCGAGAGCGCCAAGGTGATCGACGCTGTCCTGATGGAGACCCATCGCCCGCCCGAGAGTATCTTCGATTTCGTGCAGGGGATCACGCGGCTTGCCCGCGACAAAACCCAGCAGGATGCACGCCTCGACATGGAAGGGCGCGCGAAGAAGCTGCTCGACAAGGTCGCTTGAGTGTCTGGGTCGAGGCGACATGCATGTCGCTTCGGCCCGGAACATCCCTGAGCATGCCCGACGAAGTAATCGCTTTGCTCCGCTGATGCCCGTGACCGGGTCTACTCGGTTGCTTCGGTATTGGTTTCCGGCGCGGGGGCATCACCGCCGCCCCCGGAAAAAACGGCAATCAGTATGATCAGGACAACCACAGCACCAGCGATAATGAGAGTGTTTCGAGACATAGCGCATCGTTTCCTTTTTTCAGCGGGTCTACCGCCAGATCACGATAGCCAAGTCCCGACGTCGATGAAGCGATTCCCGTCCCTGCCCCGGGAACGGCGGAAATGCGCTGCTAAGGCGAGCTACATAATCGCCTTTGGGCTATTGGCGAAAGGCGCTGGTGAGCCGCGAGAAACGACATTCCAACACTCGGTGATCAGGCGGACTCGTCGAGGGCCCTGAGACGCTTCAACCACGCTGCTGCCGCTCTCGAGGAAGAGGGTAGCAGTTCGAGCTTTGACGGAAGAAGCGGGAAGAGAGGCTTTCCGCGCCGTCGGAGGCCTTCACATGTTCGATCTTCCCGTATCTGCTCATCTGACTGCGCATTCTGGCCGTTGTGGCCAGAAGTGGGCAGACGTTGCCGCCAAACAGGACTTCCCGTTCGTCCTGACATTATCCGCTCGCTCTGCCGCGGACGCGATGTCCGGGCAGGCGGAGCCCGACGCCCTCGACCGTTTCGCTACCTTGGCCGAAGCCATGCACGCCGCGATCGAGTTTGCTGAAAACCTGGATTCCATTAGCACGCAGCAAATCCTCGCGATCCTCGATCGCGACGAACGCCTGGTTCTTGCCGGAAGAGCTTCGGGGGAGCGATGTCCTGGTGTCACCCCGTGGCGAACGCCCCTGAGGCGCGCTCGGCAGTGCGCGAAGCCAGCGAGCTGCGGGCGCAGGCCATACGCGCCGCTGACTGGGGTGAGCCTGAGCTTGCGGGGCGGTTGCGGCACCGCGCCGATCTCCTTGATGCTCGGCTGGTCGATCCGCTGTGGCGTGGTTTCTCGGCCCACGCTCTGCAGATCGCCGCGTGACACCTGAGAGACAGAGGAGGGCAGGGAGGTGTTGAGCCTTCTGGGTACGAGGCAAAGTGCCCCGCGGTTCGACCTTTCCACCCTTCACGGAGAACCTCATGAAACAATCCGAACCCACCCTCCCGGCGCCGTTGGCGCCCTCCAGGATCGATTCCGCCGCCCTGCAGGCGCGGCAGGCCAAGCGTGACGCGCGTATCGCGGCATTGCGACCGGCCAACAGGGATCGCCTCTTCGACGCTCTCACCACAGCTGGCATCACCCATGTCACCATTGGCTTCGACGGCTATGGAGACAGCGGACAGATCGAAAGCATTTCTGCCTACGCCGACGGGACCGAGGAGGCTTTCCCTGAGACCCAAGTCGCCTTCGCGGCATTGACCTGGGACGCCCCGGAGGTCGAGATGCGGGCGCTTTCGCTCGAAGATGCCGTCGAGCAATTGGCCTACGACTTCCTGTCCGACACCCACGGCAGTTGGGAAAACAACGACGGGGCCTATGGCGAATTCTGCTTCGACGCGAGTGCCCGCACCATCCACCTCGAGTTCAACGAGCGCTTCACCTCGTCCGAACTCACCACCCACGATTTCTGAGGGCGGCGGCGATGACACATCCCTGTCACCCCGCCCTCTCCACGGTGAAAAAATGGGGCGGCACGGTCGAGGATTACCTCGGCACATGCAAAACCATCGGCTGGACTGGCACGCACGAATGGCTGGCCTCGGCGATGTACAGGGAGGATTTCGATGCCTGAGCTCATCTGCACAACGGTCTACCAGTTCCCTGAACTCTCCGACGTCGCCAAGGAAAAGGCGCGCAGCTGGAATCGCGACCTCGGCCCCCATGAGGACTGGTGGGACGCGGTCTACGAGGATTTCGAGCGGATCTGCGATATTCTCGGCGTCCGGCTCAAAACCACCCCCGTGCGGCTGATGGGCGGAGGGACGCGGGCCAAACCCTGCATCTGGTTTTCCGGGTTCTGGAGCCAGGGCGATGGGGCCTGTTTTGAAGCATACCTCATCCACGCCAAGGGCGCGGCCGCGCGTATCCGGGACTATGCCCCGACCGACACAATTCTGCACGGCATCGCCGACCGCCTGCAGGCCATCCAGCGGCGGAACTTCTACCAGCTCGCTGCCGAGGTCAGCCATCGGGGCCGCTACTACCACGAATACACCATGTCCGTTGACGTCACGCGCGACAGCCCAAGCTGGCAGCCGCCCACGAAGGACGCGGAAGAGATCGCGACCGAGGCGCTGCGCGATCTCGCCCGCTGGCTCTACCGTCAGCTTCAAAGCGAATACGACCACCTGACCTCGGACGAGGTCGTTGACGACGGCATCATCGCCAATGAATACACCTTCACCGCAGGGGGGCGGCGGTTCGGTTGACACATGGGAGGGCTCAACCCAACTCTTGCAGAATATCCAGAATATACGTATATTCTGGGCAAATGGAGACCCAGATCATGCATGAGCTTCCCGAGTTCAAGGCGGCCGACCTGACGCGGCACACAAGTGACCTGTTTGACGCGGCCATTCGGTCGCCAATCGCGATCACCAAGCATCGCAAGCCGAAATTCGTGCTTATGAGCATGGATCAGTACCAGCAGCTCGCGCGGGGGGCCACGCAGCAGGCTCACATGGTCGACGAGATGCCCGAGGATCTCAAGGCGCTGATGATAGAAGGGCTCCAGCGGGATTTGACGCAGGCGGATGACTAAGCCGAGCGCGGGAGAGGTTTTCCGCTATCCGTTCCTGTGGAAACGCGAGCAGTTGGCGGGCGAGACCGAGGGCCGCAAGACGCGGCCTGTCTGTATCGCTGTCACTGTCGCCAAGTCCGATAGCGAGACCGTGGTGTTCATCCTGCCGATTACCACGCAGCCACCCTTGCCCTCGCGCAAGTTCATCGAGGTGCCACAAATCGAGTCGCAGCGCGTAGGGTTGGAGACCCATGTCCGCAAATGGGTCATGCTGGACGAGATCAACACGGATATTCTGGAGCGGTCCTATGTCTGGGAGGACCGCACGCCCATCGGCACGTTCAGTTCTGTCTTCACATCCAGGATCCAGTCCAACCTGATCGCGCTTGCCAGGTCGGGCGGGACATCCGTTGTCGATCGGCTGAAGTAATCTCGATCACAGCAGGGTCTGCCCAGCTTCACTTGTTCCCGTCGATCCACTTCGACATCAGCCCCTTGTCGCGGAAACACTCATCTGGCACGGCGCGCCGCTTGATCCGGGCGAGGCGTTCGGCAAAGGCCACCTGCTTCGAGGTCGGGCGGTTGTCCTGTCGTGCCGTTCTGAGCTTGGCCTGGGCATCGATCCAGGCACTGAGCGAACGTCGATCCTGCTGGACCTCCCAGGGCAGGGGGGTCTCATTTCGTTGTGCCAGTGCGCGGGCATAAGCGATTTGCCTTGGCGTTGCAGGCAGGACATGGGGGTTGTGTTCCATTGCGACGACTCCCTTGGCGCGTCGCCAAAGATATAGAACAAATAGAGAACAAAATCAAGTTTCCGGTGTGAACGGTGCGTTTGAAAGAGGAAGAGGTGGGCCGGGGAGGGTCAGGCCTGAGGGTGCTCGAAAGAGGGTGTCCGGGCCTCATCCTGTTCCTCATTCCGGAGTTTCCCGATGTCCCATCTCGCCCCTGTTGTTCAAACGCGCGTGCATGCGCCCGGTGTCCCCATCCCGTCCCCCGATACGGCCGCTGCGGTCTTGAGTGTGGCCGAGGCGCTGCAGCCTGATCTGGCGCAGGGTTTTCAGATCGACGCGCTGCGCCTGCGCGTCGAGATGGAGCGCGCCTTTGGCGGCTCGGATGCGGACGGCGCCTGGGACTGGAAACTGGCCTATGAGGCGGGCGAGGCAGCGCTGATCCTGTTCCTGCGGAAGTATGGCCGTGCGCTTCTGGCCAAGGCCGGCTCGCCCGCGGCGCTGCTGCCGATCCTTGCCAAGGTGTCCGGCCTTTTGCCGACCCATACGCGGCGATCCGAGGAGATGGAGCGATTCCAGCAATTCTCGACGCCTTTACCCATGGGGCTGGCAGCACTGGCGGCGGCACAGATCACCGCGTGCGATCTGGTCCTCGAGCCATCGGCCGGAACGGGCCTTCTGGCCATCCTCGCGGAAATCGCGGGCGGCAACCTGGTGCTGAACGAGCTTGCCGCAACCCGCGCCGACCTTCTGCGTCGCCTGTTTCCCGGCCGACCAGTCACGGGCTTCGACGCGGCGCAGATCGACGATCATCTCGACGCGGACCTTCGTCCCAGCGTGATTGTGATGAACCCGCCGTTCTCGGTTGTGGCCAAAGTCGATGGTCGGACGACCGAGGCGACAGCGCGGCATCTGCGCTCGGCGCTGGCGCGGCTGACCCCCGGCGGACGGCTCGTCGCCATCACAGGTGCCGGTTTCGCGCCCGACGCGCCCGCCTGGGCTGACAATTTCGCCCGCCTGACCGAGACCGCGCATCTGGTGTTCACAGGCGCCGTGTCCGGTGCCGCGTTTGCCAAGCACGGCACCAGCTTTGAAACCCGCCTGTCTGTCTTCGACAAATGCCGCGGTGGCGAGCGGGGCGGCATCACTGCCCATCTGGCGCGCCCGATTTCGCCTGATGTGGCCAGCCTGCTGTCTTTGATCACCACCCATGTCCCCCCGCGCCTCGAACTGGATCAGGTCGCGGCAGAGGGGCAGAGTCGATCTTCCTTCTTCCCGGGAAATCCTGCCCGCACCGCGCGCACGGCTATCAGCACATCCCGCGCAACAGCAGCAACGACCCCCAGCGACACCGCCACGCAGATCGATGCCGCGGACCTCGCCTATACCCTGCGTGATGCGACCGAGGACGGTGGCAGTGCGCGCTTGTCGGATGCCATTTATGAGACCTTCCAACTCCAGGCGATCGATATCCCCGGGGCGGAACCGCACCCGACCAAGCTGGTGCAATCGGCGGCCATGGCTTCGGTCGCGCCCCCGAAACCGACCTATCGCCCCAAGCTGCCTGCGGCCATCTTGCGCGATGGCCTGCTGTCCGACGCGCAGCTTGAGACCGTGATCTATGCCGGCGAGTCGCATTCTGCGCATCTCGCCGGGTCTTGGTGCGTGGATGAGACCGGCGATATGGTCTCGGCCGCCACGGACGACGATCTCGACGCCATCCGTTTTCGGCGGGGGTTTTTCCTCGGCGACGGTACCGGTGCGGGCAAGGGCCGCCAGTCTGCTGGCATCCTGCTCGACAACTGGTGCCAGGGCCGGCGCAAGGCGCTCTGGATCTCGAAGAGCGACAAGCTCCTGGAGGATGCGCAGCGCGACTGGTCCGCACTTGGCCAGGAGCGCTTGCTGGTGACGCCGCTCTCACGGTTCTCGCAAGGTCGCGACATCCCGCTGGCCGAAGGCATCCTGTTCACCACCTATGCGACGCTGCGGACGGAAGAGCGGGGCGCGAAGAAATCCCGGGTCGATCAGATCGTCGACTGGCTCGGCGCGGAGTTCGACGGGGTGATCCTCTTCGACGAAAGCCATGCCATGGCCAATGCCGCGGCATCGAAAGGCGATCGCGGCGAACAGGAAGCCTCGCAGCAGGGCAGGGCGGGCCTGCGGCTCCAGCACAAGCTACCCAATGCCCGCGTTGTCTATGTCTCTGCGACCGGTGCCACGAATGTGCACAACCTGGCCTACGCCCAACGGCTCGGGCTCTGGGGCGGCGAGGATTTTCCGTTTGCCACAAGGTCGGAATTCGTCGAAGCCATCGAGGCGGGTGGCGTCGCAGCGATGGAAGTCCTGGCCCGCGATCTGCGCGCGCTGGGGCTCTACACGGCGCGGTCGCTGTCCTACGATGGTGTTGAATACCGGATGCTGGAACACATGCTGACGCGTGAGCAGCGCAGCATCTACGATGCCTATGCCTCGGCCTTCGAAGTCATCCATTCGAATTTGAGTGCAGCGCTGGAAGCCTCGAACATCACCGGCGAAAGCGGCGGCACGCTGAACCGCCAGGCCAAATCCGCGGCACGCTCGGCCTTCGAGAGCGCCAAGCAACGTTTCTTCGGCCACCTTCTGACCAGCATGAAATGTCCGACTTTGATCCAAGCCATCGATGCCGACCTGGCGGCGGGTCATGCGGCGGTCATCCAGATCGTCTCGACCGGCGAGGCGCTGATGGACCGGCGGTTGGCCGACATCCCGACTGAGGAGTGGAACGACGTCCGGGTCGACATCACGCCCAGGGAATACGTCCTGGATTACCTCGCCCATTCCTTTCCGGTGCAACTCTACGAGCCGTTCACCGA
Source organism: Marinovum sp. (assembly GCF_034669705.1). GTDB lineage: Bacteria > Pseudomonadota > Alphaproteobacteria > Rhodobacterales > Rhodobacteraceae > Marinovum. The sequence goes on from NZ_JAXMOR010000004.1 coordinate 91,339, forward strand.
CAGCGAGGGCAATCTCTCGTCACGGCCAGTGACGCGTGACGGTCAACCGGTGGAATGCCGCGAGGCGGTCCGGCGGCGCGATGCACTGATAGAGCACCTGGCTTCCCTGCCGCCGGTGCCGGGGGCACTCGACCAGATCGTGCAGCGCTTCAGCACCGACCAGGTGGCCGAAGTCACCGGTCGGTCGCGGCGTATCGTGCGCAAGGGCGAGGGGGCAGAGGCCCGGTTGGTCGTGGAAACCCGCGCCGGTGCCGCCAACCTGTCCGAAACCCAGGCGTTCATGGATGACCAGAAACGCATCCTGATCTTCTCCGATGCCGGCGGCATCGGACGCAGCTATCACGCCGATCTCGGGGCGAAGAACCAGCGGCTCAGGGTGCATTACCTGCTGGAGCCCGGCTGGAAGGCCGATGCGGCGATTCAGGGGCTTGGGCGGACCAACCGCACCAACCAGGCGAAACCGCCGCTGTTTCGCCCGGTGGCCACCGATGTGAAGGCGGAGAAACGGTTCCTCTCGACCATCGCGCGGCGGCTCGACACGCTGGGTGCCATCACCCGCGGTCAGCGTCAGACCGGCGGGCAGGGGCTGTTCCGGCCGGAGGACAATCTGGAATCACCTTACGCCCGCGATGCCCTGCGCCAGCTCTACCGGCAGATCTTCCGCGGCGCTGTGCCGGGCTGCTCGCTGCAGCGCTTCGAGGAGGCGACGGGGCTGAAGCTCGCCGACGACACCGGGCTGAAGGAGGACCTGCCGCCGATTACCACCTTCCTCAACCGCCTCCTGGCGCTGAAGCTCGACCTGCAAAGCGCGCTGTTCACCGCCTTCGAAGACTTGCTTGAGCAAAGGATCGAAGGCGCGATGGCCGCCGGTGTCTACGACCTCGGGCTCGAGACCTTGCAGGCCGAGAGTTTCCAGGTCACCGATCGGGCGACGATCTACACCCATCCGGGCAGCGGGGCTGAGACCCAGCTCCTGACACTCACACAGAAGACCCGCAATCGGCCGCTGTCGCTGGCCGATGCGTTCGACTGGCTGCAGGACCCGAAAGCGCAGCTTCTGGTCAATGACCGCTCCGGCCGGGCGGCGGTGCAGGTGCCCGCGACCGCGTTGATGCTGGACGACGGCAGTATCGAGCCGCGGGTCCGGCTGGTGCGCCCTTCGGACAACCCCTCGGTGCCGTTGAAAGCGATGGAGGATAGCCATTGGCAGACGGCGGACCGCGGTCGCTTTTCCGCGGCCTGGACTTCGGAACTGGCGGAGACCCCGGAGTTCAGCGAGACCACTTTGCACATGGTCTCCGGCCTGCTGCTGCCGATCTGGAAGCAGCTGCCGCAGGACGAAACCCGGGTCTACCGGCTGCAGACCGATGACGGCGAACGCCTGATCGGGCGGCGGGTTTCGCCGACCTGGGTCGCCAACACGTTGGCCGCCGAGGCGCCGGAGGTTTCCGCCGTGGACCTGCACGCGCTGCTCCTGGCGGGCAAGACACGGGCCGAGCTGGCAGACGGGCTGGAGCTGATCCGGGCGCGGGTCGTGGGTGTGGACCGGATCGAGCTTGTCGGCTTCACGCCGGACCAGAAAGACCGCCTCAAGGCGCAAGGGTTCTTTTCCGAGATCATCGCCTGGAAGCTGCGGCTCTTCTGCCCGGTGGATCACACGGGCGTGGCCGTGCTTACGCGGTTGCTTGCACAGGCCCCGGTGCGCGGCCTACATGCACGCAAAAGTTGTTGAGGGATTGTCCCATGTCATCGGAAACCGAGGCGCTCCTGCGCGAGCTTGCGCAGGACGCGGAGAATGTCTGCCGCCGTTACCTTCCCGCCGGGCGGCGGGAGGGCAACTACTGGCTGGTGGGCGATCTGCAGAACAATCCCGGCCGGTCGCTCTACGTGCGGCTGACCGGGCCGGAGGCGGGCAAAGGTGCCCGCGGGAGATGGACCGATGCGGCCTCGGGCGAGTTCGGCGATCTCCTGGACATCATCCGGGCGCGAACCGGGATTGCGACGTTCCCCGAACTTCTGGAGGAAGCCCGGGCGCATCTCGGGCGGCCTTCCCCGGTCCAATCCGTGAACGCAACCAAGACGCCTCGCGCTTCCCTTAGCGACAAGCGCGATGCGGCGAAACGCCTCTTCGCCGCCTCGCAGCCGGTGGCGGGCAGCCTGGCGGAGACCTACCTGCGGGCCCGCGGCCTTCGCCGACCGGTTCCCGGCACCGTTCTGCGCTTCCATCCGACCTGCTGGCATCGGGAGGACGGACGAGCGAAAGCCGTGCCGCGCCCGGCGCTGATCGCGGCGGTGACCGACGGGGCAGGGGACCTTCAGGGTGTGCATCGCACCTGGCTGGCGGCGGATGGCAGGGGAAAGGCCCCGGTCGAGGTGCCGCGCCGGGCCATGGGGCAGATCCTCGGCAATGCGGTCCGCATCGATCCGGTCTCCAACTGTCTGGCGGTCGGCGAAGGGATCGAGACCATGCTGTCCTTGCGAGAGGCACTGCCCGAAGTGCCGGTCTGGGCGGCACTCTCCGCGGGCCATCTCGGGGGTGTCCTGCTGCCCGAAGGGCTCAGACGCCTCTACATTGCCTGCGACAGCGATCCGGCAGGCGCGCGCGCGGCGGAGCGGTTGCATGCCCGCGCCGCCGAGGCCGGGATTGCCGTGCGGGTGCTCGCGCCGCGGCTCGGGGATTTCAACGACGATCTCCTGGCGGATGGCCGCGAGGCGCTAAGGCAGAGGCTCCAGGCGCAGATCGGTCCCGAAGACCGGGTGCGGCTCAAGCGGACAGCCTGAGCGCAAGGGACGGGGCGGAGGCTCTATGCGCTGGTCCCGTCGGTTTGGCGGAGCGGGACCTGTCTCAAACTCCGGCAAACTCCGGCTCCGGCGGGGCCCTGCACGGCCTTCACGTGATGGGCAGGCCGTCAAAGGCGCCGCCCCCTCAAGGCCGGGGGGCAACTGATTTCCGCCGGCGGCAGAGCCGCCTTTGCATCGCGAGGCAAATCAGCCGCCCCCCGGTCTCCTCCACATGCGTTCCGGCCCCTGCGGGGTGAAGGGGCGCCGCCCGTGACGGCGAGGGCTGCCCATGAAGGCCGCGCGAGACCCCGCGCGGACCAGACCAGCCGGAGGCAAGAGAGCCATGACCACGTTAACCCACGACGATTTCGAACCCGCGCAGATCGTATCCCAAACCGCCCACGCGCTGCAGGAACTGCAACTCTACGGCTACCGCCCCTTCCAGGACGAACCCGACCCGCGCCCGATGCCCGACGGGCAGCGCCTTGCCACCGCGGTGGCGGATGTCTTCGACGCCCTCGTCGCGACGCTCGCCGACACCCGCATGGAGCCCGACCTCGAAGAGCTTCTCTGGGGCAGCGTCAACCTCTTCCACCGCGCGTCGGCCCGGATCGACCGGACGCTCGATGACAACGAACAGGCGCAGCGCCGCCTGGGCCGCGAGCAGGACGGCTCCGAGGTCAAGGCCGGCGAGCTTGAACGCCTGACCGCCGAAGGGGTGAGCCTCGTCGAACGGCGCAGCTGCATGGACCTGTTCCGCGAAATCGCCGCCGAGCAGTTCGAACTGCACACCGGCTCCGCCTGGCGTCCGCGCTCGGGGTCCACGATCAGCCACCGGGGCCTGACCTCGGCGATGATCGACAGCCGGGATTTCCTGAAAGCCCGCCGCCGCGCCGAGGCCGAGCAACTCCTTCCCGAAGGTACCAAAGTGGCCCTGACCGGCGGCACGGAATTCAACGATCACCAGTTGATCTGGGCCAAGCTCGACCAGGTCCACGCCAAGTATCCCGACATGGTGCTGATGCATGGCGGCAGTCCGCGCGGCGCCGAGCGCATCGCCGCCAAATGGGCCGAGACCCGCAAGGTGACCCAGATCGCCTTCAAACCCGATTGGACCAAGCACGCCAAGGCGGCGCCCTTCAAACGCAACGACGCGATGCTCGAGGTTCTGCCGGTGGGTGTCCTGGTCTTCCCGGGCACCGGCATCCAGGAAAACCTCGCCGACAAGGCCCGCAAGCTGGGCATCCCGGTGATGAAGTTCGGAGCGGGGGCGTAAGCCCCCTAATTATCCTGTCGGAGTCGTTGGGCCATTTCCGTGTATCCGCGCCTTTCGGCATGTTGCAGCGGGGTAAGGCCTTCGCGGTCCGCAAGCGTTCGGTCGGCCCTGGCATCAAGCAGGGCGTCGAGCACGGCCTGATGGTCCGGACCGCCATCGCCCAGCACCACCGCCTCCATCACCGCCGTCCAGTGCAGGTTGTTGACGTGGTCGAGCGGAGCGCCGGCGGCGATCAGGCGGCGGACGACCTCGACATGGCCGAGGTGCGCCGCGGCGATCAGCGCAGTGCCGTCATAAGGACTGGTGACAAGGCCGGGATCGTTGCCGAGTTCGATGGCCAGCGACATCAGCTCGGGGTCGTCGGCCACTGCGGCGATGGTGACCACGTCATAGGCCTGATGCTCCAGCGCGTTCATATCGGCCCCGGCCTCGGCAAGCGCGCGCAGGGCGGCATCCTGCGAGGCGAAGGCCGCTACATGGGCCGGGGTGCGGCCGCGGAGATCACGGGCATTCAGGTCGGCGCCATTGGCGGCAAGTCGGCGGATGGCGGCGGTATCACCCTCATGCGCGGCGCGGAACAGCCCGTCGTAGCTGGCGATTTCGCTGGATGACGGCGCAGTCTGTGCCGTGGCCGTCGCGGCAACGGCGGCGAGGAGAAGGGCGAAGATGAAACGCATGGCAAGACCTTCCATTCAAGGCTGGGAAGGGGCCGCGGCAGGTGCGCGCGGCCTCGTCTCGTTGATTTATCATCAAGCTACGCCTGACGAAATTTACATAAAACGGATTACGCGCGAATAAAAATAACGTAATATCAACTAGTTGATGTCGAACTCGTACGCTTTTCGTGTCTCCCCGGTCGTCATTCAGTCATGCCCACCAAAAGCCACCAAAGCGATGAACAGACAATCAGCTTTTGCGTCAGGTCGAAATACGATCGTGATCCGACGACCTCGTCCGCCGTGCCGGACCAGCCAGCCGTCCGACGGAGAAGAAAGTCGCGTACCAGACATGGGGTTCCGGACGATGTCGGAAACAAGAGCGTCGATCTCGTCAAGTCGGCGGCTCGCGGCTGCGAAATCGCCTTCCGTTACTTCGACGATGTGATCCACCAGAGCATCAAGATCTCGCGCGACCAAAGGGTGGCGGACGACGCGCATTACGAGGAGCCGTGATCGCCCGCCCGCGCGCGTTGTTTTAGATACTCCCTGGCATTGGTGGTTATGGTTTCGCCCGTCCGCACTGGCTCCCAGGAATCTGGCGGCAACGCGAGACGCCGCTGCACTTCGGCCTCAAACAGCGTTCGCTCGCGTTCCCGGGCTGTCCGCGCGCGCGCCAATTCGCCAGAGACCGCCGCGCTGATGTTTGGATACTCGCCGCTTTCGACCAATTCGCGTGCGAAGGCAAAGGCGGCCTCGGTGAAGCTGACGCTCTGTTTGTGGGCACCCATGCGTTTCTCCATGCGCCGGTAGTCTGTTGGAGCACCATAAGCTATCGGTACTTCAGTTGCAATCGGGCTGAGAGTTTGATGGGTCGCTCACAAATCCTCGGAAACGTTTTCAGAGTGCGCAAAGTTCGCGGCTTGTCACGCCGCCGCGCCCATCGGTTCATATATGACGCCATGGACTTCCTCGCCGAACCAGGCGGGTTCGCGATCACCGTTGTTCCATTCATAGAGATAGCCGACCAGTTCGCCTGATGATCTGGCGTAGATTCGCATGATTGGGGTGCCGGTCAAACGGGGCGATTGGGACATTCTGCTTTCCTCTGAACTCGTTACACAATGCAGTTGTTCTGCAACGAATAGCCTTTCTTGCGAATGTCTTAGGAAGGTTATACTGCAGCTGCAACATGCAATTTTGAGTTGTTCACAGCATAACGCGAGTTCTTGCCTAGATTGGAAAAAGCGTTCGATTTCAAAGGCTAAGAGCTTTGATCTGCTTCGGCGTCGACTGTCGGTCGCAGCTACTCTTTGTCCCGTGTCGCGGCCTCCGCCAGCTCTTCAAGAATCCGGTCGATCTCGGCCCAGACCAGTGGTTCCAGTTGGCCGCGGATGAGCGACCACTTGCTGCAGACGCCCAGCGGGTCTTCGGTGCTTTGGATCGTCGCCAGCGATTGCGCATCGACAGCCACGGTCGTCCGCATGCGCCATGCGGGAGGTTTGGCGGTCCGTTCCTCCAGCGGTGTTATGAGTTCAGGGCGCAATGTCCAGGCCTTGGTCGCCCGGCGCAATGCGGCTCGCACGACATGGGCCGGATTGAGCCCACACTCCTGCAGAGCGCTTGCCTGCCGTTCCAGCGCAGTCACCCTGACATCCACTTTCCGGGTATTTGCGGGCGCCTGAAAATGAACCGCCGGTGCGCTTCGTTCTGACGCCGCTGTTTGTAGCCCCGACCGTGATGGGTCCGGGGCTGGCAGTCGTCGTGGCGTGTCCTCGCGTTCGGGCGTAGATCGGCTATCAGACCGAGGCCCGTGATTCACCTCTTCATCTCCGAGCGCGACTGGCGGCGCGGAGTGGAGACCGGAGGCGTAGGCGGGGTCAGGCTTGGTAATAGACGGTATCTTCTTGCGCATGATCGATCAGGCCGCGAGCACGTTGTTCAGGATATCGGTTGCCTCTTCCAGCGCTTCGACCACGTGCCGGACATGCGGTCGCATCAGCGGGTTGGGATCGGCCTGTTTCTGCAGCGCGATCGCGTGCAGCATCCCCTTCTGATCCATTTCCTTGTAGGCATTCCGGCGCAGCATCACTGTCTCAATGAGCGGGAACACCCCGACTGCCTGCTCGATCAGCGCGGCATCCGCCTTGGTGGATTTCGGATCGACCATGTTCAGGACGACATGGTGTTGCGGCAGCGCGGAGGGATCGTCGACCCGCCCAGCAAGATTGCGGAACCAGCTCACGGTCTGTCCGCCAACGTCGAAATCCGACGTCGAAAGCATGACGGGCGTCACGATGTGATCGGCCAGAACCGCGATGTCGTCCGACCATTCGGCCCCTACCCCGGCCGTATCGATGAAGACGAAGTCTGCTGATGCCGCCTCGTAGGCCTGCTCGATCATCTGATCGACCTCGGCGACGCTTTGCGCGACAGCAGAGGTGAGCAGTGGTGACGCCAGCCCGGCCGCGTCCGCCCGGCTGTGCCAGGCCGAAAGGACGCCGGTACTGTCGGTATCGATCAACAAAACGCGGCGGTTGGCAGCCACCGCCGCGCTGATCAACGCGCGGGAGAGCGTGGTTTTCCCGCTCCCTCCTTTCCGGGCCATCGCAGCGATCACCACAAGGTTGTCATTGGGCATTTTCGAAGATCCATCGAAAGTAGTGTAGTGAGACAAAAATAGTGAAGTGCGGATAGCGCGGAAGCCTCCGAGCGTCAAGCATTTGGCAGCGAACGGGACGCATAAAGCGTTCCGCACTTTATGAACCGCCACTCTGCATATCGCAGAACACGGGAAACGCCGGGCGGGCGCCACGGTGCACCACGCATTCCACATCTCGCAAGGAGCGCTCGACATTCCGCGTGAGCCACCCGTCATCTGCCAGTCAGCAGACGACGGGATGCATACGTCAGAATGCGGTCCGCGTACCGCGGAAGACGGGATGCAAAGCGCACTCGACGGGCTTCGTTCCGCAGCCTGCGGGGTGCACTCCGCAGAGGACGTGAAATCGCCCCTCCGGGGCGATTTTCTACATTGAGTACAAGCCCTTATGTCCGACTCCACTTGCGTTGGGAGTCGGTGGGCTTGTACGAAGTTGGCAAGAAATAGGAACGTTAACTTCAAAATGAAGCGTCGCCGCAGATTGTCAGAAATCGATCGATCGAACATCGTTCGTGAGCGCCGTGATGGCGTTTCCGTGGCGTGCCTCGCGTCACGCTACGGCGTCAGCCTGAAGACCATTTACAACACGCTGAACCACGCCGAGGCGCGCCAAGTCGCGAATGGAAGCCGCTCACAAGTGGTCGGCATCCGTGTCTCTGAGTCAGACTTGCGCCGCTTCGATGCCGCTCTTTCGCGGCGGGGCCTCAAGCACCGCTCGGATGCGATGCGCAAACTGATGCTTGCGGCGGAGGGTGTTTTCCTGCCCGACGACGAGATGTGCGACGAGCTGCGAAATCTTGGAGCAGCGCTCAATCGCGTTGGCAACAACGTGAACCAGATCGCCCGGCGGTTGAACGAGGCCAAGCTGCGCGGCGAGCGCCTGCCCTGGTCCGAGACAAGCCATCGTGACATCCGCACCCTCGCCGGGCTGGTCTTCGATATGGCGGACCAGATCCAGGAAATGTCGCGCGCGCGCCGCAGTGCGCTTGATCTCGAAATTGAATCCGTCCTCAGCGGCCTTGGCGAGACCGACGATCATGGCGCGGGTTGACGCGATCCGGAATATCGACCCCGCCCTGTTCGACCGGGGCTGGAGCCGGGTGTCCGGATCCTGGCAGGGATTGTCGAAAGGTGCCCAGATGGTCCGGGCCGCGCGAGGCTACTCGCCAGCCATCTTCAAGGCCATCTCGAAAGGCGGCTGCCACACTGGCGCACAGCTGCGGGCGCAGCTTTCCTACCTGACCACCAAGTCGTCGCACATCCTCGACTCCCGGGGCACCCACGACGGCAAGAAAACATTGAGCGCGGCCGAGATCGACCGTGTCGTTCGTCGGTTTGAGAACCAGTGGGGCGAGCGGCATGCCCCGAAGCTCGGCCACACCACCCATCTTCTGATGGCGTTTCCGGTCAGCACGGACGGCGATCATGTGCGCGATGTCGCGCAAACGGTCTGCGAGAAATTCTTTCAGGGAGAGGGCTCGCATTTCGACTATATTGCTGCAATACACCAAGATCGCGCGCATCCACATGTGCATATCGTTTTGAACCGCCGCAGCAAGGATGGCGAAATGTTCTTCCTCCGGAAGGATCATCACTTCAACTACGACGCCTTTCGCGAGGCGATGGTCGAGGCCGCCCGGCCGCATGGCATTCGTCTCGAAGCCACGCGCCGCCTGGATCGCGGCATCGTCACCCGCGCGGCCGAAACCGAGGAATTCCGGAAGGCACAAGAGGATGGCCGAACTCCGATCGAGACGGAACGGACAGGAGCCGACCTGAAAACCGCGCTCGCCCATGTCGCGAAAAGCGCGCTGACCTACCGCGGGCTCGCCGCCGAGGCCTCCCGCTCGAACTTCGAAGACGTCGCCGAGGCCCTGGATCGCGCCAGCACCATCCTTGACCGCGGCGGTTACATCCAGGCAGACGGAGCCATCTACATGACTGACGACGAGTCGCGTTTCGATACGCTGATCACCGAATTCTCCCAGAACGTCCGCGAGATCGAGGCGGCCATCGACCAGGCACCGGCCACGGAAAAGCCGGTGATCGAGCGCAAGCTGACCGAGGTTCTGCGCTCTGTCGCGCATCTCAATCCCCTGGGTGAGCAATCCGCCTCCCTGCTGGATGCGGCCTCGCGCGATGGAACCTATTCCAGCGCAGCCCAAAGCGCGGACCATGTCGCGCGGCTGGATGCAGACGGGCTAAAAGCACGGCTCTCCGAGACCCTGAAGGACAGCGGGATCGACCCCGAGGCCGTCACCGCGCGCATAAAGGAAGGTGCCGGCACCGCGGCGCTCGAGAGGGAATGGCTGGCGCAGGATTTGCGCGCTATCGCCAGGGAAGCTGACCTCGACCTGGATGATCCCGTGGACCGGGAAGACGCGCTTGACCGACTGGAAGCCGTGCATGTCCAATTGGGTGATGTCCTCGCGGATGCGCGCGTTTTGCGAGCGGTCGACGCAGTGGACGAGGCTGACCTGCCGGACCGCTCAGCAAGCGATCCGGATGTATTCAGTGCACAGGAGCGGCAGGAATTCCAGCAGCTGGTGGCGCAGTTCCGGCGAACGGATTTCAACCACCCGTTCTCGGGTGATCCTGCTGTGCGGCGCGCAGGTGCGATCGAAGCAGAAAAAGCCCATGTTGCGTTCGACGACTATGCACAGCGGTCCCCCCAACATGCCGAGCTGGCATCGATGGCCTGGGAACAAGTGACCGACAGCCCAATGCCGCCAAAATTCGCGGTCGCCGAACAGCATCGCAATCTACATGCCGGCGACATGAACCTCGCATTGCGGGATCCGTCGGAACCCCTCGGTCCGATCACGGAAGAACTTCGAACACTCGCCCGCTATCGCACCGAAATGCCGGATGACGAGTTCGGCGCGGCGGTCCAGGCCGAGATCGATCACCTGCGCGCATCGGGCGCCTCACGCGCCTATATCAGCGAGCGGAGCTTCCAAATCGAAGACGGCGTACGCCAGGAATACGCCGAGCGGCGCTACCTGAGCGAGGCCGCCCCGGCTGTCATGGCTTTCGTCCGCAAAGCCGATGCCAATGAGCCGATATCCGAGGCAGAGCAACAGGGTATCGCCCGCCAGATAGACGAGCGCCTGTCACCCGACGCGATCAGGGCGTTGAGGTCCGGCGAGGCGCATGTGCTGGAAAGGTTCACCGAAGATCCGCTTCGCCAGCTCGAGCTTGCCAAGACCTATCTTCAGGGCGACGAGGTCACCGCCAATAGCCCGGCCATGGAGCGCGTGCTCGATGCGCTGGCCGAGGAAAAGATCAGCGTGCAGCGTCAGCGCCACGAACAGTCTGACGGCGGGAAAGGCATCACACATGGATAGGCGCAAGATCGTCGGGGCCATCCTGACCCTGACATTGCTGGGCGCTGCGATCGGCTATGTGTTGGCGACGGGCTATCTGTCTTTCCGGCATGGGCTGTCGACAAGGGATGTGGATTTTACCTTGCTGGCCCGAAGCTATCCCGGCTTGCAGGCCAGCCATCCCAAGGATTTCCTCTGGGTGAATCTGATCGTTGGTGGCGCGAGCGTCGCTGCGCTCCTGCTCAGCACCACGCTTCTCGGCGACGCGCTGACCCGCTTCGGCACGACCCACTGGCAAACGCGGGCCGAGATGAAGCGCGCCGGGTTTTTCGCCCCGCCCGGGGGCGGGTTCCTGCTTGGCAAGATGGGCGAACCCCGAAGCGGGAAGCCCTTCATCATCTCGCGGACCTTCCCGCATGCGCTCGTCGTCGCGCCGACCGGACGCGGCAAGGGCGTCGGCTTCGTGATCCCGAACCTCCTGACCTACAAGGGCTCGGCGGTCATCCTTGACGTCAAGGGCGAGAACTTCCGAGAGACAGCCCGCTATCGCTCAACCTCTGGCGACAAGGTTTCCCGCTTCGCGCCCACCGACTGGGACCGCCCGACCCATCGCTACAATCCGCTGGCCCGGATCGCCGCGATGACCAATCCCGACCGGCAGCAGATGGAGTTGAAACTCACCGCGAAGCTCTTCCTGCAGACCGACAACGAAAAGCTGAGCGGGCTTCTGGCCGGCGGGATCGATCTCTTTGTCGCGGCCGGTCTCCTGGCGTTCGAGCGCGGCGTTCCCACCATCGGCGAAATCTACCGCATCACCGCTTCGGGCGGCGACAAGCAGAAGGAATACCTCAAGCGTGCGCATGAGGTGAAGAACCCCTCAGCCAGGCTGATCTTCGAGCGCATGGCCTCGACCAATAACGACACGCTGACCTCCTACCTGTCTCTGCTGATGACCTCAGGACTCGATACCTGGGACAACAGGGCCATCGATGCGGCGACATCGACATCGGATTTTTCCTTTCGGGACATCCGACGGCTGCCGCATTCGATCTACCTGGTGGTCGAGCCGGAGGTGGTTCGGCCGCTGGCACCGCTGATCCGACTCTTCTTCTCCGATCTCATCGCATCGCTGCAGACCAGCGAGCCCGGACCGGACGAGCCTTGGCCGGTGATGATCATGCTCGACGAATTCGACCGCATCGGAAAGATGCCGATCGTGGTCGAAAGCATCAAGACGCTCCGCTCTTACGGCGGCAATCTCGCCATCGTGACGCAGACAATCCCTGCCCTCGACGAGATTTATGGCGAGAACACGCGGCGTTCCCTGCAAGGCGGCGCCGGTGTCAAACTCTACCTGACACCCTCGGAGCAGAAGACCATCGAGGAATTGAGCCAGGCCGTCGGCAAGACCACCAAACGCGTTGTCACCCGGTCCCGGGCCGTCGGCCGCAACCCCTTCGAAGGCCGCAGCGTGTCCGAACGCACGGAAGATACGCCGCTGCTTACCGAGGATGAGGCGCGGCGTATGAATCTGGACGAAGTCATCCTCGTCGTCGACGCGCAAATGCCAATCCGGGCGAAACGGATCAAGTATTACGAAGACACACTTCTCAAAACCCTGCACGAAGGACAATCCGGCAGCTTCCCCTACCCCGACGCGGACAAGCTGCGCCAGGATCGGCAATTGAGCGAAACAATGGAAACGGTCGAAATGCTGCGCCGGGAACTGCGTGCGGTGAAAGCATCGGGCGGTGAGACAGAGCCACAGCCAGTCGCCGGGCAAGCAGAAGCTTCCCGATCAACCAGCCGCGGCAGAGCGGCGCGCGCGGCGGTCGCGCGAGGCACCGTCCCTCTCAAACTCGATCTGGGCACCTTGGGGCTGGATAAAGGCAACAGCGCGGCGCTTGAGAACGCGGTTCAAACCACGAGGTCGATCATTGAGGAACATGCGTGAGCGACCATCTCGCCCTTCACCAGGCCATTTGTGGCGCTGCGAGGTTGCCTCACCGAAGCGGCCAATCATGTAGAGGGCAACGCGGCGGCCTACGGACGAAATGGCAACGATCCCTTCCTTTCTCATTCGCTTCCCTCTCGTTTCAAGCCAATGGAAAAGATCCTTGCCTTTTGATGCCGTCTTGCCTTATCTGGCCATACATGAAAACGATCTTTTCCATTTGAGGCGACGCATGGCCGCAGTTCCACTCCCGATCTCAGATGCAGCGTCTCTCGGCGCAATTCTGCGAGGAACGCGAAAAGCACTCGGAATCACGCAAGAGACGCTCTCGCTTCAGACCGGGATATCCCGCCCGACGATCCGGAGCATCGAGCACGGCAAGGAGACCGCCCACCTGGGTCTTGTCCTTCAGATTTGCCGTGACCTCGGCGTGACCCTCGAGGTCACACCGCCCGAAGGCGTGGACTGAAGATGACCATCCTGGACGTCTATCTCGAGGCCGTGTCAGACCCGATCGGAAAACTCTCCGCGGCGACGGATGGCACGATGTCATTCGCCTACACCACAAACGACCTTCCCCATCCGGTTTCAATGTCGATGCCGATACGGGAAGAGCCCTATGGCGACGTTGTCACCCGCGGATATTTCTCCAACCTCCTCTTCGAGAACGAGATGCGCGACCAGGTCATGCAACGCCACGGCATTGCCGAGCGCGACATCGTCGGGCTTCTCTACCATCTCGGGGCCGACTGCCCCGGTGCGATCAGTTGCGTGCCGGAAGGGTCCACGCCAGCAAAGCGGCCGGGACGGCTCGACGTGGACTATAGCGCACTCGACGGAGCGCCGGTGCTGCCCGAAGCCCTGTCTTCCGTGACTGACCCGTTACCCGTCGGCGCGTCTCTGGCGGAAATCATGACCTCCTTGCGGGATCATCGGCGGCTTCCTCCAGAATCGGAAGATCCGTCGCCACTGGCTGGCGTGCAGGGGAAAATCGCGCTCACGCGACTGCCAGACGGGCGCCTCGGATTGCCCGTGCCGGGCAGCGGTTCGCCCACGACACATATCCTGAAGGTGCCGCGGGCGGCGGCCATGACTTCGGTCAGACGCGAGCACCTTGCCACGCGCCTCATGGCCAAGGCCCAGGATCACCCTGTGGCCGAGACTTGCGTTTTGGGCGAGGGTGACCTGCAGGGCCTTCTCGTGGCGCGCTTCGACCGCCGCCTTGAGGGGGCCGAGGTGCATCGGGTGCACCAGGAAGATTTCTGTCAGGCGCTGGGCTTCGGCCATTGGCTGAAATACGAACGTAATGGCGAGGAAGGCCGGGCTTTCACGGCGGATGCGATCGGCCATCTTCTCGATTCAACCCGCGTTCCGGCGAAGGCGCGGCAGGCCTTTTTCGAGATCACGCTGGTGAATCTCCTGCTCGGCAACTCCGACAACCACGCGAAAAACCACGCCCTTCTCTATACCGCTTCGAAACCCGAGCTGGCTCCGGCCTACGACGTCGATCCGGTCCTGCTCGACGACGTGACCCACGAGATGTCGTTCCGCATCGGGGACGCACGGGTTGCCGACGACATCACCGTGGAAGATCTGGACCGCTTCCTGAAAGCCCTTGGCGGGCGTAGCTTCGGCAAGCCTCAACAGCGGCGGGTCGCGTCGATCATCAAGACACTTGTAAAAGCCGCCGACGCGCTCCCGCGCCCTGCCGGAAAAGGCCTCTGCGACGTGATCCGCCAGCAGGCATACCACCTGTCCGGCAATCTCGCGCTTGGCCTCGATGTTCCGGAATTCGACGCGGTTCCGGTCAACCGCCCTTGAGGCACGGCACGAACCGTCTCGTCCTCCTCAGCTATCGGCCAGCGGCTTCGTTTGCGGGCTGGTCGGGTGCCGTGTCTGGCACTGTGCCCTCCGGTTCGGTACGCGGGTCGAGCGCCATTGCTGCCGGAGAGATATCGGGCAACGGCACAAACTTCTCGCGGCCTTCGGTTGGCAAAGCCTGCCCGACCCTGATGCTGACGAGGACGAAGAGCGCATAGGCGATTGCCACGGCGGATTCGAACAGGAAAAACGACCGTGGACCGTAGATCGACATCAGCGTCGAGGCCAGCAGCGGGCCGATTGTGGCACCGATGGAGTAGACCATCAGCAACCGGCCAGACGCGGCGACGTAGTACTTCCGTTCCAGCCGGTCGAAGGTCTGGGCCACACAGAGCGGATAGACACTGCTGATCGCACCGCCGAAGGCCAGCGCCATGATCATCAGTGCCGCCAAGGGCAGACCATTGGCAATCGAGTTCGACAGCAGCCCCCAGGACGTGCCGACGGCGATCAACATGCACGACATGACGATGCGCCGGTCGAACCTGTCGGCCAGCATACCCACCGGCACCTGCGCGGCGAGACCGCCGATCACCACAGTGCTCATGAACAGGGCGGCCTCGGACACACCCAGACCGATCTGGCGGGCGAAGACGACCCCGAGGGCATAGAACGATCCAACGAGAATCCCCGCAACGCCGGCGCCGATGACCCCGACCCGCGATGCTTCGAACAGCGCCGTCACGCCAAGAACGCGCAGGTCGCCGAGGTTGGGCTCGCCCAGGCGCGTCATCGCGATCGGAACGAGAGACAGCCCGACAAGCGCGGAGGCGATCATCAGGTGATCGCTGCCGCCCACGGGTGCCACGTTTACCAATGTCTGGCCCAGGGCAATCGCCAGGTAGAAAGCCAGCATGTAATAGCCGAGCACGCGGCCGCGGGTCGCGTTGCTGCTGCGTTCGTTTAGCCAGCTTTCGATCGAGGTGGTCATCCCCGCGATACAGAATCCGTTGACGATCCGCAGGATCACCCAGGCGGCAGGGTGGAAGAAGAAGTCATAGGCCAGACAAGTGGCCGCCGTCAGCGCTGCAAAGGTCGAGAATGCGCGGATATGACCGATCCGAAGGATGACATGTTTACCCTTGAGCCCGCCATAGGCGAGGCCGAGATAATAGGCCGCCATGATCGCGCCGATCAGCGCCACCGAGTAATCCGCCGCCTGCATGCGCAGCGGCAGGACGACGCCCAAGAGGCTGTTGCCGGCCATGAACGTGACCGTACCGGCCAGCAGGGATTTCACGGGGGCCAAAAGGCCGCGAAGGGTCTGAGCCATTGAATTCGGATCCGAAAACTTTGCCCGTGGACCTCTGGGGCGGGACGGATTGAAGGGTCTCGGCAGAGAACGGTGCAGGTGCGGAGCAATGCAAAACGCCCCGGCGCCGGGCCGGGGCTGATCTGCTTATCAGTGTTGATGGTAGCGCCTGGAGCGCGCCGCATGCAACCCGGGCTTGTTGCCCGGGCGTGAGCGGGATGCCCTCAGGACGCCGTCGCACGGAGCATCCAGGCGGCTTTTTCGTGGAACGCTGCGCGCTCGGTGGCGAGATCGGCGGTCACCGGATCGCCCGCGGCCTCGGCGGTGAGGACAAGGGCGCGCATACGCTGCTCCAGCGCGTCATGGTCCGCCAGCAGATCGCGGACCATGTCTTCTGCACTCAGGTCGGCGTTCGGATCCTGCTTGCCTGGCGCCGCAGTCAAACCGGCCAGGTTGATCAGTGCAGGCTTGCCAAGGGCACGGCTCCGCTCCGCCAGCACATCCGCAGCGGCGAACATGTCGGTATACTGGGCCTCGGTCATTTCGTGGATCGAGTAGAACAACGGGCCGGTCACGTTCCAGTGGTAGGTGTGGGATTTCAAGACAAGCCGATAGGTGTCTGTCAGAACCTCGGCCAGGGCTTCGGTCACCGACGGGATGTCGAGCTTGTCGGTCTCGGCGACATGGGCTTTCGGGGTTTTTTGCAAAGTGGTCGTCATGGTGGTCTCCTATATTGCGAGTGGTGGCATGGTGCCGACGGATTGCACGGCAGCTGGGTCACGTTGGGCGACGGCATCGGGAACTTGCGTCGCGGGCAGACGGCCGATCAGCACGTCGCACCCCGCATTGCGCAACAACTGCCGCATGACGCCGCCGATGAAGACCCGCCTGAGCAGCCCGGACCGGTTGGGACCGAGCGCGATCAGGTCGACATCGGGCGCGTGGGTCACGCGGGAAAGTTCTTGCGCCGGGTCACCGCGCAGCACCTGCCAGGTCACGCCCGGCGAAAGCTCGGGAGTCAGCGATGCCAACCGCGCTTCGGCGTCCTGCGCCAGCACGTCGTGGTGCGTTGTCAGATCGCTGCGCGCCAGTCCGACGCGCAGCATCGACTGTTCGAGCTGTGGCGAGACGGCGACGGCCTGAACCATATGCACCTTGGCGTCCGGCAGAAGGGCCGAGACAAAGGACAGCGCAGCGGGCGCTGTGTCGGGGCCATCGATCGCCAGAAGCACGCGATCGTAAGGCTTGTCCACGGTCGGCTTTACAACCAGCACGGTGGCGTGACCGGCAGCCATCACCTTCTCGGTGGTGGAGCCAAGCAGCTTCGTGACGATCCAGGGCTTGTGATGCGCCCGCATGACCACAAGCATCGGCTCGAGTTCCTTGCAGATCTTGATCAGCCGTTCGGCTGGTATGCCGGTATCGATGCATACCCCGACTTCAGCCGGATCCACGCCGTGCCGACGCAGTGCCGCGTCGATCCGGTCTCGGGCGGCAAATTCCGCCTGGCCGCGAAAGGTCGTGATCAACGCCGCCGAGGCCGCATGATCCGGCAGGTCAACAATATGCACAATGGTCAGCGCAACACCGTGACGCGCTGCGACCTCGAGACCGCGCAGCAGGACTGCGTCGTCTTCCGGAAACCGGTCGATCGCCGCGAGGATGCGAATGGCTTTCACGGTGTGTACTCCTCTTCTCAAACCAGTGTGACAGGCCAGGGGTCAGAACATCACATCTCGGCGGGTGGTCATATGGTCGTAGGCCGAAAACAGCGCGCTGGCCGCGGCAAAGGTCGCGACGGCGGGCGCGGTGGCTGCAATCGCGCCGGCCGTGGTCATTCGCTCGATGCCGTAGTCGGAAGTGGGGCTGCGGACCGGAGCACTACGAGGCGGCGGGGCGGCTTGGATGTGCAATCCGCCGTCATCCTCCCAGCGGGCAATGCATTCGGTGCTCGGTGCTTTGGCTATTGGCTGCGCAGCAGAAGCGGTGGCGGGTTGGAACAGGTCGGGGAACAGCTCTTCGAAGTCGGCGGCACAGATCATCATCTCCTGGATCCTCTCTGAACGAAAAAAAGTCTGAACGCGGGCGTACCGTGCCGCCGGAACCCGGCGGCACGGAAACCTGCGGCGTGACGCTCACCTCACTGGACGGCGGGCACCGCCCTTACCACCTGCGTGCGTCGTCAGTCGCCGCGACGGGCACCTTTCTCAGGTCGTGATCGTCGAACCCGTCGACGATGCTTTCGACTCGCCGCGGAAGACCCCGATATCGCGCAGCGTCGCGTCGTCGAGCGAATGGAAGGCAGCAATCATCTTGTTTCGCTGCCACTTCCGATAAGCGGTCCGGACCCATTCGCGAAAGCCGCCACCGGCGTCTCTTTTGGCGCGAAAAGCCTTTGCGTAGGGCGGCTTGGAAGAAAGGTAGTTATGATGCGTCAGGTAAGGATGCATGTCATTCTCCATGTCGAGATTGCTGGAACCACGAAGGACGCGCCCACATCAGCCGGACTGCCCACGGATTTCCGCAAAGGGCTGTCGGACGACGCAAACGCCTTCGTCTTTCGGTGTGATCAAGGGAAGATCGAATGAAGCCCCGTGGCGCAGGCCGACAAAGCAGCCAGCCCCGCCCGGGGTTACCGGCGGTTCAGCAGATTTCCTGCGAAGAGCAGGAACCTCGTATGAAGCATGAACTTGGTCATGACGCTAAGATGGCCTGGTCAGGCAGGGCTTTCAAGCCTGCCGGGCAGGCTGCGACCTTATGGCCTGAAAGCGGCTGATGCGCACAATTGCGCTGCCGGGCACGATCGCAAGATTGACGCAGAGGTGCCGAATGCCTATCACCTCAGGTATGTTGGTACACGCAGATCATTTCCGATTTCTTCTGCTGAACCGCCCGATTCCCCGGGCGGTGTAGGCGCGTACGCGCCTCCTGAACCTCCCGGGGTCTCCTCACAATCCGAAAAACGTGATGTGGCGACGCTGTCGCCCGAGGAGAGATCATGACCGGTATCCACCACACCACCCTGTTCGCCGCCCAATCAATGATCCGCTTGGGCACCCGGCCGCCCGGCGGGACGCCTCTGCCGGTGTCGGATCATCGGCAGCTTCAGCGGCACCTGGAAAACTGCGAGCAATCCCGGCTTCCTGCCTGGAACCTGCTGGCCTATGTCCTGCGCGACAAGATCATGATGACGGACCCGGTCAGCGACTTTCATGCCCGCGATCTGGCGATCGGAGGATCCTGCGTGACCTATTCCGTGGACCGAGGGCCGGAAGAGACCGGCCTGTTGGCCCATCGCGCCAGATCGGCGTCCGGCATAAGCGTGATCCCGGTGGCCTCGCTGCTCGGCGCCACGCTGATCGGCATGTCGGTCGGGCAGCGGGCGCCGCTGTTGCTTGAGGGCGGCGCGATCAAGCCGGTCAGGGTCCTCGCCGTCGCGCCACCCGCCTGATCCGGAACCGAGAACCTACGCACGACCTCCAGGCCGTGGCCCACAAGCCACCCGCCCTTCGCCTTACTTCCAGAAGGAAATCGAAATGCATACCGAAATGACAAGAACCCTGCCGAAACGCAGCCCGCGCGCCCCGAAGATCGTGATCAATGCCGATGATCTGGCGCGTATCGAAGCGCTGGCCGAGGGCGCAATGGACCGCAACCCCGAACTGGCCGATCACCTACTGGATGAGATCGGGCGTGCCCGGATCGTCAAACCGGCCAGAATGCCGTCGAATGTCGTGGCCATCGGCAGCACCGTGACCTACCGG
Organism: Marinovum sp.; assembly: GCF_034669705.1. Lineage (GTDB taxonomy): Bacteria > Pseudomonadota > Alphaproteobacteria > Rhodobacterales > Rhodobacteraceae > Marinovum. The sequence continues at coordinate 110,891 of NZ_JAXMOR010000004.1, forward strand.
GACGAAACCACCGGTGGCGAGCGGACCGTAACGCTGACCTATCCGGAGGACGCCGATATCTCTCTGCATCGCATTTCGCTCGTGACGCCAATCGGTGTCGCGTTGCTGGGACTGGCCGAAGGCGCCGTTTTCTCGTGGAATACGCGCGCGGATCAACGAAAGATGCTGACGGTGATCCGGGTGGAAGCGCCCAATCCCCGCGAGAGATCGTGAATGGCGGACACGGCGGGCCGCGTCGCAGCATCATGGGCATCGTATAGCTTGCGGCTTTGGCAATCACGGCCCAATGCTGCCGTGGATAGCGGATCTGGACGCCGCGATGCAGCTTCACCAAACCTGCCGTTCGTGCGGAATGCGGCAATTTCGCCAGCCGAACGACGGATGCGGTATTGAGTACGCCTGTCAGGGGCCACAGCGTGCCTTGACTCACGCGCGTTGCTCTGAGAAAAGAATACCAAAAAAACGAAGCGTATACTAAATGCCTCCGAACGTAGATTTCACAACGCGGTCTCAGGCTTTGGAATCAGTGCGCGGGGTGCGAAACCGAAAGAAGGAATGTGCCATGACGACGATGATCTTTCATGGAGGCAAGCTGCTCGACCCGCGAAAGCCCGACCTGCAAGAGGGGCTGGAGGTCCTGATCGAGGACGGGCTGGTCAAGGAGGTCTCCGACACGCCGCTCAAGAGCGATGCGGCGCAGCGGATCGACCTAGACGGGCGCACCCTGTGCCCCGGGCTGATCGACGCGCATGTGCACATGTTCATGAACGAGATGAACCTCGGGCTGGCCCGCACTGTGCCGATCACCTATGCCTCTGCCAAGGCGGCCTTCGTGCTCAAGGGCATGTTGATGCGCGGCTTCACTACGGTGCGCGACATGGGCGGCGGCGACTACGGGATGCGCGATGCCTCGGACGCGGGCTATATCGAGACGCCGCGGCTGTTCGTTTCCAACCGCTTCATCACCCAGACCGGTGGCCATGGCGATTTCCGCGAAAGAAGCGTGGTCAACGAGGACTACGCCTGCTGCTCGGCCTCGGAGCTGTTCACCATCGTGGCTGACGGTCTGCCCGAGGTGCTGAAAGCGGTGCGCAACGAATTGCGCAAGAGCGCCGACCAGATCAAGGTCATGCTCAGCGGCGGCGTCGCCTCGCCCAATGATCCGCTCAATAGTCTTCAGTACCGCATGGACGAGCTTCGGGCCATCGTCGAGGAGGCCGAGCGCTGGGGCGTCTACGTCGCCGGTCACGCCTATTCGGACGACGCGATCAAGCGCGGTCTCGAGGCTGGGATCCGCAGCATCGAACACGGCAACTTCATCCAGCCGGAGACCGCCAGGGACATGGCGCAGCGCGATGCCTATCTGGTGCCGACGCTGATCACCTACGAGATCACCAAGCGCCTTGGCGCCGCCTCGGGCAAATCCGCCGACAGCCGCGCCAAGAACGACCTGGTCCATGCCGCGGGCCTCGAATCGCTGGAGATCTGTCGCGCGGCCGGGGTGCCCATCGGCTATGGGACCGACCTGTCGATGCACACCCAGCAATGGCAATGCGACGGGCTGGCCTTGCAGGCCGAGGTGATGTCGCCGCAGGGCGCGATCGCGGCGGCAACGATCACCAACGCGCAGGTGCTGCGCCAGGAAGGCAAGCTGGGTGAACTGGTCCCCGGCGCCCATGCCGACCTGCTGGTGGTGGACGGCGATCCCTACAAGGACCTGTCGGTCTTTGCCGACGGCGGCCCGAACCTGGCCGCGATCATGAAGGGCGGCGTGTTCTACAAGAACACGCTGGCCTGACACGGCCCTGCAGGATCGAAAACGCTGACCCTTCCAAGCCGTTGCCCCCCACGGGGTAGCGGCTCTAAAGGGCAGCGACGATGTGATCGGGCAACTTGTTATAGGTATACCACTTGACAGAAACGTATACGATCTGCAAATGTGAAGGCGACCAACGGCAAAGGCGCAGCGTGTCCCAATCGACGGCAGACCGGATCTACGAGATCCTGCGCGAACGCATCATCTGTGGTGCGGTCACGCCCGGCATTGCGCTGCGCCAGGACGAGATCGCCAGGGAACTGGGGGTCAGCAAGATCCCGGTGCGCGAGGCGCTGCTCAAGCTCGAGGCGGACGGCTTCGTCACCTTCCGCAAGAACCGCGGCGCCACCGTGCGTGATCTGTCGTCCGACGAGATTTTGAACCTGATCGAGATCCGCGCGGCACTGGAATGCCGGGCCCTGGAGCTTGCGATCCCCAACATGATCGACGCCGATTACGAGACCGCCGCAGAGATACTGGAGACCTATGCCGGAACGACGCAGGCGGCCGGGTTGAGCGCGCTCAATCTGAAGTTTCACCAAGCGCTTTATGAGCCCTGTGGAAACCATATTCTGCTGCGGCTGATTTCGGATGTGCAGCAACGCATCGGGCCTGCCCTCCGGGCGTTCGTCACGCAAACCAGCGGGTTGCACCGTCCGCATGCGGAACATCGCGAAATCCTTGCCGCCTGCCGGGCGCAGGACATCGGGCGCGCCGTAAGCCTGCTACGCGATCATATCAAGACGACCCGCAAGGAAGTTGCGGCACGCCTGAGGCGAGCGGCGCAGGAGGACAGCCCCGCAGCCTTCGGAACCTGACGCCATTCAGTCAACACAAGGGAGACGACCAACATGAAACTCACGACAAGACCGATCACCACATATCTGTCGGCGGCCATTCTGGGGGCCGCGCTGCTCTCGCAGCCGGCGCTGGCCGAAAGCTGGGACATGAGCAATGAATTTCCGGTGACCTCGCTGCATGGCCAGGTCGCGGATTTCTTTGCCAATGCGGTGGAGGAAAACACCGGTGGCGAGATCGAGATCACCGCCCACCACGGCGGCGCGCTGGGCTACAAGACGATCGACCATTTCGACGCGGTCGGCGACGGCGCGATCCAGCTGGCCTCCTCGCCGTTCTCGGCCTGGCTCGGCATCGACCCGATCTTCCAGCTCTCGGCGCTGCCCTTCGTCGCCCCGACCACGGAAGATGCCCGCAGGCTCTATGACCTGGCGAAGCCGGAATATGCCAAGGTCCTCGAGGCCAACGACCAGATCCTGCTGTTCGCCACGCCCTGGCCGCCCTCGGGCTTCTGGGGCAACAGGACCTTCGACAGCGCCGAGAGCCTAAATGGCGTCAAGATCCGCACCTTCGATGTCACCGCGACTGAGTTGCTGAAAGGCATCGGCGCCTTCCCGATCAAGCTGGCCTGGTCGGACGTTCCCGCGCAGCTGTCGACCAACGCCATCGACGCGGTCCTGACCTCGGCCAATGGCGGTGTCGGCGTCCAGCTTTGGGAGCTTCAGTCGCATTTCACCCAGGTCAACTATTCCTCGGGGCTTCAGGCGATCCACATGAGCCGCGACACCTGGGACGGGTTGAGCGAGGAACAGCGGACCCAGGTCGAAGACGCGGCGCGCGCCGCCGAAGCTCACGGCTGGAAGCTGGCGGCAGAAAGCATCGCCAAGGATTTCGCGACGATGCGCGAGCATGACATGGTGGTGACCGAATCCGTGCCCGCCGAGTTCACCGCCTTCCTGAGCGACGCGGCAAGCCCGATCGTCAACCAGTGGGTCGAGAAGATCGGCGCCCGGGGCGAGGCGATCATGTCCGCCTATCGTGCCGGCAACTGAGACGAAAAAGGCAGAAGCGGCACAAACCGCTTCTGCCAGTCCCAAGACTTGAGGAGACCTTGAAATGGCTTTGCTTTACCTTATCGTTTACCGCACATCGCAAGCTACAGCCGTAATCGCCGCTCTTGCCCTGGTCTTGATGGTGGGGTTCATCGCGGTCGAGATCGTCATGCGGTTCTTCTTTTCGACCTCGACCTTCGTGCAGGACGAATTTCTCGGCTACGGGTTGTCGATCTGCATCGTCTGGTCGCTTGGCTATACCCTGGAGAATGGCAGCATGATCCAGGTCAACCTGCTCAGCTCGCGCCTCTCCGATACGACGCAACGCTGGCTCACCGCCATCGGCTCGGCGGCCACGGCTTTCGTCATTCTTGGGTTGACCTACATGTTCTGGCTGCGCGCCGCCAAGGCGTGGGATCGGGGCAGCGTTTCGGCGACTTCGGCAGAAATGCCGGTCTGGATACCCGAAACCATCATTGCCGTCGGCCTGTTGCTCTTTGCTCTGCAACTGATGGCCCATGCCGCGCGGCATATCACCGATCATCCCTCTCCGGCGCCTGCCGCCGTTCTCGATCACCACGATCAATAAGGCGTTTCGATATGGAAGCTCTCTTCTCGGCATTCGCGGTCTTCGGCATTCTGCTGGTCTTTCTTTCGGCCGGGCTCTGGGTGTTTGCCAGCATCGCCCTCGTTTCAGTGGTCTCGCTCTATTTCCTTGGCGGCATGGATCTCGCGCGGATCGGATCGATCACCGGATCCATCGTCAATCGCTATGCTTCGGCCTGGGAATTGTCGGCGATCCCGATGTTCATCTGGATGGGCGAGATCGTGTTCCGCACCGATATCTCGATGCGACTGTTTCGAGGTCTGTCGCCCTTTGTCAGCATGATCCCCGGCAAGCTGCTGCACACCAACGTCATGGGCTGCACGATGTTTGCCGCCGTGTCGGGCTCGTCGACCGCGACAACGGCGACCGTGGGCAAGATCACCACCCGTGAATTGTTCAACCGCGGCTATGACAAGTCGCTGGCCATCGGCTCGCTGGCCGGCGCCGGGAGCCTGGGTCTGATGATCCCGCCGTCGCTGGTGATGATCGTCTACGGCATCTTGGCCGAGGAATCCGTTGCCCGGCTGTTCGCGGCAGGGGTCTTTCCGGGCTTGATGATCAGCGGGCTCTTTACTGGCTACGTGGTGATCCGGTCGCTCCTCAACCCCTCGCTCGTGCCCATCGACGAACAGCGGTTCAAGCTTGCCGATTTCTGGAGCGCGCTTGGCGATCTGTTTCCCTTGCTGCTCTTGATGGTGGTGGTGCTCGGGTCGATCTATTCGGGCATTGCGACCCCTTCGGAGGCGGCCGCGGTCGGGGTCTGCATGAGCCTGGTGATCGTCGTGTTGACGCGGCAGTTTTCCCTGCGGCTCATGATCGAGTCGCTGATGGGCGCGCTGCGCACCTCAACGATGATCTGCATCCTGCTGATCGCCGCGGCGGTCCTGTCGACGACCATGGGCTTTCTGCATATTCCGGCGGATGTGGCCACAGGGATCGCGTCGCTGAACCTGTCGCCCTGGGGTCTGCTGGCCATTCTGTCGCTGTTCTACCTCGGGCTCGGGTTTCTGCTCGACGGCAACTCCATCGTAGTGATGAGCCTGCCCATCGCGCTGCCGCTGATCACCCAGGCGGGGTTCGATCCGATCTGGTTCGGGGTCTACCTCGTGCTGATGATCGAGATGGCCGCGGTGACGCCGCCGATCGGCTTCAACCTCTTCGTGCTGCAGGGCGCGACGGGCTATCCCATCGGGCGCGTGGCCCGGTCGGCCTTCCCGTTCTTTGCGCTGATGGTGGTCGGGGTGTTCCTGCTGGCGCTCTTCCCGCAGATCGTGCTGTGGTTCCCCGACCTGATCTACGGGAAATGACCTTGACGCTGCGCGATCTTCCGGCCTCGGCCTATTTCCCCCTAACAGAGGTCTGCGCCACGGCGCGGACCTCAGAGCCGATATTCGCCGCGGTGGTGGCCTTCTGCGAGGCGCACTTCGGCTTCAAGCTACTGACCATCCTGCGGCATCTGCCCGAAACGCGCGAGATCGAGCGGGTCTATACCAGCAACCTCGAAGCCTATCCCATCGGCGGGCGCAAGCCGATGGGCGGCACGCCCTGGGGGGATGTGGTGCTCAAGGCCGGCCGACCCTGGCTGGGCAATGGCGCCGAGGACATGCGCTGGGCCTATCCCGATGCGGAAAAGTCGCTGGCCATGGGCCGCCAGTCGAGCTTCTGCGCGCCGGTGCGCTTTGCCGGCGAGACGCTGGGCGTGCTGAACCTGAGTGCGGCGCGCGATAGCTATGATTTCGCCGATGCGCGCCATCTTCAGACGGTCAGCGCCTTCCTGGTGCAGGCGTTCCTGACGGACGCCTGACCCGCGCCTCAGCCTTCCTGCTGGCGGCGCAACCGCGCGGCGGTTTCCTTCTTCGAGGTCTCGATATGGCGGCGCAGCAGGTCGACGGCGCGCGGCACATCCGCCGCCTCGCAGGCGTCGAGGATGGCGCGATGTTCGATGGCCGGGCGATTGGAGCCGCTGGTATCGGTGACTAGAAGCCGCAGGTAGGGGCCGATGCGCTGTTGCAGATCGGTGATCATCGCCATCAGTTGCGGATTGGCGCAGGGCTCATAGAGGATGTGGTGAAAGCGTCGGTTCATCGCGCTGGAATGTTCCACGCCGTCGATGTCGTTGTAATGGTCGAGAACCTCGCGGGCAGCGTCGAAATCGGACTGGATCAGGTTGGGGATCGCAAGTTCCAGCGCCTTGCATTCCAGTGCGACGCGAATGTCCATCATGTGCAGAAGCTCGGCGGCGCTGAGTTCACGCACGATGGCGCCGCGGTTCTTGCGAAACAGCACGAAACCATCGGCCTCGAGCTTGAGCAGCGCCTCGCGCACGGGGATCTTGCTGACCCCGTGCTGCTGCGCGATCTCGTCCTGGCGCAGGGGCGCACCGGCGGCGATCTCGCCCGACATGATCGCCTGGCGCAGGCTTTCGTAGATCGGCTGTGACGTGGTCTTCATCTTGGTCGACGTGTTCATCTCGCACCACTCATGATCGCTTCCGGATCACTATAACGTCGAGTATACGAAACTTGCAACGGATATACCAAACGCCGAATTTTTCCGGCGGGCCGTTGCCGGCGGCCCTCCTTGGACCGAATTGACGCGGCGTTAGAGGGACTTACCCCATCCCTTTCAGCCTTGACGCCGATGGTGCGCCGACCGGGCGGCAGGCTTGCGGAACCTCCGCATTTATGATACGAACCCAATCAATAAAATACGTAAACGCAGGAAGGTATACGAAATGCTTGGAAGACTTTCACCGACCCTCGGACGGCGCTCTGCCGGGGTGCTCGTGGCGGCAACCCTCGCGGCCGGCGCCCCGAGCCTTGTTTTGGCGCAGGACGCGCATCTCGACGTGGCACTTGGCGGCGCGATCCTGTCGATGGATCCGCATTACTCCATCGTGGTCTCCAACCAGATGGTCTCGGACAACTTCTTTGATGGTCTGACCGACCGCGACGACAGTTTCCGCGCCGTTCCTGCCCTTGCGGTCTCGTGGGAGGCAACGGGCCCGGTCGAATGGATCTTCAACCTGCGCCCCGATGTGACCTACAGTGACGGCACGCCGTTGGTGGCCAAGGATGTCGTCGATTCCATCGACCGGGCGACCAACCTGCCCAACAGTCCCTCGTCCTTCAAGACCTACACCAATTCGATCGAGACGGTCGAAGCTCTCGATGATCAGACCGTCAAGATCACCACCGTGCGGCCCAACCCATTGCTGCCGGTCGAACTGGCCAACGTGATGATCGTGCCGAACAAGCTCTACTCGGCGGAAACTGGTACGTTCAACTCGGGCGAGGCGATGATCGGCACCGGTCCCTATATGCTTGACAGCTATACCCCCGGCGGCGACGTCACCATGACGCGCAACCCGAATTACTGGGGCGAAGCGCCCGAATGGGACACTGTCACCATGAGCGTCATCAGCAATGACGCCAGCCGCACAGCCGGGCTTTTGTCGGGCGATTACGACCTGATCGATCAGGTGGCGGTGTCGGACGTCGAGCGGCTGGAAAGCACCGACGGTCTCAAGGTCAAGATGATCCCGAGCAACCGGGTGATCTTTCTGATGCTGGACCATTACAGCGACACCAACCCCTATATCTCTGGCCCCGATGGCGCGCCGCTAGACGTCAACCCGCTGAAGGACCTGCGCGTGCGCCAGGCGCTGTCGATGTCGATCAACCGTGCGGGCATCACCGACCGCATCCTGCGCGGCCAGGGCACCCCGGCGGCGCAGTTCCTGCCGGCCAGCTATCCCGGCACCTCGGACTCTCTGGATGCGACTCCCTATGACCCCGAGGCCGCCAAGGCGCTGCTGGCCGAGGCCGGTTATCCCGACGGCTTTCAGATGACGATCATCGGGTCGAACGACCGCTACACCAACGATTCCGAAGTGCTTCAGGCCATCGCGCAGATGTTCTCGCGTATCGGGGTGAAGACCCAGGCGGATCCCTCGCCCTGGGCCACCTTCCGGCCCAAGGTCACCAATTCGGATTTCGCCATGTCGCTGTTCGGCTGGGCCTCCAACACCGGTGAGGCGGGCATGAGCATGCGCGCCCTGATCGGCACGCCAGATGCCGAGCTTGGCCGCGGCGGGCCCAATGGTGGGCGCTATTCCAACGGCCAGGTAGACGCGCTGGTCGAGATGGCCATCGTCACCATCGACAACGAGACCCGCTCGGCGGCGCTGGCTCAGGTGACCAAGCTGGCGATGAACGACGTGGCGATCATCCCGCTCTATTTCACCGCCATCACCTGGGCGATGCGCGATGACCTCGACTACCTCGGCAAGGCGGATCAATTTACAACCGCCCAATCCGTCGTCAGGGTGGACTGAACCGGACCGGCGCGGCGGCCTGACACGGCTTCCGCGCCGCCCAGTTGCAAAGGATCCGCCCGCGGGGCGGAGAGCCAAGGAGGGCCTGCCAGATGTTTGGCGCTGATCGAATTCCAATCGTGCTTCTGACCGGCCACCTGGGCAGCGGCAAGACCACCTTGCTCAACGACTACCTGTCTGCGCCCGAGGTGGAACCGACGCTGGTGATTATCAACGAATTCGGCGAAGTGGGTCTGGATCACCAGTTGGTGCGCCAGACCGACGAGAATGTCGTGCTGATGGAGAACGGCTGCATCTGCTGTTCGGTGCGCGGCGACCTGGTCGAGACGCTCAAGGACCTGCACGTCGATCTGCGCAAGGGGCGGCTGACCCCGTTCGGCCGCGTCGTGATCGAGACCACGGGCCTCGCCGATCCGGTGCCGGTGGTGCACAGCATGATGAACGATTTCCAGGTCATGATGGCCTACGAGTTGACGGCGATCGTTGCGCTGGTCGATGCGGTCAACGGCGCTTCGGTGCTGGGCAAGTATCCCGAGGCCGTACGTCAGGTGGGGCTGGCCGACCGGGTCTGCCTGAGCAAGACCGACCTCGCCACGCCCGAGGCCATCGACACTTTTAGAACCCTGATCGCGCACACCAACCCCGGGGTTCCGGTCACGCTGCGCACGCCGGGCAGGATAGACCGCGAGCTGTTCGAGACGCGCTTTCACGACACCTCCGGCAAGACCGACATCGAACGCTGGCTGGGTCGGGCCGGGGGGCAGGCAACGTCGCTGCACGGGGCCGGGGGCGACATCCGCTCAACCGCGATCATCCGCGACATGCCGGTCAACTGGGATGCGGTGTCGCACTGGATCGACCTGCTGGTTGCCGCACACGGGCCGAACCTGTTGCGGGTCAAGGGGTTGCTGAATATCGACGGAGCTGAGCGGCCTTCGGTCATCCACGGTATCCAGCACCTGTTTCACCCGCCGGAAGAGCTTGCCGCCTGGCCCTCGCAGGACCGGCGCACGCGGATCGTCTGCATCGTCGACGGCGTGCCGACCGACGAGATCCATGCGCTTTTCACCGAAGCCGAGGCCATGCCGCGCAGCGTGCCCGCCTGAGTGCTGACCGGTGCGCCGCGCGCGCCCGGATCACCATGCCATCGCCATGAAGACCCTGCCCGGCACCGCAGCCCCTTGGGCGCAGTACCGGGTTCGCGATGCTTTTGCCCGTGGTAATCATTATACAAATTGTTATTTTAGTAGACTTGTGTTGACTTTCGTATACGATAATTGAGGAATCACGGACCACCCGGAAGGCGGTACTGACATGACGATGTGGCTCATCAGGCGTTTCTTGCAGGCCGGCTTTGTCATCCTGGCGATGACAGTCATCGTCTTCATCGGCGTCAGCGTCATCGGCGATCCGATGGAGATGCTGGTCGCCCCCGACGCCACCCAGAAGGAACGGCTGGAGGTTGCCGCCGCGCTTGGCCTCGACCGGCCGCTCTGGCAGCAGTATTTCACCTTTCTCAGCGGGCTGGCCCAGGGCGATTTCGGGCGCAGCTTCATCTATGGCGAACCGGCGTTGCAGGTCATCCTGACCCGGCTTCCGGCGACGCTGGAACTGGCCTTCACCGCAATCGGCATGTCGGTGCTGGTCGGGGTGCCGCTGGGCCTGTATGCTGGGCTTTATCCCAACGCCAAATCCTCCAAGGCGATCATGGCCGGCTCGATCATCGGCTTTTCGCTGCCGACCTTCTGGGTCGGGCTGATGCTGATCGTGATCTTCGCGGTCGAACTGGGGTGGCTTCCCGCCAGCGGGCGGGGCGACACGGTGAGCGTGCTGGGGCTGCAATGGTCCTTCCTGACGCTGGACGGCTGGTCGCACCTGCTCTTGCCGGCGCTCAACCTCGCGCTCTTCAAGGTCTCGCTGATCCTGCGGCTGGTGCGCGCCGGGGTGCGCGAGGTCATGCCGGAGGACTACGTCAAGTTCGCCCGCGCCAAGGGCCTGAGCGAAGGCCGCGTGATCTTCGTGCATGTGCTCAAGAACCTGATGATCCCGGTGGTGACGATCATCGGGCTGGAGTTCGGCTCGGTCATCGCTTTCTCGGTCGTCACCGAAACCATCTTTTCCTGGCCGGGCATGGGCAAGCTGATCATCGAGAGCATCAACCTGCTCGATCGCCCGGTGATCGTGGCCTACCTGATGATCATCGTCCTGCTGTTCGTCGTCATCAACCTGATCGTGGATCTGCTCTATACCGTGCTCGATCCGCGCGTTCGCATCAGAACCGGAGCGTGACATGACCGATCTCAGCCAATCCCCGACGCTGGCGCCGCAACGCTCGGAAATCGAACCGCCGATCCGGCGCGTCATCCGCGAATTCTCGCTGTCCAAGATTGCCGTCGGCGCGCTGGCGCTGCTGGTGCTGCTGGTGCTGGCGGCGGTCTTCGCGCCGCTGATCGCGCCGCAGAACCCCTATGACCTTGCGCAGCTCGACATTATGGACGGGCGCCTGCCGCCGGGGTCCGAAGCAATGGACGGCTCGGTCTACTTGCTCGGCACCGACACCCAGGGGCGCGATATGCTCTCGGCCATCCTTTATGGGCTGCGGATCTCGCTGGGTGTGGGGGTCGTCTCGGCGCTTGTGGCCTCGATGCTCGGCGCCACGCTGGGGCTGACGGCGGCCTATGCCGGCGGGCGGGTCGAGACCGTCATCATGCGGTTGGTCGATCTGCAACTGTCCTTCCCGGTGATCCTGGTGGCGATGATGATCCTCGCGGTGCTGGGCAAGGGGATCGGCAACGTGATCCTGGCGCTGGTGATCGTGGAATGGGCCACCTATGCCCGGGCCGCGCGCGGCGCCGCGCTGGTAGAAAGCGAAAAGGAATACATCGAGGCCGCGCGCTGCGTGAACATCCCGCGCCATCGCATCCTCTTTGGCCACCTGCTGCCCAATTGCACCGCACCGCTGATCGTGATCGCAACGGTCCAGATTGCGCGGGCGATCTCGCTGGAAGCCACGCTCTCTTTTCTCGGCCTCGGCGTGCCGGTCACCGAGCCCAGCCTCGGGATGCTGATTGCCAACGGCTACCAGTTCATCCTGTCGGGCGAACACTGGATCAGCGTTTTCCCCGGTCTCGCGCTGCTGATCACCATCGTGGCGATCAACCTGGTCGGCGACCAGCTGCGTGACGCCCTCAACCCGAGGAAAGGCGCATGAGCGAACCTGTTCTCTCCGTGCGCGGCCTGCGCACCGAATACCCGACCCATGCAGGCACCGTCATCGCCGTGCGCGACGTGTCCTTCGACGTCGCCAAGGGCGAGGTTCTGGGCCTTGTCGGCGAGTCCGGATCCGGCAAGACCGTCACCGGCTTCTCGATCATGGGGCTGCTCGAAACCCCGGGGCGCATTGCCCAGGGCGAGATCCTGTTTCACGGCCGGAACCTGGCGGACCTGCCGCCCAGGGAGATGCGGAGCCTGCGCGGCAACCGCATCGCCATGATCTTTCAGGACCCGATGATGACCCTGAACCCGGTGCTGCGGATCGACACCCAGATCATCGAGACCATATTGGCGCATGAGAAGATGTCGCGCCGCGCCGCCTGGGAAAAGGCGCGCGATGCGCTCGGCGAGGTCGGCATTCCCGAACCCGAGGCCCGGCTGTCGGCCTATCCGCACCAGTTTTCCGGCGGGATGCGCCAGCGCGTCGCCATTGCCATCGCCCTGCTGCACAAGCCCGAACTGCTGATAGCGGATGAGCCGACGACGGCACTGGACGTGACCATCCAGGCGCAGATCCTCTCCATCGTACAGCGGCTGGTGGCGCAATACGGCACTTCGCTGATCTGGATCACCCATGACCTGTCGATCGTGTCGCAGATCTCCGACCGGATCGCGGTGATGTATGCGGGCCGCTTTGTCGAACTCGGGGCGGCGGGGCAGGTCATCGCGACGCCGCACCACCCCTATACCAGCGGGCTGATCGGTTCGATCCCCAGCGCCAACGCGCGCGGCCAGCCGCTGACGCAGATCCGTGGCACCACGCCCTCGGTGCTGAACCTGCCGACCGGCTGTCCGTTCAGAACGCGCTGCGATCATGCCGACGAGGCCTGTCTGCAAGAGCCGCCGATGGCGCCCGATCCGGCGCATCCAAGCCACCGGTTCCGCTGTCTCCATCCGCTGGCCGTTGGCGTACCACTGGAGTTGGAGCCGTCATGACCCGTTCAGAGCCCCTGTCCCCGGCGTCCGCGGGCGCGACCACAGACCTGCCGCACCTCGAATTGCGCAACGTGTCGAAGCATTTCACCAAGCAGACCGACATCATCGGCAAGATCGCCGAGAAATCCGGGCTGACCTGTCCCGCCCCGGTGCTACGGGCGGTGGATGACGTCAGCCTCGAGGTCGCCAAGGGCGAAGTGCTGGGGCTGGTCGGCGAATCCGGCTGTGGCAAGTCCACGCTGGGCCGGGTGATCGTCGATCTGCTGACCCCGACCTCGGGCGAGGTGCGCATCAAGGGGCGGTCCCTGTCCGAGATGAGCGCCTCCGACCGCGCCGAGGCGCGGCTGCGGACGCAGATGATCTTTCAGAATCCCTATGCCTCGCTCAACCCGCGCCATCCGGTGTCGCGGATCATCGGCGAGGCGCCGCGGCTCAACGGGTTGGTCAAGGGAGCGCGCGCAACGAAGGACCATGTCGCGACGCAGATGGCCCAGGCCGGGCTCGACCCGGAAATGTCGGGGCGCTATCCGCACCAGTTCTCCGGCGGCCAGAGACAGCGGATCGGCATTGCCCGGGCGCTGGCGGTGCAGCCCGACCTGCTGGTCTGCGACGAATCCGTCGCCGCGCTGGACGTGTCGATCCAGGCGCAGATCATCAACCTGTTCATGTCGCTGCGCGAGGAATTCGACCTCACCTACCTGTTCATCAGCCACGATCTTGGCGTGGTGGAACATATCTCGGACCGCGTCGCGATCATGTACCTCGGGCGGATCGTGGAGCAGGCCCCGGTGGCCGAGATCTTCGAGCGGCCCAACCACCCCTACACACAGGCGCTGCTCAAGGAGGTGCCGCGGATTTCGACCAGCAAGAAGGAGTTCAAACCGCTGGAAGGCGAGATCCCCAGCCCGCTCGATCCGCCGAAGGGCTGTCATTTCCATCCGCGCTGCCCGCATGCCTTCGACCTCTGCCGCGCAGAGCGGCCGGTGCTCAAGTCCGTCGCCCCGGGGCATGTCTCGGCCTGCCATCTGAACGATGTTCAATCGTGAGGGCTCAGGGGCGATGAAATATTTTCGGATAATCTGCGTTGTAAATCGTATACTAAACTGCAATAAAGAATTCAAATCGGTAAATCGAAACGGGCCGCCGCCCGCTGTGCTGTTCGGGAGCTGAACAAGATGTCTAACGCCACCACCCTCGTCATCGGAACCGGCATCGTCGGCATTGCGACGGCCTATTACCTGTCGCGGGCCGAAGGCCATGGCCGGATCACCCTGGTCGACCGCGACCAGCCGATGGCCTATACCTCGGCCCAGTCCGGCGAGAACTATCGCACATGGTGGTCGGAACCGGCGATGGTGAATTTCACCAGCCGCAGCATCGAGCTGATGGAAGAGATCGCGCGCGACAGCGGCAACCGGATCAACATGAACCGGCGCGGCTATGCGCTGTGTACCCGCGAGAGCGATATCGACAAGCTGGTCGAGCAGGTCCGCAAGGGCTATGGCGACCGGGCCGAGGATCTGCTGCGGTTCCACACCTCCGCCGAGGCGCCGGGTTACCAGTCCTTCGAAAGCCCCGATTGGGAAGGCGTGGCCGACGGCGTCGACGTGGTGTCGAACCAGGACCTGATCCGCGCGCGCTTCCCCAATTTCGATCCCGAGGTCCGCAATATTCTGCATGTCCGCCGCGGCGGCGACATCAGCGGCCAGCAGATGGGCATGTACATGCTCGAAAAGTTGCGCGAGGCCGGTGCGGTGCGAATCGTCGCCGAGGTCGAGGATATCGTCGCGCAGAACGGCTTTACCGTCACCCTGCGCGGCGCGGACGGGGTGGAAACCCGGCAGTTCGACCGGGTAGTGAATGCCGCCGGTCCCTTTGCCGACAGGATCGCGAAGATGCTGGGGGTCGACCTGCCGATCTACAACACCTTCCAGCAGAAGATCGCCTTCGAGGATCGCGAAGGTGCGATCCCGCGCGCCACGCCCTTCTCGATCGACCTCGACGGCCAGATGATCGACTGGACCGACGAAGAACGCGCCATGCTGCTGGAAGACACCGATCACGCCTGGTTGGCGCAGCAGATGCCGGGATCAATCCACTGCCGCCCCGACGGCGGCGACGGCGGCAAATGGATCAAGCTGGGCTGGGCCTACAACGAGACCCCCGGAACCGCGACCTTCGAGCAACCGACCGACACCAACTTCCCCGAGATCGTGCTGCGCGGCGCGGCGCGTCTGAATCCCGCGCTCAAGGCTTACTACGGCCAGTTGCCGCGCGGGATGCACCACTACGGCGGCTGGTACACCATGACCGAGGAGAACTGGCCGCTGATCGGGCCGATGGGGCCGGAGGGCGCCTTCATGACCTGTGCACTGTCGGGCTATGGCACGATGGCAGCCTGCGCCGCCGGAGAGCTTTGCGCGGCGTGGATGTCGGGTGGCAGTTTGCCGGATTACGCCCGGGGTTTCGCGATCATGCGCTATCAGGATGCCGCGCTGATGACGGTGCTGGCCGAGGCGGATCGGGGGCTCTTGTGATGACCAGGGTTCTGATGATCGGCGCCGGGCGCATGGGCGGGGCGATGCTGAAGGGTTGGACGAAGGCGCTCGGCGACGGGTTTCGCTTTACGGTGATCGACCCCCATGCCGACTGGCAGGGTCTCGGGCTGACGCCCGGTCCGCAGCTCTTGCTCGGGCGGACACTGGATGAGTTTCCCGGCGATCATACCGCAGATATCGTGGTGCTTGCCACCAAGCCGCAAAATCTGGAGACGGCGTTGCAGGGTGCCCGGCCTGCAATCGGCGCCGGAACGCTCGTGGTGTCGATCGCCGCCGGCGTGGCAACCCGAACCATGCAGGACGCCATCGGGGCGGGGCAGGCGGTTGTCCGGGCGATGCCAAATGTCGGCGCTTTGGTGTCCCGGTCGGTCACCGCCGCCTTCGCCAATCCCGAAGTGAGCCCCGCGCAGCGCGATCTGGTGGCCGAGTTGTTCGCATCGATCGGGGCGTTCTCCTGGATCGAAACCGAGGCGGATCTGCACCTGATCACCGCGCTTTCGGGGTCCGGTCCGGCATATTATTTTGCGTTCTGCGAAGCGATGATCGCCTCGGCAATCGCGGCCGGTCTCAGCGACGAGGTGGCACGGGTCCTGGCCATTGGCACCCTGGTCAGCGCCGGGAGGCTTCTGGAGGACAGCGGCGATCCGGCCGGGTTGCGCGTGATGGTGACCAGCCCGAAGGGTACCACGGCTGCCGCGCTCGATGCTTTGGGGGACGGAGGCGCGCTTGGCGCGCTTGCGGCGCGCGCGCTCGAGGCGGCAAGGGCCCGCTCTGTCGAGATGGCATGACGGCTGTCGGCCAGACTTGAGCCGGAGAGAGCCGCCAAGGACCGACAGGACCGACCCGGGAGGCAGTGAAACGCCTTTGGACGACCCAGGTCGTGCCAGACCGGACAGCCAAGGCGGTTTGACGCAATCCACAAGAGCCTGGACAAGACTGCTGGGCTTTTTCTGGCCTCCGTGACGGGCTTGGTGATCTTCGATGAATGGGGGATTTTTGCCTGGCTGGAGCCGGTCAAGCTGTTATTTGTCCTGGTCCTGATCGCACTCCTGACGGTGCGGGTGCAAACCTCCCGCAAAGCCTTTGTCGCGGTCGCTGCCGGGCTGAGCATCGCCTTGGCCACCACCGATCCCGCCTGGATGGGCGCCGTCAAGACCGGGCTGGGCTCCGCCGCCTTCATCGGGGCCTTCTTTGCCGCCCTGTCGACGCTTCGCAACGTGGCGGGAACTTCACCGGCCATCCAGCGGGCGGGGGCCTTCCTGACCGGCCAAAGGCCCGGCCACCGCTACGCCGCGCTGACCGTGGGCGGGCAGGCCTTTGCGCTGCTGCTGAACTACGGAGCTCTGCAGCTTCTGGGCACCCTGGCGATGTCAAACGCCGAAAGCGAAAACAACCCCGAGGTGCGCGGTCACCGCATCCGGCGCATGCTGCTGGCCATTCAGCGGGGCTTCGTCTCGACATTGCCATGGTCACCGCTATCCTTTGCCATGGTGGTCTCCACCAGCGTCATCCCCGAGACCAGTTGGGCCGAAAACCTGTTGGCGGGCTTGGTCACCTCCCTCATTCTGGCGGGGGTCGGCTGGGCGCTTGATACCGCGTTCAAACCGCGGGTCGCCGTTGCGTCGGTGCCTGTACCGCCGTCGGGCACTTGGGTCGTGATGGTGCCGTTGGTGACCCTGCTGGCCGCCTTGGTGGCCGGCGTCGTCGTGCTGAACCAGATTACGGATGTGCGCATCGTCGGGCTCGTCGCGGTGCTGGTGCCCGCGATTGCCCTCGTCTGGATGTTGATCCAGCATTGGGCGGACGCGCCGCTTTCGAATGTCGCACGCCGGGTGCACACCTATGTGCTGCACGAATTGCCCAGCTACCGCGGCGAACTGATCCTGCTGATGATGGCCGGATATATAGGCACAGTCGGGGCGCGGTTGTTGGGGCCACAGCTGCTTGGCGCAGGATTGAATTTTTCGGCGGTGCCGCCCTGGATCATCCTGGCGTCCTTGGTCTGGATCATTCCTCTGGCCGGACAGATTGGCATGAACCCGATACTTGCGGTGACACTTATTGCACCGCTCATCCCGGATGTCGCCAGCCTTGGAGTGGAGCCGACGGCCCTGGTCGTGACACTTATTGCGGGGTGGACGATCAGCGGGGCGAGCTCTCCTTTTACGGCGACGACACTGCTAATCGGGTCCTTCGCCGGGGTCAGCGCACGCCACGTGGGTGTTGTTTGGAACGGCCTTTATTCGCTTGTCTGTAGCTGTGCTTTAACTGCGTGGGTCTTAATTTATGCCTTTGTTTTATGAGCATCGGAACAGGCGAATGGCGATGGAGTTCTCTAGGGTCAGGACTCATAGCCAATAGATGATGGTTGCCGCGAGGGCGATGGCTGAGAGGAAGACCTTCGGGCACCTATCGTATCGGGTTGCCACACGCCGCCAATCCTTGAGCCTGCCAAACATGATCTCGATCCGTGAACTGGCCCCCATTTTTCACGCCCATGCTGGTCGCTGTTCGGTGGGCCTTGAGATAGGTCGCGTCCGGTGCCTGGCAGTGGTTTGCCTGCAAACCATGAGAGGGGATCATCACGGTCTTCCGTTCGCCGTGCTCGGCAGCCAGACCCGCCATCATCCGGGCGAAGACGCCCTTATCGCTCCACCGCTTCCAGCGATTGTAGAGCGTTTTGTGCGGGCCATAGGCTGCAGGTGCGTCACGCCAACGTAAGCCATTACGATTGATGAAGATAATCCCGCTCAACACACGCCGGTCATCGACGCGGGGTTTGCCATGGGACTTCGGAAAGAAGGGCTCAAGACGCGCCATCTGCACCTCCGTCAGCCAGAAAAGATCAGACATTTTCACCGCTCGGTTTTCGAACCGTGAATCACGCCCCTACGCGGAAATCAATGGGTCCTGACCCTAAGCGCCGTTGTCATGTCAAGTCCTGAACTTATGAATGCGCGCCTGCCGGATACATGGTTGTCTCCGCGGTCGGCAAGGGCCGCCGCATGATTGGGGCGCTCCGTCACGAAATGACATTGATCCCGCCCATCTACGTAAGTCCTTTCGTCAAGCGGCATGAAGACGATGATGCCGATGCCATCGCCGCGGCCGTGTCTCGTCCGACGAAGCGAACAGCCGACGTGCAAACACAGGAGCAACAGTTCCGGTCGGTCTTGTTCTGGACAGGTTACCTTCCGCGAGGCAACACATTCGACTGGCCTTGATTTGGGAAAAACCCCAGATTTGCGCTTTATCAGCCAGTGGTGCCTTCGGACCGAATGATAGGGAAACGTTGTTACCCGATAGCACGTTCAGAACGTTTGCAGGGCGCAGCACGAGTGGTCAGACTTTTCGGCCTTTGAATGGCTGATTTCGCTTTTCCGAGGCAAGACCCGTGCGCTTGCAGCGAATTTCCGCTCACCGCCGATTCTGTGGAAAAACTCGCTGCTCAAGCGGTGCCGGACAAATTGGCAGAACGCCGTTCCGCGAAATAGCTTCACCGCGACCGATGTTTGCCAGGACGGTCTGTGCGAGAACGACGTTCCAGATTTTCGAAACGATTTTCGGTTTGAGGAGTTTTTCAACACAATCCGCCGTCTTTTCCGAACATGCCCACTCGTGAACGCCGCATTTTCTTTTCACATTCTGGCCATGCGTTTCGCCCTTTCGGCCATGCGGGTCACCTGTTCGCCGCTGCTTCTCGTCGCGGCTAAGACAGTGGCCGGTGCCTTCGCCACGATCCGTCCTGCTGTCTCGGAATTGCTGAGCGATCCTGTTCGAGCGCGCCAACGGACACCGGATGTGTTCGCCACCCCACGACCGAACCCCGCAATCCCCGCCGGGGTATTCGGTGCGGCCATCAGCATGAAGTTTCCAGACAGGCCACGAACGATGAGCGGTGTCGCAGCGACAAACCCTTTGGCGAGGAACACCATGACGAAAAAAGGGACCAGCGATCCGATTGTGGTCGCGGTGCCGGGGTCGCCGAGTTGCACGAGAAGGGCGTTGGCCATACCGACGACCGTCGAAAACATGGCGGCGATGACGACCGGATAGAAGGCATAGCTGACCGTGGTCGAGACCCACCTGTGGAAGAAATCCTTCGTGGCCTCGAACAGCGACAGCGCGATCATCACCGGGGCCAGGGCGAGCATGAGCGCCAGCATCATCTTGGCGAATATCAGGACGATGCCAGTCATGAAACCGAGCAGGCTCAGGAGTACGAGGCCGATGCCGCTGAGGATCGCGCCGGTCATCCAGTTCAGGTTGTTGCCAATGGCGTTTAGGTACGCGCTAAATTTCTCGATCAGGAAGTCGAATTCGCTGGCGAAATACGTCGCACCTGCGCCGCCACCGCCGATCGACGAGATCAATGCACCGGCAATGTAGTCCAACCCGCCGATTACCGCGTTCGCGACGGCGTTAAACTGGACCCAGTTGAAGGCAAAGAGCCCGACCAGCAAGAGTTTCAGAAGATACCAGAAGAAGCTGGCCCCATCCATGCTGCGATATTGGAACGCCATGTTGATGAACAGACCAATCACGGAAAGGGTGACCATCAGTAGGACAATCGCGCCAATGTTGCTGGCGAGCGCGCCGAATTGGGATTCGGCAGCACCAGCGAGAAATGCATCGGCCGTTCCGACCATCCAGCTGACGACGCCCATCACCAGTTGCCTTGAGCTTCACAAATTGCCTGCACGACGATTCGGAGAGACTTGCGAGTTTCGATCCAATCAAGACGCAATGCCGTTTGTTCGCGCTGAGGCAGGGCTTCAGAACGGTCAAGGTACTCTTGTTCGGCTGTGCCCCATTCCGGATACCGCGTCTCGCAGCTACAATCGTCTTTCGCCGCGATCTGCTCCCAGGCTCTGAGTTCGTAAAGGTCCATCAGCGTCAGCGCCTTATACGCCTCGCGCGGGTGCAACTCGTCCATCCAGGCCGGGCGCGGGGGCCGGTCATTGCAGATGCGGTACTGTTTCGGTGTCATGGTCAGGGTCAGATCGGTGGACATCGGGGGTGTCTCCTGCGCCGCCAGGGATGCGGCGGCGAGAAAGAAGGCCAAAGTTGTAGATGGAAGTCGCATGCGAAGTCCTTGTTTCGTTAAGCGCCCAGGGCAGCAGTCTGGCCAGGCAGGTAGAATTCGGTGATGCCGCGCGCACCTTCGTGGCGGCCGGTCTGGATGATCACGTCGATGGAGCTTTCGATGTATCGGGTCATGTCAGCATAGGTCATCGGTAGATCGGTTTTCAGCGCGGCAATGGCAAGTCGGCGCACAGCCAGTTGCGGGGTTTCGGCGTGCAGCGTGGTCAGCGAACCGCCATGGCCGGTATTGATGGCCTCGAGGAAGGTCAAGGCTTCCTTGCCGCGCACCTCGCCCAGAACGATACGGTCGGGCCGCATGCGCAGGCTGGCCGTCAGCAACTGGTCGGCGCTGCGCAGCGCAACCTCGCGGTCCGAGATCAGAGTCACGACATTCGGCTGCGTGGGGCGCAGTTCGGCGGCATCTTCGATGGTGACGATCCTCTCCTCGTCCGTAACAAGCGAGAGGATCTTGCGGGCGGCGACCGTCTTTCCAGTCGAAGTGCCGCCCGCGACGATCATGTTGAGCTTCTTTTCGACGCAGAAGCGCAACGCGGCGTCGATATTGCCCGACCCGACCAACTCTCGCAGCGCGAGGTTGCGCTCTTGCCGCAGGGCCTCGAGGCTGGTTTCCCGGTCAAATAGATATGTCAGCGCGATCTCGTTGAGCGGCAGCCTCGAGAAAAACCTGAGCGAGATCGAGAACCCGCCCTCAACCGCAGGCGGCTGGATCACCTGGGCGCGGATCGGCCGGTCGCGATAGAGGATGCTGACCGACACAACCGGTTTCTTGGCGCTGAGCGTCGTGCCCGCGGCCGAGGCGATCTGATTGCCGAGGTCCTTTATGGCGGTGAGGCTCAAGGGCGTGCCAAGGGCGGACATGAAATGATCGCCGTGGAATTCGCCCCAGACGCTGCCATCGGGATTGATGCAGATCTCGATCACGTCCGTCCGCCCGATGGCGGGGGCGAGCGCGTCGAGTGAGGCTTCCAGGTAGCTTCCTGCCATCAGAATATCTCGAGATCGCGATCGACCATGACGGTGATCCGGGTGCCCTGGTCGACGTGAATCACCGGCGTGAGCGACAAATAGTCCTGCATGACGTTTCGGGTGCTGTCGCGCAGATCGGTGCCCACGTCCCCGCCGATGCCGGCCGCAGTATCGTTTTCGATCTGCCCGGCCGCTGCCGGCGGCAGGGCACCGATCAGAGAAATCAAGGCCGCCGATCCAAAACGCTCGCCAAAACGGGTGTCCACGAACCCGGTGGTCCCCGATCGGCCCAAGGCGTCTCCGCCAAAGGCACTGATTTCGACCGACTGGTTGTCGGGCAGAATGATCCGGTCCCAGGCCACCATCACGCGGGATTGCGCCAGTGCCACATCGGACCGGTAGCGCCCGATCAGCCGCGCACCGCGCGGGATCAGCACCCGGCTGCCGTCGTAGGCATGCACGTCTTCCGAGACCACGGCCCGGATCGCACCGGGCAAAGTGCTATCGAGGGCGGTTTCGGTCACGGCCTGGATCATCGTGCCTTGCGGTACGGTGTGGGAGGGGTTGGCAATCACCTCGGCCCGGGTCACGTCCGCGGCCTGGGCACCGGCGCGCAGAAACGCGTCTTCGGCACTGAGACGCGCGTCGAGTGTGGTGTCGTCTCGGCGGTTTCCCGTGCCGGCATACGCGATCATTGGCGAGGCGATGCGTTCGGCGCGAGCCTCGGCCTCAGCCGCGCGGCGACGTTCAAGCGCGGCCAGCCGTAACTCGTCTTCGGTGGGACCGAACGCGTCTGTGGGACCGGGCTGCTGCAGCTGCGCCAGTTCCAGATCCATGCGCAGCTGTTTAAGCTGTCGGTCCCTTTCCGTGAGCCGGCGCTCCAGGGCGCGCTTGCTCTCTGCAGCCTCCTTCTGAAGAGCCGCCATCTGGGCCGTCAGTTCGGCAACAGCGTCCGTGGCCGCAGTGTCGCCCGGGTCGTTGGAATTGTCGCGCAATGCCGCGAGTTCGTCACGCAAGCGCGCAAGGCTTGCCATTAGTTCGCGTTCGGTTTCGGTAGGTCCGGTCTCGACGGGGACAGGTGCGGTGGGTGGTGCGGGCTTGGCAATGGGTGCGAGATCGCCGAACCCAGATCCCCTGCCCTGGAATTCGTCGGGTGCAGCGGTTTCCATCGGCGGCGCGGCCTCGGGGCCAAGCGCGGCATAGGCCAGCCCGCCCAGCGTTGCGAGGCCCGCCACGCCGAGAACCGCCGCCAATGGTGCACCGCGTCGCGGGGACTTCTTGCCTGTCGCGCCTTCGAGTGCCGCCAGGCGCGTCGCGAGATCGTCGGTTTCGGCGCTCATGCCCCTGCCCTTCCCGGATCCATGTCCTGCACGCAGACCACATCATCGCCCAGTCGCAGGACCCATCTGGCATTGACGCCGGACACGCGAATGACCCCATCGGGTTGAGCGGTGCTGTTGACCGACCGCTCACCACCCCAGGAATGACGAAAGATCGCCGGAACAGGGGCGTTTTTCGCGAAGCGGAAATAGGTGAAGGTGCCGTCGTCCCATACCGAGACCGGCGTGATCTCGGTCTGATCGCTGACGCCGTAGTCAGTATTGAGCGGTGCCGCGGCGACCGCATTCCGCGGTTTCTTCCTGTCTTCTGGGTATTGGAACTGGATGACGTAATGCGGCGTGCCACGCGCCTCGACCACGTGGAAGTAATACGACCGACGATTTGTATAGACGGTGATATTGGTGGCCACGTTCGAATCCACAGGCTTGATGGCAAACGCCCGCCCGCCTGGCACTGCATCGAACTGGAAACCCACGGTATCGCCGGCAATGATCGAGCGGATGGTTTCGCCTTCACCGAACTCGACCGTGGTCACCCGGGTCAGGGTGGTGACCACGCGGTAGACCTGGGCTTCTGTCCAGGTGGCGACCCGGACTCGGCTGTCGTGGGGTCCGCGCCGGGGCGTGGCCTCTGCCGAAGCCGAACCCGCGGCGCTCAGGAGCGTTGCGACGAGAAGGAGGGAGAGGGATATTTTCATTCCGGACGATCCGATCTGATGGCATATTGAGTGACGGTGAAGCCGAACGGGTTCTGCCAGACGTCGTCGATGACCCGGGTCGCTTCGGGGTGGAATTCGAACATCAGCGTGGCAGTGAAGGCACCGTCCTGGATGCCTTGCGGGCTTGTCAGGCGTTTGCGCAGCCGCACCTGAGCGCGGTTCTTGCCTATCAGCGTGATGCTGGCGATCTCGACAGCCATTTCCGAAGTGGCGCCGTAGCGGGTTGGCGGATAGCTTTGCTGCCCGCTGGTCCACGTTGCCCGCATGCTGGCTTCGGCCGCACCATTCGATTGGGCGAGAACGCGGCGCACGCGCAGATCATTGTCGAGCTGGTTGTAGGTCTCGCGATCCGTGATGTAGCGGTAGATCTGAGCCTCGATAACGGCGGGGCGTTCGGCCAGGGTCACCGCCTGCACTGTCGCGTTCGGCAACGCAAGACCGGTGGCGGGATCGTAGGGGACGACCACCGGTGCAGGCACCTCGATCAAAAGCGCGACCGCCGCGGCCGAAAGACATCCCAGAACGCCAAATACCGCGCCGCCGATGCCGATCTTGCGCCAGAGTTCCTCGCGTCGCAGTGCGCCATAGACCAGTTCTTCCTCGACGATGGCATCGATGCCGGTTCCCATGCTCATTGCCGCAACTCCGGCAGCGTGAAGTCCATGTAGCGGCGTTCCTCGGCAATGGTGGCCGCGTCGACCACGCCGGCGTTGCCGGCACCCACGGTCTGGATCGCTTCAAGCTCCCACATGCGGGTCATGGCAATCGCCAGTTCCGCGGTCACGCGGGTGTTGTGATCCACGGATTCCTTGAGGTCGGCCATCTCCGGGATCATGTCGACCAGGCGCTCGACCCGTTCCAGCGATTGGCCAGCCTCGGCATGGCTGTTTTGTGCGGCGGCCGACATCACCGCGCCCGTCGTGGCGCGCGTCGCCACGCCCTGGGCGCCGGCACTGCCACTGTTGGCGATCTCGCGCAGCGAGTCCTCGTCGAACCCCGCGCTGGCCAGCGCGGTTTCCATCTGCGTGCGAAGGGGCCCCGCCGAGGAGCCCAGAAGCGCGCTCCAGTCACCTCGCTGAATGCCAGTGATCAGGTTGCCGATATCCGCGAAATCCGCCTCGAGCAGGTCATCGAGATCGCCGCCCATGAACAGGCCCAGGATACGATCGCGCGCGCCGGTCAATGCGGCATACATCGCGTTCATTTGGTCAAGCTGCTGCTGCACGAGGTCGAGTTGTTCCAGGAGCGTATCGAGCTGGTCGGTCTGGATCCCGAAATCCTCCAGCATTTGCTGCATCTGGCGGATTTCCTGGGCGATGTTCTGGGTGTCCACGGTTGGCACGCCCTGGGTCGCAACCGGGCCTGCGGCAAGGCCGATGGTCACGGCCAGCGCAGCCGTCGTTTGCCTCGGTCGGATCGCGCGTTGCAGGTATCTCTTCATCGTAATGCCTCCTGGCTGAAATCCATGAATGCCTTTTCGCGGGCCTGCGCTGCGGCCAACGCGATCTGCCCGGCGCTCATGGGCTCGGTTCCGGCGGCCTTGAGACGGGTGCGGATCGCAACCAGGCGGGCGAGCTCGGCCCGCGCATAGGTGTTGAGCGCCAGCGCTTCGTGCACATCTTCGGTCTTGCCAATGCGTTCGACGATGTCCTGCACCCGCCGGGCGGCGGCGCGGACGGAAACGAGCGAATAATCCCCGTAGACCCCTGCCCCGTGAGACGAGAGGCTGAGGCTGGCATTGGCGAGCAGCACCGGATCTATGGTGCCCTGGGCATCG
Organism: Marinovum sp.; assembly: GCF_034669705.1. Taxonomy (GTDB): domain Bacteria; phylum Pseudomonadota; class Alphaproteobacteria; order Rhodobacterales; family Rhodobacteraceae; genus Marinovum. The sequence goes on from NZ_JAXMOR010000004.1 coordinate 136,175, forward strand.
ATCCCGCCAACCTTTGCCAGGTACCGGTTGTATTGTTTGGGAATGACGAGGACGTAGTGCTGGGTTTCCTTGAAGGGCGGCACGCCGCCGTATTTCTGCACATTGCCCGGTCCGGCGTTATAGGCAGCAAGCGCATGGATGACGTTGCCGTCGAACATCGCCAGCATCTGCGCGAGATATCGTGCCCCGCCGGTGACCTGCAGGTAGGGATCGTCGTAGTACTCCGGATTGATGCCGAGGTCGGAGGCGGTACCAGGCATGATCTGGGTGAGGCCATAGGCACCCACGGGTGAGCGTGCACCGATCTGGAACCGGCTTTCCTGCCAGATCAGCGCCTGGAGAAGGCACCGCCATTGAACGAGGCTGAGGCCAGCGCGCGACACCCCGGTATGCGAATATGTCTCGCGCGCCGCGCGGATGATCAGATCTTCGATCCCGCCTCGTGCATCGCCGAACATCGCGTCTGCCGCCGGATTGCCGTCCTCGGAGGAAAAGAGAGCGGCGGAGGAAGATTCCGCATCCTTGCCCACCTCCAGTGCGTCGATGGTCGCGGACACATCTGTTGCGCCCAAGGATGTCGCCTCGACCAGATTGCTCAGTGCCGCGAGCTGTTGCACCTCGATCTCCGCCAGCGCCTCCTCGCGGGCAAGCCGGTCGCGCTGCAGGGCGATATCGCGATCCCGCTGCAGGATCAGCGCCGCGTTGCGCGCAAAGCGCTGCGCGTCGAAAACGGGCACGCCTTGCCCAAGGGCAGGTGCCGCGAGGATTGCGGAGAAAAGCGTAGGAGGCAGCCAGCGCAGCATCGGTCAGTTTGCAGGCGTCAAACGCTGGAATTGGCAGCCCTTATCGCCGCGTTCGACCACGGCGCCCTGGGTCGAGACATGCGCGGTCGCGCGACCTCCCTCTGCGGGCTCAAAGCAGTTGGCTTTCGCGGGACGATATTCTGAACAGGCCGCAAGCGAGAGGCCCAGGATCACGAGCCCAAGGCGCGGGTAGGTCATATTGGTCATGTCATTCTCCAGAAATCCGGGCGGTCGCGGTAGTCGCGGCCCACCAGTTCCTCGCCCTTTTCCATTCCGCCGAGGATGGTCACCAGCGGGCCGAGGCTTGCGAGATCGGCGTCGATCACCACCGATCCGCGATCATCGCGCACCAGCGCCAGGCGCGAGGACGACCCGACGCCGAAAAGGATGCCAAGCTCCTTTTCGGACAGCCCGAGCATCGCGTAATCGGCCGCGCTGGCACGAATGTTGGGCAGCAGGATCTGTGTCGGCACTGCTTCGACGATCGTCTTTCCGGTGCGGGTGCGCTCGAGCTGGCTGGCGTATTGCGTCATCATCACGACGACGGCGTTCTGTTTCCGGGCGGTGACCAGCCAGTTCGACAGCCGCTCCGCGAAATAGGCATTGTCGAGCGCCTTCCAGGACTCGTCGATCAGGATCAGCGTGGGTTTGCGGTCTTCGATTACGCGTTCCACCCGACGGAACAGATAGGAGAGAACCGCCATCCGCTCGCGCTCGCTCTCGGAATCTAGAATGCCGGTCAGATCGAAGCCCGAGACATCGCCCGAGCGCGTACCACCCAAATTGAACGTGTCCTGCGGGTTGGCCCCGAATATCCAGCCATAGCGACCGTCGGCGGTCCATTCCTGCATCCGCTCGAAGAGATCGCCCTCATCGTCGGTGGAGACCAGCAGCGATGCAAAATCCGACCAATTCCTGAGACCGGCGTGACCGGCATCGGCGTTTTGGCGCACGACCTCCTGCAGGCGGTTGGTCTGAACCGGCGAGAGCGGTTGACCGGCACGTTCCAGGAGCGTGGCCAGCCAATCGGACAACCAGGCCTGTCCGCGCGCATCGGTCTCGGTCTGCAGCGGATTGAGGCCCGTGGGGTGCCCCGCCCTCACCTCCCGGTAGGATCCGCCCAAGGCGCGCACGGCCATCTCCATGCCCGCGCGGTAGTCGAAAACGAACGCCCGGACACCGGCGCGCTGCGCCATGCACATCAGGAAGGCGGCGAGCACCGATTTGCCCGACCCGGGGCGGCCGAGGATCAGCGTATGCCCGCCGGTCGGCTCACGGTCCGGCGCGCCCTGTTCGTGGAAGTTGAACCGGAATCCGCCACGCTCGGGCGTCGGGAACATGGTGACCGGTCGGCCCCAGGGCACCTCGCGCCCGCTTTTGCCGAGAGGTGCGCGATGCAATGTCGCGAGGTCCGCGAAATTGTGATTTGTGATCGCGGCCTTGCGGCTGCGCGCCCCGGCATTGCCGGGATGCTGCGCCATGAAATGCGCCCGCGCGCCGAACCCTTCCGAGATCAGGTTGATGCCGGTGCTGGCCGCGATGTTGCGCACCTCGGCGCAGATCTCGTCCAGCGCGGCGCGGGTCTTCGCATAGACCGCGACAGTCATGTGATGTTCGCCGAAGATCAGGCGTTTGGATTCCAGGTCGTCCTGGGCGAGTTCGAGTTCCTGCGCCAGACTGACCGCCCCATCATTGGCGGCCTGCATGAGTCGCAACTGGCGCTTGATCCGACCGGCCATGATGTTGGCGTTGATCGGCACAAAGGAATGCGTGACCACCATGTCGACCGGCAGGTTCAGCTCGTCGAGCATCAGGCAATCGGTCTTGGCGGGGTAGTTCTTGACCGCGAAGATCGCGCCGAACTTCTCGCCCGCCGCACCGTCGGAGAGACGGATCACCGGGCCATCGAAACTCACCCGCGTATTGGCGACGTCCTCGGCCAGAATGCCGAAGCGGGAGCGCGGGAAAAGCGGGGTCTCGCGCCCGGTATTGAGGCTGCCGAGGAATCCCAGCAGCGCGCCGCGCCGCGCCGAGAGAAGCCGTGGGTTCATCTCGTCGAAGGTCGAGAGTATGAAGCCAACCACCTCGTCGAGCTTGCGCAACCGGCGGGTCGTATCCTCCGCGAGTTTGCGACGGGACGCGGCGGCCAGAAAAGGCAGACCCCGCCCCGCATCGGGACGCTTCAGGACCGTGAGTGTCAGCGTCTTGTCTCTGAGCCCGGAGGCCCCAAGATGGGCACGCCAGCGCGCGTCGATCGCGTGGGCAAACCCATTGCCGTCGATGGCGGGCAGGTCCGAGTCGATCGCTTTCGAGACCTTGTGCAGGTAGAAGGAAAACCCGGTGCCGGCCTGCGCCACGATCCCCGCCATCAGCGCCCCGATGCGGTCGAGATGCGTGTCCTCGCTTGTCGTACTATTCACGCCGTCCAGCCGGATACATTGCATGAGCTCGTTGCCGCGCGTCCGGATCGTGATGTCGGTCACAAGGCTCACGTAAGGCAGCATCTGCGACAGGCGTTTCTCACCGGCCACCCAGACGGGCAGAGCGGCATCGAGGCCGAGCGCCTGCGGATAATTTGCGTCATCACGGGGCATAGCTGTCGCCCCCGTGATGCCTGCGGTTCCGCGTCGGCGGCGTCTCTTGCAGTGTGATCGCCAGGACATCGAGGAAGTTCGGGTCCCAGTCCGCGGCCTTCCAGAGCGCGGGCCAGGCAAGGCCTGCGAAAAGCACCACGACCCAGCTCTGCACCCAGAGGAACAGCAGCGTGGTGCCGAACAGCCAGACCATGGCATACATGATCGGCAGGCCGAGCAGTTTCGGCGGCCTGAGAAGGCCGATGAAGACGCGAGATTGTTCAGGCATGTCGGTCTAGCTCAGGTGGTCCAGATGGCCGCCACGATGGTCGGGGCCGCGGCAATGCCGGCGATCGCCACGACCACCCAGAGCGCCTGCCGGAAATCGAGAATGCCAAAGAGCCAGGACAGGAACACACCGATCAGGGCAAGCGTGCCGATCACGATGCCCAGGGGGCCGGTGATCGCATCGACGATCCCCTGAAGCAGGGTCTGGACTGGTGACAGGTCGATGCTCTGGGCCAGCGCCGGACCCGCGGCGACGATCAACAGGGCGGCCGCAAGGCCGGTCATGACAGGGGTCAGTTTCACGATAGGTCTCCTTTCAGCCGCCGAACTGCGGCCGTGACTTTGGCCACATGGCGGCGGGTTTCTTCATAAGGGGGAATGCCACCATGGCGCGTGACTGCCTCGGGCCCGGCATTATAGGCGGCCAGGGCCAGGCGGCTGTCGCCGAAGCGGTCCAGCATCATCAGCAGGTAGCGCGCCGATCCGTCGAGGTTTTCCAGCGGATCATGCGCATTGATGACCAAGTCGCGGGCCGTGTCCGGCATCAACTGGCCAAGCCCGATCGCCCCGACGTGGCTCGTGGCGCGCGGATCATAGGCGCTTTCGATCTCGATATTGGCCCGATAGAGCAGCGTCCAGTCACTGACCGATAGCCCGGCCCGACGCAATCCCGTATGACCTGCATAGCGCAGCGCGGTGTCCTCGATGGCTTTCAGGATATCCGCACGAACCGGAACCGGCCTCGATGGCGCAACTGGTGCATCTACATTCTCTGTGGCGCTTTGGGTGAAGAGGAAAAGCCGGTCGCCTTGCCGGAGACGACCGTCCCCTTCGCGGCTGGAATAGGTCCGTTGGAAGTCCTGCGACTGGGAGGCGGAGATCAGCCGGCCATCGTGGTTGACCGAGAAGACAAAGCCTTCGGTCTGTTCCTGGGCTCGAAGGTCCGCAGGTCCCACGACCGCCCAGGCCGCCAGCAGCGCGGCAATGGCAAGATCAGTCCTTTGAGACCAATATCGGGCCCGTGCCGGACGGTTGGCCCGGCGCGTCATGGAAAACCCGACCGCCCTGCTCGAGCGGGATGCTGACGACCGTGCATCCGAGATCGTACAGGAAGCTGACGAGCCCGACGATGGTCTTGAACTCCCGGACCTTGAGAAAGCTGCGAGAAGTGACCAGCAGCTTGTCGTCGCGGCCATCGGCCGAGACGGCCCGGATGATCCAGGACCCGTACCAGCTGTTGTGGCGCTTCTCCCCGCCTTCCTTGCAGACCACTTCCGCCCGGTATCCCTTGCCCAGCAATCCGCGCAGTCCTTCTTCGGTAACAACATTCGGCGCTTCTTCTAGCATGACGTTCCTGAGACCCTCCCGATCATCGTTTGGGCCCGTGGGAACAATTCCACACGGGCGATACAATACAACATAAACGACTGCAAGACGATTTGTTCGTATTGACCGACCGTCTTTGCCTGACTAAATGGATTAACGTTTGAACCCCGGGATTTGAACCGTCAATGACATCTCGCACGACCAAGATTTGTGTCAGGCCTTCGGTCTTGCCGGCCTGTACCGCCATTCTGGCCATCCAGGCCCAGTCTGCGATGGCCTGCCTGGCGCCCGAACGCCCTTACCTTCCTGAAGAACCTGAAGTCGTTCGGGAATATGCGGACCTTCTACGGGCGGATTTCGAAGCCTACATCGCGAATATCCAGCAGTATTTTCAATGCCTGGAGACCGAACGGCAGCGTGCGTTCCTCGAAGCGCAGGAGGTGAGCCGCGACTACGGCCGTCTTGTCGAGATCCTGGAATGACGCGCCAAGCAGGCAGTTGTCACGGCTTGGGCCGCCAGGTGTCCGGTACCTCGCGAAGCAATGGCGGACCCTTTCAAACCTCAATCCACGATGTACTTCAATCATGGTTTATTGCCCTCTTACGTAGTGTTTCGTATGCGGGGCGCGACTTCTCGGAAAGGACGATCCATGTCACCCAATCTGAAACATCTGCTCCTTCCAGCGGTCCTGTCGGTTGTCGCGCAAGTCCCGCTGACGCTCGAGGCCCGCGCCTATCCCATCGACTGCGCCATCCTGCTCTGCCTTGCGGGCGGTTGGCCCGCCTCTACCGAGTGCACCCTCGCAAAGGCCGAGTTCATCCGTCGAATAACGCCCTACCCGGTCGAGCCGCCACTGCAGATCTGGCGGTGTCCCATGGGGACTGGTCTGCCAGCGCTCCCTTCCGCGACGCCCCAGATCATTATCGGCGAAAGCCATGACGACGAGATTACTACCGAAGGCGGCGATCTACAGCCGACTACATCAGTAGAGGCGATTGGTTCCGGTGCGGATGTCGATATCGGCGGGGCTGCATTCGACTTCGTCCGATCCATCGATGTGTTTCAGGTACGCGCGAGCCAGAGGGAAAGCGGCGACGGTGAATGCAACCGTATGGCCATTGTCCGACGCGGGCATTATGGCCCAAACGGACAGTTCTTCTGGGGCAGCAGCGTAGTGCGCGCCCTACCGCCAGCGTTTCAGGGCGCCTCGCGCTATGGCGACCACTGTCCGAGCGTCAACATTCGTTCGATGTTCGTCGACTGGGAGGATTACAAAGGCACGTACGGATTTGAGCAGGTCAATTACTAAATGGATGCCAGAAATCCGTGATCTCGACCTCACCATCATAGCGCCAACAAATAACTGGTCTCAACAAGCCGCACTGCCGACGCGACCTGCGCTTCTATGCCACTCAGTCGGAAAAGCCGGTGGCTGATCTGCTCGGGGCTTTGGTGGGCGCGGCGCTGTTGGTGATCGAACGCATGGATCTGGATCGACGATCGACCGATCACAACCGTGAAATCGATCACGACGCCTGGGTATCAACTTCTGACCGGCAGCTGACCGGGCATCCGAGCGGTCGAGCCGAGGACAACTTTCATGCACGTTGGAGCCGCCATTGCGCGCGGGACGCGGCAGCATCTTGCCATTTATATAGGACTCCTATATAAGTAACTCGGAGGTGTCCGATGTCTCACGAGTCCCAGCAGATCACGGTCGCGTTTCAGCGCCTTGCCGCCTTCTGGCGCGCAAGCCAATGGCAGACGGTCAAGGACATAGGGCTCAATCCGACCCAGGGCGACGTGCTGGCACGGGTGGCGGCCCGGCCCGACCGCATCGCCAACCTGGCCGATCAGCTTGGTATTACCCAGTCAAGCCTGAGCGACACGGTCACTGCGCTCGAAGGCAAGGGATTGGTCGCGCGAAGGCCCGACCCCAAGGATGGCCGCGCCCGCCAGATCGTGGCAACAGCGAAAGGTCAGGCACTGGCCGCGCAAATTCCCGAAGCGCCGCCCGCGCTGGAGGCGGCGATTGACAACCTTGGTGAGAGCCATCGGGGTGCCATGTTGCGGAGCCTTACGCTGATCATCCGATCGCTACAGGAGGCGCGGGCGATCCCGGTCCAGCGCATGTGCGTCACTTGCCAGTTTTTCCGGCCGCATGCCCATGACGACACCGAGCGCCCACATCATTGCGCCTTCGTCGACGCCGCGTTCGGCGATGCGGCGCTAAAGATGGACTGCCCGGATCACAAGATCACCACGGAGGATGAGGCGTCGCGAGCTGTCGTGCGCCTGTCCACCGTGCCGTGAACGGGACGCCCGCATTGCCGCTGCAACGGCCCGGGCGCCCTGAACTGCAACCCCTCCGTTACGAAAGGAAGCGACTCAAGATGACACAGAACCCAATCCTTCGCCAAGCCCTCGGCGCGGCGACTTCACTGGCCCTTCTGGCAGGCACGGCCACCGGCCACGAACTCACCGCCGACGCGGGCAATGCCACGGTCGCCGATTTCGACATCGTGGCCGCCGACATCACCACCGAGGGCCGCACCGCCACCTTTACCATGTCGGTCGCCGGCACGCCCGGCGCGGCATCGCCCGATCCGGGCGGCGCGCTGGCCGGGGCGCCGGTCTTTTCCTATGTCTGGCCGACAACGCTCGACCCTTCGGTCGTGGGGTTCGAGACCGGCGCCGGCATCCTCGCCTTCGCCGTCACCATCCACCCCGATTTCGACGACACGCCGCTGTTTGACGAAAGCAATTCCGGCACCACGGGCGACGATGGCGGCACCTGGCACAGCCATTGGGTGGTGCTCGGTCCGGACGACGTCTGCGGGGACGGCGCACTCAAGGTGATCGACATCCCCGAGGGTGCCACGCCGCCCCTACCGCTGACCTGGCCGGGCCTGCCCATCCTGATTGACAGCCCCGGCTGGTCGCCGGTCTTCGAGGGCCCACGCCTCAGCGTGACTGTGCCCTTCGCCGATATCGGCGCCGTGGCAGAAGCGCGGTTCGACGGGGTCACGGCGGCGCTACAGGTCAATGCCAATGTCCATGCGCCGCTGCTTTGCGTGACGGATGTCTTTGACGTGGCCTCGGGCGATCTGAGCCTGCCGGGTCAGGTGGGACAATAACGGACCGGGCACGGCGGTCCGTCCCGCCGCGCCCGCCTTGCGAAAGGCATGACACATGACCACGCCATCCATCACTGCATCTGACTGGCTGAACATTGACCGGCCCCCTGCACCCGAGGATTTCCGTGGCAAGGTGCTGGCGGTCGAGGTGTTCCAGATGCTCTGCCCCGGTTGCGTGATGCACGGCTTGCCGCAAGCCCAGCGCCTGCGCCAGACCTTCCACGCCGACGACCTCGCAGTGATCGGGTTGCATAGCGTCTTCGAGCATCACGACGGCAACAGCCGCGAAAGTCTGGCCGCTTTCCTGCACGAATGGCGCATCCCCTTTCCGGTCGCCATCGACGCGCCGGGCGACGGAGCGATGCCGCGCACCATGACGGATTGGGGCGTGCAGGGCACGCCGACACTTGTCCTGATCGACAGGAAAGGCGAGACCCGGGCCATGCATCTGGGTCAGGTGGCCGACATGGCGCTGGGTGCACAGGTCGTGGAGTTGATCCGCGAAGAGAGACCGGAATGACGGACTTCACGATCACCGAATTGCGGATTGGCAAGGTGGCGCCGCTTGGTCCCCGTGGGGTGGCATCGGCTATCGACAAGCGGTCCGTTCCGGGGCCGATCATGGCCCGGACCACCAGTCTCGACGGCGACGAACAGGGCGACCCACGCCACCATGGAGGGGCGGACAAGGCGCTGCATGCCTACCCTGCCTCGCACTATATCTCGTGGTCCGAGGATCTGCCGGAGCGCGAAGACCGGTTCCGCCCCGGCGCCTTCGGTGAGAACTTGGTCATCGAAGGTGCCACCGAACCCGAGCTCTGCCTCTTCGACCGCTACCAGATCGGAGGTGCCACGGTCGAGGTCAGCCAGACCCGCCAGCCCTGCTGGAAGCTCAACCTGCGGTTCGACCAACTCGACATGGCGCGCCGCGTGCAGGAGACCGGGCGCACAGGCTGGTATTTCCGGGTCCTGTCAGATGGCCTCATCTCGCCAGGTGACCGCGCCGAATTGATCACCCGGCCGCAACCGGACTGGCCGCTAAGCCGCGTGTGGCGGTTGCTCTATCGCGACACGCTGGATCCGGATGCTCTGGCGGACTTTGCGAACCTTCCCTGCCTGCCGGAGAGCTGGCAACGGGCGATCGACACGCGGCTTGCGCGTCAGACGGTCGAGGACTGGCGCCCGCGGCTTGACACGCCGGAGTGATCAACTGCGTTCAGCGGGGAAGCAGGACCGCTTTTTCGGTCAGGATCAGGTCGAGCGGAATGTCATGCGGTTGCGGATAGATCGTGGCGAGCCGCGCCGCGTCGAACCCGATACCGATGGAAAAAAGCCGCGGGTTCAGCGCCGCCAAAGTCCGGTCGAAATAGCCGCCTCCATAGCCCAGCCGGTAGCCGTCGGCCGTCCAGCCGACCAGCGGCGCAAGGGTGATGTCCGGCGTGATCTCGGGCGCGTCGGGTGGCGGCACGGGGATGTTCCAGTCACCGCGCACCATCTTCGTCTCCGGCGTCCAGTGCCGGAAAACAAGTGGCGCTGCCTTTGTCTCGACCAGTGGCAAGGCGATGGTCACCCCGCTCGCGTGCAAATCTGCCATCAGCGGGCGCAGGTCGGGCTCTGCCTTGATCGGCCAATAGGCCGACAGGACCATGCCCCGCGCCCCGCCGAAACGGTCCTGCAGCACCTGTCGCAGATGCCCGGCAAGCGCATCGCCCGCGACCTGACGCGCGGCCACCGAAAGCGCCATGCGTTCGGCGCGCAGCCGCGTCCGCTCGGCCTTGCGCCAGCGGGCGACGTCGCGGGCCTGCTGCGGGTCAACCGCCAGCGGATCGAAATACTCCGGCGCGATCTCGGCCGCTGAACAGGGCGGCGAGGAAAAGCCGCTTTGGCACCGAAAGCTGTCGAATTCGTCGCTCATGGTGTCACCCCGGGCTGGTCCGGCCGGTCGTCGGGAATGCGTTTCGCCTGCGCAACCATGTCGGCAAGGCGACGCGCAGCGGGAACGATGTCGTGAATGGCGCCGACCCCCTGACCGGCATAAAGCGCCATGGCTTCGAGATCACCGGTTGTGGTGCGCAGCGGCGAATCCGTGCTGTACCTCAACCGCGGTTGGTCAGCGTCCCATGCGATGGTTTCGCGTGGGAGCGTGTCGGGGTCATGACCCATGTAGCGCCCGTTCAAACCCGAGGTCACGCTGTTGCCGATCACCCGCACCGCCGCACCCTTCGGCCAGTTCAGCACGAATGCATCAGTCAGAACCGTATCGTCGTCGCGGGCTTCGGTGAGCCGTGTCTTGTGATAAGCGTGGGCAAAGGATTCCTCGGTTGCGAGGAAGGCCGTGCCGCACTGCACGCCGCTGGCCCCGGACAATAGCGCCGCAGACAGTCCCCCACCGTCAACGATACCACCCGACGCCACAACCGGCAGGTCCGTCTGCGCCAAGATCGCCTCGGTCAAGGTGCGCGTCGGGCTGCGCCCGTGCACGTGGCCTCCCGCCTCGATCCCCTGGGCGATGATCACGTCGACCCCGGCATCTTCGGCCTGACGCGCCGCCTCTACCGTGCCGACCTGGTGGAGCACGAGGCACCCGGCGTTTTTCACCCGGGCCACGGCCTCGGGCACCACGTCCCAGAAGAACGAGAAGGCCGTGACGCCAAGCTCAAGACAGCGGGTGATCTGGGCGTCGAGCAAACCGGGCGCCGTCGCGGCGGGGATCAGGTTGACGGCAAAGGGCCGGTCTGTCGCGGCCCTCAATGCGGTCACTTCGGCTGCGATCAGGTCGGGGTCTTCGCGTACCATGCCGAGCGTCCCGTAGCCCCCGGCATTGCACACCGCCGCCGCCAGTTCCCAGCGCGAGACGCCGCCCATGCCCGCCAGCAGGACCGGCAGTTCGCACCCCAGCAGGTCGCACAGCGGTGTGCGCAGAGTCGTGGCCACTTCACGCATCTTGCCCCTCTTTCCCTTCCAGCCGCGCCCGCAGGTATCGGCACAGCACGACCGCGTTGTTGCGGTCCTCGTCCTTCGAGGCGTAAAGCAGCGTGACAATCCCGTCCTGCGCATATCCGGCAAGGTCGCGCAGCAAATCGTCATGTTCGGACAGTTCTGCCTCGTAGCGGGATGTGAATTCGTCCCATGCGTCCGGATTGTCGTGGAACCAGCGGCGCAGGTCGTCGCTCGGTGCGATCTCCTTCATCCAGTCGGTCAGCCGGGCGCGATTCTTGGCGACGCCGCGCGGCCAGAGGCGGTCGACCAGGATGCGCTTGCCGTCCGACACCCGCGCCGCACGATAGATCCGCTTGACACGGATACGCTCGGCGGGATCGTCGGGGACAGGCGGTCGTTCCGGCATCAGGCGGTTTGCGCGGCGGTCGTTTCGAATTGCGGGAAGAGCAGGTCGTTTTCCAGCCGCATGTGCTCTTCGAGATCGGCCATGAATTCCGTCGGTCCGGCGTAGAGCTCGGCCCAGGTGCGGCAGGCGCGGTCGGGCACGGCCAACCCGCCGGTCAGGCGGCGGACTTCGGCGAGGTCGCTTTCCTGTCGTTCATGATCCGCGCGCAGGACGGCAATCGGGGTGTCGAGGTCTGACGCGCCGGCCTTTCGGATGGCAGGAAAGAGGACCAGTTCCTCTTGTTTCATATGCGCCTCCATCTCCCCGATCATCCGTTGCAAAAGGTCGGAGAGTCCCTCAGGCACACTGTCATCCCCGAAATGCAGGTCTTCGACCTGACGGGCCATTTTCGCCAGATCGGGCAAGCTTTCGCGATGGCGGATGTGATAGCGGATTTCGATAAATCGGGTGAGTTCCGACGGATCATGGACGGGTATCGCTTCGGTCATCTGCGCATCCTTTCTTGGCGTAGAAACGGAATGGTGTCGGGCGCAGCCTGGGCTTCGGCGACGGCAATTGTCAGGGAACGCGCGATCCGCTGCGCCCGTTCCATCACATGCGCGGCCCCGGCAGGCGTGCAGACCTCCTGCGCGGTCTCACCAAACAGCGTGATCCAGCGGTCAAAATGCGTGGCGTCCACAGGCAGCGTCCGATGCGCCGGGACCGGCGCGCCGTGATAGCGCCCGGTCATCAACGCCACCGAGGACCAGAAGGCCACCATCCGGTCCAAATGCGGCCCCCAGTCGATGATCCGCTCGGCAAAGACCGGGCCCAGAACCGGATCCAGCCGCACCTTGGCATAGAAACGATGCACCAAGTCGGCCAGCATGTTCTCGTCCAGCCCGGTTTCGACCATGATCCTGGCTGTCATTTCGGGGCGCGCGGACAGGATCTTGAGTTGCGCAGACACGGGGGACACCTCGACTCATTCTTGGGATGGTCTGGACTCTATATCCTGTAATAGGTACTGTAAATACCAATTCAAAGAGCGATCGAGACCACATGCGCCTGACATCCTTTACCGACTACGGATTGCGCATGTTGATGCGCATGGCCAGCGCGCCGGAACGCGCCTATTCGACTGCGGAGCTGGCCGAGGAATTCGACCTGTCCCGCAACCACCTGACCAAGATCATGCAACGGCTGGCCCGGGGCGGCATCGTCGAGACCCGCAGGGGCGGCGGCGGTGGAGCAGTGCTGTGCAAAGCGCCCGAGGACATTCGGCTGGGCGACGTGGTGCGCCTGCTTGAACAGGGGCAGGCGCTGGTCGAATGTTTTGCAGCCGATGGTGGCGACTGCACCATCGACGGACGCTGTCGGCTGAAGGCCCGGCTGCGCAGCGCTGAGGCGCGCTTTCTGGAAGAGCTGAACGGATCGACGCTCGCCGAAATCGCCCTGTCGCCGCAGGCGGCGTGATTTGACTGCCCGGCAGGATTTCCTGCCAGAGCGGCGGCACGGCTCCAGAACAATATTTTTTGCGAACATTTCCGGCCCTTCCGCATCCAATCGTCAGAGCGCCCGCAAGAACAGGCGTTCGCATGGAATGAAAAGGAGCCACGCATGAAACTCTCAACCGCTGTCCTGGCCATCGCGGCGTCGATGACCACCGGACCCGCCTTTGCTCATGAGGAAGACGCCCTGACGGCCTCGCCCCCGGGCGATCCTTACGTCCAGGTCAGTGACGTCCTGCCATTGCCGGAATTCTTGCCCGGCCTCGGCACGCTCTTCGTCGATCCGGGCACTCTGCCCGCCGGGCCGTTCTTGTCCTATGACCATGACGGAAGGCTCTCGGCCACGGTCTACATGACGCCACTCGAGGATATGGCAAGCGGCACGGCCTATGACGGTCTGGGCATCGGCTCGCACACGGTGAGTGGTGTCGACATCTATTACAACGCAGGCCATCCGGGGGTCGAGAAACCTCATGCCCATGTCGTGCTCTACCACGACGAGGACGCCAAGGGACGTCTGGCGGAATGAAACCGGACCGCAGACAAATCCTGGCAATGGGGGGCGGGCTTTGCGGCGGCCTCCTTACCCAGCGCGCGCTTGCCGCCGCGCCGGTCGAGGTGATCGAGATGCGCGGCACCGCGCGCGGTGAACGCATCTGGTTTGCACCACGCGGGCTGGCGGTCGCGACGGACACGGTGCTGCGCTTCGTCAATCGCGACCCTGGCAACAGCCACACCGCCACGGCCTATCACCCGGGCCTATTCGACCGCGCCCGCAGGATTCCGGCGGCGGCATCGCCCTGGGACAGCGACTTCCTGCTTCCGGGCGCAAGTTTCGACGTCACACTCACGGTCCCGGGCGTCTACGACTTCTACTGCATCCCGCACGAGATGGCCGCCATGGTCGGGCGCATTGTTGTGGGCGCGCCCGATGATCCGGGATGGGAGGGCACGGCCGGACCGTCGAAAGACGTGTCGCAGGCGGTGCTTGCCGCCCTGCCCCCGGTCAACGAAATCCTGTTGCGCGGCCGCATCGAGGAGGCAACAAGATGACCAGACATGCCCTGATCCCGGCGCCGCTCACGGCGCTTCCTCCGGCCAGCGAGGCCGAGCTTGTCGAGGGCGCCCGCGCCGGGAACGAGGTCGCCATCCGCGAGCTTGTCCGGCGGCTCAATCCGCGGCTGTTTCGCGTGGCGCGAGGCATCATGCCCAGCGACACGGATGCCGAGGAGGTGGTGCAGGAAGCGTATTTGAATGCCTTTTCCAGGCTTGCCCAATTCGACGGACGGGCGCGGTTTTCGACCTGGATCACCCGGATTGCCATCAATGCCGCGCGCATGCGCCTGCGTCGCGCGCGATTTGAAGAGGATTATGACACTGTGAACGAGACCGAGACAGACGCGGTCATCGCCTTTCCCGGCCAGCATCAAGAACGACCCGAGACCGCTCTTGGCCGCTCGCAGGTTCGCGACCTGCTTGAAACGGCCATCGCGGCGCTGCCATCCGATCTGCGGTTGCCGTTCCTGCTGCGCGAGGTCGAGGGCATGACGCTTCGGGACATCGCCGAAGACCTGTCGCTCAATGCGATCACGGTTAGAACGCGTCTGTTCCGCGCCCGCCGCAGATTGCGCGCCATTCTCGAGGCGAGAATCGAAGGCGGCTTCGATCAGGCCTTTCCGTTTGCAGGCACACGCTGCGCAGGCATGGCCGACCGGGTGATTGCGGAACTATGCGCGCCCACTACGTCCTGACCAAGGCACGAGACCGCGACACCGGCCCGAGAAAGGTTGCGACATGACACATCATTTGACGCTGAAACAGATCGAACCTGTCACCCACGATACCTATCACCTGGTTTTCGACCGTACTGAGCGCTTCGAGTTCACTCCAGGTCAGGGGGTTGAGCTATTTCTGCAAAAGGACGGCTGGAAGGACGAGGGACGCCCCTTCACGCCAGTCACCCTGCCGCATGAGCCGACGCTTGAATTCGTCCTCAAGTCCTATCCGGACCACAACGGCGTGACCGAGCAGATCCGCATGATGCAGCCTGGTGATGCGGTCGACATGAAAGACCCCTTTGGTGCGATCTCGAATGAAGGTTCCGGCGTCTTCATCGCCGGTGGCGCCGGGGTGACACCAATGATTGCGGTCCTGCGCAAGCGGCTCCACGATCACGGCACACTTGACGGCTCGACGCTGATCTTCGCCAACAAGACCGAGGCCGACATCATCTGGCGCGACAGGTTCGAGGAGATGGAGGGCCTGCAGACGGTTTTCGTGGTCGATGAGAGCGATGGAAGCGTTCCAGAGCAACGCGTCGACCGCGATTTCCTGAGCGGCTTTGTCGGCACCGACAGCCGCTGCTATCTTTGCGGCCCTCCGCCGATGATGAAGGCGGTCCGCGCGGCGCTTCAAGAACTGGGCGTCAAGGACGACAGGATCATCGAAGAGAAATTCTAGCCATGACGACCGTCCGCGTTCGCCTCTGGGATCAGGAGCCCGAAGCCGGCGTCATGGCCGCTTCGATCGTACGAAGATGCCGCCGCATGGCGGCTTCGGCCCGTTCGGGCGTGCCCTCGGCAACCGCCTGCACGATGGCGTCATGCTGGTCGCTGTGCAATGTCCTGAACTCTTCCACCCCGATGCGCCGATAGGTTCGGTCCCATTCCCGCTGCCAGGCGATCCGGCGGCGCGCGCCGGACAAGAACGACAGAAATCCCGCAAGCACCGGATTTCCCGATACCGCGGCAATCGCGCGGTGAAAGGCGTCGTCAGCGGCCTCGCATTCGGACAATGCACGCGCCCGGCGCCCCTGCGCCACGCGACGCCGGAGCAGGACAACCTCCTCCGGTCCCGCGTGACGTGCGGCCTCGGCGGCGACCTGCGGCTCCAGCAGCAAACGCGCGGCCATCACATCCCTTGGCGTCGCCCCTTCCACCAGTACCGTTTCTCGGATCGGCAGATGCCGGGGTCGCACGCCGAGAAAAGTGCCCTGCCCAACGTGGCGCCACAGCAGACCTTCGGATTCCAGGACGCCCAGGGCCTTGCGAAGCGTTTCCCGGCTGCAGTCAAACTTATGCGCCAGCGATCGCTCATCCGGCAGTCGTGTCTCGCCCGGCGGCATGTCCTCGGTGAGAAAGCGGCGCAGCTGCGCTTCGACGATGGCGGGCGATGTGCGTGGCATGACGGTTCCTTTTACAGACCAATTTGCAGACCATTCGGCTTTGCGGCAAGAGCCTTTTACAACCGGATGCTCAGAGAGGAGCCATCATGCTGGATATCATCGTTCTGGCCGTCGCCGGCCTGGCGGCGGGCCTTTTGAACGCGGTGGCGGGCGGCGGCACGTTCCTCAGCTTGCCCGCGTTGATCTGGGTCGGCGTGCCGCCCGTGAGCGCCAATGCCACTGCGACGCTGACCGCCCTGCCCGGCTATCTCAGCAGCGCCTGGGCTTTTCGCGACGACATGCGCGCGCAGGGCAGCGTCGGGCTCCGGGGCATAACCTTGGCCGGGATGGCCGGAAGCCTGATCGGCGCGCTGTTGCTGATTGTCACCCCGGCCGAGGTGTTCATGGGCGTGGTGCCCTGGCTGCTTCTGGCCGCTACGGTCCTGTTCGCCGGCGCGCCGAGGATCCTGCGCGCCGCTCGCGTCGCCGGGCTCGGGGACGCCGGGCCGCTCGCGACCGTGACGGCGCTGGTCGCGGTGTCGATCTATGGCGGCTATTTCAACGGCGGGCTGGGGATCATGCTGCTGGCGACGTTCAGCCTGTTGGGCTATGCCGATCTGCACGGCATGAACGGGCTTAAAAACCTCTTGTCGGCGGTCCTGTCCATCGTCTCCGTCGTGACCTTCATCACTGCCGGGCTGATCGCCTGGGAACAGGCGGCGGTGATGGCGCTGGCCTCGCTGGTCGGCGGTTACGTCGGCGCTCGCCAAAGCCGCAAGATCGTCAATACTGACCTTCTGCGCCTGTTCTTGACCGGCGTCGGTGCGGTGATGACACTCGTGTTCTTCATCGCCTGATGCGGGTCGGTCACCCGGAACTCGAAGCTCCAGGCCAAATAGCATTCATTGGTGAAAAGGTACGACGCTACTTTCAAAATTCCCGATAAAGAGCTGTATCGGGTTTGCGGGTGGCCGTGTCCCACTTTCAGTCGCATAGTTCGACCAAACGCCAAGCCGGTTGCAGGAGCCAACATGACCGCAAAATACTATGCCCCCCACGGCGGCCACCCCGGCCAGGATCAGCTTCTGACCGACCGGGCCGTGTTCACCGATGCCTATGCCGTGATCCCGAAAGGGACCATGCGCGACATCGTCACCAGCTTTCTGCCGTTCTGGGAAGATACCCGGCTCTGGGTCATATCCCGTCCCTTGAGCGGTTTTGCCGAGACCTTTTCGCAATACATCATGGAAGTGCAGCCCGGCGGCGGCTCGGACCGGCCGGAGACCGACCCGGGCGCGGAAGGCGTGCTGTTCGTTGTCGAAGGCACCGCCACCCTGACCGTGAACGGCGAAAGCCATGAAATGACGCCTGGCGGCTATGCCTACCTGCCGCCGTCCAGCGGCTGGACTCTCTACAACCGTGGTGACGAGACCCTGCGGTTTCACTGGGTGCGCAAAGCCTATGAGGCGGTGGAAGGCCTCGACCTGCCCGACGTGCTTGTCCTGAACGAGAATGACATCACGCCTTCGGTGATGCCGGATACTGATGGCAAATGGGCCACCACCCGGTTCGTCGATCCGGGCGACCTGCGCCATGACATGCACGTAACTGTCGTGACCTTTGAGCCCGGCGCCGTGATCCCATTCCTCGAAACTCACGTCATGGAGCACGGACTTTACGTGCTGGAAGGCAAGGCGGTCTATCGCCTGAACAATGACTGGGTCGAGGTCGAGGCGGGCGATTACATGTGGCTGCGCGCCTTCTGCCCGCAGGCCTGTTACGCGGGCGGTCCGGGCAAGTTCCGCTACCTCCTTTACAAGGACGTCAACCGCCACATGGCGTTGCGCCCGGCCTTTGGAGGCGCTGCCCAGCCCGCGACATTCAGGTCGGCAGCCGAGTAGCCATACCGCCGATGGCACGCGTCAATTCATCGGCCGCCTCGATCACGGGGCGGCTTAGCCGTTTGATTTCGTCTTCGCTGACGCGGCTCGTGGGTCCGGACACCGAAAGTCCCGCGACAGCTTCGCCGTTCACGTCAAACACCGGGGCGGCAATGCAACGCATTCCAATGTTCTTTTCTTCGTTGTCGATGGAAAAGCCGCGCTCTCGCACCGCTCTCAGATCGCTTTTCAACGCTTCATGGGTGGTGATCGTGTGCAGGGTAAAGACCTCAAGCTTGGCTGAGGCCAGGAACCGATCGAGACGGCGGTCGTCCATCTTCGCCAAAAGCGCCTTGCCGATGCCGGACGAATGCATGGGCGAAAGCGTGCCAGGCGGAAAGAAGGCACGGATGTTGGCGTGGGTCTCGACCTGGCTCAGGAAGAGGACCGCGCCCTCCTGTTCCACCCCCAGATTGGCGGTCTCGCCGGTGTCTTCCATGAGCCGCCGCAGGATCGGTCGGGCCCGATCAACAAGGCTGGTGCGCCGCAGGAAACGCGCGCCGATAACGAAGGCCCGCGGACCGATGTGCCAAGTCTGATCCTCGGCTTCGAACTCCACTAGCCCCCTGCCCTGCAGCGTAACGAGAATGCGGTAAACTGTGGCATTTGACTGGGCTGTCTCGGCCGCAAGCGCCGTCAGGGTCTTGCCCTGTGCTTCGCTGAGATACTCGAACACCTCCATCGCGCGGTCGAGCGACTTGATCGTGTTCTGCGCGGTTTTGTCGTCCCATCCCCGCGGCCTGCCGCGCGCACTCCGGGGCGCCCGCTTTCTCGCATTGTCTTGAGAATCCATAAGAACCTGCTGAATTTTGACGAAAGATGAATTCACTATATGAAAAATATAAGGCTATGACAATGCGCGTTATTTTCTAGAAATACGACAGAGAGGCGATGTTTTCAAAATAATATCGGCACGTCGCGCCATCTCTTATGTTGCATACAACCACGGAAGGAGACCCCACCAATGAGCTTTCAGAACCCCGTTTTCATACCCGGCCCGACCAACATGCCCGAGGCCATCCGCCAGGCCTGTTACATGCCAACGATCGATCACCGCTCGCCGGTCTTTGGCAAGATCCTGCACCCCTGTCTTGAAGGTGTTCGCAAGGTTCTGAAATCGAACAGCGCGCATATCTTCATCTTCCCCTCGACCGGAACGGGCGGCTGGGAAACCACGCTGACGAACTGCCTGTCGGCGGGCGACAAGGTACTGGTCGCGCGTAACGGCATGTTCTCGCATCGCTGGATCGACATGTGCCAACGTCACGGCCTCGACGTTCAGGTTGTCGAAACGCCCTGGGGCAACGGCATCCCGACGGGTGAATACGAAGCGATTCTGAAGGCCGACACCGACCACACCATCAAGGCCGTGCTGGCCACGCACAACGAGACCGCAACCGGGGTGAAATCCGACATTTCAGGTGTTCGCAAGGCAATGGATGCCGCAGGTCACCCGGCGTTGCTGTTCGTCGATGGCGTGTCCTCAATCGGCTCGATGGATTTCCGTTTCGACGAGTGGAAGGTCGACGTTGCCGTGACCGGATCGCAAAAGGGCTTCATGCTGCCTGCCGGCTTGGCCATTGTCGGGTTCTCGGACAAGGCGCGCTCTGCTGCCGATACCGCCACCCTGCCGCGGACATTCTTTGACATCCGCGACATGGAAAAGGGCTATGCCAACAACGCATTTCCCTACACGCCGCCGGTTGGCCTGATGAACGGGCTGAAACTGTCGCTGGAGATGATCCACGAAGAAGGCATCGACAACGTCATCGCCCGTCACGCAAGGATCGCCACAGGTGTGCGTCACGCCATCGACGCCTGGGGCCTGGAGCTTTGCGCCAACAAGCCCGAATGGTATTCCGACAGCGTCAGCGCGATCCGCACGCCCGAAGGGTTCAACGCGACGTCCATCGTCACCCACGCGGCCGAGAAATACGGCATGGCGTTTGGTGTGGGCCTCGGCGAAGTCGCTGGCAAGGTGTTCCGCATCGGCCACCTCGGCAGCCTGACCGACGCGCTCATGCTGTCCGGGCTGGCCACTGCCGAAATGGTGATGAAAGACCTCGGCCTGGATATCAAACTGGGATCGGGTGTCGCCGCGGCGCAGGAATATTACCGTCACGGATCCTGAGCCTAAGACTTGAGAGGACATTGACCATGTACATCCCAACCTATCAGGACATGCTCGACGCGCATGAGCGGATCAAGCCGTATATTCGCAAGACGCCGATCCGCCAGTCGGACTACCTCAACGAGCTGACCGGAGCGGAGCTGTTCTTCAAGTGCGAGAACTTCCAGGAGCCGGGGGCCTTCAAGGTCCGCGGCGCCTCGAACGCGGTGTTCGGGCTGGATGACGATCAGGCGAAAAAGGGCGTGGCGACGCATTCGTCGGGCAACCACGCCTCTTGTCTGTCTTATGCGGCCATGAAACGCGGCATCCCTTGCAACGTGGTCATGCCGCGTACAGCGCCGCAGGCCAAAAAGGACACCGTGAAACGATACGGCGGAAAGATCACCGAATGCGAGCCTTCGACCTCATCACGGGAAGAAGCCTTCGCCAAGGTACAGGCCGAGACTGGCGGCGATTTCGTGCACCCCTACAACGACCCGCGGGTGATCGCCGGTCAGGGGACCTGTTCGAAGGAATTCATCGAACAGGTCGACGGTCTTGACTTTGCGGTCGCGCCGATCGGCGGTGGCGGGATGATTTCGGGCACCTGCCTGACGCTGTCCAATGCTGCGCCGGAGACGAAGATCATCGCCGCCGAGCCCGAACAGGCTGACGACGCCTATCGCAGCTTCAAGGCCGGGCACATCATCGCCGATGACGCGCCCAAGACCATCGCTGACGGGCTTCTGGTGCCGCTGAAGGACCTGACCTGGCACTTCGTGTCGAACCATGTGTCCGACATCTTCACCGCGACCGAACAGGAAATTATCGACGCGATGAAGCTGACCTGGAAACACCTGCGCGTGGTCATGGAGCCGTCCTCGGCGGTGCCTCTGGCCACAATTCTGAAAAACCCCGACACCTTCAAAGGCAAGCGTGTCGGCATCATCATCACCGGCGGCAATGTCGATCTCGACAAGCTGCCCTGGTATCAATGAGGGAGACAAGACAATGAATGCACCCGTGAATTTCGACGATCTCGAAGTCGGCTTCGACGTCCCCGCCGTTCCCGGCATGGACGAAGCCGATATCCAGA
Organism: Marinovum sp.; assembly: GCF_034669705.1. GTDB lineage: Bacteria > Pseudomonadota > Alphaproteobacteria > Rhodobacterales > Rhodobacteraceae > Marinovum. Next base: position 157,448 of record NZ_JAXMOR010000004.1, read on the forward strand.
CCCCCTGCCTGGTGCTGGATCTCGACGCGCTGGAATACAACATCAAGAAGATGGGCGACTATGCCAAGGCGCATGGCATGCGTCACCGCGCCCACGGCAAGATGCACAAGTCGGTGGACGTACTGAAGCTTCAGATGGAACTGGGCGGCGCCATCGGCGTTTGCTGTCAGAAAGTGTCCGAAGCCGAAGTGTTCGCCCGCGCCGGGATCAAGGAAATCCTGGTGTCGAACCAGGTTCGTGATCCGAAGAAAATCGACCGTCTGGCGCAGATGCCAAAGGTCAGCGGTGGCGAAATCATCGTCTGTGTGGACGACGTGGCCAACGTATCGGACCTGTCGCAAGCGGCTCAGAAGCACGGTACCGAACTCGGCGTCTTCATAGAGATCGACTGTGGCGCGGGCCGCTGCGGCGTGACCACGACAGAGGCTGTCGTCGAGATTGGCAAAGCCGTACGTGACGCCAAGAACCTCAACTTCCGCGGCATACAGGCCTATCAGGGCGCGATGCAGCACATGGACAGCTTCGAGGACCGTCAGAAGAAACTCGACGCGGCCATCGCCCAGGTTCAGGACGGTATTGACGGTCTGAAAGCCGAAGGCATCGAGTGTGATCTCGTGTCCGGCGGAGGCACCGGCTCTTACTACTTCGAGAGCAATTCCGGCGTCTACAATGAGCTTCAGTGTGGCTCCTATGCCTTCATGGACGCGGACTACGGCCGCATCCTCGACAAGGACGGCAACCGCATCGACGACGGCGAATGGAAGAACGCGATGTTCCTTCTGACCTCGGTGATGAGTCATGCCAAGGAAGACAAGGCAATCGTGGATGCAGGCCTCAAGGCCCAGTCTGTCGATAGCGGTCTGCCCTTCATCTATGGCCGGAACGACGTCGAATACGTCAAGTGCTCCGACGAGCATGGTGTCGTGGCCGACCCCAAGGGCGTGCTGAAGGTCAATGACAAGCTGAAGCTGGTGCCGGGCCACTGCGACCCGACCGCCAACGTGCACGACTGGTATGTCGGTGTGCGGAACGGCAAGGTCGAAACCGTCTGGCCGGTGTCGGCCCGCGGCAAGGCCTACTAACCATCTGAGGCCCCGGGGAGGGGGAGACCCGGTCAGGGTCGCAAAGTCGCCCGTGTGTATGCTTTCCTTCCGGCAATGGCACACGGGCGCACGAACTTTCTTTGGGAGACAAGAACATGCTCATCGTACCCGAACGTGAAATCGCCGACCTGATGACCCGCGAAGCGGCCTTCGACGCCGTCGAAAAGGTCTTTGCCGCCATGGCATCGGGCGACGCCTATAACTTCCCCGTCGTGCGCGAGGCCATCGGCCACGAAGACGCGCTTTATGGCTTCAAGGGCGGCTTCGACCGCGCAGGTCTGACGCTGGGTCTGAAGGCTGGTGGTTACTGGCCCAACAACCTTGAAAAGCGCCAGATCATCAACCACCAGTCGACGGTATTCCTGTTCGATCCCGACACCGGCAAGGCCAAAGCAATGGTCGGTGGCAACCTTCTGACCGCGCTGCGCACTGCCGCGGCGTCCTCGGTGTCGATCAAGCACCTTGCGCGCAAGGATGCACGCGTCATCGGCATGGTCGGAGCAGGCCACCAGGCCAAGTTCCAGCTGCGCGCTGCGCTGGAGACGGGCAATTTCGAAAAAGTCATCGGCTGGAACTTCCATCCCGAGATGCTGCCCAACCTCGAAGAGGTGGCGAGCGAGGCTGGCCTGCCGTTCGAAGCGGTGGATCTCGACGGCATGACAGAGGCCGATGTGATCATCACCATCACCTCGTCCTTCGAAGCCATCCTGCAGGCCGATCATGTCTCGCCCGGCACGCATATCGCCTGCATGGGCACCGACACCAAGGGCAAGCAGGAAGTCGAAACGGCACTGTTGGGCAAGGCACGCGTCTTCACCGACGAGGTCGCGCAATCGGTGTCAATCGGCGAGGCGCAGCACGCGATCCAGGACCTGACCATCCACATCGAAGACGTCGCCCAGCTGGGTGCTGTTATCAATGGCACCAACCCGGGCCGGACTTCGGATGACGAGATCACCCTGTTCGACGGCACCGGAGTCGGCCTTCAGGACCTCGCGGTCGCCGCAGCCGTGGTCGATCTTGCTGTCGAAAAAGGCATCGCCATCGAGGTGGATTTCTGACGCCGCCCTAGGCGGCCTCTCTCGCTGAGATCACTAATCCTACCTCGGGTTGCGCCCTCACAGGCGCAACCACCTTTCTCTTACGCGCTCAAAGGTCTGTCAACTCATGCTCCTGCCATTGTCCCTTCTGTTCGTGGGTGCCGTCCTGGTGCTCAACGGCCTGTGGATGTCGGGCCGCATCGATGACCGCGAAATCGTGGTGATCAACGGCGCCACAGCCGCGATCACGGCGACGGTGGCCGCGGTGTCGCTGGTGCGCGTCCAAAGCGTTGACGACGTGCGCGCGGTCGCGATGACGCTGTTGTTCAGCGTGACCTACCTGTGGGTGGCGTTCAACCGGGTCAGCAGCTCGGACGGGCGCGGACTTGGCTGGTTTTCGCTGTTCGTCGCATTGTCGGTTCTGCCTGAGGCGATCGGAACGCTTGGCGCTGCCACTTCAGTGATGGAAACCTGGCTGGGCCTGTGCTGGCTGACCTGGGCTGGCCTTTGGTTCCTGTATTTCCTGACGCTGGCCATGCAGCGCCCATTCCGCAGACAGACGGCAATGGCGACTCTGCTTTGCGGCATCCTTACCGCGTGGTTGCCGGCGCTGTTCTTGATGTACGGGACCCGAACATGACCCGCCCGATCCGTATTTTCATCAACGGGTTTGGCCGTATCGGGCGCACTCTGTTTCGCCAGCTCCTGACCGAAGACGCCAGGACGCGGTTCGAAATCGTCGGCGTCAACGACATCGCGCCGCTCGAGACCTGCGCCTATCTGCTGCGTTATGACAGCGTCTACGGCCTGTTTCCCAAGGCGGTCGAGACCGGACATGGCTGGTTGGGCATCAGTACGCAACGGATACCGTTTTTCGGCAGTTCCGATCTGCGAAAGCTGGATCTGCGGCACGTGGATGTGGTGCTTGAATGCACCGGGCGCGCGCAGGACCGAGCCACCGCCGAGGCGGGGTTGGACGCAGGCGCGAGGAATGTGCTGATTTCCGGTCCGTCTGAAGCTGCTGACACGACCTTGGTGATCGGGGCCAACGAGCGCGAGCTGGGCGATGCGCGGATCGTGTCCAACGCCTCCTGCACGACCAATGCAATCGCACCCCTCTTGCGCAGCCTCGATCTCGGCCTCGGAATCGAACGGGCGCATGTGACAACGATCCATTGCTATACCGGCAGTCAGCCGACCGTTGACCAACCAGGCAGCAGCCTCGAGCGCAGCCGGGCCGCGGCGGTGTCGATGGTACCCACTACGACCAGCGCCGCAGATCAGGTGATGGGCATTCTGCCCGAGTTCCAGGGTCGATTGAGCATTGCGGCCGTACGCGTCCCTTGCCTTTCTGTCTCGGCCATCGACGCGACAATCCAAGTCGTCGAAAGCCTTGATCAACCGATGAAAGACTTCCTGCGCGAGGCCTTTGAGGGCTCGCGAGTGATTGGGCTGGTGGAGGACCCCTGCGTCTCCACAGATTTTCGGGCACGGCCCGAGTCGCTGATCATCGCGCTGCCAGAAACACAGACCAACGGCTCGCGCCAGGTGCGCCTGTTCGGTTGGTACGACAATGAATGGGGCTTTTCGGCCCGGATGATCGAGATGGCGGAACGCCTCACGGTCAGAGACGCGTAACTGGAGGAGAGAACCATGGCGCTAGACGCATCCCAGAAAGAGGCAGAACGCCAAAGGGCGCTCGACTATCACGAATTTCCCAAACCCGGGAAACTGGAAATCCGGCCGACCAAACCGATGGCGACGGCGCGCGATCTGGCGCGTGCCTATTCGCCGGGCGTGGCTGAGGCCTGCACGGAGATCGCCGCAGACCCCGCCAAAGCCACCCGATACACTGCGAAACGAAACCTCGTGGCCGTGATTTCTAACGGCACCGCCGTCCTCGGACTGGGCAATATCGGTGCGCAGGCTTCGAAACCTGTGATGGAAGGCAAGGCCGTCTTATTCAAGAAATTCGCTGGGATCGATTGCTTCGATATCGAGGTCGACGAGGCCGACCCCGAGGCGCTGGCCGACATCGTCTGCAAGCTGGAGCCGACATTCGGCGCGATCAACCTCGAAGACATCAAGGCGCCCGACTGTTTCACCGTCGAACGCATCTGCCGCGAGCGCATGGGCATTCCGGTGTTCCATGACGACCAGCACGGCACCGCGATCGTCGTGGCCGCTGCGGCGCAGAACGCGCTGAAGATAGCGGGCAAACAGCCCGAGGATATCAAAATTGTGGGTCTTGGTGCGGGAGCGGCGGGTGTTGCCTGCCTCACCATGCTGCACAAAATGGGTGTGCCGTTGGAGAACATCACCGTTTTCGACCGGGACGGTGTGCTTCATCCCGACCGCCAGAACCTCGCCCCGGAACAGATGCTTTTCACCAGATCGGAGCAAAGCACCACGTTGGAGCAGGCGCTGAAAGGCGCCGATATGTTCTTAGGCGTATCCGGTCCAGGTGCGCTGCCCGCCGACTATGTCCGCGAGATGGCCGACAACCCGATCATCCTGGCGCTCGCCAACCCGGTTCCGGAAATCATGCCGGAAGAAGCCCGCGAAGCCTCGCCCGGAGCCATGATCGCCACGGGCCGGTCGGATTATCCCAACCAGGTCAATAACGTCCTTTGCTTCCCGTTCATCTTCCGCGGTGCGCTGGACGCGGAATCGAAAGAGATCAACGACGCGATGAAGCTGGCCTGCGTTGATGCGATTGCATCGCTGGCGCGCCAGACGACCTCCGCCGAGGTGGGCGTTGCCTATGAGGGCGAAACGCTGACTTTCGGGCCGGAGTATCTGATCCCAAAACCCTTCGATCCGCGCCTCTTGCCGACCATTGCAGTGGCGGTGGCCAAGGCGGCCATGGAGTCCGGTGCGGCCCGGCGTAACCTTGACCTTGAAGCCTATCGGCAGACGCTGGAAGCCGAGGTGTTCCGGTCGTCGCTGATCATGCGCGGAGTGTTCGCGGCGGCCCGCCGGTCCAAGCGCAAGATCGTCTTTGCCGAGGGTGAGGACGACCGGGTGCTGCGCGCCGCACAGGCGATGGTCGAGGACAGCGTCGACACGCCGATCCTCGTCGGACGCCCGGAAGTTGTGGCCGGGCGGTTGGAACGTGCCGGTCTGAGCATCCAGCCGGGTCGCGACTTCGAGATCGTGAACCCGGAAAGCGACGACCGCTACCGTGATTACTGGCAGGCCTATCACGAGGTCATGCGCCGCCAGGGCGTGACGCCCGATCTGGCCAAGGCGGTTCTGCGCACTAACACCACCGCCATCGCAGCAACCATGGTGCACCGTGGTGAGGCCGACAGCATGATCTGCGGCACCTTTGGCCAGTATCTCTGGCACCTGAACTACGTGACGCAAATGCTGGCAACCAACGAATTGTCGCCAGCGGGCGCATTGTCTCTGGTGATCCTCGACGAGGGCCCGCTGTTTGTTGCCGATACCCATGTCAATGTCGAACAGACGCCGGAAACGCTGGCCCGCACCGTGCTGGCCGCAGCCCGTCACGTCCGCCGCTTTGGCGCCGAGCCGAAGATCGCGCTCTGTTCCGGATCGCAGTTCGGCAACCTCGACAGCCGCTCGGGACGAGCGATGCGGGGCGCGCTGGCGATCCTCGACAGCGAGGCACGTGATTTCGAATACGAAGGCGAAATGCACACTGATGCGGCACTCGATGCCAACCTTCGCGAACGGCTCCTGCCCGGAAACCGGCTGAGCGGTCGCGCCAATGTGCTGCTCTTCGCCAATACCGATGCAGCAGGTGCAGCGCGCAACCTGCTCAAGACCGCCGCGGGCGGCCTGGAAGTTGGACCCATCCTGATGGGCATGGGCAACCGCGCCCATATCGTGACGCCGGGTGTCACCCCGCGCGGCTTGCTCAATATCGCGGCTTTGGCCGGCTCGGACGTGTCGAGCTACGGCTGAAAGAACGGCCCGGCCGCATCTGGTACATGCGACCGGGCCTCACCCCAACCCCACCAGAGGGACTCTGGAAAAAGGAGGAGAGAGACATGTCATCCGATATGACGGCGGACGCCGTCAACCCCAATGCGGTTCATCCCGTTGATGAAAAACTGCCCGCAGCCAAGCTGTTTACCCTCGGGTTGCAGCACGTGCTGGTGATGTATGCCGGTGCCATCGCTGTGCCGCTGATCGTCGGGCGTGTGCTGAAACTGTCGCCTGAGGAAGTGGCCTTCCTGATCTCCGCGGACCTGTTCGTCTGCGGTGTCGTGACCATCATCCAGTCGATGGGGGCAAGCAAGTGGTTCGGCATCAAGATGCCGGTCATGATGGGCGTGACCTTCGCCTCGGTCGGCCCGATGGTCGCCATCGCCGCCTCGAACCCCGGTACGGAAGGGGCGCGGATGATCTTCGGCGCCATCATCGGCGCGGGCATCATCGCCATGCTGATCGCCCCGTTGGTCAGCCGCATGCTGCGCTTCTTCCCGCCGGTCGTCACCGGAACGATCATCCTTGTGATCGGCGTCACGCTGATGCGTGTCGGTATCAACTGGATCTTCGGCGTGCCGGTCGGCCCGACCGCGCCGCAACTTGTCGATCCGTCGCATGCGGACTGGCTGAACCAGGTCAAGGAACTGGGAGCCGGTGCGGTTCCCGCCATGCCAGACGGGCTGAAACTGGCCCCGACCGTGAACAACGTGAACTACGCGACGCCGCAGAACATGCTGATCTCGGCCGTGGTGCTGGGCACCATCGTCGTGGTGATGAAGTTCGCCCGCGGCTTCCTGGCCAACATCTCGGTGTTGCTGGGCATCGTGGTCGGCGCGGTGCTCTGCGGGGTCCTCGGTATCATGCACTTCGAGCACGTCGCCAAGGCCGGCTGGTTCGAGCTGATCACCCCGTTCCGCTTCGGCCTGCCCATCTTCGATCCGATTATGATCCTGACCATGACCCTTGTGATGATCGTCGTGATGATCGAATCCACCGGCATGTTCCTGGCGCTGAGCGACATCTGCGAACGCAAGGTCGAACGCCCCTCGCTGTCAGCCGGCCTACGCACCGACGGCCTGGGCACGCTGATCGGTGGTCTGTTCAACACCTTCCCCTACACCTCGTTCAGCCAGAACGTGGGCCTTGTCGGGGTGACCGGCATCCGGTCGCGCTATGTCTGCGTAGCGGGCGGCGCGATCATGATCGTCCTCGGCCTGGTGCCGAAAATGGGTGCGCTGGTCGAAGCTCTGCCTGTGGCCATTCTGGGCGGCGCGGGCCTGGTGATGTTCGGCATGGTGGCTGCGACCGGCATCCGCATCCTCGGCGGCGTGGATTTCAAAGTGAACCGCTACAATGGCCTGATCGTCGCGATCTCGCTGGGCATGGGGATGATCCCGCTGATCGCGCCGAAATTCGTGATGTGGCTGCCGCATTCGATCGAACCGCTGATCCATTCCGGCATCCTGCTGGCCTCGATCTCGGCGGTGGCGCTGAACGTCGCCTTCAACGGTGCGAAGGACGTTACCGAAGAGGAACTGCGCGAAGCGGCATTGCAGGCCGAAGGCGGCCACTGATCCGGCATGTGCCAAGGCCCGAAAATGAAACCCCGGCCGGTAACGGTCGGGGTTTTGCTTGTCGAGTACAACAGTACGTCAAGAAATGGAGGACGCCATGTGTGCAATGACGCCTGAAGTGGTCGCGGTGATACTGCGCCGGTTGCCCATGTCGGCAAAGCGTGACGTGCAGAAGGCCAATGCAAGGCTGCGCGTGGCAGCGGAACGATACCCGGGCTTTCAGGGCGCACAGGACACTTTTCTTCCGACCAATGGAAACCACGTCGATCTCGTAACGGTTTTCAGCTTTGACATCCGCCGGCACCTGCAACGCTGAGAAGGTTCGCGGGAACGCAAGCGCTTGCTCGCCGATCTGGATCGGCACTGTCTGAAGATCTCGGACCGCGCCGCATTTGACGGGCTCTCTCTGCTGCAGCCCGATAGCGTGACGATCAGCAAGATTGAAACCGTCGTGATCCTGATCCTTCTGATCCTGACCCTCGGCTGGCTGGCCGACATGCTGCTGCCCTCGATGAGGGAACCGTGGCGGACCGTTCTGGCAGTGACGGTAAATGTCTGCCTGATCAAGTATGTGTTTCTGCCGTGGTCGATCCGCTGCCTGGTGGCGCTGAAGGCACGGCTTTTCCGCTGACGGGCACCGCCGTCACTCACCGCGCACCACCCCTCGGGCAAGCGCCGCCATCATGTCGGTCCGGGTCACGATCCCGGCAATCCTGCCGTAGTCCAGCACCGGCACTGCATCCACTTCGCCATCCGCCATCATGGCCAGAAGTAGGCCCATCGGCGTGTCCTGTGTCGCGCGCGGCCCCGCAACGCTCATGATATCAGACGCGCGCACCGGCTGATCGCGACGCCGGTCCACCAGCCGTTTCAGCGCCGGGACAAAGCCGCGTTGCAACCGCGCGGCATCCTCCTGAGCGCGCAAGATCAGGTGGATTTGGAAGATCACGCCAAGAAAAACGCCCTCCTCGTCGACCACGGGCAAAGACGTGAACCTGTGACGCCGAAACAGGTCGGCCACTTCGATCAAGGGCGTGTCCGGACGCACGGTGATCAGGTTGCGCGACATCAGATCGGCGGCCACCAGCGGCCCGGTCCTGTGGCTTGCGGCTTGCAATTCCGCCGCGCCGATCAGCCGGGCAAGGTCTTCGACCCCGAGGTTGAACGACTGGCGATAGCGTTCGAGGATCGCGGTCAGTTCGTCTTCCGAAAGACCAAGCCGCTCGGGCGGTTCCGCATCCGCCGTTCCATGCCGGTTCGGCTCATCAAATTGCCGGAACGGATAGCGCCGCCCGGTCAGCCGCGCGTATATCGCCGCCAGGACCACCAGCGATGCGGTGCCGATACCGATGGGCGCAAGAGCGAACCAGAAGCCCAGGTTCGCCATCGCCTCCGGGCTCATGGCGGCGGTCATTGCCACCGCGCCGGCCGGCGGATGCACCGCACGGCAGAGGATCGTGGCCACGATGGCCAGACCGACGCCGAGCGCGATACGCGTGAGCGGATCGGTCAGAATTAGACAAACCGCAACGCCAACAAGGGCAGCGACTGTATTGCCGACAATGGCCGAGAAAGGCTGCGCCAGCGGGCTGTTGGGCACCGCGAAAAGAAGCACGGAGCTCGCCCCGAAAGGGGCCACCAGATATAGACCGAGCTCCAGGTCCACCACCGGAGACAGGATCAGAAGGCCGGTCAATCCCAAGCCCACACAGGCGCCTATCCCGGCGCGGATCGCCTCGGTTGGCGGAGCTCTCGCAACTGCCGGGCCAAGTGAACGTAGAAATTGCACGGCACTGCCTTTCAAATTTGAGCGCAACTATCCAAATAACTTTCGGGATCACAAGCAAGACCGTGCCCAGGATCCCACCGGACGAAAAAGCGGCGCCCCGAAGAGCGCCGCAATCTTTTGTTTCGGGTCGGCTACTCGCCGTGACCCGGGACCTCAGACGTGGTTGTCCTTCTCCAGAGATCCCTCGCCGTGGCCGGCCCAACCGCCGGAGACTTCCTCTGTGGCTTCGTCGGACAGCTCTTCCGGCAGGATCAGGTTCAGCACGATGGCCAGGAAGGCCGCCGGCAGAAGGCCCGAGGTCAGGAGCACGCGCGCGGTGTCCGGCAGGTGCTGCAATGCGCCCGGTTCCAGCTGGAGACCCAAACCGATGCTGAGCGAGATCGCGAAGATCACCATGTTGCGGCGGTTCCAGTTCACGTCGGACAGCATCGAGATGCCCGCCGCGACCACCATGCCGAACATAACGATCACGCCGCCGCCCAGAACCTCGATGGGAATGGTCCGGATGATGCCGCCCACTTTCGGGACCAGCCCGCAGACGATCAGGAAGATCGCCCCGCAGGTCACCACGTGGCGGCTCATCACGCCGGTCATAGCAATCAGGCCGACGTTTTGGCTGAACGAGGTGTTTGGGAAGCCGCCGAAGATGCCGGCCACGGCAGTGCCGAAACCGTCGGCATAGGTGGCGCCGGTGATTTCCTCGGGTGTAGCTTCACGCCCTGCACCACCCTTGGTGATACCGGACACGTCGCCAACCGTTTCAATCGCCGAGATGAAGGCCATGAGGCAGAAGCCGATGACCGCGGCGATCGAGAACTCGAACCCGTACTTGAATGGCTGCGGCAGCGCGAAGGCGGCGGAGCGCTCCCACGAGGTAGCGATCGACTCGACGCTCAGCATGCCGACACCGATGGCGTAGAGGTAGCCCACGATCAGCCCGATCAGCACCGCCGAGATCGACAACATCCCCTTGGCGAAGAACTTGAGGCCCAGCGTGACCAGGATCACGATGATCGCCGCCGACCAGTTCAGCAGGCTGCCGTATTCCTCGGTGCCAATGGCCGGAACACCGCCCGCGGCGTACTGGATGCCGACCTTGACCAGCGCCAGGCCGATCATCGTCACCACAAGGCCGGTCACCAGCGGCGGTAAAGCAAACCGCAGCTTGCCGACAAACGTACCGATGAAGGCGTGGAACAGACCGCCGATGATAACACCGCCGAACAGCGCGGCCAGCGCGTCGACGCCCTTGCCCGCAACCAGCGGGATCATGATCGGTAGAAAGGCAAAGGATGTGCCCTGCACGATCGGCAACGCGGCGCCGACGGGGCCGATGGTGATGGTCTGAAGCAGCGTAGCGAGACCGGCGAACAGCATCGACATCTGGATCAGGTAGAGCAGTTCCGGGAAATCGGGCGAGCCCGATCCGAACCCGAAACCCGCCGCACCGGCGACGATGATCGCGGGCGTGACGTTGGATACGAACATCGCCAGTACGTGCTGGATGCCCAGCGGAATGCCCTTGGCAAGGCCTGGAAAGTAATTCGGGTCGCGGAGCTGCTCCGGTGTCCCTATGGAATGATCAGCCATTAAGTCTCTCCCCATATATAGCTGTTGGTTGACCGCCTCTCCTCCCGGCGGCTGGGACCTCAGCCCTTGACCACCTCAAAGGCGGTATCGAACCAGTGTTCTTCGAGGTTGGGTCCGTCGCTCACGCGGTCGACAACCGCAAAAAGCCCGGAACCGCCAAGCGGCGTGAGCACCCCGTGCCAGACGTTCCGCCCAATGTTGACCGCCTGCCCCGGCGCCGTGACAAACGCGCGCGGCATACCGGGTCGTCCATTCTCGTCCTCGGCCAAAACGACGAGAAAGCCCTCATCGCTCATGGGTATAAAGGCCTGCGAGCCCAGCGGATGACGCTCCATCATTTCCAGCCGGAACGGCAGGCTGAAGATCTCGGACTTGAACAGGCTGATGCCCGGCTTGCCGTCAACGATATCGAGTTCGGCGAGGTCGTGGAACCGGCCGCAGAGCCCCTTGTTGATCAGCTTGTCCGGCTCGCCGGTGCATTCGATAAGCTCGGCCAGGCCGGACATCGCGCCACGACGCGCGGGCAGCGCAGGTATTTTTTCCAGTGTCACACTCATGGTAAAAGGTCCTTCAGTCGGAATTCGGCGATGCGTTCCACCTGACGGCAGGCTTCGGCAAATTCGGTGTCAGTGTCGTTGTTGATACGGCGATCGAAGTTCTCCTTGATCGACGCCTTGTCATGATCGCGCACGGCGATGATGAATGGAAAACCGTGCTTATCGACATATTCGGTGTTCATCCGCGTCAGCGTCTCGCGCTCTTCGTCGGTCAGCATGTCGAGACCCGCGCCCGCCTGCTCGGAGGTGCTCTCGGCCGTCAGCCGTCCTGCGGCCGCCAGTTTTCCGGCCAGGTCCGGGTGCGCAGTCAGGACGTCAAGACGCTGTTCCTTGCTGGCAGAGCGGAACACGCGCGCCAATGCGTTGTGCAGTCCCAAGGCCGTGTCATGCGCGGCCCCCAGTTCCAAGTCGTAGGCTCCTTCGGCAATCCAGGGCGAGTGCTCGAAGATGCTGCCGAATTTCGCCACGAAGGCGTCGCGTTCCATTTCGGAGGGGCGCTCGCGCCGTGCATGCGGATGGGTTTTCGCCCAGTGCTCGGCAATCTCCAGCCGTGACGGGCACCAGACGTCGTCGAACCCCTGGATATAGTCGATGAACCGCTTCAGCGCCGCGATCTTGCCCGGTCGCCCCACCAGACGGCAGTGCAGCCCGATCGACATCATCTTCGGGCTGCCCTCTTGGCCCTCGGCATACAGCGTGTCGAAGGCGTCCTTGAGGTAGCTGCCGAAATGCTCGCCCGTCACCCAGCCCGGCGCTGTGGCAAAGCGCATGTCGTTGGCTTCCAGAGTGTATGGAATGATCAGCTGGTCGCGGTCGCCGTATTCTCGCCAGTAGGGCAGATCGTCGTCGACAGTGTCCGAGATATAGTCGAACTGCCCTGTCTCTGCCGCCAGCCGCACGGTGTTCTCACTGCAGCGCCCGGTGTACCAGCCGCGCGGTTCCTCACCCACCACTTCGGTATGAAGCCGGATCGCCTCGGCAATAGCCGCGCGCTCTTGATCTTCGGGCATGTCCTTGTGCTCGACCCACTTCAGGCCGTGGCTTGCGATCTCCCAGCCAGCCGACTTCATGGCCGCCACCTGCTCGGGATTGCGAGCCAGAGCCGAGGCGACGCCATAGATGGTCAGCGGGATGCCCGCACCGGTGAACAGGCGGTGCAGCCGCCAGAAGCCGGCCCGCGCGCCATATTCGTAGATCGATTCCATGTTCCAGTGGCGCTGGCCCGGCCACATCGAAGCCCCCGGAATATCCGACAGGAACGCCTCGGAGGCCGCGTCGCCGTGCAACACGCAATTCTCGCCGCCCTCCTCGTAATTCAGCACAAACTGCACGGCCACCTTCGCTCCGTTCGGCCATTGGGCGTCGGGGATGCGGGGGCCGTAACCGATCATGTCGCGCGGATATCGTGTCAATGCGGTACTCCTTTTCGTCCCCTCCTTCATAGGACATAAAATCGCGTTTGTTTTTCAAAAAAAGACGAAAGGAGCCTCTTGCACGGCCCCGTTTGTGTCGCCGCCCGTTTCCCGACTAGAAAACGGCAAGCAATAAAGGAGTCCCCCTGTGACCGGCTATCTGACAACTCACGTCCTCGACACGGCCCGCGGCTGCCCGGCAGAAGGCCTGGAGATCGAGCTCTTTCGCATCCAGGGCGACACCCGGACTCTGCTCAAGACGCTGAAAACCAACGACGACGGGCGCACCGACGAGCAGATCCTGCCTGCGGACAAGTTCGAGACCGGCACCTACGAGTTGGTGTTCCACGCCGGGGCGTACCTGGATGCCTGCGGCACACCGCCCGAAGAGCCGCGATTCCTCGACATCATCCCAATCCGGTTCGGCATGTCGGAAGCCTCGCACTACCATGTGCCGCTTCTGCTATCGCCTTTTGGCTACGGCACGTACCGGGGAAGCTGAGCGCCGATCGCTATTCAGATTAGTGTCACGAACCGTAGCACCAATCCGTTCGATCATGAAGTCCATGAACAAACGCGTTTTCGGATCCTGACCGCGTCTGTGTGTGTAGAGGCATGCCATCTGGATGGGCTCCGGCGGCGTTTCGAGGGCCACGGGAATCAGGGCGCCTGTTTTCAAGTGTTCGGAAATCTCGAAAATCGGTTTCATCGCGATGCCTCGCCCCGCCAAGGCCCAATCGGTCAACACGTCGCCATCGTCGGATTCATAGCGCCCCCTGACCGGAAAACGCTCAGGGCCTTCATTGGTCATCAATCTCCACTGAAACTCGGCGGCACCGGGAAACCGCAGGCTGAGACATTCGTGTCCTTGCGCAAGAATGTCCTGACCATTTGCCGGCATCCCGCGCTTTTCCAAGTAAGATGGCGCGGCAACCAATACACGCGCGACGTCAGCGATCTTGCGGATTCGCAAGTTGCTGTCCTCGGGCTGGCCAAGGAAAAAAGCAAGGTCCAGCCCTTCGGTCGTAAGATCGACCTTTCGGTCCGTCAGCCTCAGACGAATGCTGACCTCTGCATAATCATCCAGAAAATCCGGCACGGCCGGCGCAATCAACCTTCGCCCCACGCCAAGCGGAGCTGCCACGTATAACGAGCCCTTGAGGTTCTCTGTCATGTCGACGATCTGAGCCTCGGCATTCTCGACCGCTTCAAGGATCTCGATTGCCCCGCGATAAAACGACTTGCCCTGCTCCGTCGGGTTCAGAGACCGCGTGGTGCGCTGGAACAGTCGCACGCCGAGATGTTCCTCGAGCTGCGCGATCCGCGCCGAGGTCACTGCCGGCGAAATTCTCAGGTCGCGCCCGGCGGCGGACATGCTGCCCAATTCGTAGACACGGACAAAGGTGCGGATGCTGTCGAAATAGGACATTGTTCGGTTTTCTTTGAGACTGCTTGGTGTTTCACAGCGATACCAGAACAAATTGCACTCGGCTAGTCTGGCCGTGAACTCGAATCCTTGGGAGGACCGCCATGTACGACCTGGCAATCATTTGGGACTGGATCGCCTTCTCCGTGCGATGGCTCCACATCATCACCGCGATGGCCTGGATCGGCGCGTCGTTCTATTTCGTGGCGCTCGATCTGATGCTCAAGCCCAACCCGAACCTGCCCGACGGCGCGCATGGCGAGGAATGGGAGGTCCACGGCGGCGGCTTCTATCACACGGTGAAATACCTGGTGGCTCCGGCCGAGATGCCCGAGCACCTGACCTGGCACAAGTGGCAGAGCTACTCGACATGGCTGTCGGGGGCCGCGCTTCTGATGATCATCTACTGGGTCGGCGGCGAGCTGTTCCTGATCGACCCGACGAAGATGGAACTTTCGTTGTGGCAGGCAATCCTGATTTCCGGCGGCTCGCTGACCATCGGCTGGATCGCCTATGACTTCCTGTGCAAGTCGAAGCTGGGCGGGACGCCGACGCTATTGATGCTGCTGCTGTTCGCGATCCTGGTGGCGATGGCCTGGGGCTACAACCAGATCTTCACCGGCCGCGCGGCGCTGCTGCACCTCGGCGCCTTCACCGCGACCATCATGACCGCCAACGTGTTCTTCCAGATCATGCCCAACCAGCGCGTCGTGGTGGACGATCTCAAGAACGGACGCACCCCTGACGCCAAGTACGGCAAGATCGCCAAGCTGCGCTCGACCCACAACAACTACCTGACGCTGCCGGTCGTCTTCCTGATGCTGTCGAACCACTATCCGCTGGCCTTCGGGACCCAGTATGCCTGGATTATCGCCAGCCTCATCTTCCTGACCGGCGTGACCATCCGGCACTACTTCAACACCATGCACCGCACCGGCAAGGGTCCGAGTTGGACATGGCTCGTGACCGTGGTGATCATGATCCTGATCGCATGGCTGTCGACCCAGCCAGGGATGGACACCTACGAGGAAAGCGAAGCTCGCGCGTTGACGCCATACGAGCAGAAATTCGCCTCGGCGGACACGTTTGAGGACGCCTTCAACACGGTGGTCGGCAACTGCTCCATGTGCCACGGACGCGAGCCGTCCTGGGAAGGGATGCATTGGCCACCCAAGGGCGTCGTGCTGGAAACCCAGGCGGACGTGGCGCGCCACGCGGACCAGATCTACCTTCAGGCCGGCCGCAGCCACGCCATGCCGCCGCCGAACGCCATCCAGATGGACCAAGAAGCGCGTCAGCAGATCGTGCGCTGGTATCGCGACGTCACCGCGGGTGAAAGCTGATAGGGGAAAGGCGGCGGGATGCGACTGGGGCTCATCGGTTACGGAAACATCTCGCGCCATCTTGTCCGGCTTCTCTCTGGTGAACTGACCGAACAATTTACCGTACAGGTGCGCCCGCAGGCCCTGGAGGCCGCGCGGGCGCAGTCGCGCGGAACGGGTGGGCCTGGACCGATCGAGTTTGTGACGTCTCGCGAAGCGTTGCAGTCCGCACACCCTGATCTGGTGGTCGAATGTGCCGGGCAGTCGGCGGTGGACCGGCACGTTGAGCCCCTGCTTCTTGCGGGGATCGACTGTCTGATTGTCTCGGTCGGTGCCTTGGCCGACGCAGAGTTACACGACAGGCTGACCCTTGCGGCCGGACGCGGCGCATCACGGATGATCCTACCTTGTGGCGCGATCGGCGGGCTCGATCTTCTGGCCGCGCTTTCGAGTGCCGGGAGTGTCGAGGTCACATATCGTGGCGCCAAACCGCCCGCCGCCTGGAAAGCTACGCCGGCCGAGAACCACGTGCGCCATGACGGATTGACGGCACCGACAACGTTTTTCACCGGCACCGCGCGAGAGGCCGCGCGTCTGTTTCCCCAAAATGCCAACGTCGTGGCTGCGCTCGCCCTGGCAGGACCCGGGTTCGAAGGCATCTCGGTGGAGCTGATCGCGGACCCTTCGGCCACCGGCAACCGGCACAGCTACGAAGTCCGCTCGCCGATCTGCAGCTACACCGTCGATATCGAGAACGCGGCGTCCGAAGGCAACGCACGAACATCGACGGCCACGGTCTTCAGCCTGCTGCACGAAATCCGTTCCTATGCCGCAGCGCGTATCGCGAGGGGGGCGAGATGAGCGTCAAGCCGAGCCACGTGTTGAACGATGATACGCCCGTGATCCCGGAAGGGGCCTTCAGCTATCCGATAGATAGGCTCATGCCCACGCGTTGGTTCGGTTTCTTGCTCTTGCCGGAATTCACGCTGCTCGCCTTCAGCTCCGCCATAGACCCGTTGCGGATCGCCAATCAATTGGCGGGCAAGCCGCTCTATGGCTGGCGCGTCTTCTCCGAGGAAGGAACCCCGGTGCGCTCATCCACGGGCCTGGAGGTTTCGGTGCACGGTGGTCTCGTTGCGATCCCCCCGGAGTTGCAACTCTTTGTCTGCTCCGGAAATCGCGGCACCGAGGTGGCATCGCAACAGGTGATCGCCGCCATCAGGAAGCACGCGCGCTTCGGCGGGCAGGTCGGCGGCATCTGCACCGGCGCCGCCACGCTGGCTCGCGCCGGATTGCTGGACGGCAAGCGCTTTACCCTGCATTGGGAAAACCAGCCCGGCTTCATTGAAGCGTTTCCCGACCTTGCACCCAGCAGTGCCCGATTTGAGAAAGATGGGGGTCTGCTGACCTGTGGAGGCGGATCGGCGGCGACCGCAATGATGGTCGAACTGATTTCGGACGACTACGGCAGGGACTTTGCCATCGCGGTCGCCGACATGTGTCTGAAAAACCCGGACGCCTCACCCGACCGGGATCAAGGCTCCGCTTGGCAATTTCCCTGTTCGTCGGGACCATGCCCATCCAGCCACCTTGCGAAACCGTCACACGCATGTTCGGCCAGCCGGTCTCCATCACGCAGTCGCCCTCGGCGGCCCAGTGGGACATCAGGTCTGCCAAGGCATCAGGCCGACGGTCGGGCATGGAGCGCAGCGCCGGGGCCTGTTGCCAGTTGCCAGTTGTGAAATCCCGACCGGCCACGCCGTGTTAACTTTGCGCATACTGCAACGCGGACCTAGACCAATTTTCGCTAAGTATACCTTTTCCAAGCAGATAAATTGAAAATGATTAAAAATAAAAAATTGGTTTGCTTTTTACTCTTGTCGGATCGAACTTGTTTGAGGTGGGGCAGCGTGTGGATTCGGCCTCTCGAGATGCGGTTCTGTGCTTTGATGGTTGATATGGGAGACGTCTGATGAAACTGATATTGGCTTGGGCCGATTTTGCCGCCCTGACACGGTACGCGCCGGAATCATGACCCGGACAGTCCGCTTCCCAAACTGGCTTGTCCGGCGCTTGCACGGCGGGCTGGCACGTGTGCCGATTGTTGCCGACATGATGCTGGCAGCTGTTTCAGACGCGGCGGTGGTCTGGGCCTCGGCGCTGGGCTCGACCCCCGATCCGGCGATGCGCATATGCCGTGCTCACCCTGTGCCCGGTCTTCCCCGATATCGTGACGTGGCTGCCCCGCGTACCCGGATATTGATCGCGTGAAAGTAGCAATGCCATGAAGATACTTCTTATCAATCCTAACACCACCGAAGCGCTGACCGAGCTGCTGACCGGGGCGGCCCGCAAAGTCCTGCCCGAGGGGGTGACACTCGACTGCATCACCGCCACGACCGGGGTGCCGTATATCTCGACCCGGACCGAGGCGGTGCTGGGCGGGCTCTCGGTGCTCGAAATCCTCGCCGAACGGCATCATAAGTACGATGGGGCGATCGTCGCGGCCTTTGGTGATCCGGGGTTGGGTGCGGCGCGCGAGCTGTTCGACATTCCGGTGGTCGGGCTGGCCGAGGCCGGGATGCTGACCGCCTGCATGCTGGGCGGACAGTTTTCCATCGTGACCTTCGCGCAGGCGCTCGGACCGTGGTACCGGGAATGCGTCGATTGGCACCGGCTGGGCGCGCGATGCGCCTCGATCCGGATGCTTGACGGCGAGTTCCACTCCATCTCGGATGTGCAAGAGGAGAAGGCCGACCTGCTGGTCGATTTGACAATGCGCGCCGTGGATGAAGACGGTGCCGATGTCATCGTGCTTGCAGGGGCGCCTCTTTCGGGGCTGGCGGAACAGGTGCGTGACCGCATTCCCGTGCCGATTGTCGATTGCGCCGCGGCGGCGCTGCGACAGGCGGTGACCTTGGCGGCGCTGCGTCCGGTGGGCGCGTCACGCGGCGGCTTCGCGCGACCGGCGGCCAAACCCTCGATCGGGCTCAGCGACGCTCTGGCAGCCCGGATCGCGCGCGCGGACCGTGCGTGATCGCCGGACCCGGCCGGAGCTTTTGTGATGAAC
This sequence comes from Marinovum sp., assembly GCF_034669705.1. Lineage (GTDB taxonomy): Bacteria > Pseudomonadota > Alphaproteobacteria > Rhodobacterales > Rhodobacteraceae > Marinovum. The sequence goes on from NZ_JAXMOR010000004.1 coordinate 176,291, forward strand.
CAGAGAACGAGGAACGGCATGGCGGAACCGGTAAAGAAGGTGCGGCTGGGCCGCCAGCACCTGCATGAACGCGTGGCGGAGGAGCTGCGCGACCGGATCATAACCTGCCAACTTCCCCCCGGCACCCGTCTTGCGGTCAATGAACTCGCCGAAGAGATCGGCGTTTCGCTCACCCCCCTCAGGGAAGCGATCAAGCTCTTGGCCAGCGAGCATCTGATCGAGATGACGCCAAACCGGGGCGCGCGCATCTCGGCGGTGACAGTCGAACAGACCCGGCATCTCTTTGAAGTGATCTCGGGCACCGAGGCGCTGGCCGCTGAACTGGCCTGCAAGCGGATGACCGACGCGGAACTGGCAGAGTTGCTGAGCCTGCACGAAGAAATGCAGGACGTCGCCGGAACCGCTGGACGGGACAGGTATTTCGATCTCAATCGCCGGATCCATGATCAGATCGTGTTGTTCGCCCGCAATCCGATCCTTGCTGACCAGCGTGCACGACTGGCGCGGCAGGCCGAACGGGTGCGCTATATCGCGCTTGGCAACGACGGTCGGCGCGGCGCGGCTATGCAGGAACACCAAGAACTGATGCGGGCCTTCGAGGCCCGTGATCCGGAAGGGGCGCGGCGGATCTGGCAGCAGCACCTGATGGTCTCGGGGGCGCAGACAATAGAAGTCCTGGCGCAACTTGGCGGCTGAGTCATGCGCGCCCATCCATCCAGAAGGGAAAGACATGAGCACCGAATTTGACCTCGTCATCCGCGGCGGCCGGATCGCCACCGCCGCCGACATCTTTGACGCCGATATTGGTATCTCCGGCGGCGTCATCACTGCGCTGGGCCGTGCGCTCAGGTCAGGCCGCGAAGAGATTGACGCCAGTGGCAAGCTGATCCTGCCCGGTGGGGTCGATGCACATTGCCATTTCGATCAGCCCAGCAGCGACGGATCGGTCATGGCCGATGACTTCGACAGTGGGCCACGCTCCGCCGCATTTGGCGGCACCACCACCGTGATCCCCTTCGCGTGCCAGCAGAAAGGCCAGAGCCTGCGCGCCGCAATCGAGGACTACCATGCCCGCGCTGAGGGCAAATCGGTGATCGACTACGCCTTCCACCTGATCGTCACCGACCCCACTCCGCAGGTGCTGGGACAGGAGCTTCCAGCGCTGATCCGCGAGGGCTATACCTCATTCAAGGTCTACACCACCTATGACGATTTGAAGCTGAACGACCGTCAGATCATCGAGGTGCTGGCCCTGGCAAAGCGCGAAGGCGCGCTGACCATGATCCACGCCGAGAACTCCGACGCTATCGCCTGGCTGACCGAGGCACTGGAACAGGCCGGCCAGACCGCGCCGCGCTTTCACGCTGACGCGCGCCCGGCGATCGCTGAGCGTGAGGCGACGCACCGAGCGATTTCGCTGGCCGAGATCGTCGACGTGCCGATGCTGGTGGTACATGTCTCGGGTGGCGAGGCGATGGAGCAGATCGCCGCCGCCCGCGCCAAGGGGCTCAGAGTGTTCGCCGAGACCTGCCCGCAATATATCCTTCTCACTGCCGCTGATCTCGACCTCGAGGGCTTCGAGGGCGCCAAGCATATCTGCTCGCCGCCACCGCGCGACACCGCCAGCCAGGAGAGCGTTTGGCGCGGGTTGGCCAACGGCACCTTTCAGGTGTTCTCGTCAGATCACGCGCCCTTTGCCTATGACAGCAAGACCGGCAAGAAGCTCTGCGGTGATGGTGCGAGCTTTGCCCATGTGCCCAACGGCATTCCCGGCGTGGAAACCCGGCTGCCGCTGCTGTTTTCCGAAGGTGTTGGGCAGCGGCGCATCTCGCTCAACCAATTCGTGGCCTTGACCGCGACCAACCCGGCGCGGCTCTACGGGCTCTATCCCCGCAAGGGCACGATTGCCGTCGGGACTGACGCCGATCTGGCGATTTGGGATGTCGACCGCGTGGTGACAGTCAGTAATGACATGCTGCACCACAACGTCGATTATACACCTTACGAGGACCGCCAGGTCACCGGCTGGCCAGAGACGGTTCTGTCGCGCGGCGAAGTCGTGATCGCGGGCGGCGCGTTACACGCTGCGAAGGGCCGGGGTCGGTTTCTCGAGTGCGGCCCGCCAGATATGGGGATCTGAGCGGACGTCACTCGACCGCGCGCCGACGGCCCCGGATCGAACCGATTCGCCCCGCCGCTTCTTCCAAGGCTCAACTGCTGGTGCACTTGCAGCATAAAATGCAATAAACCGCGCAAAAACAGCAAGATAGAAATAATTAGATTAAAAATCTAAAATAGCTTAAGCTGCTGTAGCAACGGATGAAATCAAGCTTTGGAGACCAGAGATGCGCAAACCCGGACGTCACTTCCTGCAGATACCCGGCCCCAGTACGGTGCCCGACCGCGTATTGCGGGCAATCGACCATCCCACCATGGATCACCGCTCTCCGGAGTTCGGCGACCTTGGCCGTCGCGCGCTTGACGGAATGAAGACGATTTTCGGCACCGAGGCGGATGTCATCATCTATCCGGCCTCTGGCACCGGGGCCTGGGAGGCAGCTCTGGCCAATACCATGTCAACGGGCGATGCAGTCCTGATGTGCGAGACCGGGCATTTCGCCTGGCTCTGGCAGCGGCTGGCCCGGCGGCTTGGCCTTGACCCCCAGGTGATCGAGACCGACTGGCGCCAAGGGGCCGATGTGGCGGCGATCGAGGATCATCTACACGCAGACAGCGGTCACGCAATCAAGGCGGTCTGCGTCGTGCATAACGAGACCTCCACCGGAGCGGTGTCGGATATCGCTGCCGTGCGCGCCGCCATTGATGCCGCCGGACACCCGGCGCTCCTGATGGTGGACACGATCTCGTCACTGGGGTCAGTCGCTTATCAGCATGACGCCTGGGGCGTCGACGTGACCATCGGCGGATCGCAGAAAGGGCTGATGCTGCCGCCGGGTCTGTCCTTCAACGCGGTAAGCGCCAAGGCGCTGGCCGTCTCTGAGAAGGCGTCGCTGCCGCGGTCGTTCTGGGATTGGGGCGAAATGATCGCCGCCAACAAGACCGGATATTTCCCCTATACCCCGGCCACCAACATGCTTTACGGGCTGGTCGAGGCGCTGGAAATGCTCCACGAAGAGGGGCTTCAGGCGGTATTCGCGCGGCACGAACGCCATGGTGAGGCGACCCGGCGTGCGGTGGCTGGCTGGGGACTTGAGGTGCTGTGCCGGGTGCCGGAACATCGCTCTCCGGTGCTGACGGCGGTTATGATGCCCGACGGCCATTCAGCGGATGCGCTGCGCCGGATAATCCATGGCGAGTTGAACATGTCGCTTGGCAACGGGCTCGGGCAACTTCAGGACCGGGTGTTCCGCATCGGGCATCTTGGGGATTTCAACGATCTGATGCTGATGGGCACGCTGGCGGGCATCGAGATGGGCCTCGCCCGCGCCGCGGTGCCCCATACCAGGGGCGGTGCACAGGCGGCCCTGGATTTCCTCGCCACGGCAAATGCTGGCGAACGACACGTACGCGCAGCTTAAAGCGTTTCGCGTTTAACCTGCATCATCTAACGCTGCCTGAAATCAAAGATTTCAACGCGTTAGATGATGCAGGGTGTCGCAAGTAAAACGCGAAACGCTCTAATTTTAATGCTCCCTGAACTGGCCGGGCCACGTGCCCGGCCTTTTTTCAGGCCACAGACCCGATCAGCCTCCTGCGCCAACGCCGACCTCTTCCTGCCATTGCTCGACCAGCCTGCAGGCCTCGTCACCCGCGCGTTGCAGGTGTACCTGCCAGATGTCACGGGCGGCATCGGCGTCGCGGGCCTTGAGTGCTCGCATCAGCTTCGAGTGATCTTCCATCGACACTGCGCGGTGCGCTGAGGTGGTGACAGACAGGAACCGCGCACGCTCGACGTGAAAGCCGAGCGAGGTCCGAACCCGGGTCAAATCGGGGTTCTTGGCCGCATCGACCACCAGATTGTGTATTTTGAGATTGCAGTCAAAATAGCCGGGCAGATCGCCGGCGGCGTGGCTCTTGAGCATTTGGGCATGCAGGTCATCCAGCCGGGCCAGTTCGTCGTCGGTGATCCTCTGGACGGCCAGTTCGGCGGCCAGCGCCTCAAGCCGCGAGATCACCTCGAAAAGCGACCGCGTGCCTTCGACCGAGATCTCCGAAACCCGGGCGCCGCGATTTGCCATCAGCTCGACGAGGGATTCCTTGGCGAGGATCTTCAAGGCTTCTCGCATCGGAGTCATCGAGACGTCGAGCTCTTCAGCCAGCTCGGAGATGCGGATTTTCTCGCCCGGGGCAAGGGTTCCACTGATGATCATGCGGCGCACTTCGTCAGCCACCTGCTCATGCAGGGGGATGCGGCTGATCACCTGCTTGCCTCGGCTGGTCATTCGGCGCCGTTGATGCTCGGTCTTGCGCGTTTTCATCACGCCCCCCTTGTGCTCTCTCCCGAAGTCCGCCCCAGAACAGACTTTTGTAGACGACACAGCTTGCCGTGGAAAATTAAAAAACATACAATTAAGATCACACTAACTCACTGAAAGAAAGAACAAAATGAATAATTTATCACAGGGCGATCTGCTTGTGGATGCCATGTTGCAAGCTCGCCGCAGCGGCCGCCCGGTCGATGCGCGCAGGTTCACAGAATCGCCGCTCTCGGAGCGCGACGCCTATGCCGTTCAGGCTGGCGTGGTCGCGGCTTGCGGGCCTGTCGGCGCGTTCAAGGTGGCCAACAAGCCAGACGCGCCACGGATCATGGCGCCGATCCTTGCCGCCGATCTGATCGACAACCCCGCGGAGCTGGCCGTACCTGCCAATGAGGCCATCGGCATCGAGCTGGAGATTGCATTTCGCGTCGACGCGCCCTTGCCGCCGCGGGACGCGCCGGACCGCCGGCGTCGGGTGGCGGACTGTCTTTCGGCCCTGCCAGTGATCGAGATTGTCCGCACCCGACTGACTGACGATGCGACGCCGATGCTGAAGCTGGCAGACAACCAGATCAATGGTGGGCTGGTGCTGGGCGCGCCGGTCAAAGCCTGGCAGGATCTGCCGATGGGCGAGATACAGGCGTCCTTGCGCTGCGGTGACGACCTGCTGCTCGACGGTGCAGCCAAGGTGCCGGGGGGGGATGCCTTTGAGAATTTCCTCGTGCTCGAAGAGATGGTCGGTGACCATTGCGGCGGGTTGAATCCTGGGCAGGTGGTGATCACGGGCTCGCTCAACGGACTGCCTTACGTCAAGACCGAGGCCGCGATCCTCGGGCGGATCGACGGCCTCGGCGAGGTGTCACTGCACCTCGGCCGACCTGGCTGACGAAAGGGCGAAGGCGGGCCAGTTCCAGGTCCGCTTTTCTGTCGTCGCAAGCGTCGCGGCGAGATCAAGCAGCTGGTTCTCCGCGCCCATATCTCCGATCAGCTGGCAGCCGATTGGCAGGCCGGCCGCGTCCCGACCGGCGGGCACTGCCAGCGCCGGGTGCCCGGCGGCATTGACCCAGCCGGTATAGATGGCATGGCCGCGCGGTCCGACCGGCTGGCCGGCGATCTTCTCGGGGTGGCCCTGATCGGCGGGCCAGGGCTGGGCGGCGGCGCAGGGCATCACGATGACATCCCAGTCGCCAAACAGACGCGAACAATCGGTCCTGAGCCGTTGCACCGCCTGAAGCGCAGCGAACAGCTCAACGGCGGGCACACCGCTGCCAGCTTCGGCCATGGCGAGGTACTGCGGCGCGGCCTTGGTCTGCATCCCGGGCAGGGTCGCGGCAATCTGTGCCAGGCCGATTTGCGCAAATCTTCCCCAGAAGGCATCGATCTCGGTGAGATCGAGCGGCAGCGCGCCTTCCGTCACATGATGACCTAGGTCCTGGAGCCGACCCACGAGGGCGCGATGGGCTGCGAGGATCTGTGGATCGCAGGGGTGCGCGTCAAGCAGCGGCACCGACAGGATGCGCAGACCCTGGCGCGTGGTGGGGGCCTCTGGCAGCGAGCGCGAGGCGGGGTCGCCGCGGTCCGGCCCGGCCAGCACGCGGTAGAGCGGGGTCAGGTCCGCAAGTTCGCGGGCAAAGGCGCCGATCACCTCGAAATCCATCAGGATTTGCGGCAGGCCGCCGCCGCGCGCGATGCGCCCGATCGAAGGTTTCAACCCGTAGAGCCCGGTATGGCCGGCGGGGCGGCGGGTCGAGCCGCCGCCGTCGGTGCCGATGGCGATGCAGGCCAGCCCCGCCGCCACCGCGGCCACCGATCCCCCGGAGGAGCCGCCTGGCGTCAGCGCCGGGTCCCAGGGGTTGCGGGTGGTGCCAAAACGGGCGTTGGAGGTATAGCCTTCGACAGCAAACTCCGGCGTATTGGTCTTGCCGACCAGCAGGGCACCGGCGGCCCGGAGCCGCGCCACCGGCAGTTCGTCCGCCATGGCCGGGCCGTCCAGTGCGCGGCTGCCCCATGTGGTGGGCAACCCCATGACATGCAGGTTGTCCTTGACCGCGACTGGCACGCCATCGAGCGGCGACAGTGGCTGGCCCGCGGACCAGCGAAGGCGCGACGCCGCCGCCTGCTCGGAAAAGTCATCGGCAAGCGCGACATAGGCGTTGAGTTTGGGGTTGAGCGATGCGATGCGCGCAGTGAGGCCCTCCGCGACCGTAACCGGATCGGTGCGGCCTGCGCGGTAGGCGGCCGACAATGCGGCCGCCCCCAGTTTCCAGCTTGGTTCTTTCATCGCCCCAGCCCACTCATGGTTTCCGGCAGCCACGTGACGATCTGCGGCACGAAGATCAGAAGGATGGTGAAGAGCACCATGATCAGCGCGTAAGGGATCGCCCCCAGGACAACGTCGCGGAACGGCCCGCCGTCGGTGCGCACGCCTTGCACGACATAGAGGTTCATGCCAACCGGCGGGGTGATCATTCCCAGTTCGCACATCAGCACGATGAAGATGCCGAACCAGATCGGGTCAATGCCGACCGCGGTGACGATGGGCAGGGCCACAGGGATGGTCAGTACCTGCATCGAGAGCACGTCCATGAACATGCCGAGAAACAGGTAGAAGACGATCAGCGCCATCAACAGCGCCCAGGCTGACAGGCCAAAGGATGCCACCCATTCGGTCATGGTCTGCGCAATGCCGCCGAGCGCCAGGGTGACGTTCAGCATGAAGGCCGCGGTGATGATCAGCAGGATCATTCCCGTGGTTTTGGCGGTCTGGCGGAAGCAGTTGTCGAAGAACTCGAGCGACAGTTTGCCTTCGCGGGCGGCAAAAGCCAGCGCCACCACGACGCCGAGAGCCGCGGATTCGGTGGGTGTGGCGATGCCGAAGTAGATCGAGCCCATGACCACCGCAAAGATGATTGCCGGCGGCACAAGGTGCTGGAGCGCCGCGATCTTGACTGACAGGGGAACGCGTGGCTCGTCTTCGCCGGTCGAGGCGGGGATAAAATAGGATTCCGCCGCGATATAGACCATGAACAGCAACGTCAGCGCGATCCCGGGGATGATGCCGGCAATGAACAATTGCCCGATCGATTCGTTGGCCAGCGAACCATAGATCAGCAGGTTGACCGAGGGCGGGATCAGGATGCCCAGGGTGCCGCCGGCGGCCAGTGACCCGAGCGCCTGGCGGGCGCCGTAGCCGCGCGCCTTGAGGTTGGGCAGCGCCACCGTGCCCACGGTCGCCGCCGTCGCGACCGAAGAGCCGGAGGTGGCGGCGAAGAGTGCGCAGCAGCCGATATTTGTGTGCAAAAGCCCGCCCGGCAACCGGTTCAGCCAGATCGCCAGCGCGCCGTACATCCGGTCGGCGATGCCGCTTCTGAGCAGCAGTTCGCCCAGCAGGATGAACAGCGGTATGGCGGTGAGGATGTTCTCGTTCTGCACCCCCCAGATCACCGGACCCATCGAATTCAGCAGCGGCCAGCCATAGAGCAGCACCCCGCCGATGACCCCCAGCACCACCATGATGACGGCAATCGGAAGTGACATGAGCAAAAGCCCCATCATCCCGAAAAAGCCTACGAATACAGAGCCTACGCCCATGATTGCCTCCCATTTCCGGGGCGCAGCGGCACCCGGTCCATTCCGACGAAGGGCGGCGCCTTAGCGCCGTTCCAGATCGCTCATTTCTTCCTGAAGTTCCTCGACAGCGCCTTTCGGGTGGAACTCGGCGCTGACCTGGTCGAGCCGGCCCTGCACCACCTGCACCGTCGCGCGCACCGCCATGTAAATCGCGGTCAGGGCAAACAGGCAAAGCGCCGCATACCACGCCCCCTGCGGCCAGATCAGCGGCGTTGCCCAAGGTGTCGGCGCGGTCGAGCCATAGGCCATGGTATCGACGATCACGATGCGGCCCACGTAGAGGATGAAGAGCCCGAGCCCGGCGATCGAAACAATGGAGAGCCAGTCCATGATCGCCTGAAGCCGCTTCGGAAACCGCGCGTGCAACACGTCGATGCGGATATGCGCGCGGTCGACCAATGCCACCACGAAGGCCAGCGATGAGCCCACCGCCAGCACGTAGCCGCCCAGTTCGTCCGCGCCCTCGAAGGAGAAGTTGAACAGCTTGCGCGCCACTGTCTCGACCGAGACGAAGAGCGAGAGTGAGACCAGCGCGATGCCGAACAGGCGGGCGGCGAAGGCGGCGAAACTTTCCATGACGTGCCCTCCGGCAAGCTGTCCCACGGCGGGGGAAGACGGGGCCACTTGGGCCCCGTTGGCTGTCTCGTCGGTCATTGGGCGAGCGCCGATTTCCAGTCGGCCGAGCAGGACGGGTTCTGCTTGTCGCAGATCTCAGCCCAGGCCGGGAAAGAGATCTCGTTCACCGCGTTCTCGATGATATCCTTGTCGGCCTTGGTGATCTCGACCAGCTTGAGGTCATATTCCTTGCCGGTCTCGCAGGGCTTCTGGCCCACGTTGCAACGCACTGCATCGTCGAACAGTCCTTCTGAATACGTCCAGATTTCCTCGACCAGCGCATCGAAGCCGGCATCGAGCTTGGCCTGATCCTCGCCCGAGAGCTGGTTGTAGGCATCGAGGTTCATGCCGTATCCGTTGAGCGCCAGCTGAAAGGCCACCGGAAGCATGTAGTTGGTCACTTCGGGCCAGCCGGCGGAGTTTGCCGAGCTTGGGCCAGTGATGGCGCAGTCGACAACGCCACGGGCCAGCGACTGGTGCACGTCCGCAAAGCCGATCGGCACCGGCGTGCCGCCGACCGAGGAGACGAAATTCGCGAGATTCTGGTCGTAGACCCGGACCTTTTTGCCTTTCAGATCGGCAAGCTGACCGATCTCGGGCTCGCAGAAGAGCACTTGCGGACCAAAGGGCCAGACCCCCAGCAGCTTGGTGTTGAACTTCGCCTGCAGCTGCGCGTCGACCTTGTCGGCAAAGCCCGCCACGGTCTCGCGGCCGGTAGCGTAGTCGGGATTGAGACCGACGAGGTCCAGCCCGAGGATCGTCGGCTCGTCACGCGAAATCTGGCTCATGCGCAGCGAGACAATGTCGAACAGGCCCGCCTTGAGAATGCGCAGCTGCTCGGTGTCCTTGATGCCGGTCACGTCGAGCGGCTTGTAGTCAATCTCGGCGTCGATGCCAGTCTTTTCGGCAAAGTTCTCGAAAAACGGCTGTTCGACGTTCTTCTGTATCAGGCCGGTGGCGACCGGTTGACCGAGCGCCTTGAACTGGTAAGTCTCGGCCTGGGCCGTGGCGCTGACGGCAATCAGCGCTGTCGTGGCCAGGGTCATCAAAGTCTTCATGTCTTTCCTCCCATCGGATGTGTTGCGGCGAAAGCCGCGATTACGCCGAAACAGGCGTGCCACCGCTGCGGGCCCCAGAAGGCAGCTCGTAGCGGAATATCCGGCCCCATTTGGCGAGGGCCGCGGTGTCGACTCCGGCAAGCCGCAGGGCATGCCAGAGGGTGACGGAAATGCTGTCGAGCACCGGAATGCCGGTGGCGCGCTCGATGTCGGGCGCTACGCGGGGCCCGTCGAAATTGGTACAGAAGACGGCGACGGCGCCGGGTCCATCGGCGGCAACCTGACGGATCAATTCGGCCACTTCCGTCTCCTTGTATTGCGCGAAGGAATAGTTGCCGGGGTCTTCCAGATGCCGTTCATCGAGGCACTCGAAGCCAAGCGCGGCAAAATTGCTGACGATCGCCTCCTGCACCTCGGCGAGGTAAGGCGTGGCAAGGCCGTAGGTGCCGGCGCCAAGGGCGCGAAAGCCATCAAGCGTGGCAAGGGTCGAGGTGGTGGCAGGCACACCGGTGCGGTCTGTGATGGCCTTGCACAGCTCGACATCATTCTGCGCCCCGAGCCACCCGCCGGACGTGCCGCCCCAAGCGATCACGTCGCACTTGGCTTCCGCCAGCAATTCGGCGGCAGCGAGCTGCGGCTCGAAGGTGAATTGATCGAGTGCATCGCGCCCCATCGAGATTTTGGTGACACGGAACCGCGCGAAATGCGCGGTGATTTCCGGGTTGCCTGACAGCAGCTCGCAGACCCGCGGTTCCATGACTGTGTTCGAGGAAGGCGTCAGCAGGCCAATGCGTGTTCTGGTGTGCATCTGGAAGTCTCCAAACTTGGTTTCGGCGATGGTGTAGAACGGAAGAAAAGAAATCAAATAAAAAATTAAATAACTTTTAATATACTGATAAAAAATCAATTTTAAATTTTCTACCGTGTCAATAAGTGGTGGAGAGCCGATTCGCGTGGGGCCGTCTTACTTTTGCGAAGCCGTAAATCGTGCCGGGCCGGGTGCTCATGGCTGGCAAAGTCCGCTCGTGAAAACAGCGCCCCGGGACTGTTCCCGGGACGCCTTCAAAGTAGTTTTATCGGGTCCGAAGGTTGGCCAGAACCTCGGCCAATGCAATCGAAGCCTCGATGGCGCCGATCACAGGAAGGCCATGCCTGGCCGAGAGCGTCTCGGCCCGTCCGGTCAGCCCGCCAGAGCCGAGAATGATCGCTCCCGCCCCGTGCTCTCGACGGGCGAGTTCGATCGCGGCATCGAGCCTGGCTTCAACTTCGGCCCCTCCCGCTGCCGCGGTCGCGACGCCGATCCCGGCGGCTCGGACGCTGCAAACCGTTTCAGCGCCGAGCGACTTTACCAGCGTGCGGATGCCCGGCACCATCGTTTCCACCGTCGTGACGATGGCGATGCGTGGCGCGAAGAACCTGGCAAGCGAGATGGCTGCCTCTGCCGCGCAAAGGATGGGCACATCCAGAAACTCCCGGGCACCGGATATCGCGATATCGTCGAAGCACGCCATGACATAGGCATCATAACCTGGATGCTGCGCCAGCAGGTCGAGCGCCAAGGGCTCAGCCTTGCTGCGATCGGCCGGGTTCTCGATCGAGTGTGGACTGTCCGCCGTGTAGACCACTCGCACCGTGGTCTTGGGACCGAGCAGCCGTGTTGCCACGTCCGAAACCAAGCGCGTGACCTCGGGGTTGCCGTTCGGATTGACCACGAGGATGCGGCGCCGGGCGGTTTTTTGGGCGGTGCAGGGTGACAGGATCGTTTCCATCTCAGCGCCCCGCAGCCATGTCAGGCAGGAACATCGCGATCTGCGGCACCGCGACGAGCAGGCCCGCGAAGACGATCATGATCACCACGAAGGGCGTGGCGCCACGGATCACGTCGTTGAAATCGCCACCGCCCTTGCGCACGCCCTGCACCACGAAGAGGTTCATGCCCACCGGCGGCGTGATCAGTCCGATCTCGCACATCACCACCACGAAGACCCCGAACCAGACCGGATCGACGCCCAGCGCCGTGACCATCGGCACTGCAATCGGCACGGTCAGCACAAGCATCGACATCGCGTCCATGAACATGCCGAGGATGACGTAGAACACCACCAGAAGCAGCAAGAGCATGGTCTGCGAAAGGCCGAGCCCTGTCACCCAGCGGGTCACGGCCTGTGTTCCGCCGGTCATCGACAGCGTCACGTTCAACAGCAGCGCACAGACGATGACAAGGATCACCATCCCGGACGTACGAGCCGACTGAATGAAGCAGTTCTCCAGCAGGTGCCAGTTGAGCCGCCCGCCCTTCCACACGAAGTAGAAGGCGGCGATCACGCCGAGGGCCGCGCTTTCCGTGGGCGTGGCCAGCCCGCCGTAGATCGAGCCCATGACGATGCCAAAGATCACCGCCGGCGGGATCAGGTGACGCAGGAGCCGGCGCTTTTCTGCCTTCGAGACTTCCGGCGCGCTGGAATTGCGTCCCGCGTCCGGATAGCTGAAGGCGACATAGGCCGAGAAGAGAAGCGTCAGCAGGATCCCAGGGAGGATGCCGGCGATGAAGAGTTGCCCGACCGAGACATTGGCCAGCGAGCCGTAGACCAGCAGGTTGACCGAGGGCGGGATCAGGATTCCGAGGGTGCCGCCGGCAGCGAGCGTGCCCAATGCAGGGCGCACCGGATAGTCGCGTTCGCCAAGCGCGGGGAGCGCGATTGTGCCCACGGTGGCGGCGGTGGCGACCGAGGAGCCGGAGGTCGCCGAGAACAAGGCGCAGGTGCCGATGTTGGTATGCAGCAGTCCGCCGGGCAGACGTCCCAGCCAGACCGCCAGCGTGTCGAACATCCGGTCGGCGATGCCGCCGCGCAGCAACAACTCGCCCAGCAGCATGAAGAGCGGGATCGCGGTCATGACGGGGTTGTTGAGCGTGCCCCAGACGACACCGCCCATGGTCTCGACCAGCGGCATACCGTAGGCCATGTAGCCGCCGACGCCGCCCACCGTGAGGATCGAAACCGCGACCGGCATCGACAGGAACATCAGCAGCAACATGACCATGAAGCCGGTGAAAATGACGGTAATGCTCATGCCCGTGCCTCCAGATCGGAAAGTTCGGCTTCCAATTCATCCTCGACCGTTTCCGGGGCGAATTCGCGGGTCAGCGCCAGACCGTCGCGGCGCGCCGCCAGCATCAGCGCCCGCACCGCCAGCGCGACGGTGGACAAGGTGAAGATGCCCATGCCGATCATCCAGGCCAATTGCGGCCAGATCAGCGGCGTCATCCACGGCGTCTGTGCGACCGAACCGAACATCTGCGTCTCCTGCACCGTGCGGACGGTGAAGACGAGGAGGAAGAGCGCCAGCGCCGACAGAGACATGGCCGAGATCAGGTTCAGCACCGCCTGCATGCGCTCGGGCATGCGCATGTGCAGCAGGTTGATCCTGATGTGGCTACGCTCCACCGCGGTCACGGCAAAGCAGAGGGGCGCGCCGATGGCGATGGCATAGCCCGAAAGCTCGTCCACGCCGGCCAGCGAATGATTGAGCAGCTTGCGCAGCACGGTCTCGACCGCGATGACGACGCAGAGCGCCGTCATCATCAGGCCGAAGACGATCGCGCAGATCCGCGAATAGGTCTTCATCGGTGCAACCCTCCCTTTCAAGTGGCCTCAGAGGCCCAGCTTGGCGCCGACCGAGGCCATCCAGTCAGCCTCGCAGCTTTCACGCACCGCGTTGCACTGCTTGGTCCAGGCCGGCAGCGAAGAGCCCACCAGCGCCTCGGAGACGGACTTCAGATCGGCGTCGGAGACCGGCACGCTTTTCAGGCTGTAAGAGGTGCCGTGTTCACAGGGCTCCTGCCCGGTGTTGCAGTTCATCGCGTCCAAGTAGAGCTCTTCGGAGTAAGCCCAGACATCGTCGACCAACGTGTCGATGGCGCCCTGAAGTTTCTCCTGCTGGTCGCCGTCGAGCTTGTTCCAGCTGTCGAGATTGATGGCATAGCCGTTCATCGCCAGTTGCAGCGCGATGGGCAGCACGGTGGTGGTGACTTCCGGCCAGCCGGCGGAATTGGCCGAGGAGGGGCCTGTGATGGCACAGTCCACCACGCCGCGGGCCAGCGACTGCTGGACCTCACCGAAGGGCAGCGGGATGCCGGTGGCGCCGAATTGTCCCACGAAGGCGGCGGCGGACTGGTCGCCGACACGCACCTTCAGACCCTCAAGATCGGACAACCCGCCAATTTCGGGCTTGCAGAAGATCACCTGCGGACCGGCCGGCCAGACCCCCAACACCTTGGAATTGAACCGCTCCTGCACCGCGGAATCGACCACCGGCAGAAAGGCTTCGGTATGGGTCTTGCCACTCTCGAAATCGGGGTTCAGCCCGACGAGGTCGAGGCCCAGCATGGTGGGTTCGTCCCGGCTGACCTGCGGGCCGCGGAAGGAAACGATGTCAAAAAGCCCGGTGCGGATCACGCGCATGCCATCATTGTCGGGGATGCCGGCCACGTCGACGGGCAGGTATTCGACCTGCGCGTCGATCCCGGAAGTCTCGGCCAGGTTTTCGAAGAAGGGTTGTTCCTTCTCCTGTTGGATCAGGCCAGAGCCGACCGGTTGGCCAAGGACGCGCAACGAAACAGGGTCGGCAGCAGCGGCCTGGGCCAGGCAGAGCAAAGCGGTGGTGGCAAAGAGGGAGCGCATGGTGATGTCCTTTTTGGGTGAGACGAAACTCGATGCGCTCATGAAAACAGATTTTCGTGTAAACACAAAGTAGTTTTCACAAAAGAAAACATATTTTCTTCGCCGCGCCGCGGCAACGCCCGGATTGCGTACAGTATTTTTCTCGGGGTGCTTCTGTCTTCAGCAGGGCGATATGGTCAGAGTTCCCGCAGCAGGTCGTTGTAGCCTTCAATGTGCTGCAACCTGCGGCGCCCCGATTCGGCGGCCAGCTCGATCGTTCGGTTGGCGATCAGGTTGATCAGCGCCATGACGCCGACGTGGCTGAACAGCGGTCCGGAAGAGCGTGTGGCGCAGCGGAAATGCCAGACCACGTCGCGGTTCATCGCCATGCCTTCGTCGGAAATCAACGCGACCCGCGCGCCGGTTTCGCCCACCGTTCCGAGCAGTTCGGAAAACCCCGAGACCCGGCGTCGCAGGCCGAACATGATGACCACGTCGGTCTTTGACATCCGGGCGACGTGTTCGCCCATCGTCTGGCCTCCGCCGGGGACCGGGATCGGGTCATCGACGGCCTGAAGCAATTGCCATTGCAGGTAATGCGCCATTGGATTTGCAGCACGGTAGCCGACGCACCAGATCTTTCGCGCCCCAAGCATCGCTGTCGCCAGCCCATCGACGTCGTCCTGCGCGATGTCGCCAAGCGTTTCGCGCAGATTGTTGATGTCGGTCTCCATGAAGCGCGCGGGCTCGGCCGCGTCGGCCCGTCCGGTGTGCTGGAGATATAGCCGCGAGCCACTGCTGGCCTCGTCCCGCGCGTCGCGCCGCGCGTCTTCGTAGGACTCGTATCCCAGACGCCGGACAAATCTTGTTACCGTCGCATTCGAAACCCCGGCCAAGGCCGCCAGTTCCGATGCCGAATAGCTGGCCAACTCACCCGGAAAGTCGCAGACCAGCTCGCCCAGCCGCCGTTCGGCCGGATGCAATTCCGGCAGCTTGCGCCGCACCCGGGCGAGGAAGGGTTGGTCCGCCATGGCGACCTCCATGAAAAGGTTTTTTCTTGGATATAGTGTAATGGCAACCTTTCCAAGCAGAAGGGTCACTCGGCCCGCGGTATTCTACATTCCTGGTCTGCATTCGCAGCGCTCATCTCGCACCGTGCGTCCTGATCTGCACCCACGACGGAAGCGAGATCAGCCCGGAGTTCCCGCGGACCGAGGGTCGCGCTCTATCCACACCCGACGGCGGAACGGCGATATGTGGGGACGGCCCGAACACGGATCGAAGCCGCGCCGAAATCGGCCCCGTCAAAACACTCGGCTGGACAGTGCTGCGTGAGGCGGTCATCCTCGGCGACAGGAACCCCATCATGCCGGGATCATCGGATGTAGGCGCGTAAGTGAACTTGGCCCACAAGGACGAGGTCACGCCGCTACAACAAGACTCATACAGGAAAGAGGGATACGAAATGAACGACAAGTCATTCATGCAAGAAGCAATTGACCTCGCCCGCGAAAATGTAGCGAAGGGCGGCCAGCCCTTCGGAGCCGTTCTGGTCCGGGATGGAAAGGTTCTGGTGCGGGCGGTGAACCGAATGGAGGCCGACAACGATCCGACCGCACACGCGGAACTTGTGGCGCTGCGCGAGGCCGGGGCCGCACTGGCCAGCACCCGGCTGGACGGTTGCACGGTCTATGCCAGCGGCCAGCCCTGCCCGATGTGCTTGGCCGCCATGCGCAACGCCGGGATCAGCGAGATCGTCATCGGCTATTCCGACGGAAGCGGCACGCCCTATGGTCTGGGCACGGCGGCCGCTTTTGCGGCCTTGTCACAGCCCCTCGACGCACAGGACTGGGCCAAGATCCGCTATGCCGCGCCCGAGGATGCGGCGGCGCCCGGGATATACGAGGCGTGGACGGCGAAATCATCGGACGAAAAATAAGGACCATGGTGGCATTCGAGGCAGACAAGGCCACGCCCCGTCGGGTGGCGCTGGTTCTTCTCATCGTGGTGATCGCGCTCAACCTGCGTCCGTTTCTGGCCGCGCCGGGGCCGATCCTGCCGCAGATCGCCGAAGATACCGGGTTGGGGTATGGCGCTCTGTCACTTCTGACCCTGCTGCCGATGATGCTTATGGGGATCGGTGCCTTCGTATCGCCCCCGCTTCAGGCGACCCTCGGCACAAGACGGGGGCTGATGCTGGCACTTGTATTGCTGTTGCTCGGAAATGCGCTCCGGCTGTTCGCAGGCAACGGCACGGTCCTGATCCTGACGGCCATCCTGTGCGGCGCTGGCACGGCCTTCATCCAATCAACACTTCCGGGGCTGATCAAGGAAAAGTTCGCCGGAACCGTGGCAAGCATGACCGGGCTCTATTCCGCCATGATCATGACGGGCGGTGCCCTGGGGGCGCAGCTGACCCCGGCCCTGGTGGAGGTTGGCCGCTCCTGGACGACGGCGCTCGCCGTTCTGTCGCTGCCCGTCCTGCTGGCTCTGGTGATCGCCGGCGGACTGCTTTCGGAAACGCGGGTAGTCCGACCTGACCGGGGCTTGGTCGCGCAGCTTCTCGGTCGGCGCAGAACATGGGTCTTGATGGCGGTGTTCGGCTTGATCAACGGCGGCTATTCGTCGATGATTGCCTGGCTCGCGCCTTACTATCAGGCGCAGGGCTGGAGCAGTAGCGAAAGCGGCGTGCTGGTTGCGATCATGGCGATCAGTCAGGGCTTCGGCGCGGTCATCCTGCCGCTGCTCGCGCGGAACCACAGGGACCGCCGCCCCTGGCTGTGGGCCTGTATCGCCATGCAGGCGACCGGCTTTGTCGGACTGGTGGTCGCGCCGTCGATGCTTCCGGCATTCTGGGTGGCGATCTGCGGCGTCGGGCTGGCCGGGAGTTTCGCACTCTGCCTCATAGTGGCGCTGGATCACCTGCCCGATCCCGCCCGGGCCGGTCCCCTTGCCGCGCTCATGCAAGGTGGTGGATTCCTGCTCGCCGCCACCCCGACCTTCATCCTGGCGCGCTTGCACGAGGCGACGGACACCTTTGCAAGCGGCTGGCTCATGCATCTCGGATGGCTTGCCGCAGCCGCCATCCTTGTCAGCCGCTTCGTACCGGAACGCTATTCGGAGGCCATGGGGCAAAGTCTGGCAGGCAACCACTCGAACCGATGACACCGGCGACGAGGTAGGTGAACAGGTCGATGCACAAACGGGCGGCCGCATCCTGATCGAACGGCATTGCATCCGCCATTGTCATGGACAATGGACCAAGCAACGGTCACTCATTCGTGTCCCGCCGCAGCTTTCCGTATGATCCCGGCGATTGCGTCATAGCCACGCGCCGAGGCGTGTTGCAGGGGCGTGACGCCATCGCGGTCGGGGATTGTCATGTCCGCGCCCGCCTCGACCAGGGCACGCACGGTGGCGACGTGATCCGAGCCGCCATCGCCCAGCACGACGGCCTCCATCAGCGCAGTCCAGCCCAGGTTGTTGACGTGATCGAGAGGCGCGCCGCCTACGATCAGACGGCGGACCACCTCGGCATGGCCGAGATGCGCCGCGGCGATCAGAGCGGTGCCGTCATAGACGCTGGTGATCAGATCCGCGCGATTGCCCAGCTCCATCGCCAGCGAAACCAGTTCCGGGTCGTCTGCGACGGCCGCAATCGTCAGCACGTCATAGACCCGATCTTCGAGCGCGTTCATGTCGGCACCGGCCTCGGCCAGAGCCCGCAGCGCGGCATCGTTCGACGCAAAGGAGGCGACATGCGCCGGGGTCCTTCCCGCCTGGTCCCGCGCATCGATATCGGCCCCTTCGGCGGCAAGGCGCTGGATGGTTTCGACGTCGCCCTCATGCGCGGCACGATGCAGCCCCTCATACCCCGCGATCTGGGACGCCGAGGGGGCCGTTTGTGCCTGCGCCGTTGCGGCGAGGGCCAGCAGGAAAAGGCTCAGGAGAGTGCGCAGCATGGGGTCGATCCTCTTTTGGGGCGGCCGGCCCCGAAGGGCCGGCCGTGATACGAAAAACGTGTATTACTCGGCACCGATCTCGTCGAGCCCGGCGCGCGCACAGGTCGCGTCGATATCGCCCGAGGGCGCACCGCCCACGCCGATGCCGCCGACCAGCGCACCGCCGATGCGGATCGGCAGACCGCCCGCCTGGATCACCAGCCGGTCGTCCATGTCGCGCAGCCCGTCATTGGCCGGATTGCCGCCGATGAACCCGGCCAGACCGGCCGTGTCGCGGCCCATGCTGGCCGAGGTGAAGGCCTTGCCGGTGCTGCTGCCCACGGTATGCGGACCGGCGTTGTCGGCACGCAGGATCACCTTGGTCACGCCGCTGCGCGCAACGATGGCGACGCTGACGTTGTGGCCTTCGGCGGCGCAGGCTTCCAGCGCGGTCTGCGCGGCGGTCTGCGCCATGTCGAGCGGAAGGTAGGGCGCGGTCGGCAGGTCCTGCGCAACGACGGAAACGGGGCCCAGCAATGCGGCGGCCAGGGTGAGATTGCGGATCATGTGAGTTCTCCTTGGTTTCAATGACAAGGGGAACTTACGGGGAATCGTCGCCCTCCGGTATTCGTAGGCCTTGCAGCGATATGGGTAGTTCTACCGACCCGCGCACGCCTCGATCCAGAGCCGGGTCAGCTCCGCCGCCGAACTCGTCCCGGCCTTGGCCCCGATGGCGGCGCGGTGGCTGTCCACGGTGCGGGGCGACAGCGCCAGCGCGTCGGCGATCTGACGTGTGGTCAGACCCTTGGCGACCATTTCCAGCACCTCGATCTCCCTTTCGGTCAGAAGCGCGACCAACTGACGCGCCTCGTTTGTTTCCGATACTTGGCGGTATCGGTCTTCAAGCTCCGCGTGGCCCTTCTGGAGAGCGTCGATCAAGTCCTGCTCGTCCACCGGCTTCGAAAGGAAGTCGATGGCTCCATTTCGAAACGCCCGGCGGCAGGCCTCTATGTCGCCGTGACCCGAGATAACGATGGTGGGCCAGTCAACGCCCTGCTCTGTCAGCCGTTCCTGCAATTTCAGCCCGGATATCTGGGGCATCCGGATATCGAGAATCAGGCAACCCGGTTCGAGCCTATCGAGTGCTGCCAGGAAAACGCTCGGCGCTGCGAAACTGCGCGCATCCATGCCGACGGTCTGCAAGAGCAGTGACAACCCTTCGCGAACCGCGTCATCGTCATCGACAAGATAAACGGGCAGGCTCATTCAGCGGCCTTTCGGTCTTGCGCCGCCGGGCGCGGCAGCCACAGTCGGAACACGGTCTCCGCCCGATCCGGGACCAGGATGATTTCGCCGCCCATCCGTTCCGCCAGCCTTTGGCAAAGTGCCAGCCCAAGTCCGGTGCCACCGGGTTTTCCGGTAACGAACGGCTCGAAGATCCGATCGCGGATGGTCTCGGGCACGCCGGGCCCGCTATCGGCGACCTCTACGACGATGCCGCTGTCCGTCGCGTGGCTTGTGACCTGCATCCGGCTATCGACACTGTCACTTGCCACCTCCATCGCATTGCGGCTGAGGTTGAACACGATCTGTTCCAGTGCGATCCGGTCGAGATGAAGTACGACGTCACGGGTCGCGGACAGGTCGGTTGAAAGCCGCACACCGCCGGTTTCGGCCTCGCGGCGCAGCAGAGCCTCAACATTCTCGATGGCCTCGTTGACCGGCACCGCTTCGATCCGTTCAGATTTCGGCCGGGTCCAGTCCCGCAGCCGGTCGAGGATGGCCGCCGCCCGTTTCGACTGCTCGACGACGCGTCCCAGACTACGCTCCGCCCCCTCTGCATCGCCGCGCCGCGCCAAATGTCGCCCTGCCTGCGCTTGCGACAGGATGGCCGTCAGCGGCTGCGTCAACTCATGCGCCATGCCGCTGGCCATTTCGCCCAGGGCATTGACCCGCGACGCATGGGTCAGCCGCGCATCATCGGCACTGAGCCGGGCATGACGTTCCGCCTGCCGCGCCCGCAGGAACTGCCGCAGACCGAGAAGGGTCAGAACGTAAAGTGCTGTCATGCCGGAGAGAACCGCCAGCACCCGCCCGGAAGGCAGCAGTTCGGCCAGGCGTGGCGCGATTCCTGCGCTGAAGGAAAGGGGTTGCGATGCGCTGCCGAGCGGTTTTCGAAATTGCATTGCCCCATCGCCCAATCCGGTGCCGATCAGCACCGTTCCATCCGGCAGGCTCAGGCCGCGCGACACCGAGGCGCGCATCCAGAAATCCGCATTGGACGCCAGCAACCCTGTCGCATCGACCGTGAGTGCCAGGCCGAAGCGGGCGGCATCGGTGTTAGGGCTGCGCTTGATCACAAGGTAGCGATTGTTCGCGTCGGGCGCCGGGCGCAGAACAAGCGCACCATCGGACGCGACTGCGCCCGCCGCAATCGATTGCGCAAGGTCGCGCGACAGGCCGGAACGCGTGGTCACGTAGCTGTCGGGATTATTCAGGGGAACGAGATCGACCGCAATGATCCGCGGATAGAAGCGCCGGATGGTGGCAGCGACATCAATGAACAGGTCTTTCCGCTCCGCCGCGCCTGCCACGGCCAGGGCCGACAAGGATGTGAGATGCGCGTCATGCTGGTCTGCACGTTGAGAGGCCGTTCGATGCAGGATCGCAGCCTCGGATTGAAGTTCCAAGAATAGGCGTTTCCGTTCGAGCACCCCCATGGCGATCACGGTTGCAGCCAAAAGCCCGAGCCACCCAAGAAGGGCGAGCCAGCGCCCATTGCCCTGAAAACGTGCCGCGTTCATGCGCGGTCAACCTCGTTGTTCGGCACCCGATCGAAGGTCATGCGCGAAACACCCAAATGCTACGTGATTTCGGCCTGCGTAGCACTATCCGAGGCAAACCGATACCTCGCGGCCTCTTCCACAGGTCTGCGCAGATTTTCAGGCTCCCGATGACGGCCCCCCTACTTCACCACAGTCGTCACCGTGGATCCGCAGGGTGCTGCCCTTCGGCGCGTGCTGACGGGAGAGATCGAAGCCAGCGACCGCGGGGGCGTCAACGCTAGTCCAAAGCCTCCGGCAACCAGGTCACGATTTGAGGGAACACTGTGATCAGCGCAACCAGAACCAAGATGCCAATGAAGAACGGCAGTACCCCGGTGATCACGTCCGTGATCTGGCCACGGTTCCGAACGCCCTGCACGATGTAAAGGTTCATCCCGACCGGAGGTGTCAGCAAGGCAAGCTCACACATGATGACGATAAACACACCAAACCAGACCGGATCGAACCCGACTGCAACGACGACCGGAAACAGCACCGGAATGGTGGTGATCATCATGGCCAAGGCATCGAGAAAACAGCCAAGAACAAGATAGAGCAATACCAAGCACAACACGAAGACCGTAGGTGACACATTCAACGAAGAGATGAACGCTGCCACTTGATCGGGGATGCCCAGGATACCCATCGCGAAATTCAGGAAATACGCCCCCATCAACACAAAGAGAATCATGGCGGTGATCCGGATGGTGGCCAGCAGGCTGTCGTTCAGCATCACGAAGGTAAGCTTGCCGTAATAGGTTGCCAGCCCAAGCGAGGCCACAACTCCGACCGCTGCGGCTTCGGTCGGTGTGGCCCATCCGCCGTAGATGCTGCCGATAATCAGCGCGAAGATCACAACCGGCCCAACCAGGTCGATCAGCCGTGTCCAGCGTCCGGACCGGTCGGTCTCCGGGCCGGTGCCGTCACCGGCGATCGAGGGCCAGATCGTTGCCGCCACCGCGATGATGATCACGAAGAAGCTGGCCAGCAGCAGGCCGGGAATGATGCCGGCGATGAACAGCGCGCCGATCGAGGTGTCGGTGATCGCACCGTAAATGATCAGATTGATCGAGGGCGGGATCAGGATGCCGAGCGTGGCACCACTGGCGATCGAACCCGCAACCCATCTCTCGTTATAGCCATGCTCCCGGAACGTGGGGAAAGCCACCGTGCTGATCGTCGCGGCCGTCGCGACCGAACTGCCCGAAATAGCGGAAAACATCGTGGATGACGCGATGTTCGAATGCAGCAATTTGCCAGGCAGCCACTGAACCCAATCCGAGAGCGAGCGGTACATCCGCTCGGCGATCTGTGAATTGACCAGGATTTCGCCCATCAGGATGTATAGCGGGATTGCGGTCAGAACAAAGCTGTTCATCTGCCCCCACATCAGGTTGCCCATGGAGTTGAGCAACATTGGACCGACACCGTAGATTACGCCGACAAGTGCGGTCAGCGCCATGACGGTTCCGACGTGCAGACCAAGCAACAGCAGGCCGATGACACAGAGAAAGCCGACCGCGATAATTCCGATACTGACCATCAGTTGGCTCCATCCAATTTGTCGCCGAAACCGGCCGCTTCAAGTTCCTGTTGTTCTTGGCTTTTCGCCTTCATCTGCTTCTCGATCCCGGCAAAATCGCGACGGCTCAATAGGATTACGCATCGCCCGGCAATGACAACCGTGATCAGCAGAAACAGGGCCAATCCGGTGACCCATATCCCTTGCGGTATCCAAAGCGGCGTCTGAAGCGGAGTAGTGGAGATCGCACCGAAACTGATGGATTGGCGCAGCGACCGCAGCCCGTACCAAAACATCCCCGATGCCACGATCATCAGGACGAACGCCGCAAGCACGTGCAGCACCGCGCGTCCTGCCAGTGGCAGCTTGGACAAGAGCAGGTCGATGCGGGTGTGTGCGCATGTGATGGCGGCGTAGCCGAACCCCACCGCGCCGGCGATGGCCAGGGCATATCCCCCCAGTTCGTCCACGCCCTGAAAGGAGTGGTTGAACAATTTGCGGGACACGATTTCGAAGGCGGTGACGACCGCCTGTATCAGCAGGACGTACCCCGCGCCCAATGCAAGCCACTTCAAGAGGCGTTCTTCTATTCTCATCGGAGGGTTTGCTTGTTGGGACACGGGATAAATCCTTGGCTCTGTCAGGTCACATGGGCGCTTCGGCAGTAAAGCCGCGTGCCGCGCCGACGGTCTCGTTCCAGACCTGGGTGCAGCCCGGGTAGGACGCCTCGCAACGGTTGATCCAGTCGGGGATGACGACGGCTGCGGCGGCGGAACTGACGGCCGCGCGATCATCGTCGGAGACCTCGACCAGCGTCATGTCGAACGGCTTGTGTTGCGTGCAGTTTTCGGCACCCGTGTTGCAAGAGATCGCATCGTTGTTCACGGTGCTGGCAAGCTCCCACTGCGCCTCTTCAAGGCCGGAATAGGCCTCGGAAATCGCGGTGCGCTCCTCTTCGGTCAGACTCTCCCACCAACCGAGGTTGGCGAAAATCCCCTGGACCGACCCCGACACCGAGAGCGGCAACTGGTGCGTGGTCACTTCGGGCCAGGCGCCCGAGTTGCCCGAGGTCGGCGAGGTCACGCCGCAGTCCGCAACGCCGCGTTGCAGGGCCGGGTAAACTTCACCGAAGTTCAGTGTCACTGGCGTAGCGCCGAACGAGTCCAGAAGAGCCGACATCGACGGGGTAAAGCTGCGGATCTTCAGGCCCTTCAGGTCCGAAACCGACGAAATGTCGGCATTGCAATAAAACACCTGCGGGCCAAAGGGCCACAGCGCCAGAACCGTCGCGCCGAACCGCTCGCGCAGTCGCGTGTCAAAGACATCACGATAGGAATCGACCGCAGTCTTGAGGCTTTCCATGTCAGGGGAAACGCCGATCAGGTCGAGCCCTTCGAAAAATGCGTCATCGCGTGCCGCGGTACCGATCTGTACCGATACGATGTTGAACGCATTGTCGGACACCAAACGCAGGCCGTCGGCAGTGCTCAACCCGAGACCTTCATAGTTGTTGTATTGGACAGTGAACTCGCTGTCATTCAGCTTTTCGATCGCGGCCGCTTCGTTCGGATACTGCATTGCGGTCGGCAGGATCTGTGTCAGGACGCGGACGGGCGTTTCGGCCATCACGCTGGTCGCCATCAGCGACACAGCAAGTCCTGCCAGGATGACTTGTTGCTTCTTCATGGAATTTTCCTCCGGTTGGTCAGTGAGTTGCTTCTGAAACAGACGTTGGGCGGCGTTCCGTTGTTCGGACCCGTGATTCTTTCGAGCTGGGCTGTGGCGACGCCAGCAACGAGCGAACTGAGCATCCGCCTGCGAACCCCTGCCGCCCAAGACCCGCCCTTGATGATTCTCTGGTAGCTTAACGCCACGTAAGACCAATAAAAATTCTAATAATCTCAGCTTATCATGCACAAAAAGTGTACGCAAAAGACAACAGAAGGGAGCGTGCCGAAGATTGCCAGGCCGCTCCGGCCGGTGACGCCTTAGTCACTCTTTCGCCGAAGATCTAACCTGGGCCAGAGTGTCCTTTGCACAAGTCTTCAGTATTTCGAGTACGTTCTGAGCCACCGTCGAAAAGCCCCGAGTCGCGCTGGCGATCAGGGAAATGGACTGAGCCAAGTCTGTTGCATCAGAAATCGGCACAAACATCAGCTGTCCACTAGAAAGCTCAGCCGATACGTCGAATTCCGAGGTAATCGAGACGTGAGACCCCCGCCTGACAATATTCTTCAGCAGCTGCAGCGAATTGGTGGACACCGGCTGTTGGCCCTCATGGATCACCCAGTCATGGTTCGCCTCGATGAACTTCCTGATCGAAAGCGCCTGGCTCTGCAGCACGAAAGGGTACTCGACGACCTGACGGAGTGTGACGGAAGCTAGGGCGCCCAGAGGGTGATCTGGCGCGACCACGCATCCGAGTGGCAAGTCTTCTGACCATACAGAGCGAATTGCCCGATGCGACGCCACATTGAAGGCCAGAGCCATGTCGACGGCGCCCTGATCTAGGGCTTGTACTGCCTCCGACGGCGTTAGCACTTCCAACTCCAATTGGACACGCGGATAGCTTGTGGCAACCTTTTCGATGAAATCCGGCAGTAGACCATTCACAAGGCTATCCATGACCGCGATGCGAACATGGCCCAGATCCACGCCTTGCATCTGCTGGATTTCGCTCCAGAAATCACTGCCTTCATTGCGCCAGCGCCGCGCCAGCACAACCAGCATCTCGCCGGCCTTTGTCATGGTCATGCCAGAGGAATGCCGTTCAAACAGCCGCAATCCCGCGGCGTACTCCAATTGCAGGATCTGCCGGTCGATAGCGGACGCGGAGATCCCCAGATGGCGTGACGCGCCTTGGATCGATCCGATTGTGGCGACAGATTCAACGTAGAGCAGTGCCCTAGGTACAAGATTCATCGAAATGGCCTGGCTCCCGACTTTCCATCTTGCTTCGTGCATACACTATTTGTGCACGACGGGCTGAGTTTATTAGAATTTTTATTTAGCCGACGCCGCGTTACCAAAGAAGAGAATCATTTGTATGCACGCTTTGGGAGGCACGCTTTTGGCACTCGGAATTCAGGAACTTAACGCAGCGGAAGCCGAGGAATTCGTCGCCAAGGCAAGCTTTCTGGTGGAAAATTCCGCCTGGGTGCTCGAAAGGGCTGCACCGCAGCGTCCATTCTCCTCTCCCGACGCCTTGTGCAATGCAATCGACAGCGAAATCCGCGCGTCGGGGCAGAGCGAACAGTTCCGCCTTTTCAATGCGCATCCCGAACTGGCCGGCACCGAGGCGCTAGCAGGCACGATGACCGCGGCTTCGACCGGCGAACAGGGTCGGCTCGGGTTCAACGCGCTCGACAAGACCGATCTTGAACGGCTTCGGCGGATGAACAGGGAATATCGCGACCGCTTTGGATTTCCCTTTGTCATTGCCCTGCGTCGCCAGCCGTCCCTGGCTGCGGTGTTCGCCGAGTTCCAGCGGCGATTGGAACATACGCTGGAGCAGGAAATTTCCGAGACCATTAGCGAGATCATGCACGTAGTGCGTGGCAGGGCGGCCGCGATTGCCAATGACGCCGCCCCTGCCCCGTCAACCAACGAAGAAATCTAAAATATCAACCAACTGGAGGAAAGAACGATGAATAGACAAACAGTTGCCCTGGCAGGCCTTGCCATGTCCCTGATGGCGACCGGCGCATGGGCCGAAAAAATCCGCGTCGCTGGCAATTTTGCGACCGAACACTCTTCTTCTCTTGCGATGCAGATGTTCAAGGAAGAGGTCGAAAAACTGACCGATGGCGATCTCGAGGTCGACATCTTCCCGGCCCAGCAGCTCGGCGGCGCGGCCGAGAACGTCCAGGCCGTGCGCATCGGCGCGGTTGAACTGATCTGGGTCGGCACCGCCTACCTGACCCGCACCATCCCCGAGCTGGAAGTCATCGGTCTGCCGTTCCAGTTTCCTGACCGCGAAACCGCGTTCAAGGTCGTCGATGGCCCGGTCGGCGCCAAGCTGGATGAGCATCTTGCCAAGGAAAACCTCGTCTCGCTGGGCTACATGGAGCTGGGCTTCCGTCAGCTGACCAACAATGTTCGCCCGGTCGCCTCGGTCGCCGACATGGAAGGTCTGAAGATCCGCCTCCAGCCGAACGAAACCCACCTCGCCACCTTCCGCGCGCTGGGGGCCAACCCGGTCGCGATGGACGTGAAGGAGCTGTACTCGGCGCTGGAGCAGGGCGTGATCGACGGCCAGGAGAACCCGTTCGCGATCATTCACGTCGCCCGCTACCCCGAGGTTCAGAAGCACCTGTCCAATACCGGTCACTTCTTCGATTTCATCTCCGTTGTGGCCAATACCGACCGCCTGGCAGCGCTCAGCGAAGAGCACCAGAAGGCGGTACGCGATGCAATGGCCACCGCCATCGCTTTTCAGCGTGACCTTGCCGCCAAGCAGGATTCCGAGGCGCTCGACAAGCTGATCGAGGAAGGCATGGAATACACGCCGGTTTCTCCGGAATTCGCGGCCGAACTGCGCGCCGCGACCGCGGACATCGCTGGTGCCGTGCGCCAGAAGGTCGGTGAAGACCTGTTTTCGCTGGTCGAATCCGAAACCGCCGCGGCGTCGAACTGACACCAGGCCTAGCGGGAACACCTATGGAACGCTTACTCGATAAAACCCTGTCGCGCGTCGATTCCGTCGCGCAGCTGGTCTTGCTGACCTGCATGACCGTCATGATCGCCGTGGTCGCAAGCCAGGTCTTCATGCGCTACGTGCTGAACAGCTCGATCGACTGGGCCGACGAGGTGTCCCGCATGGCCTTTGTCTGGTCGATCTTCATCGCCATCCCGCTGGGCATCCGCGAGGGTGCCCATGTGGGGATCGACATTCTGACGAGCCGGTTTCCCGCGCACGTGGCGCGGACCGTGACCCGTATCATGCTGGCACTGGCCTTCGTGCTGATGTGCGTCGTCACCTGGGAATCCATCGACGTCGCGGCCAAGACCTGGTCCGAGAGGCTGGGCGCAATCGACATATCGTCGAGCTATTTCTTCGTCGCCGTGATCATCGGCTCCGCGCATGCGGCGCTCCACCTGCTCCATCTCGTGCTGCATCCGCTGGACGGGCGTGGGCCGGACTACCCAATCGACTGAGAGAGCGCGCCATGAGCCTTATCGTCATCTTCTTGTTTCTCGGGCTGGCCGCCTTCGGCATGCCGCTGGCGTTTTCGCTCGGGGTCTCGGCCCTGGGCGGCCTGCTCCTGGCCGGCTTCGACCTCAGCGTCCTGCCGCCCCGCATCATGAACTCGGTCAACTCCTTCCCGCTGATGTCGATCCCGCTGTTCATGGTGACGGGGGAATTGATGCTGAAAGCCGGGATCATGGACCGGCTGGTCGATTTCGCCAACGCCTTCGTCGGACGCATGCGCGGCGGGCTCGCGCAGGTCGCCCTGCTGTCGGGGGCCGGTCTCGCCTCTGTCTCGGGCGCCGCCGTGGCCGATGCCAGCGCGCTGTCGGCTACCCTGGTCCCCTCACTCAAGAAGCAATACGGGCTGGGCTTTTCCACCGGCATCGTTGCCGCGGCCGCCAACCTGGGCCCGATCATCCCGCCCTCGGGCGCGATGATCGTGTACGCCTTCATGGCCGGGTCCACCGTATCGGTCGGCGGCATGTTCATGTCCGGCGTGGTGCCGGGCCTGATCCTCGTCACCGTCCTGATGTTCCTGTGCTGGTTGATCGCCACCTTGCGGGGCTACCCGCTGGTCGGAGAGAAGGCGAGCCTGCGGAACATCTTCTACCAGTTGCGCCGGTCCTTCGTGGTCTTCATGATGCCGGTGGTGGTGATCGGCGGCATCGTCGGCGGCGCCTTCACTCCGACCGAGGGCGCAGCGGTCGGCGTCGTCTATGCACTGCTTCTGGGGTTTTTCGTGACCCGCAAGCTGAAGGTCAGCGACCTGCCGGAGGTGCTGCTCCAGGCGGCCAAGACCTCGGCCATCGTCGGCGCGATGATCGCCTATGCCTCGACCGTGACCTTCCTGTTCACGATCGACCTGCTGCCGATGAAGCTTGCCGCGCTGATGAACGACATCACCGACAGCCCGACGATGTTCCTGATCCTTGTGGCGCTGATGCTGATCGTGGTCGGGATGTTCCTGGAATCCAACGCCGCCTACATCATGCTGGTGCCGCTGTTCCACCCGATCGCCGTAAGCTACGGCATCGACCCGCTGCACTTCGGCTTTCTGTTCGTCTTCAACCTGGTGATCGGCATGCTGACACCGCCGGTGGGCGTCGTGCTGTTCGTCGTGTGCGGCATAACGGGGGTGAAAATGGGTGAGCTGGTACGTGAAAGCTGGCCGTTCATCGTCGCGATGTATGTGCTGCTGATCGTGTGCATGTTCGTGCCCGGCATCGTGACCTGGCTGCCCCATGCCCTGGGATACTGAGTTTTGACGCGGCCCGATTGAAGCGCAATCTCGGGGCCTCTTCCACACTGTCCGAAACGTCAACAGAGGAGTCGATAACTTGGAAAAACCAGACATCAACAGACGCTCGGTCCTGAAGGGGATCGGCGTCGGAGCAACCGGGCTCGCCGTGCTCCAGGCGGCCTCGGGTCAGGAGCCTCTGGCCTCGCGCGCCCATGCGGCCGAACACGCCAGCGGCGGAAAGCTTACCCTCCATGCCATAGATACCTATTACGGCCAAACCCGGGCCGGCCTTCAGATCGACCTGTCGATGCAGGACGAGGAAGGCACCTACAAGCTTGTAAAGACTGTCGAAACCGTAGAGCGCGGCCGTACAGAAGCGCCGCTTCTGGAACCCGGTGAACTGAACAATGGCCGCTTTGAGCTGTTGCTGCATTTCGATGATTATTATCAGAGATTGGAAGCGCCACTGCCGACCCCGCCGTTTCTTGCCAAAGTGCCCATCCGGTTCGGCGTATTTGACGCCGCGGAAAACTTCCATGTGCCGATCCTGTTTAACCCATGGAACTATTCCTACTACCGCGGCAGCTGACCCGACCCTGGAAACCCCCAAAGAAAGGACTTTGAGATGGCTGGTATAACCACCCACGTGCTGGACAATGAAACGGGAAATCCGGGCGCCGGAATGAAGATCGATTTCTCGGTAATGGAAGATGGCGAATTCCGTCATGTTAAAACGGTGCACACCAACGCCGAAGGCCGCACGGACGGCATGATCCTGCAACCCGAGGAGACCAAGATCGGGGAATACGAACTGCTGTTCCACGTCGATGAATACTACCGCGCGAAGGGCGTCGATCTGCCTGACCCGCCCTTCATCGAGAAGGTTCCGGTGCGGTTTTCGGTGTTCGATACCGAGCAGCATTACCACGTACCGATGCTGTGCACGCCCTGGACCTGCACGACCTACCGCGGCAGCTAGGCATCGAACTGCCGACATGTGCCTGATCGTTTCCAAAAGAACACTGGCCGGGCCGACAATCCCGCCACTGACCGAAGTTTTCTGCGCCTATCGCGTTTCGCGTTCTGTTTAAGGCGCAATGTACCATCTAACGCGTTGAAATCCTTGATTTCAGGTAGCGTCAGACGATGCAGGTTAAACGCGTGACGCTATTGACTGAACACTACCTTGGGAAAGGAAAAACTATGTGGCTCAAGATCAAGACCCGATTGATGTTCGCGACATGCGCGCTGCTCGCCACGTCGGGTGTCGCGTTTGCGGACGACGACAAACTGCAGGTGTCGATGCTGCTCGCCGGGCAAATCGACGACAAGGGCTTCATGGAGGCCGGGTACAACGGCCTGATTGCCATTCGCGACCAACTTGGCGCCGAGATTGACTATATTGACGGCGTGGCGCCAAAACCCGATCTGTTGGCCGATGCCTTGCGCGAACTGGCGGCAAAAGGGCCGGATATGGTCATCGCCCATGGTGGTCAGAACAACGCTGCCGCCGAAACAGTTGCCGCCGAATTCCCGGACGTCAAGTTCGTGGTGGTACAGGGCGGCGTCACCGGACCCAATCTGTCCAGCTATGAGGTCCTGCAGGAAGAAAGCGCATGGCTGGCCGGGGCGATGGCTGGTCTGATGACCGAAACCGGAGTTGTCGGTCATATTTCCGGCATTCGCGTGACTCCGGGCCTCAAGGGACGCGCCGGATTTTACGACGGGTTGATGCACACCAACCCCGAAGCCAAGTTCCTGACCATCTTTGCAGGCGATCAGGACGACAACGAACTATCCCATCGGGTGGCTTCCGAAGAGATCGAACAGGGCGCCGACATCATTTTCACGATGCTCAACGCAGGCCGCACCGGTGCAATTGATGCCATGCGCGAGAATGGCGTCAAACAGATCGGCAATGTGCGCGACTGGTATCCGGACCACCCGGATGTGTTTGTCGCTTCGGCGATTGCCAATGTCAGCATTGCCGGCTTGCAGGCGGCCAAGGACTTCAAGGACGGCACCTGGAAGCCCGGTGTGATCGTGAAAATCGGCCTTGAGGACCCCAATGCCGCGGCCCTGGCGATGTCGCCTGATGTGCCCGACGATGTTCGCTCCAGGATCGACGAACTGCGTCAGAAGATCATCTCGGACGAGATCGAGGTTTCGGTTGAATACGATGGGCCCGAGCTTCATCCCTGAGCAAGTCCAATCAAGGGCTTTCCCGCGCTTCGGGGCAGCCTTGAGTTCGTGGTCCGGCAATCCAGCCGGACGCGAACAACTGGTTCGAAGGTCCTCTGAACGATAATGGCACCCGATCTGTTTGTAGAAATCCTGATTCGTGCAATGGCCACCGCCGGCATTGTTGTCGGCATTGCCATCGCTGTCGAACGCTTGGGTCCGTTGGTTGGCGGCGCGCTTGCCGGTCTGCCGATCGTGATCGCGCCGGGCTTCTTCTTCCTGATGCTGAAGCAGAGCACGGAGTTTACCGTCGCGGCGGCGATCTCCTCCCTGATCGCATTGAGCGCATCACAGGCCTTCCTGCTGGGGTACATTGTCGTCGCGCGCCGAACCCGGGCGGCCGTCGTCGTGGCGAGCCTGTGCTGGTTGATCGTAGCGTTTCTGCTCACCGGATTTCACGCATCGCCGTGGGCCGGTGTCGTCCTGTTTCTCGTGACGACCGTGTCTGCCTGGAGCCTGGCGCGCCTCTTCGAGGCGCCGCATACCAAGGCGCGGGTGCGCGGCGGATGGACCATCCTGCTCGGTCGCGGTATCGCCGCCGGACTTCTGGTCGCGGCGGTGACTGTCTCAGCAGACTGGCTCGGACCGGTCTGGTCGGGGTTCCTGATGACCTATCCTATTGCGATGACGGTCATTTCGATCACGGTGCACCAGCGGTCCGGTGCCGAAGTCGTGGTGGCAACGTTGCGATCCATGATGCTTGGCATCGGCAGCATCGCGGCATTTACATTCACATTGGCCATTACCTTGTCGCCGTTCGGTGACTTTTTGGCGTTCGTGGCCGCCCTTGCAGCCGGCGCCGCGATAACCTGCGGGTTGACCCTGCGGTTTTTGCGACAGACGAACTAGTCTCAGACACTGCAATGGATCCGTCAAGTACGACAAGCGGGATAGTTTACCCTGCATTGGGAAAACCAGCCCGGCTTCATTGAAGCGTTTCCCGACCTTGCGCCCAGCAGTGCCCGATTTGAGGTAAGACCGTATGTCCTTCTGAGGCTGACCTGTGACGGGTGGTTCGCCCTACACTGGCGGCTTTCAACGAGGGTTGCTCGGCGAGCAGAGCCTCAAGCCAGGAGGACGAACCATGCAGGAGAATAG
>NZ_JAXMOR010000005.1:0-204270 GCF_034669705.1 Marinovum sp.
ATTTGAGGGCTCAGCGCCCGCCGCGCTTGCCAAGCCCGAAACCGACGACTACCAAAATCAAACCCGCAGACTCTCGTAATGAGCGAGGGACCAGCGGGGGGCAGGTCAGGTTCGACTCCCTGACTTCGGCCATACTCTGAAATTCAGGACCCATGGGTTGAGCGCGGCGATCAAGGTAAGAAGCACAAGAGTAAAACGCGCCGGTAGGTCAACGGGTGGACAGAACATCAGCCTAAAACGCTTTGACGATGAGAGAGTGCAGGCGCTCCAAAAAGAAATTCGTATCATTAAGGGCTGCATGGAAAAACATCCGCTTACTCATCCCGAAGGCAACAAGTTCAACACCATCACCCGAATATTCAACAACTGCAGCCTTAATCAAGGTGGAAGAAATTACAGCAACTATCAAAATTATTCAGAGAGCGAGAGACTCACCATGACAATTGATGGAGAACCAGTATGTGAGATTGACATTAAGTCATGCTACCTCGCAATCATCGCTGGTAGATGCGGAATTTCATTGGAGCAAGACCCATATTCTGTCCTGCCTTATGTCAAGAAACATTCCGGAAACTGCGAAGACTACACTCGGGCTAGAAAGCTTATGAAGCTGATGGTTTCAAAGCTCCTATCTGTCGACAGGCAACCTACCAACTTCCCCGAAGGTGAACGAGTAAAGATGCAAGACGGCACCATCAAGACCCTTCCAGTTCAAGAAAAATATCAGGTTCCCAAGAAGGTGAGCGCTAAGAGCCTGTTTGCGGAGATATACCAAACCTACCCCTTTCTTAAAACCTTCGAACTTGGTGTGTTCGATCTGATGTACATTGAAAGCAACGTCATGACAGCAACTATTTTCAGCTAGCCCTTGAGGACGTTCCCAGTTTCCCTGTTCATGACTGCCTTATTTGCAAAATAGAGAATCAAGAAAGGGTCCTGGAGATACTGCGAGAAAATCTGAACCACTATATAGGCGCAGTCCCAGCTCTTGACGTAAGCTACCCTGATGGAACCACTCGAATTCTTGAAGCCATATATCCGGATAGTTTTGTTAATTATATAGACTACGAAGAAACTACCGACCAAGAGGAGGACATTGACTATCCAGTTATAGATGAAGAGGACTACTATGCTAACTACAACTCGAATATCTTAGGAGAGAATAATTATAATTCAAGGCCAGGCAGAGAAGGTATAGAGGAAGAAAAGTCCGAGCCCAGGCCGTGGCTGTTAGCAAATCGCCTTGGTAGCGCTCAAAGCGCAAGGGACTCGGGTAGCTCCTAGGGTAATGACTAGCAAGGGAAGGAAGGTCTAACAAGGCCCTCCTACCCAATTCCAATTTTCAGGTCATAGAAGGCCGAATTAGGAGGTGTTAGGCAGTTTCAGGTAGAGACCCCGCCCAGAACATCAACACCTCATAAAACGCCCTCTCACACAGCCTAAAGACGTATTACCACCTGCTCAAGCGCTTCCCTCTGCCGGTCAAGGTTGTAGCCATGCCCGTAGCCCGCCCCTACACCCAACCTCGACGTCCATCCGCCTATTTGGTCCACCAACTCTGGTGAACATCCAGAATTCCGCAACCTGTCCCTGAGGGTGTGTCGGAAACAGTGGCAAGTCAGATCGCCGTACCGACTTCGGATGTACTTGTTGAGGGTGTTGCTGGCATGGGTGGCGACAACCCCAGAAGGCTTCACCCACCGGGAAAAGATAAATTCATCATCCGGTTTCATCTTCGACAACAGGTCGATGGCACTCTTCGCCGCCCCAACCAAGGGAACAGAACGCTCAGACCCTCTGGTTTTCAGTCGCCTCAGCTCATGTGGCACGAAACTGACTACCCCCTCCTGCTGGTTCACATCCGACCAGCGCAAACCAACCACCTCAGCAAGCCTGGCACCGGTTTCTCCGAGTATTGGTAGGATTAGCCGGGTATCTCGTTCTGAGGCCAGGCATGTACCGTAAAGTTCAGCAAGTTGGGCATCGGTGAACACACCCCGTTTCTTGGTATCTGAATTCTCGCCTTTGATGGTCAGACGAGCGAATGGATTCCGCTTTTCCAGATCTTGCTCAAGGAACCCGTACTCAAGAACAGCATGAAGGGACTGGATTCGTCTCCTGACTGTGGCTGTCTTGTTGCCCTTCTCTAGCAGGTAGGCGACCACCTGACGTGCATCGACCCGCTGGTAGGTCTCTATGGCCCTGTTCCCTGCGACCTCGACCAAGGCCCCTACAGCAAGCCTGACGGGCTGCTCAGCGATGTTCTTCCCAGAGAGGTAGTCGTCAGCGCAAGTCAGCAAGTCCAATGATAAACGCTCAAAGGACTGAACCAACCGCGCCACATCGACGGGCATGACCCTGTCAGCTGCCCACACTTCATCTAGTTTGGTTGAGAGAGCTTCGCCGAGATTCGCAGCACGGCTAGGGTCCCTGCCGAAATTTACGCGAACCACCTTAGCTCCGAAGGCATCAGCCACCCGATCAGGTACTCTGCGATTGTAGTAGTAAGAACAGCCACGCTGAACAATGTATCTCATTTTGTGTGCCATGAAGGCCCCCAAGCGTTGGTTAACACTCGGACACAAAAGGAACTTTCTGGTAAGGTTGGCGCACCTGAGAGGATTCGAACCTCTGGCCTCTGCCTTCGGAGGGCAGCGCTCTATCCAGCTGAGCTACAGGTGCCTGCCTGCCCTCTAACCCGAAACCGTGGGGCGCTGCAACACCCTTCTCGAGGGGAAAGCGGGTTCCTGGGCAGGAAAGTTGGCGGGGCCTTTGGCCGGGGGGCGGTGGGTTGCAAACCCACCCTACGGCCCGACGCGGGCCGGGCCACCTGCGTCAGGCAAAGAGATCATGCGCCAGTTCCAGCGCGTCGATCAGCGCGTCGACCTCACCTTGGGTGTTGTACATGCCAAAGGAGGCGCGGCAGGTGGCGGTCACGCCCAGGTGATCCATCAGCGGCCCGGCGCAATGGTGGCCGGCGCGCACCGCGACGCCCTTCTTGTCGAGAATCGTCGAGATGTCATGCGCATGCGCCGCGCCGTCGAGCGTAAACGAGAAAATCGCCCCCTTGCCCGGTGCCCTGCCCTGCAGCTGCAGCCAGTTCAGCCCGGAGAGCCGCCCCAGCGCATATTTCGTCAGCGCCGCCTCATGCGCGGCAATCTCCTCCATGCCGACGCCCATCATGTACTCGAGCGCCGCGCCCAGCCCGATGGTGGCGACGATGCCGGGGGTGCCGGCCTCGAACTTCATCGGCGGGTCGTTGTAGAGGATGCCGTCGCGGTGGACCTCCTTGATCATGTCGCCGCCGCCCATGAAGGGGCGCATCTCGGCCATGCGGTCCTTTCTCATGAAGATCGCGCCGGAGCCCGAGGGGCCATAGAGCTTGTGGCCGGTGATCGCATAGAAATCGCAGCCCAGCGCATCGACATCGACCGGCCCGTGCACCACCGCTTGTGAGCCGTCGATCAGCGTGGCGATGCCGCGCGCGCGGGCGGCGGCGCAGATCGGCGCAACATCGACCCGGGTGCCCAGCACGTTCGACATATGGGTCAGCGCCACCAGCCGGGTCTTGGGGCCCATGGCATCGATCACCTTTTGCGGGTCGAGCGAGCCGTCGGCCTCGATCTCGACCCACTTGATCACCACCCCCTGGCGTTCGCGCAGGAAGTGCCAGGGCACAATATTGGCGTGGTGCTCCATCACCGACAGCAGAATCTCGTCGCCCGGTTGAAGATGTGGCATCGCCCAGCCATAGGCCACGGTGTTGATGCCCTCGGTGGTGCCGGTGTTGAGCACGATCTCGCCTTCATCGGCCACGTTCAGGAACCGCGCCACGGTGCCGCGCACCGCCTCGTATTTCTCGGTCGCGAGGTTCGACAGGAAGTGCAGCCCGCGGTGCACATTGGCATATTCCATCGAATAGGCCCGGGTCACCGCGTCGATCACCACCTGAGGCTTCTGCGCCGAGGCACCGTTGTCGAGATAGACCAGAGGCTTGCCGTTGACCTCGCGGGACAGGATCGGAAAATCCGCCCGGATTGCGTTCACGTCATACATGTGCGGAAACTCCCACAGTGCTTGCCCCGACCACCGAGAGCATCAGGATCAGCCCGAGAACGATGCCGATCCCGGCCAATCCGATCACGCCCAGGGCCTTGAGTGGCGAGCCAAAACGGTGCGCCACGTCGATGAAATTCACGAAAATCCACAGGCCGTAGAGATTGACGACCATCAGCAGAACCAGCGCCAGTCCCGGCGCCAGAAGGGTCAGCACCGTGGCCGCCAGCTGCACCGCCAGCCGCAGAGCCTGCAGCCAGACCACCAAGACCACCACGTCTGACAGCCCCGCCTCGCCCCCCAGCCAGCGGCCGGCGTGGGCAATGGCAAAGACCGTGGCCAGCGCTCCGCCGCCCAGCATCAGGGCGAACATGAAGGGCGTGGCCATCATCGGCGGCAGTGGCTCGCTGGGCGGCTGCACCA
Organism: Marinovum sp.; assembly: GCF_034669705.1. GTDB lineage: Bacteria > Pseudomonadota > Alphaproteobacteria > Rhodobacterales > Rhodobacteraceae > Marinovum. Next base: position 4,480 of record NZ_JAXMOR010000005.1, read on the forward strand.
TCACACCAAGGTGAAAGGCCAGCGCGTTGAGCGCGATGACCAGCGCCAAAGCCTGCCAGAGCACCGCGCGCGGCAGGTCGAGCATGATCAGCCGCGCCGCCGCCACCCGGGGGGTGGTCAGGGTTTCGGTCACCAGTTCGGTCAGGGCTGCGCGGCTCATGCCGGCGCCCGTTCGGCTTCTCTCAGCCCGCCGAGCCAGAACCACAGGAACAGCAGCAGCGTCGCCAGCTCAACGGTCTGCGGCCCCGGTCCGGGCCCGATGAAGCCGGCCAGAAGACCGGTCAGCAGGATCAGCGGCGAGGCGGCGAGCAGCGCCCAGAAGAGCGCCAGCCGCGCGCCGAAAAAGCTGCCCTTGCCGCCCAGCAGCCGCGCCACCAGATGGCTCAGCGCCGCCAGCGCATAGAAGATCAGCGGCGCGATCATCACCCAGGCCAGCAGTGCGCCGCCCAACAGCGGATTGAGCTCCTGCCCCTCCATATGCGCCTGACGCGCCAGCGGCGGCCATTGCGAGACAAAGACCAGCAGGCAGCCCGCCATCAGGATGGCAAGCGCCCGGTCCTCGCGCGGCCCGCGCGACAGCAGCCGGCGCATGACCGCGCCGGGGCCGCGATAGGTGGCGACGATATCCTGCGTGATAGCCATGGCGCAGCGTCAGTCCCGATGCCGGATCAGCCATCCCTCGATGCGGGAGGTGATCTCTTCTGCCAGCGCCGCGTCCTCGATCTCGAGCACCGCCTCGGCGAGGAAGGCCAGGGTCAGCAGGTTGACCGCCTGCGCCTCGGGCACCCCGCGGGAGCGCAGATAGAACAGCGCCTCCTCGTCGATCGCGCCGGAGGTCGAGCCATGCGAACAGGCCACGTCATCGGCATAGATCTCGAGCTCGGGCTTGGCGAGGAACTGGCTGTCCTCGTCCAAGAGCAGCGACTGGCTGATCTGGTAGCCGTCGGTCTTCTGCGCGCCGGCCTTGACCAGGATCTTGCCCTGGAAGACGCCGGTCGCACCGTTGCGCAGCACCTTCTTGAAGACCTGCCGGCTCTCGCAATTGACCGCGTCATGGGTGACGAAGACGGTGTCGTCGTGGTGAAAATCGCCATCCCCGACACAGGCGCCGGCGACATGCGCCACCGCGTCATCGCCGGTCAGCTCGATAATGCATTCGTTGCGCGTCATCACGCCGTTGGCGGTCAGGGTAAAGCTCTTGAACACCGACTCGGTGCCGAGACGGGCAAAGATATGGGTCACCGCCTGGCGTTCGTGGTCGCGGCCCTGAACCCGGACATGGTGCAGCTTGGCGCCATCGGCCACATCCGCTTCCATCACCTTGTTGAAGCGCGCGGCCGCCGGGCCGGCCTCGAGCAGCGTCGCCTCGGCACCGGCATCGAGCTTGACCACATGGTGCAGGATTGCGTCGGAGGTCTCGGAGCGGTGCTCATAGCGGATCGCGATCGGCTTCGAGGGGGTGCCGGTCACATGGATCAGCAGGCCGTCGCTGGCAAAGGCGGTGTTGAGCGCCGCCAGCGGCCGCTGCACCGGCACCTGGCCGTTGGTCTCGAGCGTGCCGTAAAGGCCCTTGGCCCAGTGCAGATCGCTTCGGGTCTCTGCCAGCCGCTCAATGGTCACGCCCTCGAGCGCCAGATCATCGGAGGCCTCGGCATCGAAGACACCGTCCACGAACACGATGTTGAGCCGATCGACCGCGCTGAAGGTCGGCGCTTCGCCGGTCTCGAAGAGCGCGGCGCGCGGCGCCTCGGGCTGGGTCAGCGTGTCGGGACGGGTGTATTTCCAGTATTCGTCGCGCCGTCCGGGCAGGCCCATCTCGCGCAGCCGGCCCAGCGCGGTCTCGCGCGCCGCCTCTGACCAGCCGCCGCGCGGCAGCTCGAGCGTCGCGATCCGCGCCTCGGTGGCGTCCTGTTTGACTTGCGGCAATGCCATTACGCCACCTCCTCCAGCAGATGGGCGTAGCCGTTCTCTTCGACCTCGAGCGCCAGCTCGGGCCCGCCGGTCTTGATGATGCGGCCACCCGCCATGATGTGCACCACGTCGGGTTTGATGTGGTCGAGCAAGCGCTGGTAGTGGGTGATCACCAGAAAGCCCCGGCCCTCCGAGCGCAGCGCGTTGACGCCATCGGCCACCAGCTTCATCGCATCGACGTCAAGACCGCTGTCGGTCTCGTCGAGGATGCACATCTTCGGCTCGAGCATCGCCATCTGCAGGATCTCGTTGCGCTTTTTCTCGCCGCCGGAAAAGCCCACGTTGACCGGACGCTTAAGCATCTCGGCATCGATCTTGAGGTCCTTGGCCTTGGCGCGGATCAGCTTGAGGAAATCGGTGGCGTTGAGCTCTTCCTCGCCGCGCGCCTTGCGCTGGGCATTGAGCGCGGTGCGCAGGAAGGTCATGTTGCCGACGCCGGGGATCTCGACCGGGTACTGGAACGCCAGGAACAGGCCCGCCGCGGCGCGCTCTTCGGGGTCCATGTCGAGCAGATCGTTGCCTTCAAGCGTCGCTTCGCCCTCGGTCACCTCATAGCCGTCGCGACCGGAGAGCACATAGGAGAGCGTCGATTTGCCAGAGCCGTTGGGGCCCATGATCGCATGCACCTTGCCGGCTTCGACTTTCAGGTCGACGCCCTTGAGGATCTGTTTGTCCTCTTCTTCAAGTTTGACGTGCAGGTTCTTGATTTCCAGCATTTTTTACCTCGTGTAAACGTGTGAAGGCCGCGCTGCCCGAAGGGGCTGCGCCGCGCTGATTTCGGATTTCAGGGATGTCAGAGGAGCGGGTAGCTCACGCCGCGAAACAGGATCGAGCCGGGCGCGGTGGCGCTGCGGACGTCCTCGACCCAGCGGGCCGAAAAGACCTGCGCGAAGAGCTCGGGTTGCATATGGACCAGGTTGTGCATGGTGCACATCGCCAGCGCGATGCCCGCCAGCCGGATCACCAGCGTCCCGGAGGGCGCCGAGAACAGCATCGACAGCGCGGTCAGCACCGCCATCGCACCGACGGCGTCGAGCACCAGATGCATGTCGGCGGTCATCTCGGGATCGGGCAGGTCCAGCAGGTGAAACCCGGCCAGCTGCGACAGGACAAAGGCCAAAAGTCCCAGAAAGAGCGCCCAGAACGGCGCCAAAGGATGCGCCGCCGCGGACCGCGTCTTGCGGCGCATCTGCCCAGCCGCCCTCGGCGAGACCCAGCAAGAGCCGGTGCCGTCCGACACCCCGGGCTGCGGCATACAGCTGACCTTCCCGGAATTGATCCGGGCGATCCGTGCCTGAAAGCTCGCCTGTCCCTGGGTGATCATCACTGCTGCCTCTTACGTCCTTTTCTTGCCCCAACGGTCTCGCAGGAACACGGCAGAAATGCGACAGCTTTGCCATCAATGTGAGATTAATCACAGACATCACGCCGCATCCAAGGTCAGTTCGCCGGTCAAGTCGCGCGCCGCGCCCGTGGCAGAGGCCGCCCCCAGATCGGCGATCTCGCGCAGCCCCTTGGCCGGCACATTGCCGACCCACCGCGCGGCGGCCCAGGCGTTCGGCGCGACCGAACGGCCAGGGCGCAGACGCTTTTGCAGTCGTTTGATACGTAGGATCATCTCAGCTCGCCTGTGTTCGCGGGCGCACACGCCCTCGCCCCGTCGCCGCGGCATCGGCGGGCCATAAGGCCCGCCCCGGTGCCGGTCTTACCCGACAGAGCCTTCCAGCGAGATCGCCACCAGCTGCTGCGCTTCGAGCGCGAACTCCATCGGCAGCGCCTGCAGCACTTCCTTGGCAAAGCCGTTGACGATCAGCGCCACCGCTTCCTCCTCGTCCATGCCGCGCTGGCGGCAATAGAACATCTGGTCGTCGTCGACCTTGGAGGTGGTGGCCTCATGCTCGACCCGCGAGGAATTGTTCCTCACCTCGATGTAGGGCACCGTATGGGCCCCGCATTTGTCACCGATCAGCAGGCTGTCGCACTGGGTGTAGTTGCGCGAGTTCTTGGCCTTCGGATGCATCGACACCAGCCCGCGATAGGTGTTCTGCGCAAAGCCGGCGCTGATCCCCTTGGACACGATCCGCGAGCGGGTGTTCTTGCCCAGGTGCACCATCTTGGTGCCGGTGTCGGCCTGCTGGTGGTTGTTGGTGATGGCGATCGAATAGAACTCGCCCTGGCTCTCGTCACCGCGCAGGATGCAGGAGGGGTATTTCCAGGTCACCGCAGAGCCGGTCTCGACCTGGGTCCACATGCATTTCGCCCGGTCGCCGCGGCAATCGGCCCGCTTGGTGACGAAGTTGTAGATCCCGCCCTTGCCGTTCTCATCGCCCGGATACCAGTTCTGCACGGTCGAGTATTTCACCTCGGCGTCTTCCTCGACGACGATCTCGACCACGGCGGCATGCAGCTGGCTGATGTCGCGCTGCGGCGCGGTGCAGCCTTCGAGGTAGGAGACGTAGGAGCCCTTGTCGGCGATGATCAGCGTCCGCTCGAACTGGCCGGTGTTCTCGGCGTTGATGCGGAAATAGGTGCTGAGCTCCATCGGGCAGCGCACGCCCGGCGGCACATAGACAAACGACCCGTCAGAGAACACCGCCGAGTTCAGCGTCGCATAGAAGTTGTCAGAGACCGGGACCACGGAACCGAGGTATTTCTTCACCAGCTCCGGATGCTCGCGGATCGCCTCGGAGATCGAGCAGAAGATCACGCCGGCCTTCTTCAGTTCTTTCTGGAAGGTGGTGCCGACGGAGACCGAATCGAACACCGCGTCGACCGCCACCTTGCGGCCTTCGGCGGGCGCCTCCTCGGCACCTTCGACACCGGCGAGGATCATCTGTTCCTTCAGCGGGATGCCCAGCTTCTCGTAGGTCGCCAGCAGCTTGGGGTCGACCTCGTCGAGCGACTTGGGCTTCTCCATCATGCTCTTGGGGCGGGCATAGTAATACTGGTCCTGAAAGTCGATCTCGGGATAGTCGACCATCGCCCAGTCCGGCTCCTTCATCTTCAGCCAGCGCTCATAGGCCGCCAGCCGCCACTCGGTCATCCACTCGGGTTCGTCGTTGTTCTTGGAAATCAGCCGGACGATGTCATGCGTCAGCCCCTTGGGGGCATAGTCCATCTCGATCTCGGTTTCCCAGCCATACTTGTAGGTGCTGACCTCGCGGACCGCATCCACGGTCTCCTGGTCGACGCCGTCTTTGACCTGGGTCTGGTCAAGAGCTGCCATGATATCTACCTCCGGTGTCACGCCGCACGGGCGCGATGCTTCTCATATGCTGTGCACCACGCCTCGGCAAAGCGCAGCACGTCGTCTTCCGTGTTCGAAGGGCCAAGGCTCACCCGGATCGCACAGGCCGCCTCTTGCTCTCCATATCCCATCGCGCGCAACACGCGGCTGGATTTGACCTTGCCGCTGGAACAGGCGGATCCGGCGCTGATCGCGAACCCGGCCAGGTCCATCGCCATGACCTGCGTCTCGCCCTTCCAGCCCGGTGCGATCAGGCAAAGGGTGTTGGGCAGGCGCGACGTCGATTTCCCGACTAAAATAATCTCTTTTTCACGAGCCTCAATGGCTTTTTCTAGAATATTTCTAAGTTCCGCCACCCGCTCCCAGACACCGGCCTCAAGATCACGCACCGCCTGCGCGGCTGCGGCGCCGAATCCGGCGATGCCGATCACGTTCTCGGTGCCCGACCGGCGGCCCATCTCCTGGCCGCCGCCGCGGATCTGGGCCGTGATATCCAGCCCTCGCTGCAGCACCAGCGCGCCGACCCCCTTCGGGCCGCCCAGCTTATGCGCCGAGACCAGCGCCATCTCCGCCCCCGACCAGGCAAAGGAAAACGGCAGCTTGCCAAAGGCCTGCACCGCATCGGTCAGCGCCAGACCAGTGGGCAGTTCCTGCAGGATGCCGGTCTCGCTGTTGGCCACCTGCAACGCCGTTCGCGCCGGATCCGCCACCGTCACCCGGCCCGCGCCATCCACCGCCAGCGCATCCTCGGTCCAGGCGCCGACGCAATCATGCTCGATGCCGCCAGACACCAGACCGCGCCCGGCCAGCGCCAGTGCCGCCGCCTCGGTCGCACCGGAAGTGAAAACGATATCCGCCTCTCCGGCGCCCAGGGCCTCGGCCAACTGTCGCCGTGCGGTTTCAATCAGACCCTTGGCGCGGCGGCCCTCGGAATGCACCGACGACGGGTTGCCCACCACGTCCATCGCCTTGACCATCGCCGCCCGTGCCGCCTCGCACAGCGGCGCCGTGGCATTGTGATCGAGATACACCCGCCTCACGCACCCGCTCCTTCATCTTGCCCGAAAACCTCCGGGGGGACTCGCCAAAGGCGATGGGGGGCTGGCCCCCCTGCACCCTCAGCCATCATCGACCACCGAGAACAATCCCGGCACCGCCGGACAGGGTGCCAGCTCGTTGCCGACGATATCCGACAGCCGGGTCTGGTGCAGGAAGACATAGACATGCGCCGAGAGCCCCTCCCACAACCGGTTCGAAAGCGATTGCGCCCTGCTGCCAGACAGACCGCCACTGGCGCCGGCGCCCTTGTGCATGGCGTCCACCGTCTCGTCCACCGCCGAAAGCACTTCGACCACGCGGATCTCGGTCGCAGGCCGCGCCAGGCGATAGCCGCCGCCGGGGCCGCGCACCGAGGCCACGAGTTCGGCCCGGCGCAACTTGACGAAGAGCTGTTCGAGATAGGGCAGCGAAATATCCTGGCGCTGCGAGATCTCGCCCAGCGTCACCAGCCGCCCCTCCGGCTGCAGCGCGATATCGACCAGCGCCACCATCGCATAGCGCCCCTTGGTACTCAGCTTCATCGGTTCTCCCCCAGGGCGCCTGCTGGCCAGTTGACCTCAGTAACCATTAGGCTTATCTGCCACAAGCCCCGTTCCGCTTCCGGCATCGGGTTTAGAACCATTCTAAGGTAGTCGAGCAATTGCGTCAACAATTGCCGTGCCTGTGCGAGGAGTACAGCCCGTTATGCCCGAGGTCATCTTTCCCGGTCCCGAAGGACGGCTCGAAGGCCGCTATCACCCGCAAAAGGAGCGCGATGCGCCGATCGCCATCGTGCTGCATCCGCACCCGCAGTTCGGCGGGACGATGAACAACAAGGTCGTCTACAACCTGCATTACGCCTTCTACAACATGGGTTTCACCGTGCTGCGGTTCAATTTCCGCGGCGTCGGCCGAAGCCAGGGCGAATATGACCAGGGGGTGGGCGAGCTCTCGGATGCGGCCTCGGCGCTGGATTACCTGCAGTCGATGAACAACAATTCCAAGCATTGCTGGGTCGCGGGCTTCTCCTTCGGCGCCTGGATCGGCATGCAGTTGCTGATGCGCCGGCCGGAGATCACCGGCTTCGTCTCGGCCAGCCCGCCGGCCAACATGTATGATTTCTCGTTCTTGGCACCCTGCCCGGCCTCGGGGCTGATCATCAACGGCACCTCCGACCGGGTCGCGCCGCCGGCTGACACCACGTCTCTGGTGGGCAAGCTGCACGAGCAGAAGGGCATCACCATCACCCATGAAGAGATCGAGGGCTCGGGCCATTTCTTCGAGAATGATCACATGGACACGATGATCGGCACCGTCTCGGATTACGTCAAACGGCGTCTCACCGAGACCTCGCGCTGAGGAGACCGTCATGGGCGTGACCGAGGATCTGGCCGACGAGCTGGCCCGCGACACCGTCGAGGCGGCCGAGCTGATCGGCAGCGAGACGCTTGTCGCCGATGTCGCCAAGGTCATCGGCGCCACCTCGACGACGGCCGAAGAGGCCTTTCTGACGGCCGTGCGCGTGCGCATGGCCGCCAAGCGCGGACGGCGCTATCTCGAAGCGCAGCTGCGCGCCTACGAGGCGCAGATCAAACACCAGGACTAGACGCCGCTCTGCGCGCCCTCGCGGGCGCTTATCGCGAGGACGGCCCGCCCGGGCCGGAAGAGCGCGCGCGCACCCGCAGCCAGATGCCGGTGTCAGAGCGCACCGTCAGATGCGCCACCGGCACCGGCGCCGGGCGGTTGCTCAACTCGAAGCGGAAATGCCGCAGCAGATACGACAGCAACAGCGGCCCCTCCACCATGGCAAACCCCGCCCCCGGGCAGACCCGCGCCCCGGCAGAAAACGGCAGATAGGCCTCGCGCAGGCAGGTCTTGCCGTTCTCGGTGGCAAACCGGCCCGGATCGAACCCGTCGGGGTTGTCCCACAGCCGCTCGTGCCGGTGCAGATGCCAGGGGCTGAGCACGATCTGGCTGCCCTTGGGCACGTCCCTGTCGCGGAACCGCTCGGGACAGCGCGCCTCACGCACCATCATCGGCACCGGCGGGTAGAGCCTGAGCGCTTCGCGAAAGACATCGCGGGAGAGCCGAAGGCTGGAGACACAGCTGAAATCGGGGGAGGGCTTGGCGGACCGGCCCTCCGGGGGGAGGTTATTTGGCAAGATGAAGGGGAGCGTCTGCGCTTCTTCGGCAAGCCTGTCCTGCCAGTCGGGGTAGAGCGCCATCAGGTAGAGCGCCCAGGCCAGGGCCGAGGCGCTGGTCTCGTGACCGGCAAGGAAGAAGATCGCCACCTGGTCGACCATCTCGGCGGTGCTGAAGGTCTCGCCGGTCTCCGGGTCGGGTGTGGTCATGATCTTGGTGGCGAGGTCGGCGGGGGCGGTGCCGGCCTCGATCTCGGCCATGCGATCGGCGGTGAGGCTGGTGATCAGCGTGCGAATGGTGCGCGCTGAGGCCCGCGTGTCGCGGCGGAAGAACCGCGGCATCCAGCGCGGCAGCGGCACGAAGGCCGCGAGGTTGAGGATCGGCTGGCTGCGCTGGTAGTGGCGGAACTCCGAGAACACCTGCGCCGCGATCTCGTGCTCGATTGGGATCGAGAACAGGGTGCGGAAGATCACATCGGCCGCCGCATGGCTGGTTTCGGCCTCGACCTCCACGGTCTCGCCGCACCGGGGCGCCATGCGCGTCACCGCGCTCTCTGCCGCCGCCAGCATCGCCGGAAAACTGTGGCGCAGGCGGCCGCCTTCGAAGGCGGGGTCGATGATCCGGCGCTGGCGCTTCCAGGTCTCGCCATTGGTGACGAAGACCGAGTTGCCCAGGAGCGGCCGCAGCCCCTCGCCGATGCGGTCGGACTTGGGGAAATCCTCGGGCCGCGCCTTCAGGACCTGCTTGACCAGGTCGGGCTGGTTGACAAGGTAGGAGCGAAAGAACGGCGTGCGGAACTCGGCCATCCAGGCGCGGTAGAGCCGCGCCGGTTGCGCCGAGAGGATATCGCGGCGGAACAGCGAGAGGTAGCGCAGCAGCGAGACCTTGTCGGCGCGGGCGGGCGGTTTGGGCGGGCGTGTCATGGGGCGGTCGAGGTGAAGCGGTTGACCGGCCGGGTGATCGCCGACTTCGACGATCGACGCGCGCGGTAGCGCTCGGCCAGGGTTTTGGGCCCGGCGGTGATGCGGAAGTAGTCGTAGTCGCCCGGCCGGTCGAAGGCGCAGAGATACTGGAAGTGCAGCCGGAAGAAGCGCCAACGCAGCGCCTTCCAGCGCGCGGGCGACAGCGTCTGGGTGAAGGCGGCCGAGAACACCAGCGGCCATTTCTGGCCCGGTCCGCCCAGCCCGCTCACCGCCACCGGATCGCAGAGCGCGAAGGCACAGCCGTCGCCGGGCGCGGTGACGTCGGCCCAGAAGATCTCGTCGCGTTCGCAGAGATAGGCCAGATCGGCGCGCAGCCGCCAGGCCCGCGGCAGGAAGGTGACCATCGGCACCACCTGGCCAAGGCTGAGAAAACCCAGCGCCGGGCCGTCGGCGCGCACCCGGCCGGAGCGGATCAGGTCGGCCAGCACCGAGACGCCGAGATGGGCGCCGGAGGAATGGCCGACCACCAGGATCTCGTCGACCGGATCGTCGCAGGCGGCGGCGATGCTCTCGGTAAAGCTGGCAATGCGCTGTTCGAGTTCCGGCGGCATGGCGCCGAGCGCCCGGGCGTTGAAGGCGTAATCATGCATCAGGTAATAGACGAAGAGCTTGCCGTCCCAGCGGCGGAACTGCTCGAGCATCGCCCAGGCCAGCGCCGCCCCCGCCGCGCCGCCAAGGAGCGGCCCGAAGAGGCCCAGCCAGGGCCGCAGCACCAGGCCGAGCTTCACCCCGCCCCAGACCGCCAGCCCCGCCAGCAGCGCCTGGCCCAGCAGCATCACCACCGGGTAGAGCGCGGCAATCACCGGACCCTTCTGCAGCCGGGCCAGCCGCCAGAGCGCGCCCGAGCCGATATAGACGAGGGCGGTATAGGCCATCCGCAGGTAGCTCATCGCGATGCCGTGACCCATGGAGGACTTGACGATGTCGGACCAGACCAGCACCTCGACCTCGGTCTTGACCTCTGCGCCGTCGAAGCGGCCGGTGACGTGCCAGCCGTAGTTGGCGGCTTTCGCGCGCGGTCTGAGGGTGATGTCATAGCCCGAGATCGCCGCCTGCCGCGTGCCCTGACGACGGTAGAGTTCGCGGTAACGGCGGGGATGGATCGGGTCGTAGCCGGGGATGTAGAACACCCGGCGTTTGCGGACCGCGCCTGCCGAGCCGGCTGCGCCTGTGTCGGGACTGCTCATCTGCCACTCGCTCTTTTTCGCCGAGCCTAGCGGGGTTTCGTGGCGAGAGTAAGGCGCTGGACAAGCCCTGCGCCCGCTCCTAGACCTGCGCCATGACCGAGACCCTTGATGCCACCCACCTGCTTTGCCCCCTGCCCGTTCTCAAGGCGCGCAAGCGTCTGAAATCGATGCCTGCGGGCGCGATCCTCGAGCTGCGTGCCGACGATCCGGCGGCGGTGGTGGACGTGCCGCATTTCTGCCACGAGGCGGGCCATGCGCTGATCGAGACGCGCCCGGACGGTGACGCCGAGATCTACGTGATCCGCAAGGGCGGCTGACCCTACCCCTCAAGACGGCAGTCAGAAACGAAAAAGCCCCGGCGCATGGCCGGGGCTTTCTGTCTTCAGCGGCCGATCGACCACCAGCCGCGTTTCTTCGGCTTGCTGTCGTCGTCCTCAGGCTCCTGAGCGGTATCGACGGTTTCCAGCACCGGTTCCGGTGTCGCCTCCGGCTCTGCCGGTGCCTCGGGCTCTGCCGCGGGCGCTTGCGCAGCTTCAGCCTCGGGCTTGGGCTCAGCTTCAGCCTCCGGCTCGGCCGGGGTTTCCGCCGCCGGCTGGACCGGGGTTTCCGCCGCCGGCTGGACCGGGGTTTCCGCCTCCGGCTGGACCGGGGTTTCCGCCTCCGGCTGGGCCGGCGCGACTTCTGCCGCCGGCGCCTCCGCCTGCATCTCGGGCTCCGCCGGGGCGTCCGCCTCGGCAGCAACCGGTGCGTGTGCCTCAGGCGCGCTTTGAGCGTCCGGCTCGGCGTCCGCCGGTGCCTCGGCCTGACCCTCGGGCTCTGCCGGGGTGTCCGACCGGAGCTCGGTGTCGGCCGGAGCCTCCGCCTCGGACGTCACCGCCTCAGCGGTCTCGGCGACCTCCTGAACCGGCGTCGCTGCCTCGGTTTCGGGTGCCTCCGCCTCCGGCGCATCGCTCACTTCTGCAGCGGCCTCGACGGCCTCGACCGGCGTCGCCTCGGCAACGGTGGCCTCTTCGGCCGGGGCCTCTTCGGCTTTGGTGCGCGAGGATTTGCGGCGGCTGCTCGAGGTGCGGCGGGTGCGCTTGGGCTTGTCCTCCGAGGCGTCGTCCGCCTCTTTCGGCGCGCGTTCGGCGGCGTCCTTCGCCCCCTCGGCCTCGTCGCTGTCGGCCTCGCCATTGTCCTGGCTGTCGCCGTTCTCCTGGCTGTCGCCATTGCCCTCCTCGGACTTCGACTTCCGCCGACGCCGGCGCCGACGGCGCTTCTTGGGCTTGGGGCTTTCCTCTTCGCCGGTCTCGGGCGTTTCCGCCTCGGCGGGGGCCTCCTCGGCGACCTCGACCTCCTCTTCAGGCTCCTCGGCATCCTCGTCGACCAGATCCATGATCGTGGTGTCGGCCGAGACGACCGGCGCTTCGGCCACCTTGCGGGTGGCGGTCTTCAGCTTCTCGATGGTGAAGTCGGGGCTGACCAGAGAGGGATCGCCCTCGACCCGCACGGCAATGCCGTAGCGCGCCTCGATCAGGGCGATATGCTCGCGCTTGGCGTTCATCAGGTAGTTGGCGATGTTCACCGGGCAGCGCACCAGAAGCTCCTTGCAGCGGCGGCGGGTGCCTTCCTCCTCGAGCTGGCGCAGCACCTGCAGGGCAAGGCTGTCATCCGAGCGGATCAGACCGGTGCCATGGCAATGCGGACAGGGCGCGGTGGTGGCCTCGATCATGCCGGGGCGCAGGCGCTGGCGCGACATTTCCATCAGGCCGAAGCCCGAGATCCGGCCGACCTGAATGCGGGCGCGGTCGGTTTTCAGCTTGTCCTTGATCTTCTTTTCGACGGCGGCGTTGTTCTTGCGCTCGTCCATGTCGATAAAGTCGATCACGATCAGACCGGCGAGGTCGCGCAGACGCAGCTGGCGGGCCACCTCTTCGGCGGCCTCGAGGTTGGTCTTGGTCGCGGTCTCCTCGATCGAGCCTTCCTTGGTGGCGCGGCCGGAGTTGACGTCGATGGCGACAAGCGCCTCGGTCACGCCGATCACGATATAGCCACCGGATTTCAGCTGCACCGTCGGGTTGAACATCGCGCCGAGGTAGCTCTCGACCTGGAAGCGGGCGAACAGCGGCAACTGCTCGGCATAGAGCTTCACGTTCTTGGCGTGGGACGGCATGATCATCTTCATGAAGTCCTTGGCGATGCGGTAGCCGCGCTCGCCTTCGACCAGAACCTCGTCGATGTCGCGGCTGTAGAGATCGCGGATCGAGCGTTTGATCAGGTCGCCTTCCTCGTAGATCTTGGCCGGCGCGATCGATTTCAGCGTCAGCTCGCGGATCTGTTCCCAGAGGCGTTGCAGATATTCGTAATCGCGCTTGATTTCCGACTTGGTGCGCTTGGCCCCGGCGGTGCGGATGATCAGGCCCGCGCCCTGCGGCACGTCGATCTCGCCCGCGATTTCCTTGAGCTTCTTGCGGTCCGGAGCGTTGGTGATCTTGCGGCTGATGCCACCACCGCGCGCGGTGTTGGGCATGAGCACGCAGTAGCGGCCCGCGAGCGAGAGATAGGTGGTCAGCGCCGCGCCCTTGTTGCCGCGCTCTTCCTTGACGACCTGCACCAGCAGGATCTGGCGGACCTTGATGACTTCCTGGATCTTGTAGCGGCGCGGACGCGGCTTGCGCGGCGGCCGGATGTCCTCGTGATCGTCGTCATCGGCCACCGATTCGATATCGCTGTCCTTGTCCGCGGCATCGGGCTTGGCCGGGGTCTCGTCCTCGCCGTCGTCCTCGGTCTCGACCTCGGGGGCGCGGGCGTCCTCGGTATCTTCCGCAGGGGTCTCCTCGGTCGCTTGCGCGGCCTCCTCGCCCTCTGCGGCGGTCTCGGGTTCCTCGACCGGGGTCTCGGCAACGGTCTCCATCGGCGACAGCCCTTCGAGCGTGTCGTCGTCGGCCTCGAGATCGATGGTCTCCATGCCCTCGACTTCACGGCTCTCGACCGCGTCGCTGTTGGCGGTCTTCTCCGCCTTCAACGATGTCCGGCGGCGGCGCTTCTTGGGGCGTGCCTCTTCTTCCTCGTCGCGCGCCTTCATTGCCTCGGCATAGGCGCGCTCTTCCTCCATCAGCGCCTCGCGGTCGGCGACGGGGATCTGGTAATAATCCGGATGGATCTCGGAAAAGGCGAGGAAGCCATGGCGATTGCCGCCATAGTCGACGAAGGCCGCCTGCAGCGACGGCTCGACCCGGGTGACTTTCGCTAGATAGATATTGCCAGCGAGCTGGCGCTTGTTTTCCGATTCAAAGTCGAATTCCTCGACCTTGTTTCCGTCCACCACCACGACGCGGGTCTCTTCCGCGTGGGTGGCATCGATAAGCATTTTCTTGGCCATTGTACTTTCATGCTTTCCCACAAGCAGACGGCCGCGCGGGAGAGCCCGGGCGGCGCGGCGGATTGCAGGAAATGTCCGATTGGGGCGATGGTGGACGCGGTCAGCACAGGCATGGGTGCGGGGCCCATGATGGCCCCTGCTCTTGCCCTCTGAATTCTCGCGCGTTGCATCGCGTTTCTTCTCCGACGGTCCGGCGCATGCGCCCTTCCGCCCGTTTGCGGCCCGCCGCTTTCACAGTCGGGCTGGTCTTGTTGATCGCCGCCACGTCAGTCTGGCGGTCCGGCGATCAGATCGGTCTGTTTCGGAAGGTTCGGGGCGTCTGGCCCGCGTCACTTCGAAAACAGCGAAACTCTCGGGCAGAGGGGCTGCGCCCTTTTGCCTCTCGTCAACATAAGGCGTGAGACGGGGCAATTACAATGACCAATCGTGGCGAAGCGCAAAAGCGATGGCGTTTTAGGTTGGGCTGCGCTGTCGCCGCCAGCGCTGAGCCGCGCCATCGGCGCCCCGGTCATGCCGGAGGCATGACGATGGCGCGCCGGCCTTCGGCCTTGTTCCGCACCGGAGGCAAACCGCAAAACGCGTCCCGGCCCGCCTCACCCCGCAGAATTCAACCGCTTGATCAGGCTCGAGGTGTCCCAGCGCCCGCCGCCCAGCTTCTGCACATCCTTGTAGAACTGGTCGACCAGCGCCGTCACCGGCAGGCTCGCGCCGACCTCGTCGGCGGTCTTGAGACAGATCGCCAGATCCTTGCGCATCCAGTCCACCGCAAAGCCATGCTCGAACTGATCCTCCAGCATTGTCTCGTACCGGTTCGCCATCTGCCAAGATCCGGCTGCCCCGCCGCTGATCACATCGACCACCGCGCGGCCGTCGAGCCCTGCCTTCTGGGCGAAATGCAGACCCTCCGAGAGCCCCTGCACCAACCCGGCAATGCAGATCTGGTTGACCATCTTGGTCAGCTGCCCGGCGCCGCTCTCGCCCAGCCGGCGGCAGGCCTTGGCATAGGCGGCAATCACCGGCGCGGCCCGGTCGTAGGCCGCCTGATCGCCACCGCACATCACCGCAAGCTGGCCGTTCTCGGCCCCCGCCTGGCCGCCAGAGACCGGCGCGTCGACAAAGGCCACGCCCTTTTCCCCGGCCGCCTCGTAAAGCTCGCGGGTCACTGCCGTCGAGACCGTGGTGTGATCGACAAAGACCGCGCCCTTCTCCATGCCGGCAAGCGCCCCGTCCTCGCCCAGACAGACCGCGCGCAGATCGTCGTCATTGCCGACGCAGGCCATGACGAACGCAGCGCCGCGCGCGGCCTCGGCCGGGGTCGCGGCAGCCGCGCCGCCATGCGCGGCGGCCCATGTGTCGGCCTTGGCAGCGGTGCGGTTGTAGACGGTGACCTCATGGCCCGCCTTCGCCAGGTATCCGGCCATCGGATAGCCCATCACGCCCAATCCCAGAAATGCCACCTTCGCCATTGCGTCTCTCCCGCTTTTGTCTTGCACCCAATTCCTTTAAGGGGTTCTCACCCGAGCCGGACGGGATGACAAGAGGCAAGGCAAGAGCGCAGATGGCAAGCTTATTCAAATGGCTGTTCAGGCTGGCAACCGCCCTCGTGGTGCTGTCACTGCTGGCTGCGGGGGCGGTCTATTATCTGGCCTCGCGCTCGCTGCCAGATTACGACAAGACGCTGGCGGTTCAGGGCCTCGACAGCCCGGTCGAGATCGTGCGCAACAACGCCAACGTGCCGCATATCTTTGCCGACAGCGACAATGACGTCTTCTTCGGCCTGGGATACGCCCATGCCCAGGACCGGCTGTGGCAGATGGTGACCCTGCGGCGCACCGTGCAGGGCCGGCTCTCAGAGGTCTTCGGCCGCCGCACCCTGACCACCGACACGCTGATGCGCCGGCTCGATCTCTACCCCAACGCCACCCGGTCGGTGGCGGCGCAGGACGACCGCACCCGCGCCGCGCTCGCCGCCTATGCCGCCGGCGTCAACGCAAGGCTCGACGAGATCAACGCCTCGGCGCTGGGCCGTGGCGCGCCCGAGTTCTTTCTCTTCGACGTGCCAATCGCGCCCTGGCAGCCGGCCGATTCCATCGCTCTGGTCAAGCTGCTGGCGCTGCAGCTGTCGGGCCATCTGGGTGAAGAGGTGCTGCGCGCCAGAACCTCGCTGTTGGTCCCCGACGAAGACCGTCTGCGCGACATCCTGCCGGAGGTGCCGGGGCCGGGTACCGCCGCGCTGCCGGATTATGCCGCGCTGGTGCCGGCGATCGGCAGGGGCCACCAGGACTATGCCCGCCTGCCGCGCGATCCGCTCTCACCGCTGTCGCCGCGCGGACTGGCCGGCGCCTCCAACGCCTGGGCCGCCTCGGCCGCGCGCTCGGCCTCGGGCGGCACGCTGCTGGCCAATGACCCGCACCTGGGCTTCACCGCACCGGCGATCTGGTATCTCGCCCGGCTCGAGCTGCAGACCGGCGGGGTGATCGGCGCTACGGTGCCCGGCGTGCCGGTGGTGATGGCCGGCAAGAGCCCGCATCTGGGCTGGGGGGTGACCTCCTCCTACCTCGACGACCAGGACCTCTATATCGAGCAGCTCAACCCCGACAACCCGCAGCAATACCGCACCCCAGGCGGGTTCAAAGCCTTCGAGACCCGCCGCTCGATCGTGCGCATCAAGGACGAGGCGCCGGTCACCGTCACCCTGCGCTGGACCGACAATGGCCCGGTTCTGCCGGGCTCGCATTTCGATCTTGGCGCGATCACCCCGCAGGGCCACGTCGCCGCGCTGGCCTGGACCGCGCTGGCCGAGGCCGATACTTCGCTCAGCGCCGCCATGGCGCTGATGTATGCCCAGGACATCGAGGAGGCGATGGCCACCGGCGAGGCCTATGTGGCGCCGAGCCAGATGCTCACCCTGGCCGACAAGGACGGCATCGCGCTGCAGCTGGTCGGCCGGATGCCGCGCCGCTCGGAACGTCACGAGAGCCAGGGTCGGATGCCGACCCAGGGCTGGGTTGCCGAGAACCGCTGGCAGGGGCACCTGCCCTATGAGGACAACCCGGTCTTTGTCCGCCCCGAGGGCGGCATCGTCGGCAATACCAACAACAAGGTGATCGACCGGCCCTTCCCCGAGCATGTCTCCTTTCACTGGGGCGACAGCCAGCGGATCGAGCGCTGGACCCGGCTGATGCAGGGCCGCGAGGTCCACACCCGCGACAGTTTCATCGAGGCGCAGCTCGACACCGTGAGTTTCACCGCCCGCTCGCTGCTGCCGCTGATCGGTGCCGATCTGTGGTTCACCGGCGAGGCCGCCCCCGCCGGCACCCTCGCCCGCCAGCGCCAGGTGGCGCTGACCCTGCTGGCCGAGTGGAACGGCGAGATGAACGAGCACCTGCCCGAGCCGCTGATCTATGCCGCCTGGCTGCGGGCGCTGCAGGACCGGCTGATCCGAGACGACCTCGGGCCGCTGGCGGATGAGTATACCCATGTGGAGCCGCTGTTCATCGAGCGGGTCTACCGCGATATCGACGGCGCCAGCGCTTGGTGCGACATCCTGCAATCCTCGCCCGAGGAGACCTGCACCGATATCGCCCGGCTGGCGCTCGAGGATGCGGTGGTCTGGCTCGAGGAGACCCACGGCCGCGATCTGAGCGCGCTGCGCTGGGGCGATGCGCATGAGGCGACCCATGACCACCCGGTGCTGGGCGCGGTGCCGGTGCTGCGGCATTTCGTCAACATCCGCCAGTCGACCTCCGGCGGCGATCACACCTTGCTGCGCGGCCGCACCAAGGGCACCGGGGCGAACCCCTATCTGAACGTGCATGGCGCGGGGTATCGCGGGGTCTATGATTTCGCCGATCCCGACAGTTCGGTCTTTGTCACCTCGACCGGGCAATCGGGGCATTTCCTGTCGCGGCATTACGACGATCTCGGCAGCCTGTGGCGGCGTGGTGAATACATTCCGATGTCATTGGACGAAGAGCTGGCCCGCGCGGCGGCCACGGGGGTGACGCGGCTCACGCCGCGGTAGGGTACGCCCTACGACCGCACCACAAGACGCTGATCCGCGCCATCGCCGACCCGCGGGGTGGCGATCCGACGGTCCTGTATGCCACTTTATGCCGGCAAAGTCCGTATGAGTTCACGACGCAGCGCTAAAGGCGACCAAAGCGTTGCCTCGGGGGGCGGGTCATGCCGGAGGCATGCCTTCGGCATGACGATGGCGCGGCGGCCTGCGGCCTTGTTCCGCACTGGCGGTAGACCGCACCCAACGCCACAGCCACCGTCCCAGCCTTGCGCCGGGACCTCCCAGCCAGCCCAACAGCGCTCTACAGTCGCGAAAACTGCGCTTCCTGCTTGCGTGACCAGGTGACCACCAGCGTGTAGCCCTCCTCGTCCTGGCGCTCATCCGTCACCAGACCGCGCTCAAACAGCCAGGCGCGCTTGCGGCCTTCGCCGAACCCGAGCGTCACCTCGGTCTCGTGCTTCTCGGCATCAAGCGCCCGGGTCACCGCATCGAGGAACTCCTCCATCCCCTCGCCGGTCACCGCCGAGAGCGACACGATCGCATCGTCGCGCGCCGCGCGCGCCTGCAGCGCCGCGCGGTCGTCCGGCGCGATACGGTCGATCTTGTTCCACAGCTCGAGCTGCGGCGTGCTTTCGGGCACGCCCAGACCGCTCAGGATGGCGCGCACATCCTCGGCCTGCTCTTCGGTGTTGTCATGGCTGATGTCGCGCACATGGCAGATCACGTCGGCCGCCAGCACCTCTTCCAGCGTGGCGCGGAAGGCGGCGACCAGCTCGGTCGGCAGGTCCGAGATGAAGCCCACGGTGTCCGACAGGATCACCTCGAGCCCGTTGTCCAGCTCCACCGCCCGCATCGTCGGGTCGAGCGTGGCAAAGAGCATGTCCTTGGCCATCACCTCGGCGCCGGTCAGCCGGTTGAACAGCGTCGACTTGCCGGCGTTGGTATAGCCCACCAGCGCGACGATCGGAAACGGCACCTTGGCGCGCGCCTTGCGGTGCAGGTCTCGGGTCCGGACCACCTTGTCGAGCTGCCGGCGCAGGCGCACCAGCTGATCATCGATCGCGCGTCTGTCGGCCTCGATCTGGGTCTCGCCGGGGCCGCCGACGAAACCGAGCCCGCCACGTTGACGCTCGAGGTGGGTCCAGGCCCGGACCAGCCTTGTGCGCTGATAGGAGAGCGCGGCCATCTCGACCTGCAACACACCCTCCCGGGTGGCGGCGCGGTCGGAAAAGATCTCGAGGATCAGACCGGTGCGGTCGAGCAGCTTGACCCCCCAGTCCTTTTCCAGATTGCGTTGCTGCACCGGGGTCACCGGACCGTCGACCAGCACCAGCTCGACATCGGCGGCCTTGATCCGCGCGCCGAGTTCCTCGATCTTGCCGGAGCCAAACAGCTTGCCGGGCTGCACCGTGCGCAGCCCCACCACTTCTGCGCCGACAACTTCCAGATCGGGCAGCGCGTCGGCCAGGGCCACGGCTTCTGCCAGCGCCGGTTCAGCGGCGCGGCGGTCCTGATCGGACTTGATGTCGGGATGCAAGACCCAGGCGCGGGTCACATGCGCGTCGTGCTCTTTCAAGCGCCCTCGTCACCGTCATAGAGGTTGATGGGCTGGGCCGGCATGATCGTCGAGATCGCATGCTTGTAGACCAGCTGCGACTGTCCGTCGCGACGCAGCAACACGCAGAAATTGTCGAACCAGGTGATCACGCCCTGCAGTTTCACGCCGTTGATCAGGAAAACCGTCACCGGAACCTTGGTCTTGCGCACGTGATTCAGGAACGCGTCCTGAAGGTTCTGTCTGTCCGAAGCCATACCTTATTTGCCTTTATTCTTGCCGTAGTTGCCGCGGATCGGCCCCCTCACTGAGGCGCGAGTATGTCTTGCCCGCAAGGGGTTTTCCAGCCCCGATCGACGACAAATTATGCTGCGGTGCAGCAAAAGT
Organism: Marinovum sp.; assembly: GCF_034669705.1. Classification (GTDB taxonomy): domain Bacteria; phylum Pseudomonadota; class Alphaproteobacteria; order Rhodobacterales; family Rhodobacteraceae; genus Marinovum. Next base: position 24,372 of record NZ_JAXMOR010000005.1, read on the forward strand.
CAATTCCGCCACAGGTTGGGCGACAAAAGCGCGATGATCGCCAGTGTCTCGAGCCGTCCGAGCACCATGGCGGCGCCATAGACCAGCTTGGCGCCGGCGTTGAGCTCGACCAGCACGATCGGCGTCTCGAGCGCCAGGGCGGTGAGCGGCCCGGTGGTCGAGAGCGCCGAGGTGGCAAGCACGATCGCGGCGTCGAACCGCACGCCAAAGCCGCCGAGGATCACGGTGATCGCCGCCAGCGAGAGCGCGAAGAGCATGAAGAAGACCCAGGCCACGAAAGCACCGTGGCGGCGGATGCGCCGGCTGACGGCGCGGGCATTGCCCACCGAGGAGGGATGCACCAGCCGCTCGATCTCGCGTTTGCCGTTGAGGTAGAGCGCGAAGACCCTGAGCAGCTTGACCCCGCCCGCGGTGGTCGCCACCCCGCCGCCGATCATCGCCAGGCCCAGCAGGATGATGCCGGGGCTGTCGAGGCCGGACCAGCTGCGCGCGGCGGCCCAGTCGGCGCTCTCGAAACCGGTGGTCGAGAGGAACGACAGCACGGTGAACATGCTGCCCCAAGCGGCGCGCAGGGCCGACACCAGATCGTCGACCTCGTCGACCTCGAAGGCGCCGACCCAGTGGCGCAGGATCAAGAAGCCCGGCACCAGCACCACGAACAGCAGCCCCATGCGGAACTCCGGGTCATGGCGCAGGTCGGCGGCAGCGCCGGTGACGGTGTCATTGGTGAAGGTCAGCCGCGACAGCGAGAACATCAGGAAGACGAAGACCAGCGCCTCGCCGACGAAGCCCGCGGCGCCGTTCTGCACCCCTCCGATGGGCGAGATGCCCGAGGTCGCCATGGTCGAGGCGGCATGGCAGAAGGCCGCCAGCGGCGCCTCGCCGGCCACCAGCAGGGTGATCCAGAGCGCCAGCGTCAGCCCGAAATAGACCGGGATCAGCCGCCAGGAGGTGCGCATCAGCCGGGTCAGCGGATCGGCGCCCTCCATGGTGGCGACCCGCGCCTCGCCGCCGCCGGGCTCGGCGCTGGCGGTGACCTCGAAGCCGCCGAGGTTGAGCGGCGCGAGGATCGCCGCCGCGGCGATCCACATCAGCAGGCCGCCCATCCAGCCGACCAGCGCCCGCCAGAGGTGCAGCGTGTCCGACAGACGCTCTGGCGCGAACAGCGTGGCCCCGGTGGTGGTGAAGCTCGAGACCATCTCGAGATAGGCGTTGAGAAAGGAGGTGGTGCGCAGCGCCTCGTGGAACGGCACCGCCATGATCAGCGGCAGCACGGTAAAGGCGCCGAGCAGACCCAGCAGCTGCCGCAGCCCGGTGCGATTCTGCGGCTGATGCGACAGGGCGATGCCGATCAGGCTGACAAAAATCAACGTCAGCAGCCCGGCATAGAAGAAGCTGCGCGCCTGGTGGAACTCTGCCGAGGCCAGTGCATGCACCGCCGGCACCATCATCCACATCCCGCACAGCCCCACGAGCTGGAGGAAGAACGGCAGGTTTTTCAGATTTCTGACCATCTAGAAAAAGTCGATCGAGACCTGGAGCAGCCGTTCCACCTCTGGCACGTCCTTGGTCATCGAGAACAGCGCAATGACGTTGCCCTCCTCGATCCTGAGGCTGCCGGTGGGCCGCATCACCTTGCCGTCCTGCAGCACCGCCCCCACCAGAACGCCTTCGGGAAAGTCGATGTCGCGGATCCGCTGGCCGGCGATCGGCGAGGTCGAGAGCACCTCGGCCTCGATCACCTCGGCCTCGGCATCGCCCACCGAATAGACGCCGCGCACCCGGCCGTGGCGGATGTGGCGCAGGATCGAGCTGACGGTGGTGGCGCGCGGGTTGATGTAGGCGTCGATGCCCAGCGGCCCCATCAGCGGTACCAGCGTCGGGTCGTTGATCAGGGCGATGGCAAAGGGGCAGCCCTCGGCCTTGGCACGCACCGCGGCCAGCAGGTTGACCTTGTCGTCGTCGGTGACGGTCAGCACGGCGTCGGCGCGGTGGATATTCGCCTCTTTCAGCAGCGCCGCGTCCAGACCGTCGCCATTGAGAACGATGGTCCGCTCGAGAATATCCGCCGCCCGCTCGGCGCATTTGCGGTTCTTCTCGATCACCTTGGCGCGGATCCGCTCGGTGCGGGTTTCGAGCGCCTGCGCCACCGCGAGGCCGACATTGCCGCCACCGACCAGCACCACGCGCTCCTGCTTGGTCTGCTTCTTGCCGAAGATCTCCATGGTGCGGCCGACATCGTCGATATGGCTCATGACATAGCAATCGTCGCCGGCAAACAGCTGGTCGCCGGCGTCGGGGGCAAAGAGAGTGCCCTCGCGGCGGATCGCCACCACCACCGAGCGCAGGGTCGAGAACAGGTCGGTCAGCTGGCGCAGCGGCGTGTTGAGCACCGGGCAGTCAGCGGTCAGCCTGAGCCCGAGGAACTGCGCCTTGCCGTCGAGAAAATGCTCGGTGTCGAAGGCCGCCGGGGCCGAGAGCCGTTGCAGCGCGGCGTCGGCCACCTCCTTCTCGGGCGAGATCACCACGTCGATCGGCATGTGATCGCGGCGGTAGAGGTCTGAATAGATCGCGTCGAGGTAGCTTTGCGAGCGCAGTCGCGCCACCTTGCGCGGGATCGCAAACACCGAATGGGCCACCTGGCAGGTGACCATGTTGACCTCGTCGGAATGGGTGGCGGCGATGATCATGTCGGCATCGCGGGCGCCGGCCCGGTCGAGGATGTCAGGATAGCTGGCAAAGCCGGCGATGCCCTGCACGTCGAGCGTGTCAGTGGCGCGACGCACCAGATCGGGATTGCTGTCGACCACCGTCACATCATTGCGCTCGCCCGACAGGTGCCGCGCGATCTGCCAGCCCACCTGTCCGGCCCCACAGATGATGACTTTCATGTCACAGGCTCCCCTGCCCTCTGGATCGCGAAAGCCATCCTTGGCAGATGCCGCCAACAGGGTCAACGCGCCGCGCGTCCGGTGCCGCGCGGGCTGTGGCAAATCCGGCAAGGCTCCGCGCCTTCCGGGGCCCGGCGGCGAAAGAGCTTGCAAAACCCGCCCGGGATTGCTGTGAGACGGGCTATCCGCACACCCTACCAGCGAGAGACCCCAGCAGATGACCCCGATGATCCCCCGCCTGCCCGCCCTGGCCCTGCTCTGTGCGCTGACGATCCTGGCCGCCTGCGGCCAGCGCGACAAGGCGCCCGAGCGGGTCTCGGCCAAGGCGCTGGAGTGCATGACGCGGGTGATGTACTTCGAATCGAACCGCTCGAGCCGCGACGGCATGATCGCGGTGGGCACCGTGGTGATGAACCGGGTGGCCTCGGAGGATTTCCCCGACACGGTCTGCGCCGTGGTCTCGCAACGAAACCAGTTCGCGCCGGGGGTGATGACCCGCAAGATGACCGACCGCGGCCTGCCGCTGGCGCAAGAGGCCGCACGGGCGGTGCTGCGCGGAGAGCGTCATCCGCTGATCAGCAAGGCACGGTTCTTCCACGCGGCCTATTACAACGCCAATTTCAACAACATCCACTACGTGGCGACGGCCGGCGGCAATGCGTTCTACGAGAAACGCCCGCCGGCGCTGGTGACCCGCCGGACGCCGCCGAAACAGATCGAAGGCCTCACCGGCGGCTGAGGCCGCGTCGCCGTCGCGCTCGCCGGGAGACCCCGGCGCGGGGGCCGGGGCGCGACGTGGATGTCTGGCAACCATAGCGACACATGGCACCGCTGTAGACCACGCCTCGCCATCGGTTTTGTCTCTACCGTCCCGGCCGCCGCGCCGGGACCTCACCGCTCGCCCGGAGGCCCCGGCGCGGGCGCCGGGGCGCAACGTGGATGATTTGCAGCCAGAGCGACGCATGGCACCGGTGTGGACCACGCCTCACCGCCAGCCACACCGCCGCCGATCCGGCCCCTGCGCCGGGGCGTCGTCGCAGGCCAAGAGGCCCAGAGAGACCGCAGGGCCCTACTGTCCGAACCCCTGCATCGCCTGGAAATCCATCTGTTCCAGCGCTGCCAGCATGGTCTCGGTCTCGGCGCCGGAGGCCTGGATCAGGATACGGTTCGCCACCAGCCCCATGATCTCGTCGTCCTGGATGGCGAATTTCTGGCGGTTCACCCGCTCGACCTTCATCCCCATCATCGCGGCGTTGTTGATCACGCCGGCGACACTGGCGACCATCGGGTTGTCAGCCATCAGCTGGATGGTATAGCGCTGGCCCTCGCCCTCATAGGTCGCCTCGGCCGCGACACCGCCGCCCATCATCGCCAGCCCCTGCGCGGCCTCTTCGTCGAGTTCGCGGGTCCAGCCCTCGGGTGCCGGCGGCAGGAAGGCGCTGAGCGCCCCGGTCTTGAGCCCCAGCAGCTGCTGGCGGGCCAGCTCGATCTCGTCGAGCGCATATTGAATGTCGCCGTCTTGATAGGCGGCGATGGCGCTCTGCAGCGTATCGGTGATCTCGTCGGCGGCCAGTGGCGTCAGCATCAGCGGGGTCGCGGTCAGGCAGGCGGCAGTCAGAAAAGCTCGGGTCACTCGCATGGGACAATCTCTCGTTATGGAACCATGCCCCGGAACCTGCCCCGATATCGCCCTTGAGGCAAGCCCACGCGCCGCGCCTCAGCCCCTCGGCCGCGCCGCCTGCGTCGCCTGCCAGGCGCGCACCGCCTCGAGCGTTTCCCAGCGGTAGCGCGGGTCCTCGGTCACCTTCGCGAACCAGAGCCGCCCCTGGCCCACCCGCCAGGGATCGAGCAGCAGACCCTCCTCCATCGGCCGGCCGGCGGCCGAGACCACCACCGAGACATGCTCGAGCTTGACGTTGCGGGCATTGGCATAGCCCACATGCAGGTCGATCGTCCGCAGCCCCTCGGCCCGCAGCGCGGCGTGCAGTGCATTGGTCCAGTCGCGGCAGACGCCCTTCTCGCGCAGCCCGTGGATCACCTTGATGTTGTGCCTGAGCGGCGGATCGACGACCTGCCAGTCCTCGGCCCAGTCGAGCGGGCGCAGCACCGCGATCCGCGCCACGCGCGCGGCCTCGCCGGCATCGACCCCCGTCCCCAGCGCCAGGAGCGCCCGGGTCAGCTCGGCGATCTTGGCCTCGGGGTCGCCGGTCTCGGCAAAGTTCATCTCGGGCGCCCCGCAGCCCGCCGCCAGCGCCAGCGCCGCGAGGCCAAAGGCCACGCGCCGCCGCGTCATCCTACCTGACATGGATCAGCCCGCCTGTGCCGCCGTCTCGCCGACCCGCGCCACCCGTGCGCCGGATTTCGACGAGGTCACCACGCCCAGCGATTTCAGCTTGCGGTGCAGCGCCGAGCGCTCCATGCCGACGAAAGACGCGGTGCGACTGATATTGCCGCCGAAGCGGTTGATCTGGGTCAGCAGGTATTCCCGTTCGAAGGCCTCGCGGGCCTCGCGCAGGGGCAGCGTCGCCAGGGTGCCGGCCAGCACCACACGGCCCTCTTCCTGCCCCGCCGGCGCATCCTGCGGCAGCTCATGCGCGTCGATCTCGCCGGTGCCGTCGCCGAGGATCAGCACCCGCTCGATCAGGTTCTTCAACTGCCGCACATTGCCCGGCCAGGTCATCGTCTGCATCAGCGCCACCGCCTCGTCAGACAGGCTGCGCATCGGCAGGCCCTGGCCGTCGTGGCAGGCCTTGATGAAATACTCGGCCAGCACCGGGATGTCCTCGCGCCGCTCCTCGAGCGAGGGCACGGCGATCGGCACTACGTTGAGCCGGTGGAACAGCTCCTGGCGGAAGCGCTCGGCGTCGATCTCCTCTTCGAGGTTGCGGTTGGTCGAGGAAATCACCCGCAGGTCGACCCGCACCTTGTCGGTGCCGCCGACCCGGGTGAACTGCTGATCGACCAGCACGCGCAGGATCTTGGACTGGGTGCCCAGCGGCATGTCCGCCACCTCGTCGAAATAGACCACGCCGCCATGCGCCTGTTCGAGCAGACCGGCCTCGATGCCGCGCTCGGCGCTCTCGCGGCCAAACAGCAGCTCTTCCATGGTCTCGGGCTCGATCGAAGCGCAGTTGACGGTGACAAAGGGCGCCTCGGCGCGGGCGGAATGGGCATGGATATAGCGCGCCGCCACCTCCTTGCCGCTGCCCGCCGGGCCGGTGAGCATCACCCGGCCATTGGATTTCGTCACCTTGTCAAGCTGACCCAGCAGCGTGCGGAAGGACGCGCTGTCGCCGACCATCTCGGCGGCGGTGCTCTCCTTGCGCTTGAGCTGCTGGTTCTCGCGCCTGAGCCGCGAGGTCTCCATCGCGCGGCGGATCACCACCAGCAGCTGGTCGATGTTGAAGGGCTTCTCGATGAAGTCGTAGGCCCCTTGCTTGATCGCCGCCACCGCGATCTCGATATTGCCATGCCCCGAGATGATCACCACCGGGATGCCGGGGTTGTCACGCTTGACGGTCTTGAGGATGTCGATCCCGTCCATCCGGCTGTCCTTGAGCCAGATGTCGAGGATCATCAGCGCCGGCGGCTCGTCGTTGAGCGCCGCCATGCATTCATCCGACCCGCCGGCAAGACGGGTGGTAAAGCCTTCATCTTCCAGAATATCCCCGATCAGCTCGCGGATATCGCGTTCGTCGTCGACAATCAGAATATCGCTCATTTGCTCGTGTCCCCTCGGTCCTCTTCACTGGCACTGTCCTGGCCGACCGCCAGTGGCAGTCGGATCACGGCCATCGCCCCGCCGTCGGGCTGGCCGTCAAATCGCGGCGCGTCTTCCAGAGCGAGACTGCCGCCATGTTCCTCGATGATCTTCTTGACGATGGGCAGGCCAAGGCCGGTGCCCTTGTCGCGCGTCGTCACATAGGGCTCGAACAGCCGCGCGCGGTCTTCCGGCAGGCCGATGCCGGTGTCGATGATGCGGATCAGCGCCTGACGGCCCTCTGCTTCGCAGGTGACGCGGATCACCGGCCGGTGGCCCTCTGGCGCACCGCGCTCCTGCAGGGTCTCGATCGCCTCGCCGGCGTTCTTGATCAGGTTGGTCAGCGCCTGGCTGATCATCGTGGCGTCGAGATCGGCCATCATCGGGCCCTCTGGCAGCGCCACGTCGAAGACCACATCGGGCTGGCCGCTTTCCTGCAGCAGCACCGCACCGCGCAAGAGCGCGATCACATCTTCGGGTGCACGCTCCGGCTCGGGCATACGGGCGAACTTGGAAAATTCGTCGACGATGCGGCGCAGGTCGTTGGTCTGGCGCACGATCACCCCGGTCAGCTCCTCGAGCTTGGCGCCGCTCTCCTCGCCCAGCTCGCGGCGGAACTTGCGATGGATGCGCTCTGCCGAGAGCTGGATCGGCGTCAGCGGGTTCTTGATCTCATGCGCGATGCGCCGGGCCACGTCGCCCCAGGCGGCCATGCGCTGCGCCGCCACGAGGTCCGAGACGTCGTCGAAGGCCACCACATAGCCCTCGAGCCCGCCATCCTCGCGGCTTCGCGTCGCCATGCGCACCAGCAGGTTTTCCTGTCGGCCCTCGCGCACCACCTTGACCTCCTGCTGCACCACGTTGCGTTCGCCGGCGGCCAGTTGCTCGAACAGCGGGCCGAACTCGGGCACGGCGACCTTCAGCGGCACGGTCTGGCGGTTCTCGCTCCAGCCCAGCAGCCGCTCGGCCGAACGGTTGACGAAGGAGACCCGGCCGGCATCATCAAGCCCGACCACGCCGGACGTGACCGAAGAGAGCACCGAATCGAACATCCGCCGCCGGCGTTCGATCTGGCGGGTGTTGTCGAGCAGGGTCTCGCGCTGGCCCTTGAGCTGGCGGGTCATCTGGTTGAAGTAGCGGCCGAGCATGGCGATCTCGTCGTCGCCCTCCTCCTCGCGCACCCGCACGTCGAGGTCCCCGGCCCCCACCCGTTGCGCCGCGCCGGTCAGCCGGCCCACCGGGCGCGACAGCCGCTCGGCAAACCACAGGCCCAGCCAGATCGAGGCCAGCACCAGCAAGAGTGCAAAGCCCAGGTAAATCAGCGCAAAATCGAACAGCCGCCGGCCGCGCTCGCTCTCTTGCTGCTGATAGAACTGCGCGGTCTGCTGGGTGTCGTCGAGCAGGTCGAGCAGCTCGCCGTTGACGTTGCGGGAAATATAGAGGTAGCGGTCGGGAAACTCGCGCAACGGCACGATGGCGCGGAACTCGCTGTTCTCCCAATCCTCGATCAGGCTCAGGCTGTTGTCGCCCTGACTGGCGGCAATCTGCGTTGGGCTCGGTTTCTCGAAATCGAACAGGTAGGAGCGTTCACCGCGGGTGCGCAGCTCGCCGGTGCCGTCGATCAGATAGGCCTCGCGCAGCCCGCGCTGGATCAGCCCCTGACCGTCGGTCAGCACCTTGCGCAGGTTGGTGGTGGGATCGCGCATCACCGTCGGCCGCTGGGCGTCGATATAGCCGGCAAGCGCGCGGGCATCCTCGGCCAGATCCTCGCGCTGCTCGGCCTGATAGGCCTTGGCAGCCGACAGGGACGCGCCAACCACCTGCCGCACCCGGTCCGAGAACCAGGTCTCGAGGCCGATGTTGATCGTCAGAACGGCAAAGACCGCCACCGTCACCGTCGGAATCAGCGCCATCAGCGCAAACACCCCGGTCAGCCGCAGGTGCAGCCGCGAGCCGGCAGAGCGCGCCCGCCGCGCCGCCACCATCCGCGCCACCCGTTGCAGCACCAGCGCCGCGATCAGCAGCACATAGACGAAATCCGCCAAAAGGATCAGCCGCAGCCCCGGCGCGCTGGCGCCCATGTTGAGCGGGCCCATGACGAGGAAGGTCGCAAAGGCCAGGCAGGGCCCGAGCAGAACCAGCGTCAGCGTCGCCACATTCTGCACCCGGCGCAGACGCGCCCAGCGGCGCAGACCCTCAAGAGAGACCCAGCCGCGGGGCGGTATTCTACCACCGCCGTTCAAACCTCGTGCCGATGCATGTGCCCCTGTGGCCACAGACCGCCCTCGCTCAGATGTGCCGCTTGCGCGACTAACCGCCATATCATGTGGCACTCTCCAGTCGAACCACAGGGGTTGCGACATCGGGGCCACTCATGTGGCAGTATTACATCAACTTGCGGCGCCGTGTCACGGGAATATCGAGGTCGGTGATTTTCTTGCGGAGGGTATTGCGGTTGATGCCCAGCAGTTCAGCGCATTTCGCCTGATTTCCGCCGGTGGCCTCGAGCGCGATCTCGATCAGCGGGAATTCCACCTCCTTGAGAATACGCTGATAGAGCCCCGGCGGCGGCAAAAGCGCGCCGTGCAGATCGAAGTAACGCCGCAGGTGGCGGGAAACCGCCGCCCCGAGCTTTTCACTGCTGCCACCCGACAGAACCGGCTCCATCTCCGGTTGATTGCCAAGCACCAGCTCAACCTCTGTGCGGGTGATCTCCTCGGCCCGGCTGGTCAGGCTCAGCCGCCGCACCGCGTTTTCCAGCTGGCGCACGTTGCCGGGCCAGCTATAGGCGCGAAACAGATCGGCCGCATCGGTCGAGAGCCAGCGTTTGGGCGCACCGTCTCGTTCGGCGCGGATGAGGAAATGATCGGTCAGCAGGGCGATGTCCTCGACCCGCTCGCGCAGCGACGGCACCTGGATCGAGGCGCCGGAGAGCCGGTAATAGAGGTCCTGCCGCAGCCGCCCCTTGTCGAGCGCCTCGGCCAGATCGCCCTGGCTGGTGGCCATGAAGCGCGGCACGTGATCGCCCGGGGTATCGATCATCCGCACGATCCGGGCCTGGATGTCGTCTGGAATGTCGGTGATCTCGTCGAGCAGCAGGGTGCCGCCCTTGACCCGGGCCAGCACCCGCGCCGGGCCTTCGATGTCCTGCAGCTCGTTGCCGGTGACGGTGACGAAGGGCAAGGTGCGCCGATCGGAAAAGTCGTGAATTGCGCGCGCGATCAAGGACTTGCCGGTGCCACTTTCACCAGAGATCAGCACCGGCAGATCGGTGTTCATCACCCGCGCCACCAGCCGGTAGAGCGCCTGCATCACCGGCGTGCGGCCGACCAGCGGCAGCTCGTCGGGCTGGTCCGGCACCTCGGGCGCCGGCCGCGAGGGCGCGCTGCGCGCCTCGAGCGCGCGGGCGGTGCGCTTCATCAGGTCCGGCAGGTCAAACGGCTTGGGCAGGTAGTCATAGGCCTCGGCCTCGGCCGCCTGGATCGCGGTCATGATGGTGTTCTGCGCCGAGATCACGATGACCGGCAGATCGGGCCGGTCCTGGCGGATTTTCGGCAACATTTCCAGCCCGTTGCCATCCGGCATGACGACGTCGGAAATGACCACGTCACCCTTGCCCTCGCCGACCCAGCGCATCAGCGTGGTCAGCGACGAGGTGGCATGCACCTTGCAGCCCGCGCGGGTCAGCGCCTGTGTCAGCACCGTGCGAATGGTGCGGTCGTCGTCAGCAACCAGAATAGTGCCGTCCATGGGAAACCCTCCTACGCCCCGTCCGCCGCGGCGCCCTTGGGCACCATCGGCAGGGAAATGCGAAACACCGTGCGCCCCGGCACGGAAGTGACTGAAATCCAACCGTCATGGTCGGAGATGATCTTGCTGACCAGCGCCAGCCCGAGCCCGGTGCCGTTCTCGCGGCCCGAGACGAACGGCTCGAAGATGTCGCCCTTGAGCGCCTCGGGCAGACCGGGGCCGTCGTCGATCACCTCGACCTGAAGCGGCAGGGTCTGGCCGGTGCCGTCCGAGCGGCGCAGCCGGAAAGCGCGTTCGTAATAGGTGTGCAACCGGATCACGCCGCCCTCCGGGCCGGCGGCCTCAGAGGCGTTGCGGATCAGGTTGGAGACCACCTGCAACAGTTGGTCGGCATCGCCCCAGACATGCGGCAGCGAGGGGTCGTAATCCTCGATGATCTTCATATGCGCCGCCGCGCCGACCAGCGCCGAGCGCCGTGCGCGATCAAGCACATCGTGGATATTGACCGCGCGGCGTTCCGGTGCCGAGAGGTTGCCGAACTGCTCGACCTGCTCGAGAAGCTTCACGATCCGACGGGTCTCACCAACGATAAGATCCGTCATTTCAAGGTCTTCTGCGCTGAGGTTCATGCTCAGCAACTGCGCCGCACCGGCAATGCCGGCGAGCGGGTTCTTGATCTCGTGGGCCAGCATCTCGGCCATGCCGATGGCGGATTTGGCGGCGGATTTGGCCGATTGGCTCTGAGTCATCCGCCCGGCAAGCTCGCGCGGCGAGATCAGCAGCATCATGGCGCCCGGCGCGCCTTGCAGCGGTGCGACCTGAAGGTTGCATTGCAGCGGCGCGCGGTCGCCGGTGCCGACATCGACATCATTGACGAACAGCGCCGTGCCCTGTTCGCGGGCGCGTCCGAGGCTGTCTTCCAACGGCGCATCGACGGCCAGCCGGTCCCAGACCGGCTCGCCCCGCAGCGCCTTGGCGGACGAGTTGAAGAACCCCTCGGCGGCCGGGTTCACATCGACGATGTGATCGCTGCCGTCGATCCAGATCGCCGGCACCGGCAACGAGGACCAGACGGCATTCTCCGCGGTGGCGGCCGGCGCGGTCATGCTGCCACCTCGGGCTGGGCGGCCAGCGCATCTGGCAGACGGGCGATCACGTCGGCTGGGGTGCGACTGGTGAGAACGGCGCGGCGCAGGCCGGGTTCGGTGCCCGCCACATCCATGTACCAGCCCAGATGCTTGCGCGCGACGCGCAGCCCGAGCTCTTCGCCGTAAAACGTCAACATCGCCTCGTAATGCCTTGTGACCATGTCTGAAAATTCCTTGCCGGTCGGAATGTTCGGCGCCGGCGTGCCAAAAAGATCATGCGCCACCTGCGCCAGGATCCACGGCCGGCCTTGCGCCCCGCGCCCGATCATCACGCCTTGTGCGCCGGATTTCTCCATGGCTTCAGCGGCTTGCGTGCTAGAAGTGATGTCGCCATTGGCAATGACGGGGATGTCGACCGCCGCGCTCACATTGGCAATCGCCGACCAGTCGGCGCGGCCCTTGTAGAACTGGCAGCGGGTGCGGCCGTGGATGGTGATCATCTTCACCCCCGCCGCCTCGGCCCGCCGCGCCAGCTCGGGCGCGTTGCGCAGGGCGTCGTCCCAGCCCAGACGCGTCTTCAGCGTCACCGGCAGGTCGACCGCCGCCACCACCGCTTCGATCAGCGTCAGCGCATGGTCGAGATCCTTCATCAGCGCCGATCCCGCCGCCCCGGCGCCGCTGGCCGAGGTGACCTTCTTGGCCGGGCAGCCCATGTTGATGTCGATCAGCCGGGCGCCATTGGCCTCGATCTGGCGGGCCGCCTCGGCCATCCAATAGGCCTCTCGCCCGGCGATCTGCACCGAGGTTGCCGCGACGCCATAGCCCAGTTCGGCCTTCTCGCGCACGCCGGGCTTGGCTTGCACCATCTCCTGGCTGGCCACCATTTCCGAGACCACCAGCCCCGCGCCAAAGCTCTGGACGAGGTTGCGAAACGGCAAATCGGTGATTCCCGCTAAAGGTGCGAGGAAAACCGGGGGGTTGAGCGATAGGTTTGCCACCTGAATGGTCACGTGCTTAATCCTTGTGCATTCCCCTTCCGGCCTATCGCCTGCTTGCCGCGGTTTCAATCTCTGCCGCCGTTTCTGCGGTTGCGAAAAGGACGCTTGCCCAAAAAACGGGCAGCGACCCCGGGGCAATTGCCGTTTGCTTCGGCAGGTCGTATCAGGCGGCCATGAAAATCGCAGCCCTGATCGTCGCCGCAGGCCGCGGCACCCGTGCAGGCCCCGGCGCGCCGAAACAATGGCGCCCGCTGGCCGGGCGGCGCGTGGTGGACTGGACGCTGGCGGCCTTTGACCGGCCAGATATCGCCGCGCGCGCGCTGGTGATTCACCCCGACGACCGCGCCGAGGCCGCCGGTCTCGACGTGCAGCTGATCGACGGCGGCGCGACCCGGTCGGAGAGCGTGCGGAACGGGCTCGAGGCGCTGGCGGACCAGGAGTTCGACGCCGTGCTGATCCACGACGTGGCGCGGCCCTGCGTGCCGGCAGCTGTGGTCGACGCGGTGATCGCGGCCCTGCACAGGTCTCCGGGCGCGGCCCCGGCGCTGGCGGTGACTGATGCGCTCTGGACCGGCGCGGCCGCGCGCGTCACCGGCACCCGCGACCGCGACGGGCTTTACCGGGCGCAGACGCCGCAGGGCTTCCGCTTTGACGCCATCCTCGCCGCGCATCGCGCGCACCGGGACGAAGCCGCCGATGACGTCGCCGTGGCGCGGGCTTTCGGGCTGGACGTGGCCATCACCCAAGGCGCAGAAGAGAACCTGAAAATCACCCTGCCCGCAGATTTCGCGCGGGCCGAAACCCTGTTGAAAGGAGCCGCGATGCGTATCGGCACAGGCTATGACGTGCACCAGTTCTGCGAGGGCGCCCACGTGATGCTCTGCGGTGTCGCGGTGCCGCACGCGCGCGGGCTCAAGGGCCATTCCGACGCCGATGTCGGCATGCATGCGCTGACCGACGCGATCTACGGCGCGCTGGCCCGCGGCGATATCGGCCAGCATTTCCCGCCCTCCGATCCGCAGTGGAAGGGCGCCGAGAGCCATATCTTCCTGCGCCATGCGGTCGATCTGGCGGCGGAGATGGGCTATGCCCTGGGCAACGCCGATATCACGCTTATCTGTGAACGGCCCAAGGTGGGTCCGCATGCCACGGCCATGCGCGCCGCCCTGGCAGACATCATGGGGTGCGACATGGATCAGGTCTCGGTCAAGGCGACCACATCGGAGAAACTCGGCTTTACCGGCCGAGAAGAGGGCATCGCGGCGCAGGCCAGCGTGCTGCTGGTGCGGGCATGAGCCGGCTGATCGCGACCTGGTTCTACGCCGGCTACCTCAAGCCCGCGCCGGGCACCTGGGGGTCGCTGGCCGCCCTGCCTTTTGCCTATGTGCTGCATCTCGCCGGCGGGCCCTGGCTGCTGGCGCTGGCCTGCGCGCTGGTCTTTGCCCTGGGCTACTGGGCCACCGGGGTCGAGACCGCCGGCAAGGCCGATCATGACCCCTCGGAGATCGTCGTCGACGAGGTGGTGGGCCAGTGGCTGGCGCTCTGGCCGGTGTCCTATGGCGCGGTCTTTGCCGGTGCGGATGTGCTGCGGCTCTGGCCCGGGATCCTCGCGGCCTTCCTGTTCTTTCGTCTGTTTGACATCTGGAAGCCGGGGCCGGTCGGCTGGGCCGACCGCAAGGGCGGACCGCTGGGGGTGATGCTCGACGATGTGCTGGCCGGAATCGCCGCGGCCGTGGTGGTGATCGTGCTGGCGGCGCTGGCGCATCTGGTGTTGATCCCATGAGCCTTGCGGCAGACCTGATCTCGGCGGCGCGGCTGGCGGGGAAGAAGGTGACCTGCGCCGAAAGCTGCACCGGCGGCATGGTGGCCGCGGCGCTCACCGATCCGCCCGGCGCGTCGGAGGTGTTCGGTTTCGGCTTCGTCACCTACGCAAACCGGGCCAAGCAGGACCTTCTGGGCGTGGCGCCCGCAACCCTCGAGGCGCATGGCGCGGTCTCGGAGCCGGTGGTGCGCGAGATGGCCGAAGGCGCGCTGGCCCGCGCCGGCGCCGATGCGGCGGTGGCGATCAGCGGCATCGCCGGGCCCGGCGGCGGCAGCGCCGAGAAGCCCGAAGGCCGGGTCTGCTTTGCGCTGGCGACCGACACCGGCACAAGTTGCGAGACCATCGATTTCGGTGCGCTTGGCCGGGCGCAGGTGCGCGCCCGCGCCCGCGACCATGCGCTGGCCCTGCTCTTGCGCGCCCTGCCCGGAATTTAGGCAGACCTGCGCAATTCACGCACGAAATTCAGGCACACCACGGATGCCGCGGTTTTGTGCGGCCTTGAGCGGCGTTGCTGCTTTTTTTTGCAGCGACTTTGCGGTTTTTCCCGGGAAACCGCACTCAAGAAGGAATCCGAGGGATGAACGGAGCTGATACCGCCTGGATCATCGTCGCAACGGCGCTGGTCCTGTTCATGACACTGCCGGGGCTTGCCCTGTTTTACGGCGGCCTGGTGCGCGCCCGCAACGTGCTCAGCGTCTTCATGCATTGCTACGCCATTGCCTGCCTGATGAGCGTGCTGTGGTTCGTCGCCGGCTATTCGATCGCATTCGGCGGCGGCGACAGCGGGCTCTGGGGCGGGCTCGACAAGATGATGCTGCTGGGGATGAGCACCGATGACCTTGCGGGCACCCTGCCAGAGGTGCTGTTCTTTGCCTTCCAGATGACCTTTGCCATCATCACCCCGGCGCTGATCGTCGGCGCCTATGTCGAGCGGGTGGGCTTCGGCTTCGTGCTGCTGTTCTCCGGCCTCTGGATGCTGCTGTGTTATGCGCCGGTGGTGCATTGGGTCTGGGGCGGCGGCATGCTGGCCGATGGCGGCCTCTTCGGCGAGACCGGCGTGCGCGATTTTGCCGGCGGCATTGTGGTGCATGAGACCGCCGGTCTCGCGGCGCTGCTGATCGCGGTGTTCCTCGGGCCGCGCCGCAACAAGACCACGCCGCCGCACAATCCCGGCTTCGTGATGATCGGCGCGGCGATGCTCTGGGTCGGCTGGTTCGGCTTCAACGGCGGCTCGCAACTGGCGGCCGATGGCGGGGCCGCGATGGCACTGACGGTGACGCATCTCTCGGCGGCCACCGCCTCGCTGAGCTGGGCGCTCTGGGAGAAGATCAAGTTCGGCAAGGCCTCGCTCGTCGGCATGGTCACCGGCACCATCGCGGGGCTGGCCTCGATCACCCCGGCCTCGGGCTTTGTCGGCCCGGTCGAGGCGCTGATCATCGGCGCGGTGGCCGGCGTGCTCTGTCAGGAGGCGGTGAACCTGATCCGCAATGCGCTCAAGATCGACGACACGCTCGACGTCTTCGCGGTGCATGGCGTCGGCGGCATCTTCGGCACGATCATGATCGCGGTCTTCGGCGCCGGCAGTTTCGTGGCGCAGCTGGGCTCGCTGGTGATCGTCGGGGTGTTCACCGTGGTGGTCACGGTGGTGCTGATCTACGTGGTCCGGGCGATCACCCCGCTGCGGGTCGACGAGGAGACCGAGCACAGCGGGCTCGACATCATGGTGCACGGCGAGCGGGCCTACGACCACGCCAGCTGAGCCGCGCCGGGGGGGGGGGCGCACGGGGGCTCTGCCCCCGCCGCCTGCGGCGTCTCCCCCGAGGGTATTTGTGAACAGAAGAAGGGCCCCTGCGGGGGTCCTTTTTGCGCTCGGGCGTGGTGTCGGGGCCCGCGGTCGTGGAACAGGGGCGTGGCGGGGCGTGTTGGTCTGGTGACACAGATGCACAGAGGAAGGCCAAGACATGCATAGCCATACCGCCCGGGTTCAAGACATCGACATGCGCTGGCAGGAGACCGGCACCGGCGATCCGGTGATCCTGGTCCACGGCATCCCCACCGGCCCGGCGCTCTGGCGCCATGTGGCGCCGTTGATCGAGGGCCGCCGGGTTCTGGCGTGGGAGATGGTGGGCTATGGCAGCTCGATCCCCGAAGGCCGCGACCGCGATATTTCCGTGGCGGCCCAGGCTGGCTATCTCGCGGCCTGGATGGAGGCGCAGGGCCTCTCGCAGGCGGTGGTGGCCGGGCATGACCTTGGCGGCGGTGTGGCGCAGATCCTCGCCGTGCGGCACCCCGAGAAGGTGGCAGGGCTGTTTCTGACCAATGCGATCTGCCACGATAGCTGGCCGGTCCCGGTGGTCAAGGCGGTGGCCGCCACCGGCTCGTTGCTGAAACATGCGCCTGACGGATCGGTGCGGCAGTTCATGAAGCTGATGTTCTCGAAGGGTCATGACACCGAGGCCGCGCGGGCGGCGGCACTGGAGGTGCATGCGCCGCAGTACGAAGCCCATGACGGCGCCGAGGCCTTCGTGCGGCAGACGCAATCGCTCGACAATGCCGACACCCGCGCGGTGGCCGAGGCCCTGCCCCGACTTGGCATCCCGGCGCGGATCGCCTGGGGGGTCGAGGACGAGTTCCAGACGCTGGATTACGGCGAGCGGCTGGCCAGGGACCTGGCGGCGCCGCTGCGGCGGATCGAGGGCGGGCGGCATTTCACCCCGGAAGACCATCCGCAGATCATCGCCGAGGAGATCAATGCGCTGGTTCGCGAGGTTGACGCGGCCGAGGCGCCGGAGACCGGGCGGCAACGGATCGGTTGATCCTGGCTTGGCGGGGGCGCCGTTGCTGCGGTGCAGGTCGCGACGCCCCGGCCGGCGTGCGTCTGGGAAGATCACAGGCTGCCGGGCCTGCGGCTGGCCGCGCCCCGGGGCTGCGTCGGCACATGCAACGAACCGAGGTTTGACGGATATCGACTGCGCCCGCCCCCGTCGGGGCGGCGTTTTCGGTCGAAAGCCGGGCGTCAGCGGCGTCTCAGCCGTAGAGGTGTTTCGCCCGGGTCTCGAAGGCGCGCACGATCTGGCGCATCGCCTCGTTGAAGACCACGCCGATGATCCTTTGCAAGATCGCGTTCTTGAACTCGAAATCGACAAAGAACGACACGTCGCAGCCGCCGTCCTCCCGGTCGGTAAAGCGCCAGTCGGACTTCATGTACTTGAACGGGCCGTCGAGGTATTCGGTCTCGATCTCCTTGGCCTCTGGCCAGAGGATCACCCGGCTGCCGAACCGCTCGCGGAAGACCTTGAATGAGATCACCAGGTCGGCCTCCATCAGCACCGAGCCATCGGGTTGCGGCTCCTGCTTGCGGATCCGCGCGGCGGCGTTCCACGGTAGGAATTCTGGATAACGGCCCACGTCCGCCACCAGATCGTACATCTGCTGCGCGGTATAGGGGAGATGGCGGGTTTCGGAATGGGTTGGCATCTGGCCCCGGATTTGTCATGACAGTTCGGGGCCCATGTCGCCCGTTGAACGCCGGATTTCAAGGGGTGGGTCATGTCACAGCGTCCATATGTCATCGATCAGATGATCTCGGCCAAGGCCATTGCGGCCCGCATCGAAGAGCTTTGCCACGACATCCGCGGCGAATTTTCCAAGACCGAGAAGCTGGTGGTGGTGGGCCTGCTGCGCGGCTCCTTCGTGTTCATCGCCGATCTGGTGCGCGAGCTCGACCTGCCGGTCGAGGTCGATTTCATCGAGGCCTCCTCGTACGGCGACGCGATGGAATCAAGCCGCGAGGTGCGGATTCTCAAGGACCTGCGCGGTGCGATCGAGGGCCGTGACGTGCTGGTGGTCGAGGATATTGTCGACACCGGCCACACCCTGAGCCATGTGGTGGCGCTGTTGAACTCGCGCCATCCGGCCCGGCTGCGGTCGATCGCCCTGCTCGACAAGCCGACCCGGCGCGAGGTCGATTTCCGTGCCGACTGGATCGGCTTTGAGATCCCCGATGAATTCGTCGTGGGCTACGGCATCGACTATGCCCAACGCGACCGCAACCTGCCGTATATCGGCAAGGTCCGGTTCACCGGATGACGGCGATGCACTGGCTCTACCGCATGTCGCTCTGGGCCCGGCGCCCGCCTTCGGCCCGCCGTGTCAAGCTGGTGCTGGCGGTGATCGCCGCCTGTCTGGCGCTCTATGCCGTCGAGCGCTGGGTCGGCTGGCCCGAGGCGCTCACCGCCGAGCGGCTGCGTTGGGGCGGGCCACGGCCCTGATCTCAGCCGCCGGCGAGTTCCGCCCCGTGGACCTGCAGCACTTCTGACACCACCGCCATGAACCGCGCCATCCGCGGCGAGCCGGCCAGATCGCGGTGGCAGAGCACCCAGACCGGGATGCGCATCTCGGGCAGCCCGCGTGCGACCCGTTGCAGCCCGGGACAGGCGGCGGCGAGGATCTGCGGCAGGATGGCGATCCCCTGCCCCTGCAGGGCCATCTCGCGCAGGACCAGAAAGCTGTCGGCGCAGGCGGTGATCTGTCCGGACGGCACATGCTCGGCCATCCACTGCGCCGGCGCGGCGCGCGCCAGAGGCCCGGCGAGGCCCAGCCAGCGGGTCTCTTCTGCATCGCGGGCGTAGGTGGCAAAGCCCAGCTCCGCCGCCGCCGTGCCGGCCATGTCGGCGGGTTTGCTGCGCGCCGGGCGCACCGTCACATCCGCCTGCAGCCGACCCATGTCGAGATGCACGTTGCTCGACATCAGGCAGACCCGGTGCGGCGCCATCACCTCGGAGATCCGGCCCATGCCGGCGGCCAGCACCCCGGCGCAGAAACTATCGGTCGAGGTCAGCCGCAGGAAATCGCCCGCCACCGCCGCATCACCGCGCAGCAGGTGGCTGACCCGGCCCAGAGCCTGTGCCGCTTCTCGCGCCGCCTCGATCACGTCTGCGCGATCCGTGCGCAGCCGATACCCCTGTTGCGAGCGCTCGAACACCGGCGTGCCATGCGCCTCTTCAAAGGCGGCGACGCGGCGCAGAACCGTTGCGTGGTTGACCCCGAGCACCCGAGCCGCACCGCTGACCGACCCGGTGTCGGCGACGCACAGCACGAATTTCAGGTCGTCCCAGTTGTCGTTGTGCATGAATGCGGACCTGTTTCGCAGGGTTGCGGAATATGTTTGTGATACGGGACGTGCATACTATGGTTCGCTTTAGGCACCAACTTCGGGAAGGTACTGATGAAAAAGATTGTAACTGTTCTGGCCGCCGCCGCAATTCTCTCTGGCGGGGCCACCGTGGCGCAGGAATACAAGAACCAGATCAAGGCCCGTCAGGGCACGATGTGGGTGATTGCGCTCAACCTCGGCACCCTCGGCGGGATGGCCAAGGGCGAGACCGAATATGACGCCGAGGCCGCCACCATGGCCGCCGAGTCGATCCAGGCGGCGTCGAACGTACATTTCGCGTCGCTGTTTCCCGAAGGATCCGATGGCGAGATGAACGAGGGCTCGACCGCCAAGCCAACCATCGCCGGCGACCTCGCGGGCTTCAACGAGAAATGGGCCGCGCTTGGCGCCGCGGCCGACAAGGCGGTGGCCGAGGTGGGCACCGGCACGGAGGCGCTCGGGCCGGTGATGGGCGCGCTTGGCGGCGCCTGCAAGTCCTGCCACGAAACCTATCGCATCCCGCAGTGATCCTGGCCGATGGCTAAGGTCCTGAAAGTTCTGGTTCCGGCCGCGATCGTCGCGGCCGGGCTGGCTTGGGTTCTGACCGCGCCGAGCTCGGTCGCCGAGGATGCCTTTGTCGACCCCGAGGGTGGCGAAGTCGACCGCGGCGAGACGGTGTTCAATGCCGCCGGCTGCGCCTCGTGTCATGCGGCGCCCGGCGCCACTGGCGACGACAAGCTGGTGCTGGCCGGTGGCCAGTCCTTCCCCTCGCCCTTCGGCGCCTTTACTGCGCCCAATATCTCGCCCGATCCCGAACATGGCATCGGCGACTGGACGCTGCAGGACCTGGCCAATGCACTGCTGCACGGCGTCTCGCCCGAGGGCGCGCATTATTTCCCGGCCTTTCCCTATACCTCCTATGCCAAGATGGGCGACCGCGACATCACCGACCTCTATGCCTACCTGCAGACCCTGCCGGCGAGCGACACGCCCTCGCAGGCCCATGAGGTCGGCTTTCCGTTCAACATCCGTCGCAGCCTTGGCGGCTGGAAGATGCTGTTTTTCGACGAAAGCTGGGTGATGGACGGCAATGACCTTGGCGCCGATCTGACCCGCGGCCGCTATCTGGTCGAGGCGCTGGGGCACTGCGGCGAATGCCACACCCCGCGCAACACGCTTGGTGGGCTCGACCGCAGCCGCTGGATGGCCGGGGCGCCGGATCCCTCTGGCAAGGGCACGATCCCCGGGCTGACGCCGGATCAGCTTTCCTGGTCGGCCACCGATATCGCCTATTATCTCGAGAGCGGCTTTACCCCGGAGTTCGACAGCGCCGGTGGCCATATGGCGGCGGTGATCGAGAATACCGCCAAGCTGAGCGCCGAGGACCGTGCCGCAATTGCCGCATATGTCAAGGCATTGCCGGCGGCAGAGACGGCAGACACGGGGTCCTGAGGCAGAATCGGTGTAGGCTTCTCCGGAGATATCTGGGGGGATATGATGCATGTGGTGATTGCCGGGGCCGGTCCCACCGGGCTGACGGCCGCTGTCGAGCTGGCCCGTCTGGGCGCGCGCGTCACGACGCTGGAGCAGCGCCCTGGCCCCTCCTACCTGTCACGCGCCGTGGGGCTTCAACCGCGCTCGCTCGAGATCCTGCGGCCCTCTGGCGTGGCTGATGCCATCCTGCGCGAGGCGGTGGCGTTTTCCGGCATCACCTTCCACCTGCGCGCCGAAGAGGTGGCCCGCCTGCCGCTGGGCTTCGATGACGCCAGCCGGCTCTGGGGGCTGGCGCAGGACCGCACCGAGGCGCATCTCGAGACCGCGCTGGCGCATTACGGCGAGATCGTCCGCTACGGCGTCGAGTTCCGCGGCTTTCACCAGACCCGCGACGGCGTGGTGGTGGAGACCGGCGATGGCCAGCTTGAGGCGGATTACCTGATCGGTGCCGATGGCGTGCATTCTGCGGTGCGAGAGGCCATGGGGCTCGACTTCCGCGGCC
This sequence comes from Marinovum sp., assembly GCF_034669705.1. GTDB lineage: Bacteria > Pseudomonadota > Alphaproteobacteria > Rhodobacterales > Rhodobacteraceae > Marinovum. The sequence goes on from NZ_JAXMOR010000005.1 coordinate 45,832, forward strand.
GCGAGTTGCCGGGGCTCTGGTCAATCGCCGATGTCGATGCCGAGGGCTGGCGCGATCCGACGCGGTTTCAGGGCTTCCTGCTGGACCAGGGCGACGTTCTGGTGGTGGTGCCGCTCGAGGAGAACCGGTTCCGGGTGATTGCCTCGCGCGAGGATGCGCTGGCGGCACTGCCGGTGCCGATGGACATCCGCCGGGTGCGCCGGCGCGGCAGCTTCACCGTCTCGGTGCGGCAGGTCAAGCGCTACCAGGAGGGCCGGGTGTTCCTGGCCGGCGACGCGGCGCATTGCCATTCGCCGGTGGGCGGGCGCGGCATGAACCTCGGGATCGCCGATGCCGCCGACCTGGCGCAGAGGATCATCGACGGCACCACCGACGGCTATACCGAGACCCGCCACCCCGAGGGGGCACGGGTGATCCGCCTGTCAGAGTGCGGCCGCAAGATGCTCAACACTACCAGTGCCACCCGCCGCGGGCTGGCGCTCCGGGCGATGAAGCTCGGCGCCGCGATGCCGCCTTTGGGGCGGGCGCTGGTGCGGCGGTTGGTGTCGGGGTGAGCGTGAGGTGCGGTTCGGTGGGTTGGAAACCCACCCTGCGGACGGTTGGGTCGGTTTGCCGGAAGTGGTGGGTTGGAAACCCACCCTACGGCTATGGTGGTGATCTGCCGGGGGTGAAGGTGGGTTGAAAACCCACCCTACGGGGGATGGTCGTGACCCGCCGGAGGGTGTAGGGGGTGGAACCCCACGATGCAGCCGATTAGCCGTTATCCGCCGGGGAAGGCCCGCACCCCACCGGAACGAGAAGACGAGTCGGTGGGTTTTCAACCCACCTCGCCAAAGCCCCTGTCGCGGGGCCTTCAGACCTTGGCGAGCTTCGCCTCGCGGTTGGCCTTCAACCGGGCGAAATCATCGCCGGCGTGATACGACGAGCGGGTCAGCGGCGTGGCCGAGACCATCAGGAAGCCCTTGCCATAGGCCGATTTCTCATAGGCCGCGAACTCATCGGGATGTACGAACCGTTCCACCGCGTGATGCTTGGGCGTCGGTTGCAAATACTGGCCAATGGTCAGGAAATCCACATCTGCCGCGCGCATGTCGTCCATCACCTGGGTCACCGACTGACGGTCTTCGCCCAGGCCCACCATGATGCCGGACTTGGTGAAGATCGACGGATCAAGCTCCTTGACCCGCTGCAACAGCCGCAGCGAGTGGAAGTAGCGCGCGCCGGGGCGGACCTCGGGGTAGAGGCCCGGCACCGTCTCGAGGTTGTGGTTGAAGACATCCGGTTTCGCCTCGACCACCACCTCAAGCACCTCCGGGGCGCATTTCAGGAAGTCCGGCGTCAGGATCTCGATGGTGGTGGCGGGCGCGCGGTGCCGCACGGCGCGGATCGTCTGGGCGAAATGCTCGGCACCGCCATCGGTGAGGTCGTCGCGGTCGACCGAGGTGATCACCACGTGGTTGAGCCCCAGCTTGTCGACCGCATGCGCCACCCGGCCCGGCTCAAAGGCATCGAGGCTCTCTGGCCGACCGGTGGCGATGTTGCAGAAGGTGCAGCCACGGGTGCAGATGTCGCCCATGATCATCATGGTGGCATGGCCCTGCGCCCAGCATTCGCCGGCATTTGGGCAGCTGGCCTCTTCGCAGACCGTCACCAGGTTGTTCTCGCGCATGATCTTGCGGGTGGTGTTGTAGCCCTCGCCGCCCGGTGCCTTGACGCGGATCCAGCTTGGTTTCTTGGGCTGGGCATTGTCCGGGCGATGTGCCTTTTCCGGATGACGCTGCTCAGGGATCTTGAGGTCTCGCACGATGTCTTCCCCGCGACTTTGGCTGTTTGCTCCGCCTATAGCACAGCCGCCTGCCCTGAGCCATGCCCATAGAGCAAGCCTGCCATGCCGAGGCCCCGCCGGGCCGCTCGGGTCTTGCTCCCTGCCGGCAGAATCCCTTAGACCTCAGGTACATTCTGCGGTTGCGAAGGGTTTACTTCGCTTGTGCAGCATTACATATCCCCCAGGCCGGTGCGCCCGGCCACAGATGAGCGCCAGAGGCCTGGCCCAGACGATTGACGGAGAGCAAGATGAAAACCGGATTCAAACTTCCCGACGTGACCTTCCGCACCCGCGTGCGCGACGACAGCATCGACGGTCCCAACCCCTTCCGCTGGGAAGACAAGACCACAGCCGACTATTTTGCCGGCAAGCGGGTGGTTCTGTTCTCCCTGCCCGGCGCCTTCACCCCCACCTGCTCGACCTACCAGCTGCCCGGTTTCGAGAAGAACGCCGCGACCTTTGCTAGCCACGGCATTGACGCGATCTACTGCATGTCGGTCAACGACGCCTTCGTGATGAACAAATGGGCGGCCGACCAGAAGCTCGAAACCGTCTCGGTGATCCCCGACGGGTCGGGCGAGTTCACCCGCAAGATCGGCATGCTGGTGGCCAAGGACAACCTCGGCTTCGGCATGCGCTCCTGGCGCTATGCGGCGATCGTCAAGGACGGCGTCGTCGAAGCCTGGTTCGAGGAACCCGGCCTGGCCGACAACCACGGCGAAGACCCCTACGGCGTGTCCTCGCCCGAGACCCTGCTGGAGTACCTGGCGGATCAAGCCAAGGGCGTCGCGGCGGAATAAACCGGGTTCCGGGGCGCTGCCCCCGTCCTCGCGAGCGAGGACTCCCCCGAGGTATTTTTGAACAGAAGAAGGACCGAGGCGCGCCCTTGGTCCTTTTTTCGTGTCGCCGGGAGGTTTCGCGGCAGGACACGCCAGCCCAGCGCCCGTCTCAGCCGGGCACCGCTGCCACCATGGCACACATCAGCACCCTGGCCTCGGCATCGCTCAGCCCCTGCCCGATCGCCAGGGCGTGCCAGGCCGGAAAGCTCAGTGCATGGGCCAGCGCCGCACCGCGCAGCGGCGGGCCCGGCGCGGGCGCGAGCGCGGCATGCAGATCGGCCAGCCAGGCCTGAAAACCGGCCAGCGTCTCGCGCAGCGCCGGCGAGGTCTCGGCATCGCGGATCACGTTCGACAGCATCCGGACATTCGGCCGGTAATAGCCATAGACCGCGGTCAGTGCCGCCTCGAGCCGGCGGCTTTCATCTTCGAGCGCCGACAGCTGCGACACGTCCGGCAGCGGGTTCTGCGCCAGCCAGCGCGAGGAACAAGCAGAAAACAGCGCCACCTCGTCGGGGAAATGCCGGTAGACCGTGGCCCGGCGCACCCCGGCACGCTCGGCCACCGCGCTGATCGTGGTGCGCGCCGGGCCGATGCTGCCATGCAAGTCCACCGCCGCCTGGGCAATCCGCGCCCGGGTCTGCGCCTCTTCCTCGGCGCGTTTGCGTTTCACATAGCTTCTTTTTTCATCGGACACTTGTGTTCATCCAATATTGACTCGACTCACCGAACCGCCCTTAGTTGATGGTACACACATGTTCATTGAAAGGAAACGATATGGATCAGGTGGCAGACAGGGCTCCGGCGCGAATCGTCGGGCCGGCGGAGGGCAAACTGGGGTTTCTGGGCACGATCGGCGTGCGGTTCCTGATCGACGGGGGCGAGACCGGCGGCGGGTTTTCTCTGGTCGAACATCCGATGTCGCCGCGGGCGCTGGCGGCGCCGCTGCACCGGCACCTCAACGAGGATGAATACAGTTTCGTGCTCGAAGGCCGGATGGGCGCGTTGTTGGGCGATCAGGTTGTCGAGGCCGGGCCGGGCGACCTGGTGTTCAAGCCGCGCGGCCAGTGGCACACCTTCTGGAACGCCGGCGACCGCCCGGCCCGCATTCTCGAGATTATCGCCCCGGCCGGCTTCGAGCGGTTTTTCGAGCGGTTGTCGGACCTGGGCGGGGTGACCGCCGTGCCGCCCGAGACGCTTGGCGCGCTCTGCGAGGAATATGCGCTCGAGATGGACCCGGACAGCGTGCCGGGGCTGCTCGAGCGCTTCGGGCTGCGGTTTCCGGGCGAGCCGGTGGCGGGACAGGTGTTTGACGGCGCGGCCGGCTGACGGCGGGACCTGCGCGGGCGGATGGCTGCGCCTTTGGGGGCTCTGCCCCCGCCGCCTTTGGCGACTCCCCCGAGGGTATTTTTGAACAGAAGAAGAAGGATCGGGCGGGCGTTCAGAGGATCGGCCAGGGGCTGGTGGGCTTGGTGCGGCGCAGGACGAAGTTGGTGTGGCTGGCACGCACCAGGCCCGAGGCGAGAATGCCGCGCATCAGGAAGTGCTCGAGGTCCTCGGGGTCCTTGGCGGCGATCTTGAGGATATAGTCGCTTTCGCCGGTGACGCTGGCGCATTCGGTGATCCGGTCCTCGGTCTGCACCAATCGGTTGAAGGCCGCGATCGTCTCTTCGCGGTGGTCCATCAGGGTGACGAAGACATAGGCCAGCGCGTGCAACCCGAGATGCTTGGGGTTGAGCCGCGCGGTGTAGCCGGTGATCAGGCCGGTCTCCTCCATCCGCTTGATCCGCCGCCAGCAGGGCGAGGTGGAGAGCGCCACACGGTCGGCGATCTCCTGAATGCTCGCCTTGCCGTCGGTCTGCAGGATGTGGAGGATCCGCCGGTCGGTCTCGTCGAGGGTGAGGGTCATCTTGCCTCCAGATCGCGTTTGAACGGCAAAGCTTGCCTCAAACTTCTCATCTACAGGCAAGATCGGCAAGAAATTCCTCCCGCGCCGGCGCAGTCTGGGGGCGAGGAGGAGACACCATGCCGAAATCGACCAGCTATGCCGCAAAGATCCCCGACGACCGGGGTTTCATTGCCTATGACGCCAGCGAGGACGCCGTCTGGCGCGATCTATACGACCGGCAACTGCCGAACGTGCAGGCGCATTCCGCAAGCGCCTATCTTGACGGGCTGGCGCGGGTCGACCTGCCGCGCGACCGTGTGCCGCAATGCCCGGAGGTGTCCGAGACCCTGCGGGCGCTGACCGGCTGGCAAGTGGCGCCGGTGCCGGCCCTGATCCCCTTTGGCAGGTTCTTCGGGATGCTGGCCGAGAAGACCTTTCCCGCCGCGTCCTTCATCCGCCGGCGCGAGCATTTCGACTATATCGAGGAGCCCGACATCTTTCACGAGCTTTTTGGCCATGCGCCGCTGTTGACCGACCCGCGGTTTGCCGGCTTCAGCCAAGCGATCGGACAGGCCGGGCTGCGCGCCGAAAGCAAGGACTATGCCTGGCTGATCCGGCTCTACTGGTTCACCATCGAATTCGGACTGGTGGTCGAGGACGGCCGGCACAAGGCGCTGGGCTCCGGGCTGGCCTCGTCGGTGACCGAACTGCCCTGGGCGGTGCAGGCCGAGGGGGCAGAGCGGCGGCCGTTCGACATCATCGACATCCTGCGCACGCCCTACCGGATCGACATCCACCAGCCGATCTATTTCGTGATCGCCGCGCTTGACGATCTTTTCGCCGCGGCCGAGCGTGACCTTCTGGCGGATGTGCACCGGGCGCAGGCGCTGGGGCTGCATGCCCCGGCCTATCCGCCGAAAACCGATGCGGCCTGAGGATGCGGCCTGAGGAGGACATGACATGACGACCTGCAATATCGGTGGCGGCTGTTCGGCGGATACGCCGGTGCTGGACCAGGACGCGGCGCGCGATCAGATCGCCGGGCTGGCCGGCGACTGGCAACTGTCTGACGAGGGCACCACCATCACCCGGCGGATCACGGTGAAGGGCTTTGCCAAGGCGGTCTACCTTGCCAACCTTGCCGCCTGGATGGCCGACCAGCATGGCCATCACCCGGATGTGGCCTTTGGCTGGGGCTATTGCGCGGTGAGCTATACCACCCATGAGGCCGGCGGGCTGACCGAGGTCGACATCGCCTGCGCCCGGGAGTTTGACGCGCTGCTGGCGTAAGCCTCAGCCGATCAGCGTCTCGCCGCCCTGCACCTCGTCGTAGAACCGGCGCAGCCGTTGCAGGGCGATGCGCAGCACGATCTTGCCGGAGCGCGCCGACCAGCCCATGCGCTTCTCTGCGGTCTCGAGCCCCTCGAGATAGCAGCAGCAGCGCAGCGCCACGTCGCCGAGGCCGGGGCCGAGATCGCGCAGCGCATGGGCCACCCGGCGGCGGGCCTCGGTGCTGGCCATCGGGCCGTCGCCGCTGCCCGGGGTCTGGGCGCCACCGGTGAGGAAACTGTCCCAGTTCTGGGTGGTGCGCTGGGCCATCTGGGCAATTTCGAAATCCTCGCGCAGGCGCTCGCCGGCGGCCACCAGATCATCACTCAGGAACCGCGTGCCATCCTTGTCGCGACGTCGCGCCAGCAGGGTCAGCGGCGTCTCGTTGGCGGTGTAGCGGATGCGTTTGCGCAGAGGTGCGGCCTCGGCCGGCGCGGCCGAAAACGGCGCCTGCGCCTCGGCCATGCCCTGCGGCTGCAGCGCGCCGCTTTCCTCCTGCGCCAGCAGGCGGCTCAGCGCGGCGCGGCCGGCGGCGGTGATGTGATAGCGCGCGATCCGGCCCGGAAGCTTGCAGTCGATCCATTCCTTCAGCGCCAGTGCCTCGGCGATATGGGTGTCGACCACCGCCGTGCGTTGGGTGGTGCCGGAGGCGGTGTCGCGCACCACCACCGCCTTTTCCATGTCTGGTACCACCGCCAGAACCGCGCCACTCTCGGTCAGCCGCCGCAGGATGCGCCGCGCCTCGCGGGCCAGGGTCTCGTCATCGGTCCGGGTGCAGTCGGGCCGGGGGAATGGTGCCGCCATGGGATCGCCTTTCGCAGTTGGCGCCTTCAGGCCGGTGGATTTCCCGAGTTGCCGCAGGGCGGCGTCGACAAGCGGATCGTCACGGCGGTTTTCCAGCCGTCGCACCTGTCGCAACACGGTGGAGGGATGACAGCCCGACAGCCGTGCCAGCTGCCGCAGCGAAAGCCCCTGCTCCACGTGCCGGATATAGTGTGCAGCCGCGGCGGGCACCCAGGCGGGCCAGTCTCCCGCCACCGGCAGATCGATCACCTGCGAGGCTCCGCACTCAGTCTTGCACAAGGCTCATATCCCACGTCTTCTCAAGTTACCCACAACCTAAAGGCGACAAGGTTACTCGTTGGTTAACAGTTGTCGCTGGGAGACATCATTGTTTCCAAAGGATAAACAAGTCTGACGCCGGCGCACTCTGACCAGCGTGAAAACGCAACACCCGCAAAAGCTGTGCAACTCTCTGCGCCATCAGTTCAGCGAGAGGACCCGCCATGCAAGACGCCCTGACCCTTCTGCGCCAGCTTCACCGTCCGCGGCTTTTGATCCGCGCCGCCCGCGCCGGGCTGGCGGACTATCGCCGCAGCATCCACTTGCGCCGCTCGCTGGGCAGCGAGCCGCCGCGCCGGGCCGGGCCGGCGCTGATGCGGCTGATCGAGATCGAACGCGGGCTCAACGATGCACGGCTGCAGAAATGCGCCAGCTACTGCGTGGCGCGTCACGTCGAGGTGCTGGTGGCGATGATGGGCGAGGCGCAGATGCTGCGCCCCGGCGTCTGACCCGGCTCAGGTAAAGCTGTCCGGCATCGAGGCCTTCTTTCTGGCGACATAGCCGGCCAGCGCCTCGTTGATTGCCGGATCGAGCATCGGCTGCTGGTAATCGGCCAGCAGCCTCTCGACCCGCTCGGCGGCCAGCGTCATGGTATCGCGGGCGCCGTCTTCGTCCCAGGTCTCGAAGGGCTTGTAGTCGAACAGCTGGGTCTTCCAGAAGGCATCCTGGAAATTCGCCTGAGTGTGGGCACAGCCTAGGTAATGCCCGCCGGGGCCGACCTCGCGAATGGCATCCATCGCCTGGGCGTTCTCGTCGGCCATGACGCCGGCAGCCATCTTGTGCAGGGTGCCGAGCTGGTCGGCGTCCATCACGAATTTCTCGAAGCTCGACACCAGCCCGCCCTCGAGCCAGCCGCAGGCGTGCAGCATGAAGTTGACCCCGCCCAGCAGCGCGGCGTTCAGCGTGTGCGTCGTCTCGTAGGCGGCTTGGGCATCGGGCAGTTTCGAGCCGCAGAGCCCCCCGCCGGAGCGGAACGGCAAGCCCATGCGCCGCGCCAGCTGGCCGGCGCCATAAAGGATCTGGCTGGCCTCCGGGGTGCCGAAGGTGGGCGCGCCGCTGTTCATGTCGATCGAGGTGACGAAGGCGCCGAAAATCACCGGCGCGCCGGGGCGGACCAGCTGCGCATAGGCGATCCCGGCCAGCACCTCGGCCAGCACCTGGGTCAGCGTGCCCACCACCGAGACCGGCGCCATCGCCCCGCCGACGATAAAGGGCGAGAGGATGCAGGCCTGGTTGTTTTTGGCATAGACCTCGAGCGCGCCCATCATCACGTCATCGAAGGTCAGCGGCGAGTTGACGTTGATCAGCGAGGTCATCACCGTGTTCTGCTGCACGAAGTCACGGCCAAAGAGGATCTCGCACATCTCGACCGAATCCTGTGCGCGCGAGGGCTCGGTGACCGAGCCCATGAAGGGCTTGTCGGACAGCGTCATATGGGCCTGCAGCATGTCGAGATGGCGCTTGTTGACCGCCACGTCGGTGGGTTCGCAGACCGTGCCGCCGGAGTGGTGCAGCCATTTCGACATGTAGCCCAGCTTCACGAACTTGCGGAAATCGGCCATCGTCGCATAGCGCCGCCCGCCCGCCATGTCGCGCACGAAGGGGGGGCCGTAGACCGGCGCGAGCACCAGGGACTTGCCGCCGATCTCGACGTTGCGGTCTGGGTTGCGGGCGTGCTGGGTAAAGCGCGACGGCGCGGTTTCGCAGAGCTTGCGCGCGAGGCCGCGCGGGATATGCACCCGCTCGCCCTGGACATCGGCGCCGGCCTCCTTCCACAGCGCGCAGGCGCCGGGGTTGTTGACGAAATTGACGCCGATCTCTTCCAGCAGGGTCTCGGCGTTGCGCTCGATGATCTCCAGCGCTTCTTCGGTCAGCACCTCGTAATTCGGGATGTTGCGCTCGATGTATTTCGCCGTGTCAAAGCTCACCGCCGACCGTGCCGCGCGCCGTGCCGCGCCGCCGCCTCCCCGTGCCCGCCTGCGACCTGCTGCGTCTGACATATGCTCACCCTTTCGATCTTTCCCGGGCGTCTGCCGGTGGTTACCCCGGATTTACAGCAGGGCCGCGGCGGCGCGTGTGGGGAATCCGCCCTTTGAGGCGGGAAAACGACATGCCGCCGGTCTCATTCCGCCGCAGGGCGCAGCCGCCAGCCGGTTTGTTCGGGCAAAAACACCTCGATCGCCGCGCTGGCCACCACCTGGGTGTCGCCGTCGGGATGGGTCACGTCCATGCCGCCAGCCACCACGGTGATCGTCACCCGGCCGACGGGGAATTTCCCGGCCAGCGCGCCGGTCTCGACCGCGTCGGGCTGTTGCACCCCCAGCGTCACCCTGATCTGCACATCGTCGGGCGGCAGCTTCAGCGTCTTGACCACATGCAGGCTGGAATGGCGCAGCGCGTCGTCGATCGCGCGGCCGGCGGCCTTGGTGTAGTCCTGACCGTGCAGGTCCACGCCCTGCCCCATCTCGATGATCAGCCGCCTCATGCCACCCGCTCCATGTCGAACGACACCGTCAGCGCCACATGGGCGATCACCGTCGGATGGCCCGCGCCCTCGGGCCGGGGTATGTCGAGCCCGCCCTGCACCACTTCGACCCGCGGCGCGCCATAGGGAAAGACCGCCGCCACCGCCGCGCGGTCGACCTTCTCAGGACGCTGCACCGCGATCCGCACTGAAATCGCCATGTCGGCCTTGTCGAAGCCGAAGAGCTCGGCCGCGTTGATCGAATTGTGCCAGAGCGCGTTTTCCACCGCGCGTTTGGCCGCCTGCGTGTAGTCGCCCCGCCGCAGCGAAGTGCCCATGCCGAACTCGGTCAATATCCGTTCCATCACCATCCTCCGTTTGCCGCAGGCAAGCCCGAAGCGCGCTGCAAGGTCAACGGTCAATCCCCCGCAACCTTTGACCGGTGCCCAAAGGATGTGCATGATGATGAAGGGAAAACACGGTGGCGCAATGACGACCCAGAGCGAGACCCAGACCGCGTCCGACGCATCCAATGTGCTGACGGCGCGGAACGAGCGCAAGACGCTGACATCGCCAGAGATCACCGCGGTGGCGCATCTCTATCGCGGCGAGGTCTATCGCTCGACGATCTGGCGCACCCGGCTCGACACCACGACCAACTGGTCGGTGGTGACGCTGGGGGTGGCGCTGTCGATCTCCTTCTCCTCGCCCGAAGCCTCGCCCCTGCCGCTGGTTCTGGTCGGCGTGCTGATCATGCTGTTCCTGTTTCTGGAGGCGCGGCGCTACCGCTACTTCAATGTCTGGCGCGCGCGCTGCCGCTGGCTCGAGAATCATTTCTACGCGCCGATGCTCTATGACGGTGACCTGCACCTCGAGGAGAACTGGCAGAAGACCCTGGCCGAGGATTACCTGCGGCCGCGCTACCATGTCTCCTTTCTGGTGGCGATCGGCCGGCGGATCCGGTCGAACTACCTGTGGATCCTGCTGATCCAGACGCTGGCCTTCGCCGGCAAGATCGCGGTGCATCCGACACCGATCACCGGCTGGGAGCAGGCAATCAACCGCGCCGATGTGGGCCCCATCCCCGGCGAGGTCCTGATCGCCGGCGGCGTGATCTACGTGACGACCTGGACCGGTCTGGCGATCTGGTCCTACCGCCGCGATGCCCGGCGTGCGGCCCAGCGCCGGCGGCCGCGGTCGGATTCGATGGGCTGAACCCGCGTCACCCCGTCCCGGCCGCCGCGCCGGGACTTCCTCGGGGCGGTCGCAGTGATCCTTGGCACGCCAAGAGGCCCGGCAAATCGCATTGACACTCTTGCCCTCCCCCCCGCACGCGCCTAAAGCGCTGTCATGACACCCGAGACCCATGACCGCCTTCTGATCATCGACTTCGGCAGCCAGGTGACGCAGCTCATTGCGCGCCGCCTGCGCGAGCTGAATGTCTATTGCGAAATCCACCCCTACCAGAACGTGACCGACGGCTTTCTGGCCGAGTTCGCGCCCAAGGCCGTGATCTTTTCCGGCGGGCCGGATTCGGTGATGCGCGAGGGCTCGCCCCGGCCGCCGAAATCGGTCTACGAACTGGGCGTGCCGATCCTCGGCATCTGCTATGGCCAGCAGGTGATGATGGCCGACCTCGGCGGCAAGGTCGAGGCCGGCGAACATGCGACAGCCGAGTTCGGCCGGGCCTGGGTCACCCCGACAGAGACCCGTCCCGATCTGCTGACCGGCTGGTTCCTCGACGGCTCGGGCCGCGAGCAGGTGTGGATGAGCCACGGTGACCATGTCTCTGAAATCGCGCCGGGATTTGCTGTCTACGGCACCTCGCCCGGCGCGCCTTTTGCGGTGACCGCCGATCTCGAGCGGCGGTTCTACGCGGTGCAGTTCCACCCGGAGGTGCACCACACCCCGAACGGCAAGACGCTCTACGAGAACTTCATCCGCGACGCCGGCTTCAAGGGCGACTGGACGATGGACGCCTACCGCGAGGAAGCGATCGCCAAGATCCGCGACCAGGTGGGCGAGGCCAAGGTGATCTGCGCGCTCTCCGGCGGGGTCGACAGCTCTGTCGCGGCGGCGCTGCTGCACGAGGCGATCGGCGACCAGCTGACCTGCGTCTTCGTCGATCACGGGCTCTTGCGGCTGAACGAGGCCGAGGAAGTCGTCGGCATGTTCCGCGACCACATGAACCTGCAGGTGATCCACGCCCAGGAACAGGAGCTGTTCCTCGGCGAGCTTGACGGCGTCTCTGACCCGGAAACCAAGCGCAAGATCATCGGCCGGCTGTTCATCGACGTGTTCCAGAAATACGCCGACGAAATCGAGGGCGCGCAGTTCCTGGCGCAGGGCACGCTCTACCCCGACGTGATCGAATCGGTCTCGTTCTCGGGCGGCCCCTCGGTGACGATCAAGTCGCACCACAATGTCGGCGGCCTGCCCGAAAAGATGGGCCTGAAGCTGGTCGAGCCGCTGCGCGAGCTTTTCAAGGACGAGGTCCGCGCGCTGGGCCACGAGCTCGGCCTGCCCGCCAGCTTCATCGGCCGCCATCCCTTCCCCGGCCCCGGCCTCGCGATCCGCTGCCCCGGCGAGATCACCCGCGAGAAGCTCGACATCCTGCGCAAGGCGGATGCGGTCTATATCGACCAGATCCGCAAGCATGGGCTCTATGACGAGATCTGGCAGGCCTTTGTCGCGATCCTACCGGTGCGCACGGTCGGCGTGATGGGCGACGGCCGGACCTACGACTTCGCCTGCGCCCTGCGCGCGGTCACATCGGTTGACGGGATGACGGCGGATTACTATCCGTTCAGCCACGACTTCCTCGGCGAGACGGCGACGCGGATCATCAACGAGGTCAAGGGCATCAACCGGGTGACCTACGACGTGACCTCGAAGCCGCCGGGCACGATCGAGTGGGAATGACGAGCGGTAGTCTCCATTGGCAAACGCGCGCCGACCCCTATTCTGGGTCGGCGTTTTCGTTTCATGGGGTCGTCCGATGCTGTTTGTCTTTTCGCTTTTCAGGAACACCGCCTTTTTGCTGATCACCTGCGCCACGCTCGCCGTCTCCACCGCCGGGCTTGCGGTCAAGACCCTCTCGCTTTCGGCGCAGGTCGCGACCCTGAGCGCCTCGGCCGCCGGCAGCGCGCTGGCGCAACGCAAAGCCGTCGCCAAGGCAGTGGCCCGGAGCAAATCCAAGGCGCGGTTGCGCCGAGTGATGGTCGGTGTGCCACTGCTTGGACTCGCGGCCGCGGCCGCCTTTGAGCGGCAGGACTATCTTGACTGGCAACAGGACAATCCCGGGGGCACGCTGGGCGATTACGGCTGCGATGTCGCGCGATCCAGCGCCGAAGTGATGGATGACGTGCTGCAGGAGTTGCCTGAGCGGGTGCGGCCGAGCCCTGAAATGGTCATGAGCCTGCTGCCGGATTGCGATCCCCTGTAACCGTCACTCCGTCAGCGTCGGCGGCGGCCGCCGGAAGATCTCGCGGAACATCCCCGGCGTCAGCGCCGAGAGCGGGTTGACCGAGATCTTCGGCGCGCTGGCCTGGCCGCGCAGGTTGAAATTGAACCCGAACAACCCCTCGCCCTTGCGCGAGAACAGCTGGCCCACGAAGTTCACCACATAGATCGGCGACAGCACGCCCTGCATGTCCATCGTCTTGCTGGCGAGGTCGTAATAGCCGTCAAGGCTGATTCCCATCGACGGGCCCACCGCGCTTGACCGGGTCAGGATCACCTGTTTCGGCGTCAGCCGGAACCGCGCCTCCACCTCGGGAAAGGAGATGCCCTGACCGCCGAGTTGTTCGAGCAGGCCGATCACCGAGATCGCGTTCAGCAGCTCGGCCATCACCGGCGCATTGCGGATGCGGGTGTCGCGGATATCGAGCTCGCCGTCAAATGTGCCGGGGGCGCCGGTGGGCAAAAGTTTCAGGTGAAAGCTGCCACCATGCATGTTCTTGAGCATCCCGGCATCGCGCAGCACCGCGCCCGCATCGTCTGACTTGATCACCAGCCGGCTGCCCTTGTCGGTGGGCTGGATGCTGCCGCGCACCGGCACGCCGCCGTTGAGCCTGGCCTGGAACTCGCCCAGCATGCCGCCGCTCAGCGCGAAATCGCCACGAAATCCGCTGAGCACGATGCCGTCGGTGATCTGCAGGCGGTCCGGCGCCAGCACCAGCGGACCGGCACCCGTGCCACCGCCGCCGCTGCCGCGGGTCGAGGTGAAGGGCGCGTTGCGCATGTCGATCCGCCCACCAGAGACCTGCACCGCCGGCGCCACGCCGCGGCCACGACCGGTCAGCGTCACCGGCGCGTCGATCCAGTCACCGGCGCGCAGCCGGCTGATCGCCAGAGATTGCAGCCCGCCGGTCTCGCGCAGGGTCAGCCGGCCTTCGAGGTCGAGCCCGGGCGCGTTCAGCGCCAGGCTGTCGACCCGCACCGGCTTGGACAGCACGCCGGCCAGCGCCAGCTTGCCGGTGCTGCGCGGCCCCATCGACCAGCCGATGGCGTCGAGCCGCAGCCCGAGGCCGGCGAGGTCGGAGGTCAGCGAAAACGCCGGCGGGCGGCCCTTGACCAGCGCCAGCTCGAGCCGCCCGCTGCCCCGCCCCGAAACCGAGCCCGGCGGCAGCGCGACGTTGAAGGTCTCGAGCGCCTCGGGCGAGAGCGCCACATCCGCCACCACGCGCGAGCCTGCCTCGGCGGCGCCCGGGCCCAGCGGCGTCTGCCAATGGCCATCGAACGGCACGCCAGCAAGCGTACCCGGGCCTTCGATCCGCAGGTGATCGTTGCTGGCGGAAAAGCGCAGATGATCGGCCGCCAGCACCTTGTCGGGCACGATCTTGCCGGTCGAGATGTCAAATCCCCGCCCGGTGACGGCAAAGCGCACCGACCCCTTCGGCGGCTTCTTCTGCAGCGGAAAGTCGATCTGCCCGGTGGCCTGCACCCGGCCCTCGGCAATGTCGATCGGCCGCCCGGCCTTGTCGAGCGCGTACATCGGCGCCTGGTTGAGCACCCAGAGCGCGGCCTTCAGCGGCCCGGCAGCAGCCAGCTGCACCTGCGCCGGGCTGGGTTTCACCCGCACATCGGGGATGGTGAAGACCGTGCCGGCCGCGTCGAGCGTGCCGCCCTCGCCGGCCTGCAGCACGCCGCGGTCGACGCTGACCGCCAGCCGGTTGTCCTCGAACTGCAACAGTCCAGAGGCGCCGGTGACGGGCGGCAGCGTGCGCATGAACTGCACCGTGACATCGGCGACCTCGACGCTGAGAAATAGCTCGGGCGCGGCGGCCGCGGGCGTGCTGCGCAGCCGCAGCGCAAGGTTGCGCAACCGGCCCTCGCGCACGTTTTCGGCGATCCATGCGCGGGTCTTCACCTTGACGCCGGCGGGCCAGAAGCCCAGCAGCTGCTCCGGCCCGATTTCGTCGACCTGCGCCATGACCGAGATGTCCCAGCCCTCCGGCGCGGCCTCGACCCGCCCGCGGGCGCGCAGGGTCTGGCCGGTGTCCGACAGCGCCAGCCGGCCGATCCGCAGCACGAAGGGATCAAGCGCCAGATGGAAATCCAGTGCCGCCGAGGTCAGTGTCTGTGGCGCGTCATAGAGCCCGACCGGGTTGGCGCTGATCCCCGACAGGCTGACCTGCCCCTGCAGCGAGCTGGGCAGGCCGCTGTCCGCCCCCTCGAGGATGGCGCTGCCGTCACCGGTGGCGTTGATCCAGTCGCTGACCACCGCGAGCTCGTTGAACCGCAGGGTGTCCTCGGCCGGGTCATAGGTGAAATAGCTCCGCGCCGAGGTGAAGGGAATCGGCCGGGTGGCATCGCTGGGCTGCACCACGCCAGCGCCGATCGACAGTGTGGCGCTCAGCGGACCAAGCCTGCCGTCTTCCTGAAACGAGGTGCGCAGCGCGCCCGAGATCGGCGCCCGCAGCACCCCCAGCCAGGCCAGCGCCGCGCTCTGGCTGGCGATGTCGCCAGAGGGCACGTCGGTGACGGCGATCCCGAGGCTGACCCCGTCGGAGCCGATGGCGCTCTCGCCGAAAACCTCCAGCGTGGAGGCATAGGACCTGCCGCTGAGCAGCGCGAAATCGCCGCGCAGCTGCAGGATGTCGCGCTCGCGTGACAGGGCGATGCGGCCGCCGTCCACTGTCCAGTTGCGGCGCGCGCGGGCGTCCTGGTACTGCAGGGTGACGGCGTTGATCTCGATCTCGGCGAGGGCTGCGAACTGTGGCTGATAGAGCAGGTCGTCGATCTGGCTGATCAGCCCGTTGAGGCCGATGCCCGCCTTGCCCATGCCGTCGCCAAGGGCCAGGTCGAAGGCGCCATCGGCGCCGCGCCGCAGCCGCAGGAACACCCCGGCGACGGAAATGCTGCGCGGCTGCAGGCGCCCCTGATAGAGCGAGCGGCGGGCGATCTTGACCTCGGCATGCGACAGTTCGAGCAGCACCCGCCCGGTCCCGGCCTGGCGCAGTTCCACATCCTCGAGCGCGATCTCGGGGCGCAAATCGGAATGCACGAAGAGCGTCATCTCCGAAAAGCTGAGTTCGTAGCCGGGCAGCTGCCGCGCGATCCGGGTCTCGATCTCGGCGCGCAGCCAGTCGGGCGCGTTCAGCGGCCGGCCGAGCAGTGACAGCCCGCCCCAGACCAGCGCCCCCGACAGGACCGCCACCCAGAACACCATCATCAGCGCCGCCCGCGCCACGATCATCCGCTTGCGCGGTCCGGGCCTTGCACCGCGGCGCACGCGCTTGCCGGCGTCGGTCTGTTCCTGATTTTCGCTGCTCACCGGCTCGAGCCGCCTCCCGGGATTTGACAAGCGTCTGAATTTCTGGCCTGCCAGGTCCTAATATTGGGTGTAGGCCCGGCAACCAAGGGAAAGCGGATCACATGACCTCCAGCCAGCTTCAAACCGGCGAAATCGTGCCGGACATCACCCTGCCGCGCGATGGCGGCGACACCGTCAGCCTCGGCGCGCTGCGCCCCGCCCCGGTGGTGCTGTTCTTCTACCCGCGCGACCTGACCTCCGGCTGCACCAAGGAGGCGATCGCCTTTTCTGGCCTGCGCACGGAGTTCGAGGCCGCCGGCGCGCAGGTTTTCGGGATTTCCAAGGATTCGGTTCAAAGTCACGACAAGTTCGTTGCGAAACATGACCTGACTGTACCGCTTCTGTCGGACGAGGCCACTGATATCGCCGAAAAATTCGGCGTCTGGCAGGAAAAGAAGATGTACGGCAAGACCTTCATGGGCATCGTGCGCTCGACCTTTCTGATCGATGGCGAGGGCCGGCTGGTGCGCGAATGGCGCAAGGTCAAGGTCGATGGCCACGCCGAGGAGGTTCTCGAAGCGGTGCGCGGGCTGTGAGCCTGACGCTGGCCGAAATGGCGGTCGAGGTGTTGAGCACCGCCGATGGCCGTGAAAAGACCCGGCTGTCGCGCGCCCATGCCGCCACGTGGCTGGGGGCGCGGGCCGCGGGCAAGTCTCTGCCGGTCGGGCACGCCGCGCCGCCGCTGCGCCCGGCGCGGCCCGAAAAGCCCGCGCTGCTGTCACCGCGCGACGTGCCCAAGCGCAAGCCGGGCAGTCCGGCGGGGCGTGTGGCGCTTCTGCATGCGGTTGCACATATCGAACTGAACGCTGTCGATCTGCACTGGGATATCCTCGCCCGCTTTACGGAAACCGACTTCCCACCGGGTTTCTATGACGACTGGGTCAGGGCCGCCGACGACGAATCGAAGCATTTCAACCTGATGTGCGACTGTCTCGAGGCCGAGGGCAGCTTCTACGGCGCCCTGCCTGCCCATGCCGGCATGTGGCGCGCCGCCGAGGACACGGCCCAGGACCTAATGGGCCGGCTTGCGGTGGTGCCGATGGTGCTCGAGGCGCGTGGGCTCGACGTGACGCCGGGGATGATCGAGGTCTTTCGCAAGGCGGGCGCGACCCGCGCGGTCGAGGCACTGGAGGTGATCTACAGCGAGGAAGTCGCGCATGTGGCCTATGGCTCGAAGTGGTTCCACTTCCTGTGCGGGCGGCACGATCTCGACCCGAAGGACGTCTTTCACCAGCTGGTCACAAAATATTTCAAGGGCCCGCTGAAACCGCCGTTCAACGAGGAAAAGCGCGCCGAGGCCGGCCTTCCGCCGGATTTCTACTGGCCGCTGACCGAGACCGGCGCCGCCTAGCCCGCCGCCGGCCGTTTGAAAGACCGCTGAGCTTACCTAACGCAACCCCTTCCGATATCGGCGAATTTTCGCCCATCGGGCCGTTTGAGCGCCGCTTTGCCGAATCAAACGGCCTGCAAACTTGCGCGTGTGTAAAGCTCTGGTTAAGGAGGCTGAGGGGCCAGGTGCGGGGAACAACGCGCCACCGGACGAACAAGATAAGGGACAGCTGCGGTGCGGACACGGCTAGCGATCAGACTTCACGCGATTCTCGAGAGATATTTTCCGGAACGCCGCCTGTTCCTGCGCTCGGACACCGACACCCGATTCATCCGGCTGAAACCCGAAACCCAGTTCATCGCATTCACCGGCTCGGCGCTGGTGATCGCCTGGTCGATCATCGCCACCGCCATCCTGCTGATGGATTCGATCGGTGCCGGCAACTTCCGCGAACAGGCCCGCCGCGACCAGCAGACCTACATGGCGCGGCTCAATTCTCTGAGCCAGGAACGCGACGCCCGCGCCAACGATGCCCTCGCCGCTCAGGCGCGTTTCAATTCCGCGCTCGAACAGATCTCGGTGATGCAGTCCGAGCTGCTCGGCTCCGAGATCCGCCGCCGCGAGTTGGAAACCGGCATGGAGGTGGTGCAGGCCACCCTGCGCGACGTTATGTCCGACAAGAAGGTAGTCGAATCCGAATTTGCCACCCTGCAGGCGGCGCTCGACAACGGCGGCACCCTGCCCGGCCAGTCCGGCGCCGACAGCGAGACCGTCGACCTCTTGGCCAACGCGCTGGAGCGCACCGCCCAGGAACGCGACCGGGTGGTCGCCGACGCCCAGCAGGCGCTGATCGCCGCCGACGCCATGGCCACCGAACTGCGCAGCATGGAAGAGAAGAACGACGCCATCTTCCGCCAGCTCGAAGAGGCGATGACGATCTCGGTCACCCCGCTCGACAAGATGTTCAAGGCCGCCGGCATGAACCCCGACAACATCCTCGACAAGGTACGCGCCGGCTATTCCGGCCAGGGCGGCCCGCTGATGCCGCTGAGCTTTTCCACCAAGGGGGGCGAGCTGACCGAGGACAGCAAGCGCGCCAACCGCATCCTCAACCAGATGGATCGGCTCAACCTCTATCGCATCGCCGCCGCCAAGGCGCCCTTTGCCGCGCCGCTGAAGGATTCCTATCGCTTCACCAGTGGCTTTGGCTATCGCTGGGGCCGGCTGCATGCCGGGGCCGATTTCGCCGGCCCGCATGGCACGCCGATCTATTCCACCGCCGATGGTGTCGTGGTCCATGCCGGCTGGCAGTCGGGCTATGGCAAGCTGGTCAAGATCCAGCATGAATTCGGCATCGAGACACGCTATGCGCATATGTCGAAAATCCGCGTGCAGAAGGGCCAAAGGGTCTCGCGCGGTGATCGCATCGGTGATATGGGAAACACAGGACGCTCCACCGGCACGCATCTGCACTATGAGGTCCGTGTTGGCGGCAAAGCCGTCAATCCAATGATTTATCTGAAGGCTGCGAAAGATGTTTTCTAAAAGCAAAATCAACGAGCCCGGCCCCAAGGCCGATGACGCTGCAAGACCTGCGGCCGCAGAACAGAAGAAGCCTACCATGCCTCCACAGCCCGACTACAAGCCCTCCTCTTCGCCCAAGGCCAAGCCGCCGGCATCGGTCCTGTCGTCGGATTTGCATGTGGTCGGCAACATGAAGACCACCGGCGACATCCAGGTCGAAGGCACCGTCGAGGGCGACATCCGCGCCCACCTGCTGACCATCGGCGAGACCGCCACCATCAAGGGCGAATGCGTTGCCGATGACGTGGTGGTCAATGGTCGCATCGTCGGCCGTGTCCGGGGCCTCAAGGTCCGTCTTACCGCGACCGCGCGGGTCGAGGGCGACATCATCCACAAGACCATCGCGATCGAGAGCGGTGCGCATTTCGAAGGCTCGGTTCAGCGCCAGGACGATCCGCTGAACGCCAAGGGCAAGGCCCCGGCGCAGCCGCAGCAACAGCCGCAGCAGCGCCCCACCGGGCAATAAGCCGGGCCAAAAGATCGGGCCAGTTAGCCTCATTATGACCTGCCAAGGCCTCGCGATCCGCGGGGCCTTTTGCGTTCCGGCGGTGGCCTGTCGACCCGGCTGGTCCTGAGGTCAGACGATCTCCGCCACCTCCACCCCGGTGGCCTTGGCGACCTTCTTCAGCCGGTCGAGCACGGCGTCACTGTCGGGGTTGCTGCGCGGATCGAGGATCTTCAGCCGCACCGCATCGGCTTCAATCTCGAGCCTCGCATGGTCGAGGATCTCGGGCACCGCGGCCGAGAACCGGTGCCCCAGCTGCATCACCCGGCCGAGGATCTCGGCCCGGCGCAGATCGGCCGGTGCCAGCAGCGCATCGGTGACCGCCCGCACCTCGCCGTCGAGCTTGCCGCCGTAGCGGCAGAGGATGGTGACCGCCAGGAAGGCGCGCTCCGGATGGGTGATGCCAACGAAGGGAAACTGCAGCAGCCGCTGAAAGCTCTCTTTCGGGCGGATTTTCTCGTGGTCGCGCCAGCCGATGTCGGTCAGCGCACAGGCCGCCAGCCGCAGTCGGCGCCCGGCCAGGGTCTCACCGGGAAAGAGATCGTCGGTCCAGCGCCCCAGTGCCGCGCTGAACTCCGGCACCCGCGCCGTCGGCAATCCGATCGTCTGGGCGCATTCCAATAGCGGATCTCGGTATTGCTCGTCTTCGTCGAGTTGGCGATAGATCCAGCCTTCGCGCAGCCCGAAGGCGGAAAACACCACCCGCTCCGGCGCCAGCTTCTTGAGCACGCGTGACATCACCAGCGCCGAGGCCGCCAGCGTCTCGATTCGCCGGCCGGGCACATCGGGCAGCTCGGCCACCTCCTCGGGGGTCATCTTGGCGATGGTCTTGGCCATCTTGCGCAGCTCTTCCGCCGGCATCTCGAAGCCATGCACCACGGTGATCGGCGCCTTGTCCTGGGCGATCCGCACCCGCGCCAGCGCCCGCCAGCCGCCGCCGATGGCGTGAAACACCGGCTCGGTCAGCAGCGGCGGCAGGCTCTCGGCCAGGATGCCGTCGACCCATTGCTTGGCCTCGCCATAGCCCGCCTCAAGCCGCGCCTTCACCGGCAGCGCGCCGAGCGGCATGGAGGTGACGCGCTCGCTCACCCGGTCGCCGATCACCTCGGCGACCTCGAGACTGCCACCGCCAATATCGCCGATCATCCCCTTGGGCTGGAAGAAGCCGGAAATCACGCCGTAAGCGGTGAAATGCGCCTCTTCCTCACCAGCCAGAATGCGCGGCTTCAGCCCGGTGGCCTCGGTGATCGCCGCGATCAGATCGTCGCCGTTCTTGGCCTTGCGGGTGGCCTCTGTCGCCAGCACGTCGATCCGCGTGACATCCATCGCCTTGGCGATGGCGCTCATCCGGGTGATCGCATCGACCGCCCGGGCGATGGTCTCGTCCGAGAACCGCCCGTCGTCGCCCAGCCCGGCCCCCAGCGCCACCAGCGACTTCTCGTTGAAGCGGGGGAAAGGCGCGCGGCTCAGATCGTCATAGACCACAAGGCGGATGGAATTGGAGCCGACGTCGATGACGCCGTAATGCGCCTGCTGGCGGTCGAGAACCCGCCCGGTCTCGATCTCGATCACCCGCGGGTCGAGGTCGCCCTGTCCGGAACCCTGCATCAGCCTGCCCGCCTCCTTCGCACAAATCCTTCTGCGAAGGTGGCATTTCAGGCCGCGACTTGTCTACGGTCTTGGCGCGGGCAAGGCCTGCAACCGGTCCTCAGGCCTCGAGCTCGGCATCCCAGTAGAGGAAATCGACCCAGCTTTCATGCAGGTGGTTGGGCGGGAACTTGCGGCCCATGTTGCGCAGCTCTTCCGCCCCGGGCTGGCGCGGCGGCTTGCGCAGGTTCATCCCGGCGCGGGCCAGCGACTTCGAGCCCTTCTTGAGGTTGCAGGGCGCACAGGCCGCCACCACATTCTGCCACGAGGTCACCCCGCCGGCGGCGCGCGGCACCACGTGGTCGAAAGTCAGCTCGCGCTTGGTGCCGCAGTACTGGCAGCGAAACTCATCCCTCAGAAAAAGATTAAAGCGCGTGAAGGCCACGCGCTTTTGAGGTTTGACATAATCTTTCAGGACGACGACCGAGGGGATCCGGATGGTGGTCGAGGGGCTTCTGACCTGATGGTCATACTCGGCCACGATGTCGACCCGGTCGAGCCAGGCCGCCTTGACCGCATCCTGCCAGGGCCAGAGCGACAGCGGGTAGTACGACAGCGGCCGGTAATCCGCGTTGAGCACCAGTGCGGGGTATTGCCTCAGCGCCGATGGCTCGCGCACAAAATCCGTCCTGAAATCACCGTCCATGGGTCGTCACATCCTCTTGTCCGCTCCGCTATGCCTCATGTCCGCGCTTCTTGAGATCGCTTTTGGTAATACGACTATATCTCGCGTTTCCAATCAGGCAAGCGCCTAAACATGGAGAGCCGCCCCAAGAGTTAGGGGAGTTTCGTAACGCTGTCATGACGGGCACCCCGGCGGCAACAAGCCGCTCATCTCACCGGCCCCCACCGCGCCACTGCGTCCCGCCGCCTCTTGGCCCGACCACGCGCCTCCGCTATCGTCACCCCATGCCGACCCCGCCCGCCATCGCCGGCGTTCTCGAAGCCGCGCTCTATGCCCGTGATCTCGATGCCGCCGAGTCCTTCTACCACGGCGTGCTGGCGATGGAGGTGGTGCTGCGTCTGCCCGGCCGCCACGTGTTCTTCCGCGCCGGCGAGACGATCCTGCTGGTCTTCAACCCCGAAGAGACCGCCAGACCCTCGCAAAACCCAAAGATGCCGGTCCCGGCCCATGGCGCGCGCGGCCCCGGACATGTCTGCTTCCGCGCCTCCCGCACCGAGATCGCCCGATGGCGC
Organism: Marinovum sp.; assembly: GCF_034669705.1. GTDB lineage: Bacteria > Pseudomonadota > Alphaproteobacteria > Rhodobacterales > Rhodobacteraceae > Marinovum. Next base: position 68,376 of record NZ_JAXMOR010000005.1, read on the forward strand.
GCGCATGTCACCGCCCAAGACATCGCCATCGATGCCGAGTTTGACTGGCCCAACGGCGCCCGCTCGCTCTACATCCGCGATCCCGCAGGCAACTCGGTGGAATTCGCAGAGCCGCACCTCTGGTCCTGACGTACAGGCCCCCCGCTTCTTCTGTTCAAAAATACCTTGGGGGGAGGCCGCAGGCCCGGGGGGCAAAGCCCCCCGTCCAGCCGGAGCCGCCAGCGCAGCCGCCGGTCCTGGCGCGAAGAGCCTTGGGCGGTCTGGGGGGGGTCTGGGGGGGGTCTGGGGGGCCCGCCCCCCAGCCGGTCGACACGCCAGAGGCGTGGCGAAACTCAGAGCGCCGGCATCAGAACCCGCATTTGTCGCGCAGAAACGCCAGCGCCACGCCCAGCCCGTCGGGTGCGATCCCATGCGCCGTGCCCTTCATGATATGGGCAAAGACCTCCTTGAACCCGGCCTTCTGCAGCGCCTCGGCCGCCTCCGGCAGCGATTGCGGCGGCACCACGTCGTCCTGATCGCCGTGCACCAGCAGCACCGGTGGAAAGCTCACCGCCTCGTCCTCGAGCAATTCCGGCGCCAGCAGCCGGCCGGAAAAGCCCACCACGCCTGCCACCGCATCCTCGCGCCGGGGCGCCACGTGCAGGCTCAACATCGTGCCCTGTGAAAAGCCGAACAGGGCCACCTGCTCGGGCAGCACGTCCTCGTCGACCATCACCGAATCGAGATAGGCGGTCAGGTCTTCCGCCGCCCGCGCCATGCCGGCCTCGGCCTCTTCCTGCGATGCGCCGTCGATCCAGGGGATCGGAAACCACTGGAACCCCATCGGCGCCCCGGCGCAGGCCTCCGGCGCGTCCGGCGCCAGGAACAGCGTGTCGGGCAGGTGTTCGCTCAGCGGATCGGCCAGCCCCAGCAGATCGGCGCCATTCGCGCCGTAGCCATGCAGAAAAATCACCACCGAACGCAGCTCGCCGGAGACCGGCTCCTTGCGGCCGGATGTCAGAACACGAGTCATCAAATACCTTCCCTTGCCTTGGCATGTTTGTAGTAGGCCCAGAGCGCCCGGGCCGCAACCGAGCGCCAGGGTGACCAGGCCTCGGCCATCTGCCGCAAGGCGCGGTCTTTCGGCCGCTCGGGCAGGTTAAAGAGCAGCCGCGCCGCCTCTTGCAGGGCGAGGTCGCCGGGGGCAAAGACATCCGCCCGTCCGAGCGAGAACATGGCGTAGATCTCCGCCGTCCAGACGCCGATTCCCTTGACCGCCACCAGCGTCGCGATCACCTCGGCATCTGGCGCGCGGCGCAGCGCCGCGAAATCGATCTCCGCGGTGGCCAGCGCCTGCGCATAGGCCGCCTTCTGGCGGCTCAGCCCGAGGGCGCGCAGCGCGGTCTCGTCGCTGGCGCGGATCGCCTCCGGTGTCACCATGCCGGCGGCCTGCAGCCGGCCCCAGATGGCGCTGGCCGAGGCGACCGAGACCTGCTGGCTGACAATCGCGCTCAAGAGCTGGGCAAAGCCGTCGTCGCGCCGCCGCAACGGCAGCGGGGCGCAGGCATCAAGCGCCGGGGCAAATCGCGGATCGGCGCGGCGCAGCCAGTCGGCGCCCTCGGCGACGCAGGCGTCGCTCTCGATGATCCGCCCTACCCCAGCCATTGCGCGATCCTCGCCTCGGCCGCGGCCAGATCGCGCACCATCGGCACCAAAGGCCGACGCGGCCGGTCGATCATCCCGACCCGCAGCCCGAGCCGCCGCGCCGCCTCGAGTTTTGGCCAGCCGCCGGGCCCGCCGGCGTTGCGCAGGATCAGCCAGTCGATCCTCAAACGGCGAAACAGCGCCACCTCGCCCGCCACCGAGAACGGCGAGGCGCCGCGCAGGAAGCGGCCGCGCGGCAGCGGAAAGGCATCGTGGTGCTCCGACAGCTGGCGGCTGATGACATAAGCCTCGCGCAGGTTGGCAAAGCGCATCAGCCCCTCGCGCCCGGTGGCCAGAAACACCCGCGCGCCACGCGCCACATGGCGTGCCGCAGCAGACTCGTCACGCAGCCTGACCCAGCGGTCGCGCCGCCCCGGTCGCCAGCCCGGTCGCTCGAGCCGCAACAGAGGCACGCCGGTGTCCTTGGAGGCCCGCCAGGCCTGCCAGCCGCTCTGCCAGTCGTTTGGGTGGCTGACGTCCAGGATCAGTCGCGCGCCGCTCTGTCGCAGTGCGGCGTCCAGCGGTCCGGACAGCACCGGCAACGGCCAGTCATGCGTCCGCCGCTCGGGCGCCGGCAAGATCACCGCCGCCCGCCCCCGCAGCCGGTCGGCCAGCGCGCGGGCCTCGGCAGAGCCGCCGATCAGCAGGATGTCAGTACCGCGCGCAAGCATCGGGTCAGGTCTCGCCATGGTCGCGCGCGGGGATGCGCGCGGCCTTCAGACGCCGAGGATTGGCCCGATCTCCGGCCAGCGTCAAGCACCCGCCAGGCGGCAAACCGGAACATCCCGGCGCGGCGCGTGTTAGCCACATGAGCCGTAGTGACAAGGAGAGACACCCGTGAAACTCATTCCAATCCTGGTGGTCGTCGCCGTCCTCGTGGCAGGCTACCTGATAATCGAGACGCCATTCAGCAACCAGCCGCCAGAGGTCGACCCGGTGTCCGCCGAGGACTTCGATGCCTTGGGTGGTGAAGACAGCGACGGGTCCGAACTGGTCGGCGATGTCGACAATGATCCGCCGGCGCAGCCGATCGAGCAGACCCAGTTTGACGAGGGCGCCTCGGCCGGCACCACCGAGGCCGCGCTGAACCGCCCGCCGGAAGAGCTGTTGACGGTGGAGGGCTTCGAGTTTGTCGCCGTCCGCAACCTGATCGAGAGCTCTGACCTGCCGGCGATCCGCAAGGAGGTTCTGGTCGACAGTCTCAACAATGCGCGGAGCGACGAGGAACAGCTTGAAAGCATCCTCGCCGAGGTGCGCGAAGAGCTCGAAATCTGACCCGTTCCGCCGCCGGGCCGCCCGAGGGCGATCCGGCGACGGCCGCGGTCACTCTCCCTGCCGCGGCAGATTGAGAAAGAACCGCACCATCTCGGCGCTGGCATCGGGGCCCTGTGCGTCGGTGTGGCTGCCCGAGGGGTGCCCGCCCGACCAGGCATGGCCGAGGCCGGCAACGTTCCAATATTCCATCGCCGCGTGGCCGCTGTCCGAGAGCACGCTGGTGCGGGTGAAACTGCGCCCGCCGGCATTGCCGCCATCGATCACCTCGGCGCCCTCGGGGCGGGTCTCCTCGGCGATGCGGTCACCGTTCACCGGCGCGACGGTGGTGTCGGCGCTGCCGTGAAACACGATGGTCGGCACCGGCGTGCCGCTGGCGGCGGGCGCCGACGACGGCTTGCCCCCCATCGCGGCAAAGGCCCCGGCCATGGTGTCTGCGGCCTTGTAGGGCAGGCCGGAATGCGCGCCGACGCCGGAATAGAGATCGGGATAGCTGCGCCCAAGGATCACCGCCATCGCGGCCCCGGCCGAGAGACCGGCCACAAAGACCTTGTCCTGCGGCACCGCGTGACGTTCGCGCAGCTCTCGGGTCAGCCCGGCCAGGATCGCCGGCTCGCCGCCGTCGCGTTCCTGGTCAGAGGCCTGGAACCAGTTCCAGCAGGCGTTCATGTTGGCCGACCGCGGCTGTTCGGGATAGACCACGATCAGCCCGTGCTGATCGGCCAGCCGGTTCATCTTGGTTCCATTGGCAAAATCGACCGGCGATTGGGTGCAGCCGTGCAGCATCACGATCATGCCCCTTGGGGCGCCGGTCAGCGCCGGCACATAGACGCGGTAATCGCGGCTGCCTTGGGCACAGGCATAGTTGCCGGCGTCAAACCGCGCGCCCTTCGGCAACGGGGCCTCCTGCGCCGGGGTCGGCATCGTGCCGTGCGGCATCCGCGCCGCAAGGTCAGACAGGGTCTGGCCCAGCCCCTTGCGCGGTGACGCCTGCGCCGGAGCCGGCGTCTTGGCTCCCGCCGCGGCGGTCTCGCCACCGCCCAGCGTGTTGCGGATCATGTCGGTGGCCGCCGAGAGGTCGCCCGACCGCACGAGGTCTGTGGCCCGGCGCATGGCCGAGGTGAAACGAGGTGTCATCTTGTCATCCTTGAAAGGTTACTGCTCAGCCGATCCTGTCGCCCAATGCCGTCTTCACCGCCGCGCTGGCCTGTAACGCACCCAGCACGGTAATCGAACCGATTGTGGCCCGTGCAAGTTCCGGGGTGACGTCACTGGAAATCCGCGCCAGCCCCACGACCTTGATATGCAGGACCTCGCCCGCCGCCTGCACCGCCTCGAGATCGGCGGCGCTGTAATCGCGCAGCCCGAGGTCCATGGTATGGCGCTCGATGGTCTTGCTGACCGCGTCCGACTGGGTGTCGAGCTGGCGGCGGATCGCGGTGCGGATGAAATCGCTGCGGTTGGAGTAAAACCCCTCCTGCACCAGCAGATCGATCCGACCGAGGTCGACATAGCCCAGGTTGATGGTGATCTTTTCGGTCTCGGGCGGCTTGTCCCTGAGGCGTCTGACGGTGTTCATGTTGACTTCTCCATCCATATGGATGGTATATGGCTGTTCCTCGCGACGAAACAAGGCTGACCCAACGGCAGCCGGCTTTGCGCCACGCCCTGCATTCCCCGCTTGCCGCTCCCGGCCGCTGCGATTACCGATTGCCAGATGACAGATCTTGCCGCTCCCGCCCCCGCCTCAGACAGCCGCGCCAGGCGCAATGTGATCGTGCTCGTGCTGGCGCAGGCGGTGCTTGGCGCGCAGATGCCGATGATCTTCACCATCGGCGGGCTGGCGGGACAGTCGCTGGCCTCCAACATCTGTTTCGCGACGCTGCCGATCTCGCTGATCGTGATCGGCTCGATGGTCACCGCGACGCCGATTTCCGCCTTCATGCAGCGCTACGGCCGCCGCGCCGGGTTCTTCGTCGGCGCGCTTGGCGGCGCGCTCGGCGGGGTGATCGGCGCCTATGGGCTCTATCTGCAGAGCTTTCCGGTGTTCCTGCTGGGGTCCTTCCTCACCGGCGTCTACATGTCGGCGCAGGGCTTCTACCGCTTTGCCGCCGCCGACACCGCCTCGGATGCCTTCCGCCCCAAGGCGATTTCCTATGTCATGGCCGGCGGCCTTGCCTCGGCCGTGCTCGGCCCGCAGCTGGTCAAGCTCACCGCCGATGCCTATGTGATCCCCTTCCTTGGCACCTATGCCGCGGTGATCGCGGTCAACCTGCTGGGCGCGCTGCTGTTTCTCTTCCTCGACATCCCGAAACCGCCGGCGCCCTCACCCGATGCGCCCAAGGGCCGCACGCGGCGCGAACTGCTCACGACGCCGCGCATCGCGGTGGCGGTGATCTGCGCCATGGTCTCCTATGCGCTGATGAACCTGGTGATGACCTCGACGCCGCTGGCGGTGGTGGGCTGCGGGTTCGACAAGAACAATGCCGCCGACGTGGTCACCGGCCACGTGCTGGCGATGTTCGCGCCGTCGTTCTTTACCGGCCACCTGATCGCGCGCTTCGGGGTCGAGCGGATCGTCGCCCTGGGCCTGCTGATCCTAGGCATCGCCGGCGGGGTCGGTCTGGCCGGGGTGGACCTGGAGAACTTCTTCATCGCGCTCATCCTGCTCGGCATCGGCTGGAACTTCGGCTTCATCGGGGCCACCACGATGCTGGCGGCGGCCCATGCGCCCGAGGAACGCGGCAAGATGCAGGGGCTCAACGACCTGATCGTCTTTGGCGGCGTTTCCGTGGCCTCGCTGGCCTCTGGCGGACTGATGAACTGTTCGGGCGGCACGCCGCAGGCCGGCTGGATCGCCGTCAACATGGCGATGGTGCCGTTTCTGGTGCTCGCCGGTGGCGCGCTGATCTGGCTGATGCTGCGGCCGAAGCCGGGGCTGGCCTGAGCCTCAGGTGCCGCGCAGGGCGCGCCAGATCAGCCGCGCCCGCTTGCCCGCATCCGACAGGCCAAGACTGCCCCGCGCCACCCGTCCGGGGTCGCTGACCGCCTGCTGCAACACCGCCCCGGCCTGCCAGGTGCTGCGCAAAGGCACGCCAAAGCCGCCCCCCAGCGCCGCCCGTCCCCGCCGCAACCGCACCAGCGCCGCACTGGCCAGCTCGCGCACCGCCTCCGGCCGGCCATCGACCAGTGGCCTGCGGCCCCGCGCCTCGAGCTCAGGCACCGCCACCAGATACTGCGCCACCCCGGCGCCATAGGCAATGTCGCGCACCGCCGCCTCATTGGGTGTGCCATGCCACAGCGTCGCCGCAAGCAGCAGGTTGCCCGAGGTGGCGTCGATATAGCCGTCAAACGCCGCGTGATCGGCAAAGCCCTCGCGGCTGATGTCCTGCCGCCGCCCCTCGATCAGCCCGTCCAGCAGCGCGACCTGCGCCGGCGTGAGCACCAGCGCCAGCGGCGTCACCACCTCGTGCCGCCGCACCAGCCCGCCGGCGGCTATTTCGGCCAGCGCATCGCGCCACCATTGCAGCCGCATCTCGGCAATCATCGGCTCCTGGGTGAGCCAGGGCGCGCGCGCGACCTCGAGATTGAAGGCATAGAGCGGAAACAGCCGCGCCCGCGCCGCCACCCCGCAGGACATCACCGCCATGAAGCGGTCAGGGTCGCCCGTCTCGACCAGGGCGGCGCAGGCGTGCCAGGGCTCCATCAACCGGCGTCGCGCAGCAGTTTCCAGCGGATCGCATCCAGCAGCGCCTCCATCGAGGCATCGACGATATTGGGCGAGACGCCCACCGTCGACCAGCGCCGGCCCGTGCCATCCTCGCAATCGATGATGACGCGGGTAACCGCCTCGGTGCCGCCTTGGGTGATGCGCACCTTGAAGTCGACAAGGTGCATGTCATCGATCGAGGCTTGGTACTTGCCCAGATCGCGGCTCAGCGCCTGTGACAGCGCATTGACCGGCCCGCGGTCGGTGCCCTCGGCGTCATGGCTCTCGCTGACCGAGAGGATCTGCGCGCCGTCGATGGTCACCGCCACCACCGCCTCAGAGGCGCTGATGATCTCGCCCAGCGCATTGCGCCGCCGCTCCACCGTCACCCGGTAGCGATCGAGCTCGAAGAACCGCCGCGCCTGGCCCAGCTCCTCGCGCGCCAGGAGCTCGAAGGAGGCCTGTGCCCCGTCATAGGAATAGCCTTCGGTCTCGCGCGCCTTGACCCGGTCGAGGATGCGGCCCAGCGCCGGATCACCCTTCTCGACGGCCAGACCGGCATCGGCCAGCCGCTTGCGCAGGTTCGACTGCCCGGCCTGGTTCGACATCGGGATGATGCGGGCGTTGCCCACCACCTCCGGGTCGATATGCTCATAGGTCGCCGGGTCCTTGAGGATGGCGCTGGCATGCAGCCCGGCCTTGTGGGCAAAGGCCGAGGCCCCCACATAGGCCGCCTGCCGCATCGGCACCCGGTTGAGGATCTCGTCGAGCATCCGGCTGATCCGCACCAGCCCCGAAAGCGCCTCGCGCGGCACGCCGATGTCGAACTGCCCGGCATAGGGCGCCTTCAGCAGCAGCGTCGGGATCAGCGTCGTCAGATTGGCATTGCCGCAGCGCTCGCCCAACCCGTTGAGCGTGCCCTGCACTTGCCGTGCACCGGCCATCACCGCCGCCAGGGTGCCGGCCACGGCGGTCTCGGTGTCATTGTGGGTGTGAATGCCCAGCCGGTCGCCGGGGATCCCTGCCGCAATCACCTCGCCCACGATCTGCCCGATCTCCTCTGGCAGCGTGCCGCCATTGGTGTCGCAGAGCACCACCCACCGCGCTTCGGCCTCCAGCGCCGCCCGGCAGGCCTCGAGCGCGTAATCGGGGTTCGACTTGTAGCCGTCAAAGAAATGCTCGGCATCGAACAGCGCCTCGCGGCCCTGCGCCACGATATGGGCGACCGACTTGGCGATGTTCTCGGTGTTCTCGGCCTGGCTGATCCCCAGCGCCGTCTCCACGTGCCAGGAATGGCTCTTGCCCACGAGGCAGACCGCGCCGGTGCCGGCATTCATCACCGCCGCCAGCACATCGTCGTTCTCGGCCGAGATCCCGGCCCGCTTGGTCATGCCAAAGGCGGTCATCTGCGCCCGCGTCTTGGGCGCCGCGTCGAAGAACGCGCTGTCGGTGGGATTGGCCCCCGGCCAGCCGCCCTCGATATAGTCCACGCCCAGAGCATCCAGCGCCTCGGCAATCCGCAGCTTCTCGGCGGTCGAGAACTGCACCCCTTGGGTTTGCTGCCCATCGCGCAGGGTGGTGTCGTAAAGATAAAGCCGCTCAGCCATGACAGCCCCCCTTGCTTCTTCTGTTCAAAAATACCCTTCGGGGGGAGTCCGCCCCGGCGGACGGGGGGCAGACAGCCCCCCAGCATCGTTTGCCGGGCATCACAAGGCCTCCAGCTTGGCGGCGTCAAACCCCGGCCCCGGCACCAGCTCGACGCCGGATTTGCTCATCCGCACCTCGACACCCGCCGCAATCAGCCCCTGTTTCAAGGCATCGACGCCAGAGAAATCCTTGCTGTCCATCGCCGCCGCCCGGGTCTCGTTGAACCGCGCGACAAGGCCCGAGAGGTCGACGTCGGCGCCGTCCCAGCCGCCCAGATCGTCACTCAGCAGCCCGAGCACCCCCGCCCCGGCCTTCAGCGCCGGGGCCTCACCGGCCGCCGCCAGCCGGTGCAGCTCGGCAATCGCGCCGGCGGTATTGAGGTCATCCTCCACGGCCGCCACAACCGCCTCCGGCACATCCCCCGCTTCCACGCCCTCGCACAGCCCGCGCCATTTGCGCAGCACCGCCTCGGCCTCGTCGCGCTTTTTCGCGGTCCAGTCCATCGGCTTGCCGTAATGGGTCGAGAGGAACACGAAGCGGATCACCTCGCCCGGCACGCCCTCATCCAGAAGGTCACGCACGGTGAAAAAGTTGCCGAGCGATTTCGACATCTTCCGGCCCTCCACCTGCAGCATCTCGTTGTGCAGCCAGACCTTGGCGAAGTCCCCCTCGGGATGGGCACAGCAGCTCTGGGCGATCTCGTTCTCGTGGTGCGGGAACATCAGGTCGTTGCCGCCGCCGTGGATATCGAACGTATCCCCCAGCAAAGCATAGGACATCGCCGAGCATTCGATATGCCAGCCCGGACGCCCGCGGCCCCAGGGGCTGTCCCAGCCCGGCAGATCGTCGGAGGAGGGCTTCCACAGCACGAAGTCCATCGGGTTGCGCTTGTAGGGCGCTACCTCGACCCGCGCGCCGGCGATCATGTCATCGACCGAGCGCCCGGAGAGCGCGCCGTAATCGCCATAGCTCTCCACCGAGAACAGCACATGGCCCTCGGCGGCATAGGCGTGCCCCTTGGCAATCAGCCCTTCGATCATCTCGATCATCTGCGGGATATACTGCGTCGCGCGCGGCATGCTCGTCGGCTCCAGCGTGCCCAGCGCCGCCATGTCGTCGAGATACCACTGCGTTGTCTCGGCGGTGATCTCGGCAATCGAGCGGCCGCTCTCGGCCGCGCGGGCATTGATCTTGTCGTCGACGTCGGTGAAATTGCGCACATAGGTCACGTGGTCCGGCCCATAGGCATGGCGCAGCAGCCGGAACAGCACGTCGAACATGATCACATTGCGCGCATTGCCCAGGTGCGCGCGGTCATAGACCGTCGGACCGCAGAGGTAAATCCGCACGTTCGCCGGGTCGATCGGGGTGAACACCTCTTTGCGGCGGGTGCGGGTGTTGTGCAGTCTGATCTCGGTCATAACCTCTCCTCACGGGCGCGGCATCAAGGTCCACGGGCGCTCGCGGCGGGCTTAGCAAGATCGATTCACAAAGGAAAGAAAGAGCAGGCCCGCCGACAGATGTCAGCGGGGAATGCAGCAGATGATGATTGCCTTGATGCTCATGGCCCTCAGGTAGCACAGGGCCCGGCCTTCGCCAAGCGCGCTTTTGCCGGCGCGCGCTGGTCGCGCAGCGTGAACCCCACGCCCAGCGCGATCAGCCCGGCACCGGCCCAGGTCATCGCGCCATAGCGCTCGCCCAGCAGAAGCACCGCCGCCGCCATGCCAGTCGCCGCCGCGACATAACCGATCTGGCTCAGCATCACCGGGCCGCCAAGGCGTTGCAGCCGGAAGAAGGCCGGGAACGTCACCCCCGCCACCGCCATTTGCGCCAACGCCACCGACGGGATCTCGGCCACCGCCTGCAGGGGAATGCCGCCGTGGGTGGCCAGCAGCAGAGCGACGAAGGTCAGCGCCGCCGCAAGGTGGCTCCAGAAGGCCAGCGCCATCGGCTCGGCTCCCTCGGGCCAGTCGAGGGTGCGATAGACATTGCCCACCGCCAGGATCACCGGGATCGCCACCGCCGCCAGCGCCCAGGGCGAGAGCCCCGCCACCTCGCCGCGCCCCAGTGCCACCAGCATCGCGCCGCCCATGCCCAGCGCGATGCCGATCAACCCGAGCACCCGTGGCGCGCGCAGGCCAAAGACCAGCGACAGCCCGAGGGTGAAGACCGGCGAGAGCGCGAACATCATCCCCACCTGCCCCGCGCCGACATGTGGAATGGCGGCAAAGACCAGCAGGTTGGCCCCGACAAAGGTGATCAGCCCGGCCAGCACCACATAGCGCAGCGCCGCCCCCCGAGGCACGATCAATGCCCGTCGCGCCAAGAGCCCCGGCAGCAGCGTCAGCGAAGCACCGAGCGAGATCAGCAGCGCCCAGAGCGCCGGTGGCACGCCGGCCGCCCCGGCCAGCTTGCCCAGCGGAAAGTTCAGCCCGGTCAGCACGCCGACATAGACCAAAAGAAACGGCACCGAATTAGGCATAACTGACCACCTCGTATTCCACCCCGTCGGGCCCGTCGAAATAGAACCTCTGGCCGGGCTCGTAATCGCCGTGATTGCCGGGCTGATAGCCGGCCGCGATCACCTGTTGCTCGACCGCCGCGATATCCTCGACCACGATACCGATGTGATTGAGCGCGCCGAGACGGGTGTAACGCGCCGTCTGCCCTTGGGTTCGCGCCCTTGGCGCATAAAGCGCGAGATAGCTGGTCTCGGTGCCCACATGCACCGTCTGACCGTCCCGCCCCGGCCCCTGCCAGCGGATGCGCCAGCCAAAAAGCTCTTGCAGCACCGCAGCGGTGGCCTGCGGGTCGTCGACGGTGATGTTCGCGTGTTCCAGATAGGCCATGCCTGTCTCCGTGTCTTGTTGATGGTGTCAGGCTACGAGCTCAGGTAAGAATCAACAGGAAAGTTTCGTTCATTATCAAGAGGCACCACATGGCAACGCGCGGCTTGAGCATCGGATTCGTGGCAGAGCGTACCGGGTTGGCGGTCTCGGCGGTACGCTATTACGAGGAACAGGGGCTGGTGCATCCCGACCGCAATGCCGGCGGCCAGCGCAGTTTCGAGCGCTCGGACATCCGCCGGCTGAGCTTCGTGCGCATCGCCCAAGGCCTTGGGTTTTCCATCGCCGAGATCCGCGCGGCGCTGGCCGGCCTGCCGGAGAAGCGCACGCCGACGAAATCCGACTGGGAGCGGATCTCGAACGAGTTCGGCCGGGTGCTCGACGCGCGGATCGCCCAGATGCAGGCGCTGCGCGAGAAACTCGACGGCTGCATCGGCTGTGGCTGCCTCTCGCTCGACCGCTGCAAGCTCTACAATCCAGACGACCGCGCCGCCAGGCTGGGGGACGGGCCGCGGTACCTGTTGGGAGACCAGCCCTCTGATGCCGAATGACTTGCGCGACTCGCCGGCCCCGCGCACCATGCGCGGATGTCACGCGAGATGGTCAATGCAATCTGTGCCGCCCTGCCCGGGGCGGAGGTCTCCGACCCCTGGGGCGGCGGTCATGACGCCTGGAAGGTGGGCGGCAAGATGTTTTCCAATACTGGCTCGATGGGCACCGGCGTCTCGCTCAAGACCGCCGATATCGAGACCGCCACCGCGTTGATCGACATGGGTCGCGCCACCAAGGCGGCCTATCTCCACCGCTCCTGGGTGTTTGTGCCGTTCGACCGGATCGGCCCCGATGACATCACCGAGGACGAGCTGCGCGAGCGGCTGCTGACTTCCTACCGGCTGGTCCGTGGCAAACTGCCCAAGAAGGTGCAGGCCGGTCTCGCGCCGCTGGATGACACTGGCGCATAGGCGGCATGGGGCGGCGATGGGCATGGTCGAAAGCATGACGGTCCGGCCGGGCGACGGGCCAATTCAGCGAGAGGTGGCAGCGCGATGAGCGAACCGGTCAGTTCGATCCGCAACCTCGGACCGGCGATGGAGGCCGCCTGCGCCGGGGTCGGCATCACCTCGGCCGAAGACCTGCGCGCGCTCGGTGCCGATGTCGCCTATGGCAAGCTGATCGCCAGCGGCATGCGGCCGCATTTCATCGGCTATTACGTGCTGGTCATGGGGCTGCAGGGCCGGCCGTGGAACGATTGCCAAGGCGAGGAGAAGAAGGCGTTGCGCAAGCGCTTCGATGCACTCAAGGCGGCGCACAAGCCCGCCAAATCCGCCGACCTCGCGCCAGACGGTGCCTTCGAGCACATCCTCGACCAGATCGGCGTGGTGAAGAAGCGCTGAGGGCCTGCGCGCGATGGCATCCCCGTCGCGGGGATCAGGTTCCGGGCCAGATCAGTTCCAGCCGGATGCCACCCGGTTCGGCAAACATCATGTGCCGCCGCGGGCCGCTACCCATGGCTTCGGGCATGAACTCCACCGCCACCCCGGGCCAGTTTGCCACCTTCTCCGCCAGGGTGTCGAGCGCCTCGGCGCTTGCCACCTCGAGCGCCAGATGGTGCAGACCGACATTGGCGCGGCGGTCGAACCCGGTGATCCCGGAGGACCGGTCGACCTGCCAGAGCGTCAGCCGCAGCTGCCCGTCGGTCACGGTACTGCGCGGATAGCTCGGGTCGCGGGCGCTCTCCTCCCAGCCCAGCACCGAGACGAAAAACCCGGTGGTCTCGTCCAGATCGCGCACCGCGAGGCCGAGGTGGTTCAGTCCCTGTGTCTCGGCCATCTGCTGCTCCTGCCTCTTGGTCGGTCAGAGGAAGGTAGCGGCAAAGCAGGCCCGGCGCAAAGGCTGCGGGAAATCCCCGGGCCAAGGCCCGCGCATGTGGCGGGAGGATGTCGGGCCGGGCCCGAGGATGGCGCGATGCCAAGGTCTCACCCATGCTGCAAACGAAAACGCCGCCCCGCTGCCGGGACGGCGTCTGTCTTTACGGCAACCGGAGGTCGGTTCAGCCGACGAGTTCAAGACCCGAGAAGAAATAGGCGATTTCTTCCTTGGCGGTTTCCGGCGCGTCGGAGCCGTGCACCGAGTTTTCGCCCACGGATTCGGCGAATTCGGCGCGGATCGTGCCCGCGGCCGCGTCGGCGGGGTTGGTGGCGCCCATCACGTCGCGGTTGGTCTGGATGGCGTTCTCGCCTTCCAGCACCTGCACCACGACCGGCTCGGAGGCCATGAAGTCGCACAGCTCGTCATAGAACGGGCGCTCGGCGTGCACTTCGTAGAACTTGCCGGCCTGAGCCTTGGTCAGCTGGATGCGCTTTTGTGCGACGATGCGCAGGCCCGCATCCTCGAACTTGGCGTTGATCTTGCCGGTGAGGTTGCGGCGGGTGGCGTCGGGCTTGATGATCGAGAGGGTGCGTTCGGTTGCCATTGGGGCAGTCTCCTGTGTGAACGCCGGGAGATGCGCCCCGGCCGGTCTGAAATCGGGCGTGCGATACCACGGGTCCCGGGCCATGGAAAGGGGGCTTTGCCCGCTCGGGCTTTGCCCTCACCCCGAGGAATATTTTTAGCCGGAAGAAGCCCGGGGCGTGCTGGTGTGTGGGTCGCGGCTCTGCTAGAGCGCGGCCATGCTGACGATTGATGACATCTCCTACTCGGTAGAAGGGCGCCTGCTGCTTGACGGCGCCAGCGCGCGGATCCCCGCCGGCCACAAGGTCGGCCTGATTGGCCGCAACGGTACCGGCAAGACCACGCTGTTCCGGCTGATCCGCGGCGAACTGGCGCTTGAGGGCGGCGCGATCACCCTGCCGCAGCGCGCCCGCATCGGCGGCGTGGCGCAGGAGGTGCCGGCCAACGAGGTCTCGCTGCTCGACACCGTGCTGGCCGCCGATACCGAACGTGCGGCGCTGATGGCCGAAGCCGATCACGCGCAGGACGCCACGAGGATCGCCGAGATCCAGACCCGGCTGGCCGATATCGACGCCTGGAGCGCCGAGGCGCGGGCGTCGTCGATCCTCAAGGGTCTGGGGTTTGACGATGCCGAACAGGCGATGCCCTGCTCTGCCTTCTCCGGCGGCTGGCGGATGCGGGTGGCGCTGGCGGGCGTGCTCTTTGCCCAGCCCGACCTGCTGCTGCTCGACGAGCCGACCAACTATCTCGACCTCGAGGGCGCGCTCTGGCTGGAAAGCTACCTGGCGAAATACCCCCATACGGTGATCATCATCAGCCACGACCGCGGGCTGCTCAACCGCGCCGTGGGGGCGATCCTGCATCTCGAAGATCGCAAGCTGACCTTCTATCAGGGCCCCTATGACCAGTTTGCCCGGCAGCGCGCCGAGCAGCGCGCGGTGCAGGCCTCGATGGCCAAGAAGCAGCAGGCCCGGGTGGCGCATCTGCAGAGCTTCGTCGACCGGTTCCGCGCCAAGGCCTCGAAGGCCAAGCAGGCGCAGGCGCGGCTGAAGATGATCGAGAAGATCGATCTGGTGGCCGCCCCCGAGGAAGTGGCGCGGCGGGTCTTCACCTTTCCGCAGCCCGAAGAGCTGTCGCCGCCGATCATCTCGATCGAGGGCGGCGAGACCGGCTATGGTGACACGCCGGTGCTGCGCCATCTGAACCTGCGGATCGATCATGACGACCGCATCGCCCTGCTGGGCAAGAACGGTCAGGGCAAGTCGACGCTGTCGAAGCTCTTGTCGGACCGGCTGCCGCTGATGTCGGGCAAGATGACCCGTTCGGCCAAGCTGCGGATCGGCTATTTCGCCCAGCACCAGGTCGACGAGCTGCATATCGACGAGACGCCGCTGCAGCATCTGCAGCGCGAGCGGCCCGACACCATGCAGTCGAAACTCAGGGCGCAGTTGGCGGGCTTCGGCCTCGGTGCCGACCAGGCCGAGACCGAAGTGGGGCGTCTGTCCGGCGGTCAGAAGGCGCGGCTCTCGCTGCTGCTGGCGACGCTCGACGCGCCGCATCTGCTGATCCTCGACGAGCCGACCAACCACCTTGATATCGAGAGCCGCGAGGCGCTGGTCGAGGCGCTGACCGCCTATGGCGGCGCGGTGATCCTGGTCAGCCACGACATGCACCTGCTGTCGATGGTGGCCGACCGGCTCTGGCTGGTGTCAGGCGGCGGGGTCAAGCCCTTCGACGATGACCTCGAGGCCTATCGCCGGCTGCTGCTGTCGTCTGACAAGCCGGCGAAGGCGGACAAACCAAAGGCCGTGAAGGACGACAAGCCGCGCCGGGCGACCCGCGAGCGGCTGATGGCGCTGCGCGCCGAGGTCCGCAAATGCGAGGACCGGGTCGAGAAGATCACCGACATGCACGGCAAGCTGCAGCGCAAGCTCGCCGACCCGGCGATCTATGACGACGCCAAGACCGCCGAGCTGGCGGAGTGGAACCGCAAGTTCGCCGAGGTCGAGGAAGGTCTGAAACGCGCCGAGGCGCTGTGGATGGCAGCGCTGGAAAAGCTGGAAAAGGCGGGCGGCTGACGCCGTGACCCGGCCTCGGCCACCCGCCCCGGGCTCGACCCGGGGCCACCCTGCCCTGTCTCGGAAATCGGCTCGCGTCACCGCCCCGGCCGCCGCCCGGTAAGCCGCCCCCGTGGCGACAGACGGGGTCGCAGCCGTTGCCGCGCCTGTCGTCTTCGCCCTTGCCAAATGCCGCGCGCCGTGGTGCCTAGGGCCATGGACAGCGCCTTTCTCATCTCCGCCTTCGTCACGCTCTTCGTGGTGGTCGATCCGATCGGCCTGACGCCGCTTTTCGTGGCGATGACCTCTGGCATGTCGCCGCGGGCGCGCCGGGCGATTGCCATCAGGGCCTGCGTGGTGGCGGTGGCGATCCTGGCGCTCTTTGGCGCGCTGGGGGAATCGGTGCTGGGCTTCATCGGCATCTCGATGCCGGCCTTCCGCATCGCCGGCGGCCTGCTGCTGTTTCTTACCGCGCTCGACATGCTGTTCGAACGCCGCACCAAGCGCCGGGAGGACCGTGCCGAGGAGGCCGAGGACGAGGACGACGATCATGACCCTTCGGTCTTTCCGCTGGCCATTCCGCTGCTCGCGGGGCCCGGCTCCATCGCCTCGATGATCCTGCTGACCGGTGCGCATCCCGGGGTCGAAGGCTATCTCTGGGTGACCGGGATGATGCTGGCGGTGGTGGCGATCGCCTTTCTGCTGTTTCTCGCTTCCGGGCTGCTGGAACGCGGGCTGGGGCGCACCGGCATCGTGGTGGTGACGCGGCTTTTGGGGATGCTTCTGGCCGCGCTGGCAGTGCAATTCGTGCTCGACGGGCTGCGCGATTACGGGATGGCCACGGGGCTGGCCTCGTAAAGCCCGGCCTTCCGCCCTATCTCTCAAGGCAAAGGAGCGCGCGCATGTCGGCCATGGACACCGGACAATTGATCTATCTCGTGATGCTGCTGGGCGCGGTGGTGTTGTGGTTCATCGTGGCCAACCGCAACTCGCTGGGCAAGGTAATGCAGCATGCGGCGCTCTGGGGGCTGATCTTTCTTGGCGCCATCGCCGCCGTCGGGCTCTGGGACGATATCCGCCAGACGGTGATCCCGCGGCAGGCGGTGTTTTCCGACCAGGGCCGGATCGAGGTGCCGCGCAGCCCCGACGGGCATTACTACCTGACGCTGGATGTGAACGGCCATCCGACGCGCTTCGTGGTCGACACCGGTGCCACCTCGATCGTGCTGCTCGAGGAGGACGCCCGCGCCGCCGGCCTCTTGCCAGAGCAGCTGCGCTATACCGGCACCGCGATGACCGCCAATGGCGCGGTGCGCACGGCGCTGGTGGTGCTTGACGAGATCGGCTTCGAGGGCATGACCGACCGGCGGGTGACCGCCTTTGTCAACGAGGGCGAGATGGCCGAGAGCCTGCTCGGCATGTCCTACCTGCAACGCTTTGACCGGCTGGAGATCTCGGGCGGGCGGCTCATTCTGGAGCGCTGAGCGCCGAGAGCGTGGTTTCGAGATACTCTGCCCAGCCCGCGGCCATGGGCAGCAGGCGACCCTCCTGCTGCAGGGCCGTGACGATATCCATCGCCTCGGTCAAATGCGTCTTTGGCGTCTCGCCAGTCAGCGCCAGGTTCGACAGGGTCAGCGCCAGATCGTGGCGCCAGCGCACATTGGCCGGATCGCGCAGCACCAGCGCGCGCTGGATCGCCAGCGCCTCGGCAAAGGCCGTGCGCGCGGCCTCTGCCTCGCCGCGCGCAAGGGCAATGACGCCGACATTGCCGAGGCTGTAGCCCAGGTCCTGCTGCCAGAGGCTGTTGCCCGGCGTCTCGGCCAGCAGGGCGGCGCGCAGCTTCCGGGCGGTGTCATAGGCCTGCGCCGCTGCCGCCAGATCGCCCTCGGCCTGGGCCAGGCCGCCCAGCCGGTCGTGGACAAGGGCCAGGCTGCGCCGCCAACCGCGGTTGCCGGGGTCCTGCGCCAGCAGCGTCTCGAGCAGCTGCAGGCTCTGGTCAAAGGCCGCGCGGGCCGCCGCCAGCTCGCCCAACTGCCACAGCGCGATGCCGAGCAGGTCCTGGCTGATCGCAAGGTCGCTCTGCCAGACCGCATGCGCCGGGTTCTGCGCCACCAGCGCGCGCATCGGTGCCAGCCCGGCCTCGAAGGCATCGCGCGCCGCCGCCGGATCGCCCTGCGCCAGCGCCGCCTGGCCGATCTTGTTGTAGGTGATCGAGACGTCGCGGCCATGCCCGGCGCCGGTCTCCTCGAGCCGCAGGAGGATCGCCAGAGCCTGGGCATAGTCGGCCCGCGCGGCCATGGCATCGCCCAGCGCCAAGGCTGTATCGCCGGTCAGGTTGTGGCCGATCGAGAGGTCACGCTGCCATTGCGCATTGGCCGGATCGCGTGCCGCCAGCCGCTGGCGCACCGCGAGCGAGGCGGCAAAGCTGGCCTGCGCCGCCCGCAGATCGCCCGCCTGGCTCTGCGCGTTGCCGGATTTCTCATGCGCGATGGCGAGGTCGCGCTGCCATTCGCTGTTGCCGGGATCGGCCTGCGCCAGCACCCGCGAGATCGCCAGCCCGGCGGCGTATTCCGCCTGCGCCGCCGTCAGCTCGCCCTGCCCCAGCGCCACGTCCCCCAGAACGGTGTGCATGATCGACAGGTCGCGCTGCCACAACGGCTCTTCCGGTTCGGCCGCCGCCAGCCGCTCGAACACCGCCAGCGCCTGCAGATAGCCCGCCCGCGCGCCCGCGGTATCGCCCAGCGCCAGCGCCACATCCGCCAGCCGGCGATGGCCCAGCCCGACGCCGCGCTGCCAGTCGCGATTGTCCGGATCCTGCGCCACCAAAGCCTCGTTGATTGCCAGCGCCTGCGCATAGGCGGCGCGCGCCTCGGCCAGATTGCCAAGGTCGAGGTTCATCTGGCCAAGCCGTTCGAGGCTGATCGACAGGTCGCTTTGAAAGACGAGGGTCTCCGGCGCGGTCTCGGCAATCTCGGTGATCCCCGCCAGCGCTTCGTGGTAGAGCGCCGCCGCGCCGGCCCTGTCGCCGGCAAAGCGCGCCACGTCGCCAAGATGGTTCTGCGCCACCCAGATGGCGCGCTGGCGGGTGATGTCGCCGGGGCGTTCCGCCAGCCGTGCCTCGGCCGCCGCGAGGCTGCGGGCAAAGGCCTCCCTGGCGCCGCCCAGATCGCCGGTGGTCATCAGCACCCGGCCAAGCTGATCGGTCACTAGCCGCAACTGATCGGGCGTCTCGCCGCCCAGCGCGCCGGCCTCTTCAAAGAGCGCCGCCGCCCGACGGTAATCGGCGATGGCCAGATCGCGGCGCAGATCGGCCTCGGCTGCGCGGGCGTTGAGGCTGTGGGTCTCGGCCTCGGAGATGGTCCGCGTCAGGTAGTTCTCCTTCAGTGCATCGCGCGAGCGGGCGTCGATCGCCGCCGCCTCGGTCAGACGGGCGCGGGCGGTATCGAAGGCGCCGAGTTCGAGATGGCCCTCGGCCGCCTGCCGCAGCGCGGTCACCGCCGGATCATCCGAGGCCAGGGTCGCCATGTCGCGGCGCAGCTCGGTGAAGGCGCGGGCCGCGGCGGTGAGCTCGGCGGTCTGGTCGTCAGACGGGCGACGGGCGAGATCGGCCGAGAGGAAGGCCCCGAAGAGCGGCGCCAGCGGCATGTCGTTCTCGGCCGCGATGCGCTCGATCAGTCCGCGGTGCGCCGGCTGCAGCCCGGCCATCGCCAGAAGCAGCGATTCGCGCTCCGGCAGCTCAGAGGTGCCGCCGGCAAAGACCATGGCCGGCAGGCCGCTCTCGACATAGGGCAGCTGCTTGCCGCGGGTGCGGTCGTAGACGTCCTGCTGCACCAGCGTCAGCACCTGGCGGATCTCGAGCCCCGGGGTCTCGAGATGGCGGGCCAGCGCCTCGGTGAAGGGCGAGTTGCTGCCGCTGCCATCAAGCGCCGCCTGCCCGGGGGCGGCGGAAAAGGCGTAGAGCAGATTGTCGGACCGGCCAATGCGCGCCAGCCCCGGTTTGATCCCGTCGCGACCGCCAAGGCGCGCGGCGCCGCGCCCCTCGCTGCCGAAGGGATCGGAGCGGCAGGCGTCGACGATCAGCAGGCCCACCGGCGCCACCTGCTGCAACATCTGCGCCACCGTCTCGAGCGGCAGCGCCCCGGCCTGCAGCTCGGCCACCGAGCCGGCCGGCGCGTCGACCGGCAAGAGCAGGTTCTGGCCTGCGACCTCCATGCCATGGCCGGCAAAGAACACCAGCGCCACCGCGGCGCCCTCGGCGTCATAGGCGAAATCCTCGAGCGCGCGGCGCATCCGGCGCAGGTCGCGATTGGTCTCGACGTAGACGTCAAAGCCCAGCGCGGTCAGCCTGTCCTCGAGCACCCGGGCGTCGTTGACCGGGTTCTGCAGCGGTCTGAGCGCCTCGTAGCGCTCGGCCGCGAGGATCAGCGCGGCGCGGGTTTCCGGCCAGGCGAGACCCGGTAGCAGCAGCAAGAGAATCGACAGAAGCCAGCGCATGCCGCAGGGTAACCCGGGAGGCGGGGCGCTCAAATGATTTCTGCCGTCATGCGCCTCCGGTCAGTAAAGGGAGAGTACGATGGATTTGGGCGCGTTTTCGGTGAGCCTCGCAGTCAGAGACCTGGCGGCGTCGCGGGCCTTCTACGAGGCGCTGGGGTTTTCGCCGATGGGCGGTGACGAGGCGCAGGGCTATCTGATCATGGAGAACAAGGGGGCGGTGATCGGCCTGTTCCAAGGAATGTTTCCGCGCAACATGCTGACTTTCAACCCGGGCTGGGATCAGGCGGCGCAGCCGGTCGAGGGCTTTACCGACGTGCGCGCGTTGCAGGCCGCGCTGAAGGATATGGGCATGGAGATCGCGCAGGCGACCGACCCTGACGGCACCGGGCCTGCGAGCTTTGTGGTGATCGATCCGGATGGCAATCCGGTGCTGGTCGACCAGCACGTGTGAGCCTGTGCGGCTGGGGCCCCGTCCCGGGCTTGACCCCGGACCTCATGGGCCGCGTCAGCGGCGCGGCGCCGGATCAGGACCCGCGCGTGGGCGGGCCTATGACCGCCGATCCGTGAGCCTGTCAAGCGGCTGCCCGCGGGGTGCCGCCGCAACGGCAATGCACGGCAATTTATCCCGGCAAAGTCCGTGAGACCTCGAATGGCACCGCCTGCTGCCGTCAAAGCGGCAGCCCGCTACGCCAGAGGCGTGCCACAATCATTGGCGCACCTTTGGTGCGACGAGGCGGGCAGCCGCTGGCCCGGCGGCCTTCGGACTTGCTCCGGGCCAGGGGAAGCAGACGGTTGCTTGCGTCGGGCAAGACGCTCTTCGCACCGCCCAGCCAGTATGTCAGCCCATCAGCCCCGCTGCCTTACCCGCTCTCAGCCTTCTTCTCCCAGCGGCCGCTCTCCTCGGACCAGTACTGCGCCGCGCAGCCCGCGCCGGTCAAAGCCTTCCACTGGCCGCGCGCCCGGTCCACCGCCTGCGGATCGCCGCCGTCGAACAGCACGCAGACCCGCTCCAGCGCCGCCACCTCCTCGGCCGAGACCTCGGCCCCGTCCACCGCCATCAGGCATTGCGGATCATTCGCCGCCGCCCCCGAGGTCAACAACACCGGCTGCAGCGCATCATGCGGCCCGCCGGCGCGGCCATGCGGCAGGAAACTGTCGTCGGCCCCCTGCCAGAGCCGCTCGTCCAGCCAGTCGAGCCGCGCCTCGTCGACCCCGCGCACCGCCACCCGCCAGCCGGCGCCGCGCGCCTTGTCGAGCAGCATCGGCAGGGTCGCCTCGAGCGGCCGCTGCGTCAGGTGATAGAAGAAGGCGGCGCCCAAGGGCTCAGCCCCGCTCGAACCGGTCGCGCACCAGCCGGTCGAGCGCCATCACGCCCCAGCCGGTCGCCCCCTTGGGCGCCAGGTCGGTGTCCTTGGCGACCTGCGCCACGCCGGCGATGTCGAGGTGAATCCACGGCGTCTCGTCCTGAACGAAGCGCTTGAGGAACTGCGCCGCGGTGATCGAGCCGGCAGGCCGGCCGCCGACGTTCTTCATGTCGGCCTTCTGGCTCTTGAGCTGGTCGTCATAGCTCTGGCCCAGCGGCAGGCGCCAGGCACCCTCGCATTCTGCCTCGGCGGATTTCAGGAAGGCGTTGCACAGCGGGTCGTCGTTCGAGAACACGCCGGCATTGTCATGGCCCAGCGCGATGATCACCGCGCCGGTCAGCGTCGCCAGATCGATCATCCCGGCCGGCCGGAAGGTCTCTTGCGCGTACCACATCACGTCACACAGCAGGAGCCGGCCCTCGGCGTCGGTGTTGATCACCTCGACGGTGTCGCCCTTCATGCTCTTGACGATGTCGCCGGGGCGGGTGGCATTGCCAGAGGGCATGTTCTCGACCAGCCCGACCAGCCCGACCACATTGGCCGGCGCCTTGCGCAGCGCCAGCGCCTTCATCACGCCCGAGACGACGCCGGCGCCGCCCATGTCCATGGTCATGTCTTCCATGCCGGCGGCGGGCTTGAGCGAGATGCCCCCGGTGTCGAACACCACGCCCTTGCCGACCAGCGCCAGCGGCGCCTCGCCCTCGGTGCCGCCCATCCATTTCATCACGACCACCTTGGAGGGGCTGTCAGAGCCCTGCCCCACGGCGAGAAGCGCACCCATGCCAAGCTCTTCCAGCCGGTCTTCCTCCAGCACCTCGACCTCGACGCCGAGATCGCCCAGCGCCACCAGCCGGTCGGCAAACTCGGTGGTGGTCAGCACATTGGCCGGCTCGCTCACCAGATCGCGGGTAAAGAACACGCCTTCGGCCACAGCGGCCATCGGCGCGAACTCGGCCGCGAGCTCGTCGGGTTTCGAGCACATCACGGTGACGGAGGCCTTGCGCGGGGCGTCGCGGCCGGTCTTGTGATCGGCGAACTCGTAGCCGCGCAGGGCCAGCCCCATTGCCACTTCGGTGATCCGCGCCCGCCCGCCGGCCAGCACCAAGAGATCGGCTGTGCCGCGGGCCTTGGCCAGCGCCGCGCCGGCCTTGCGCGCGATGTCCACATCCGGACGGCGCGGCAGCTTGAGCACATCGACCGCCTCGGCTTCCATCCCGGTGGGCGAGGCCAGTGACGCCAGATCACCGGGCTTCATCTCGGCAAAGGCCTTGCTCTCGGCAAACCGGCTCAGCGCCTGCCGCATCTGCCGGTTGACCCGCCGCGCACCGGGATCGAGCCGGCCCTCCTCGTCAAGGATCACGGCCACCCGCCCGGGCGCATCGGCCACGCGGTCGAGGTCGGTCTCGGCAAAGGTGATCTTGGCGGGGCTGGTCATGGTCAGGTCTCCGGTACGAGGAACATTGCGGTGAGTGCCACTAGTCCTAGTGCGCGGCCCCCCGCTGAACCACCCCTTTATGTGTGGGCGCCGCCAATATCCAGTTTTCCCTTGCGTGAAAATCTTCTAGGGTCGCGGCAGATGAAAAGAGGTTGGGGGTCCTGTTGGCCAGATTCGACAGATACATGCTGTCGCAGCTCTTCACGCTTTTCGGCTTCTTCGCGCTGGTGCTGGTAGCGGTCTACTGGGTCAACCGGGCGGTGATCCTGTTCGATCAGCTGATCGCCGACGGCCATTCGGCCTTTGTCTTCCTCGAGTTCACCGCCCTGTCGCTGCCGCAGGTGATCGGCATGGTGCTGCCGATGGCGGCTTTCGCGGCCTCGATCTATGTCACCAACCGGCTGTCGAACGACAGCGAGCTGACGGTGATGCAGGCCACCGGCTTCTCGCCGTGGCGGCTGGCGCGACCGGTGCTGGTCTATGGCCTGATGCTGGCGATGATGATGTCGGTGCTGACCCATCTGCTGATCCCCGCCAGCCTCGAGCAGCTGAAAGAGCGCGAGCGCGAGATCGCCGGCTCGATCAGCGCACGGCTGCTGCGCGAGGGCACCTTCCTGCACCCGGCTGAGGGGGTGACCTTCTACATCCGCGAGATCTCGCCCGAGGGCGAACTGGCCGATGTCTTCCTGTCGGATGTGCGCAACGACACCCGCCACATCACCTATACCGCCGAAAAGGCCTATCTGCTGCGTGATGACGATGGCCCGAAGCTGATCATGCGCGACGGCATGGCGCAGGTGCTGACCCCCAAGACCGGCCAGCTCTCGACCACCAATTTCGCCCAGTTCTCGCGCGATATCAGCGGCTTGATCGCCCAGAACGGCCAAGGCCCGCGCAAGCTGCGCTATGTGTCCACCCGTGAGACGCTGTTCGACACGCTGGCCGTGGCCGAAGAGGTCAACGATCCGCCGGGCGAGGTGCTGCTCGAGGGCCACCAGCGGATCTCTCAAGCGCTGGTCACCATCGTGGCGGCGCTGATCGGCCATTCGGCGCTCTTGGCCGGCGGCTTCAGCCGGTTCGGCATCACGCGGCAGATCGTGCTGGCAGTGTTCCTGCTGGTGGTGGTGCAACTGGTCGAGGGCGCGATGACCGAGCCGGTGCGCGGCGACATGGCGCTCTGGCCCTTGGCCTATGTGCATGTGGGGATCGGTCTGGCGATCGCGCTGGCGCTTTATTGGCGGGCCGATCATCCTGCGGCGTTCCGGCGCCGGCGGCCGGCCCTGACGGAGGGCGCGGCATGACGCTTCACGCCTATTTCGCCCGCCGCTTCGCCACCATCTTTGGCGGCATGCTGGCAATCTTCTTCCTGTTCGTCATGTTGCTCGATCTGGTCGAGCAACTGCGCCGCTTCGACGAGGACGTGGGCTTTGGCCAGGTGCTGCAGGTAACCCTGCTCAACACCCCGGAGGGGCTCTACCAGATGCTGCCGCTGGTGATGATCCTCTCGGCGATCGCGCTCTGCCTGGCGCTGGCACGCTCGTCGGAACTGGTGGTCAGCCGTGCCGCCGGGCGCTCCGGCCTCTCGGCGCTGACCGGGCCGGTGGTGGTCGCGGCGCTGATCGGCGGCATCGCCGTGGCGGCCTTCAACCCGATCGTGGCGGCCACCTCGCAACGCTACCACGACCTGCGCGAGCTCTATGACAGCGGCGGCACCTCGACGCTGTCGATCGGCCGCGAGGGGCTCTGGCTGCGCCAGGGCGACGTCATGGGCCAGACGGTGATCCACGCCGAACGCTCGAACCCCACCGCCACGGTGCTGCATGACGTGACCTTTATCGGCTATGCTGCCAACGGCGGTCCGGTGCGGCGGATTGCGGCCGAGGAGGCGGCGCTGGCCACCGCGCAATGGGTGCTCAAGAACGCCAAGGTCTGGCCGCTGATCTCTGGCCTCAACCCGGAAACCAATGCCGCGGTACATGCCGAGCTGCGCCTGCCCTCGACCCTGACGCAAGAGCGCATCCGCGACAGTTTCGGCAAGCCCTCGGCGGTGGCGATCTGGGACTTGCCCGACTTCATCGCCCAGCTCGAGAACGCCGGCTTTTCGGCCCGGCGCCACGCGGTCTGGCTGCAGATGGAGCTGGCGCGGCCGGTCTTTCTGGTGTCGATGGTGCTGCTTGGCGCGGCCTTTACCATGCGCCACACACGCTTTGGCGGCACCGGGCTGTCGGTGCTGACGGCGCTGATGCTGGGCTTCGGGCTGTATTACCTGCGCAACTTCGCGCAGATCCTCGGCGAGAACGGCCAGGTCCCCGCCATCCTCGCCGCCTGGGCACCGCCGGTGGCGGCGGTGCTGATCGGCCTCGGCCTCATCCTGCACATGGAGGACGGCTGATGCTGCGCCGCCTGCTTCTTGCGCTCTGCTGCGCGCTGGCCCCGCTGTCTCTTGCCGCCCAGGAGGCCGGCACGGACGACCCGGCACTGCTGGTCGCCGATACCGTGGTGGTCACCCCCGACGAGCGGCTGATCGCCGAGGGCAACGTCGAGGCGCTTTATGACGGCACCCGGATCTGGGCGCGGCGGATCACCTATGCCCGCGAGACCGACAGCCTGATCATCGAGGGCCCGATCCGCATCGACGACGGCGAGAGCATCGTCATCCTCGCCGACAGCGCCGAACTGGACAGCGATCTCGAGAACGGGCTGCTCAGGGGCGCGCGCATGGTGCTCGACCAGCAGCTGCAACTGGCCGCGGTGCAGCTTGCCCGCGTCGAGGGGCGCTATACCCAGCTGTCCAAGGTCACCGTGACGTCGTGCCAGATTTGCGGACCGCAGGGCGTGGCGCTCTGGTCGATCCGGGCGCGCCGGGCGATCCATGACGAAGCGGCGCAGCAGCTCTATTTCGACGGCGCCACCTTTCGCGTGCTCGATGTGCCGGTGATGTATATTCCCCGCCTGCGGCTGCCCGACCCGACGCTGGAACGCGCCCGCGGCTTCCTGTTTCCCTCGATCCGCACCACCACCGAGCTCGGCACCGGGATCAAGCTGCCCTATTTCATTCCGCTCGGCGATCATGCCGACATCACGGTGACCCCCTACCTGTCGCAAGAGACCCGGACCCTCGAGCTGCGCTACCGGCAGGCCTTCGTCAACGGCGATATCGAGCTGAACGGCGCCGTCACCCGCGACACGCTGCTGCCCGACGAGATGCGCGGCTACCTGTTCGGCGAGGGGTTCTTCGATCTCGGCAACCGCTACGAGCTGAGCTTCAACTTCGAGGTGACGACGGATGAATCCTACCTCTCGGAGTACGACTATTCCGGCAAGGACCGGCTCGACAGCGAGATCTCGCTGAGCCGCACCACCCGCAATACCAGCCTGCTGGCCGAGCTGGTGCACTACAACACCCTGCGCGACAACGAGCTGAACTCGACCCAGCCGACAATCATTCCCGACCTGCGCTACGAGCGCCGCTACCAGCTCTCCAACCGCTTGGGCGGCGAGCTGCGGCTGGGGCTGCTGGGGCACAGCCACATCCGCTATTCCGAAAATAACGGCAGTGGCCGCGACGTCAGCCGCGCCGGGGCCGAGGCGGACTGGCGCAACCAGTGGACCTATGGCTCGGGGCTGCAAATCGCGGCACAGGCCGGGTTGGCCTTTGACCAGTTCACGACCGGAGATGACACCAGCGTCGCCGCGGTCGACAGTTCGGTCACCCCCTCGGCCGCGCTGACCTTTCGCTATCCCTTTCTGCGCAGTGGCGCCGGCGGGGCGCGGCAACTGCTTGAACCGGTGGCGCAGATCGGCTGGGTCGGCGGCCGTGACGCCGATGTCGCCAACGACGAAAGCACCCGGCAGGAGCTTGACGAAGGCAACCTGCTGTCGCTGTCGCGGTTCCCGGCCGAGGACCGGCGCGAGCGCGGCTTGGCAACGGTGCTGGGGCTGCGTTTCCTGCACAAGGCGGCCAGCGGCTGGGAGGCCGGGCTGTCGGTCGGCCGGGTCTATCGCAACGCGCAGAACGACGATTTCACCGCCACCTCAGGGCTGGACGAGGCCACCTCCGACTGGCTCTTCGCCACCCATTTCCGCAGCACCGACGGGCTCTACATCCAGTCGCGCACGCTCTGGGACGACACCGGAGAGGTCAGCAAGTCCGCCGCCCGCGGCGCCTGGTCGAACGATCGCGTCGACCTTGGCGCCTCCTTTATCCTGCTGCCCGCCGACAGCGACGAGGACCGCGACGAGAAGGTGGCGGAATGGAGCTTTGACGGGTCCTACCGGTTCAGCCGGCATTGGACCGTCTCGGGCGATGCGCAATATGACATCGCCGACAACCGCGCGGTCGAGGCGGGCCTTGGCCTCGCCTATCGCAACGAATGCATCGAGGCGGCCTTTACCGCCGACCGGACCTTCGCCGATTCATCCAATCTGGACCCTTTCACCACTTATGGTCTAACAGTGACGCTAAAAGGGTTCAGCACCGGCGGCGACGCAGGAAGCTACAGCAGGACATGCAGACAATGATTTCACGATTTCTCCGGACCGCGGCCGCGGCGCTTCTGATCGCGCCGCTGGCGCCCCTGTCGCTGCCCGCCCAAGGGCTGTTCTCGCCGGCCATCCAGATCGACGAGATGGTCATCACCAATTACGAGATCAACCAGCGCGTGGCCTTTCTCGGCGTGCTGCGCGCGCCCGGCAACCCGCAGGAGCTGGCCCGCGAACAGCTGATCGAGGACCGGCTCAAGCTGCGCGCCGCGCGCGAGATGGGGATCACCGTCACCCCCGAGCAGATCGCCGAGGGGATGGAGGAATTCGCCGGCCGGGCCAACCTGACCGCCGAGCAGCTGATCGCCGAACTGTCGAACCTCGGCGTCGCGGCCGAAACCTTTCGCGATTTCGTGCAAGCGGGTCTCGCCTGGCGCGAGGTGGTGCGCACGCGGTTCGCCGGCAGCGCCCAGGCCAGCGAGGCCGAGATCGACCGCGCCCTGGGCGCTGCCGGCGGCGGCTCTTCGGTGCGGGTGCTGCTGGCCGAAATCATCATGCCGGCGCCGCCCCCCGAGGCCGAGGCGGTGATGGCGCGCGCACAACGCATCGCCCGGACCACCTCCGAGGCCGAGTTCGCCGCCGCCGCGCGGCAGTATTCCGCCACTGCCACCGCCCGGTCGGGCGGCAAGCTTCCCTGGCAGCAGATCGAGGATCTGCCCCCCGTGCTGCGGCCCTTGGTGCTGGCGCTCTCGCCCGGCGAGGTCACCGATCCGCTGGCCATTCCGAACGCCGTGGCGCTGTTCCAGCTGCGCGCCATCGAGGAGACCGAGTTCGCCCGGCCGAGCTATGCGGCGGTGGAATATGCCGCCTATTACATGACCGGCGGCCGCAGCGCAGAGACCCTGGCCCAGGCCGCTGCGATCGAGGCCCGGATCGACACTTGCGATGATCTCTACGGCGTGGCCAAGGGCCAGCCCGAAGAGGTGCTGGACCGCACCACCCTGCCGCCAGAGCAGCTCCCCGCCGACATCGCCCTCGAGCTGTCGAAGCTCGATGCCGGCGAGACCTCGACCGCGCTGACCCGCGCCGGCGGCCAGACGCTGGTCCTGCTCATGCTCTGCGGCAGAACCCCTGCCGTGGAAGAAGCCCCCGACCGCGAGGCGGTGGCCACCGGTCTGCGCAACCGGCGCATCGGCAGCCTGTCGGAAAGCTACCTCGAGCAGCTGCGCGCCGATGCCCGGATCATGGAGCTGAATTGAGCCCCGCGCCCGCCTCTTCGCTGCCCGTTGCGCTCAGCTGCGGCGAGCCGGCGGGTGTGGGCCCCGAGCTTGCTTGCCGCGCCTGGGAGGCGCTGCGCGAACGGTTGGCGTTCTTCCTGATCGGCGACGCCCGCCACCTGCCCGACACCGCGCCACACGTGCGGATTGCCGACCCCGCCGAGGCCGCCGCGGCGATGGCCCACGGCCTGCCGGTGCTGCACCGCGATTTCGGCCCGGGCGTGACGCCTGGCGTGGCGCAGGCCGCCCATGCGCAGCCGGTGATCGACGCGATTGCCGAGGGGGTCTCTCTGGTGATGGCGGGCCGGGCGCGGGCGCTCTGCACCGCGCCGATCCACAAGCAGGCGCTGGCCGAGGGCGCAGGCTTTGCCTATCCCGGCCATACCGAATACCTCGCCGCGCAGGCCGGTGTCGAGCGGGTGGTGATGATGCTGGCCTCGCCCGAATTGCGGGTGGTGCCGGTGACGATCCACCTGTCGCTGGCCGAGGTGCCCGCGGCGCTGACACCCGCGCTGCTGGAGGAAACGCTGCGGATCACCCACGCCGGGCTGGTGCAGCGCTTCGGCCTTGCCGCGCCGCGGATCGCGGTGGCCGGGCTCAACCCCCATGCCGGCGAAGGCGGGCGGATGGGCCGCGAGGAGATCGCGCTGATCGCCCCGGTGCTCGACCGGCTGCGCGCCGAGGGCATGGAGATTGCCGGGCCGCTGTCGGCCGACACGATGTTTCACCCGGCCGCCCGCGCGCGCTATGACGTGGCGGTCTGCATGTATCACGATCAGGCGTTGATCCCGATCAAGACGCTGGATTTCGACCGCGGCGTCAATGTCACCCTCGGGCTGCCCTTCCTGCGCACCTCGCCCGATCACGGCACCGCCTTCGACATCGCCGGTCAGGGCCTTGCCAACCCGGCCTCGCTGATTGCGGCGCTGGAGATGGCCGGCAGCACAGCGGCAGAGCCTGCCTGACATGCGCCTTTACGAGAGAGACACCGCCTGATGGCCACGATTGACGACCTGCCGCCGCTGCGTGACGTGATCACCGATCACGGGCTGGTGGCGAAAAAGGCGCTGGGGCAGAACTTCCTGCTCGACCTCAACCTCACCGCCAAGATCGCCCGGCTGGCCGGCGAACTGTCGGGCTGCGACGTGCTCGAAGTCGGCCCCGGCCCCGGCGGTCTGACCCGCGGTCTGCTGGCCGAGGGGGCGCGCAAGGTGCTGGCGATCGAGAAGGACACCCGCTGCCTGCCGGCGCTGGCCGAGATCGCCGCGCGCTATCCCGGCCAGCTCGAGGTGATCAATGGCGACGCGCTGGAGATCGACCCGACGGCCTATCTGATGCCGCCGATCCGCATTGCTGCCAACCTGCCCTACAACGTCGGCACAGAGCTTCTGGTGCGCTGGCTGACGCCGCCCGACTGGCCGCCGTTCTGGCACTCGCTGACGCTGATGTTCCAGCGCGAGGTGGCGCAGCGGATCGTCGCCGGACCGGGATCGAAGACCTATGGCCGGCTGGCGATCCTGTCGCAATGGCGCACCGATCCGAAGATCGTGATGCATCTGCCGCCAGAGGCGTTTTCGCCGGCACCCAAGGTCTCGTCTGCCGTCGTGCATCTGACCGCCCTGCCCGCGCCGCGCTTTCCGGCCGATGCGAAGATCCTGCAGGAGGTGGTGGCCCGCGGCTTCAACCAGCGGCGCAAGATGCTGCGGGCGAGCCTGAAGGGGCTGCATCCGGCGGTCGAGGACCTGCTGCACGCCGCCGGGATCGCGCCGACCGAACGCGCCGAACAGGTGCCGCTCGAGGGTTTCTGCGCCCTTGCCCGCGAGGTCGAGGCGGCGCGGAAGTAGGCTTTCCGGACCGGAGACCTCGACTATCGCCTGCGTTGCGGGATGCGGCGAGAGGCCCCGGATCCGCTCCGGGGCGCGGCTGCGCAAGAGCGGTCCGCCACAGTGAGCGACCGAGCCGTCATGCCCACGGCCCCGCGTGCCGGCCCTGCGCAGGGACCTCGACGCCAGCCGCCGCGGCTGCGGGTCACAGGAGGCCCCGGGACAAGCCCGGGGCGCGGTCACCTGCAAGCCATCTGTAGGCCAACCAATTGAGGCGTCACGCCCCCGGACCGCGCGCCAACGGGCTTGTGGCAGCCGCGGGGCGACGGGTGCCGCGGGTGCCTGGGCTGCTGCAAGCCCGCCAACCGCCTGGCGGCATGAAAAAAGGCTGGCCGCAAAGCGCGACCAGCCTTCTTCCTGCATCTCGATCCCGCCAGCTTACTCGGCGGCTTGCGACGGCTCATCCTTGGCCGGGGCCTCTGAGGTCTCCTTGGCGGCGCTGTCCTTAGGCGCGGCATCCTTGGACGCGGCCTCCTTGGGGGCAGAGCGCCGCGAGGTCCGCTTGGCCGGGGCCGGTTTGGCGCGCTCTTCCTTGGCAGCTGGGTCCTTGGACGCCTCGCCACCCTCGTCGGAGGTGCCACTGTCGGCCTTCTTGCGCGCAGGCTTGCG
Source organism: Marinovum sp. (assembly GCF_034669705.1). Classification (GTDB taxonomy): domain Bacteria; phylum Pseudomonadota; class Alphaproteobacteria; order Rhodobacterales; family Rhodobacteraceae; genus Marinovum. The sequence continues at coordinate 99,585 of NZ_JAXMOR010000005.1, forward strand.
ACGCGGGCGCTTGGGCTTTTCTTCCTCGACCTTGCTCTCCGGCGTGTCGACCAGGTTGCTGTCGGAACTGGTGTCGGACACCTCGAGCACATCTGGCTGCGGCGCCTCGGCCGGATCGGCGCTCTGGCCGCCCTGGCTTCCTTGGCCCCCCTGGTTGCCTTGGCCCCCCTGGCCGGTGTCAGTGTCATTGCCGTTGCCGCCCGAGGACTCACGCTCCTGCCGCTCTGACCGCTCACGGTCGCGCTGGGCCTGGCGTTCGCGGTTCTGCCGCTCCTGCTCCTCGCGCTTGGAATCCTGTTCCTTCTGAGCCTCGCTCAGGAGCCTCAGGTAATGCTCGGCGTGCTGCTGGAAGTTTTCGGTCGCCACCCGGTCACCGGCCAGCTGGGCATCGCGTGCCAGCTGGTTGTACTTGTCGATGATCTGCTGCGGCGTCCCGCGCACCTTGCCCTCGGGGCCGGAGCTGTCGAAGACCCGGTTGATGATGTTGCCACCACCAGAAGGCTTATTGCGGTTCGATCGCGACCGCGACCGTGACTTGGATGATCTCATTATACTGTTATCCAGCCCGTTTTTGGATAGTCTCTAGCCGGTGTGCCAAACGCGGTGCTTGTGGCGCGATGCATTCGGCAATCATGCTCTTGTGCGGCGAGTGTCTCGCGGGGCGCAAAGCGCGACCCATCTGCGACGACACCCAAGCACTAACCATGACAGAGACATCCTTACAAGGGGGTAAATGCCGCAGATCCCGACCGAAAGGGCCAAAAGCGGCAGATTTGCACCGATTCCTGTCGGTCTTCAGTGGTTTTTGCGAGCGCTAACGGCACGGTCGCGCCCGTCGAGATCATGGATCACCACAACGTCAGACAGCCCGCCCTCGTCCATCAGGGTCGCCACCGGCAGCGCCTGCTGCCAGCCGATCTCGACCAGCAGCCGCCCGCCGGGCTCGAGAAACCGCCCCGCGCTGGCGGTGATCGCGCGGTAGGCCGAGAGCCCGTCGGCCTCGTCGGTGAGCGCCAGCCGCGGCTCGTGGGCGAGCTCGGGGGCCAGCGCCGCCATCTCGTGATCGGCGATATAGGGCGGGTTGGAAACGATCAGGTCAAAGCTGCCATCGACCTGACTGAACCAGTCGCTCTGCCGCAAAAGCGCGCAATCCGACAGCTCGAGCGCCGCGCGGTTGCGCGCCGCCACGTCAAGCGCCGCCGACGAGACATCGACGCCCAGGCCCCAGGCGCCCTGGCTCTCGGCCAACAGCGTCAACAGGATGCAGCCCGAGCCGGTGCCGAGGTCGAGTACCCGCTCAAAGGGCTGCGACAGCGCCGCCTCGATCAGCGTCTCGGTTTCGGGCCGCGGATCGAGCACATCCCGCGTCACCTCGAACTCGCGGCCGTAGAACATCCGCGTCCCGGTGAGATGCGACACCGGCTCGCGCGCCAGCCGGCGGGCGATCAGGCTCTCGAAGCGCGCTGCCACCTCCGGATCGACCGGTTCCGGCAGCACCAGCGTCAGCCGCCCGGCCGCCTGCCCCAGCGCATGCGCCAACAGCCTGCGGGCATCACGGCCGGCGCCGTCGATGCCGGCGGTCTTGAGCGCGTGGGTGGCGCGGGCCAGCAATTCCGAGCCGGTCATGTCATCGCCGCCAGCTGGGTTGCCTGGAAATCGGCGGTCAGCGCATCGACGATCTCGTCGAGATCGCCCTGCATCACCTGATCGAGCTTGTAGAGCGTCAGGTTGATGCGGTGATCGGTCATCCGTCCTTGCGGGAAATTGTAGGTCCGGATGCGTTCGCTGCGGTCGCCGGAGCCCACCTGGCTCTTGCGGTCGGCGCTGCGCTCGCTGTCGACCCGGCTGCGCTCGAGATCGTAGAGCCGGGTTTTCAGCACCTGCATCGCGATCTCGCGGTTGCGGTGTTGGGATTTCTCGGACGAGGTCACCACCAGCCCGGTGGGAATATGGGTGATCCGCACCGCCGAATCGGTGGTGTTCACGTGCTGGCCGCCTGCACCGGAGGCGCGCATGGTGTCGATGCGGAGGTCGCCCGCGTCGATATGGATATCGACATCCTCGGCCTCTGGCAGCACCGCGACGGTGGCGGCCGAGGTATGGATGCGCCCGCCACTCTCGGTCGTGGGCACCCGTTGGACCCGGTGCACGCCGGATTCGTACTTCAGCCGGGCAAAGACGTTTTCGCCCTTCACATGCGCCACCACTTCCTTGATGCCGCCAAGCTCTGTGGCGTTCTCCTCGATGATCTCGAAGCTCCAGCCCCGCGCCTCGGAATAGCGCTGGTACATCCGCAGCAGGTCACCGGCAAAGAGCGCCGCTTCCTCGCCGCCGGTGCCGGGACGGATCTCGACGATGGCGGGGCGCTTGTCGGCCGCATCCCGGGGCAAGAGCGCCAGCTGCAGCGCGTGTTCGGTCTCCGGCAGGCGCTTTTTCAGCAACGGCAGCTCGTCTTCCGCCAGTTCGCGCATGTCGGGATCGGACAGCATCGCCTCGGCCTCGGCCATGTCCTCCTGCAGCTGCCGCCACAGGCCGATCTGGTCCACCACCGGCTTGAGATCGGAGTATTCCTTGGCCAGAGCGGCAATGTCGCCCGCCTCGGCCCCGGCGTTCATCCGGGCTTCCAGGTACTGGAACCGGTCTTCGATCTGGCGCAGGCGGTCTTCGGGGATCATCAGGTGGTTTCAACTCGTAAGATTTGGGAGATGCAAGAGTTTCGTGATAAACTGCTCTCATGTTGAGAGGAAGTACCCTTTTGCTCCTGCTGGCCGCCGCCGCCCCTGCTCTTGCCGATGTCACCGGCCCGGGCGGGCGCACCATCGATTGCTATTGCACCGACCGCAGCGGCGCGCGCGTGGAACTGGGCCAGACCATCTGCCTGCAGGTCGACGGGCGGATGTTCATGGCGCAGTGCCAGATGTCGCTCAACGTGCCGATGTGGCGCGAGGTGGCGCAGGGATGTCTGGGCGCGTCACACGGCCGCCAGCCAAGCTTCGACCCGGGCGCGGTTGACGCCGAGATCTGACGGCCCAAATCGCGCCCGTCCGTAGATTTCCAAGACCGTGCCCTGCGGCGTCTCGGTCAGGCTGAGGGTGGTGTAGTCGGGAAACCCCACCAGCCGGCTGCGGGTGACATAGGTGATCCGGCCTTCTTCCAGCGATCCGGCCAGCACCTGCGTCCGCGGGGTGGCGCGGATCTCGGCATCGAGCGCGGCAAACCGCGCGCGGTCGGCGCTTTCACGGTGCACATGGGCGTTGGCGCCGGTCTCGTCACCGAGGTCCGTGCGCCCCGAGGCGACATGCCAGCGCGCCGCGTCCTGAGGCGCGAACCGCACCCAGGCGAGCCCGGACAACACCATCAGAAGAAGAGCAAGCGCAGATAACTTCAATTACTTACACTCCTTTCTTGAGGTGGTTCCAGCCCCAGAGGCAGATCAGCTCGACCGCCACATGGGCGCCGGCGATGGCGGTGGCGCCGGTGGTGTCGAACGGCGGCGAGACCTCGACAATATCACCGCCGATCATGTTGATCCCCGCCAATTCACGCAGCGCTACTGCCGCCTGAGCGGTGCTCAGCCCGCCCCAGACCGGGGTGCCGGTGCCCGGCGCAAAGGCCGGGTCGAGGCAGTCAATGTCGAAGGTCAGGTAAGTCGGGCTGTCGCCGACGATCTCCCGCACCCGCGCGGCGGCCTGTTTCGCGCCGATGTCATGCACCTCGCGGGCGTCGATCAGATGCATGCCGTGGCGGTCGGGGTTGTCGGTGCGGATGCCCACATGCACCGATCGCGACGGATCGACGATCCCGAGCTTGATTGCCTTGTAGAGAAAGGTGCCGTGGTCGATGCGGTCGAAATCATCGTCGGTCCAGGTGTCGGAATGGGCATCGAACTGGATCACCGACAGGGGCCCGAACTTTTCCGCATAGGCCTTGAGGATCGGCAGGGTGATGAAGTGATCGCCGCCTAGCGTCACGGTGCCGACGCCCTGGGCGAGGATGCCGGCAATGTGACGTTGCAGCGTGTCGGGAAACTCGGCCACCTTGGCATAGTCGAAGGCGAGATCACCGTAATCGACGATGCTGAGCGCTTCCATGGGATTGTACCCCCAGCCATAGGGCGCGTCGGGGCTTTGCAGCGCGCTGGCCTCGCGGATCGCGCGGGGGCCGAAGCGGGTGCCGGGGCGGTTGGTCACCGCCTGATCGAAAGGCACGCCGGTGACCGCCAGATCGACGCCGGAGAGGTCCTTGCTGTAGCGCCGCCGCAGGAAGGAGGTCGCCCCGCCGAAGGTGTTCTCGAACCCGAGGCCGGTGTAGCCTTGCCGCGTAAAGGCTTCGTCTACCTTGGTTTTTGCGTCTTCCAGCGCCATCGACATATCCTTTCGCCTCGGCCGGGGTCTGGACTTCATGCCCGCCCCGCGACAGGGTGCAGACAAACGCAAATGACCGGGGGCTGCAATGGCTGACGACGCTTTGATCCACGATCCCAAGGGCGGCATGCCGCGGCTGCTGGAAATCATGCGGCGGCTGCGCGATCCGGAGGCGGGCTGTCCCTGGGACATCGAACAGGATTTCAGCACCATCGCACCCTATACCATCGAAGAGGCCTATGAGGTCGCCGACGCCATCGAGCGGCAGGACTGGGGCGAGCTCAAGGGCGAGCTGGGCGACCTGCTGTTCCAGTCGGTGTTCCACGCGCAGATGGCCGAGGAGGCCGGGCTGTTCAGCTTTGACGACGTGGCCAACACCATGTCCGACAAGATGGTCGCGCGGCATCCGCATGTCTTCGGCGACGAGAGCCGCGACAAGAGCCCCGAGCAGCAGACACGCGACTGGGAGGCGATCAAGGCCGCCGAGCGCGCCGGCAAGGCGCAGAAAGGCGCGCTCGAGGGCGTGGCCGTCGGGCTGCCGGCGCTGCTCAGGGCCTTCAAGCTGCAGAAACGCGCCGCGCGGGTCGGCTTCGACTGGCCCGAGACCGCGCAGGTGCTCGACAAGATCGCCGAGGAGGCGCACGAGCTGGTCGAGGCGCGCGACACGCTGACCCGGGACGCGGTTGAAGAGGAAATGGGCGATCTGCTCTTCGTCATGGCCAACCTTGCACGACATCTCGACGTCGAACCGGAGGCGGCGCTGCGCCGGGCCAATGCGAAATTCACCCGGCGTTTCAGGTCGATAGAGGCCGCTCTTGCCGCATCGGGGCGGACAGCCGAGGAGTCGACGCTGGAGGAAATGGATGCGCTCTGGGATGCCGCCAAGGCCGATGAGCGCCGGGCGGCGGAATGAGCCTCAGCGCAGCAATGTGATCCCTTCGAGGCCGGCAATCCGCTCGAGGTCTGCGCTGTAACGTCCTGACAAAACACTCTTTTCACTCTCGGAATACCGGGTGACCCCGAGATCGCGGTCATCCTCGGAGAAATCGCGGATCACCTGCTGCCACTCGGCCCGCGGCAGGGTTTCACCGGCGTGGTAGCGCGCCTGCAGATGGCGCAGCGCAGCGTCTGTGGCCGAACGGTTCACGCTGTTCGTGGGCTCCCCCAGCGGGCCGTCGAGCGCCGGCATCAACCGACGCAGCAGGTCGCAGCTGCGGCCGCGGCGCGCGTAATCCGCCACAAGCAGTTCCTGCGGCGCGAGAATGTCGCGAAACGCCTGCACCAGCTCTACCCAACCGCGGTCCATGGCGAGAAACCCCGGCACCCGCCCGGCGAAATCGCCCACCGGATGATCCTCGGCCCGTTTGCGATAAGCGCTCGCGAACAGCGTGTCGTAGCTGCGCAGCAGCAGCAGAACCCGGCGGGTCTGCCCGCCGGCGGCGGCGATCGCGTTGGCCATAAGCCGCAGGCGCTGCTCGGCCTGGGGATAGAACTGGCCGCGCAGAAAGGGGAACATCTGTCCGGGAATGTTCTCCTCCGAGAGCAGCAGCGCCCTTGAAGGATCAGGGCTGTGATGGCGCAGCCGCCGCAGCACGCCGTCATGTCCCGCCTTGTTGAGCGGCAGCCGCAAGGTGCCCCCCGGCGCACCTTCGCGGCCGGGATAGGCCACGTCGCAACCCACGGCATCCAGCGCCACCCGGTTCACCGCGAGACAGAGCTGGAATGACGATGTGCCGGTGCGATGGGCGCCGGCGTGGATCAGGATCTCTTTCGGCATCTCGGGGTCCTGGTTTGGGAAACCTTGCGGGTTTATGGCGGTTGCCGCATACCGCTTATGGACTTTCGGGGCTGCGATTGACAAGTTGGCGGCCACGAAGCCCTGGCCCGAACGAGGTCCCATGACAGCACGCAAGATCATCATCGACACCGACCCCGGACAGGACGACGCGGTGGCGATCCTTCTCGCCCTGGCCAGCCCCGAGGAGATCGAGGTGCTGGGCATCACCGCCGTGGCCGGCAACGTGCCGCTGGCGCTGACCGTGAAAAATGCCCGCATCGTCTGCGAGCTGGCCGGCAAGACGGACGTGCCGGTGTTCGCCGGCTGCGACGCGCCGCTGACGCGGCCGCTGGTGACCGCCGAGCACGTGCATGGCAAGACCGGGCTCGACGGTCCGGTTCTGCCGGACCCCGAAATGCCTCTGCAAGAGCAGCACGCGGTCGATTTCATCATCGAGACCCTGCGCGCCGAGCCCGCAGGCACGGTGATGCTCTGCCCGCTGGGACCGCTGACAAATATCGCCACTGCCTTTGATCGCGCGCCCGAAATTGCCGGCCGGGTGCAGGAGATCGTGCTGATGGGCGGCGCCTATTTCGAGGTCGGCAACATCACCCCGGCGGCCGAGTTCAACATTTACGTCGACCCGGAAGCTGCTGATATCGTGTTTAAATCAGGCGCGCCGATCACTGTGATGCCACTTGACGTGACGCATAAGGCGCTGGTCACCAAGGCGCGCAACGACGGCTTTCGCGCACTTGGCACACCGGTAGGCCGCGCGGTGGCCGAGATGACCGATTTTTTCGAGCGGTTCGACAAGGAGAAATACGGCTCCGATGGCGCGCCGCTGCATGACCCTTGCGTGATTGGCTGGCTGCTGAGGCCAGAGTTGTTCTCGGGCCGGCGGATCAATGTCGAGATCGAGACCGGCTCTGAATTGACTCTCGGGATGACCGTGGCCGACTGGTGGGGCGTCACCGACCGCAAGGCCAATGCGCTCTTCATCGGCGATGTCGACGCCGATGGGTTCTTTGATCTGCTAACGGAAAGGCTGGCCCGGTTATGAGCACAAGGTTGCACCTCGCCGGTCCCGACGACCTTGAGCGGCTGATGCCGCTGACCACCGCCTTTTCGGTCGAGACCGGCATCAAGACCGACGACGACTGGCGCCGCGCCGCTGTCGCGCCGCTGCTCGAGGGCTCGCCGCATGGTGCGGTCTACCTGATCGGGCCGCAGAAGGCGCCGGTGGGCTATATCATCCTCAGCTTCGGCTGGTCGCTGGAATTCGGCGGCATGGACGGCTTCGTCGACGAACTCTACATCCGCCCCGCCGTGCGTGGCCGCGGCATGGCGACCGATGTGCTCTATTCGCTGCCGCGGGCGCTGCGCGATGCCGGGCTGAAGGCGCTGCATCTCGAGGTCAATCGCGAGGACGCCTCGGCGCAGCGGCTCTATCGCAAGGCGCATTTTCAGCTGCGCGGCGGATATTCATTGATGTCGCTGAAGTTGTGAGGCCATGCTGGGCCGGACGGCCCTCTCCTTCATGCGGATAACATCATGAATTTCCTGCAGATCACATCGCTGCTGATCGTCCTTGCCGGGCTTTTTGGCGCGATCAACTACCTGGTGCTCAAGCTGCCGGCGGCGATCGGCATTCTGGTGGTGGCGCTGCTCGCCTCGTTCGGGATCATGGCGCTCGACCTCGTGCTGCCGGCGCTGGGGCTGGCCGACACGGTGCGCGCCACGGTGCAGGGGCTGGAATTCTCCGACGCGCTGCTCGAGGGGATGCTGGGGCTGTTGCTCTTTGCCGGAGCGCTGCATGTCAAGCTCTCGGACCTGCGCGAGCAATGGCGGCTGGTCTTCCTGATTGCGACGCTGGGGGTTGGCCTGTCGACGTTGATCGCGGGCTTCGGCTTTTTCTGGATGACCGGCATGCCGCTGCTGGTGGCGCTGGTCTTTGGCGCGCTGATCTCGCCCACCGATCCGGTGGCGGTGCTCGGCGTGCTGCGAGAGGCCAACCTGCGCAAGGAACTCGAGACCAAGATCGCCGGCGAGTCGCTGTTCAACGACGGCGTCGGCTACGTGGTCTTTCTGGTGCTGGTCGGGCTGGCCTTTCCCGCCGGCGACGCGCATGGCGGCGGGCTGCAGGCGGCGGCGCTGCTTTTCGTGCAGGAGGCGCTTGGCGGCGCGGTGCTGGGGATCGTGCTGGGCTGGCTGACCTTCCGGCTGATGCGGCGGATCGACGATTACTCGCTCGAGGTGCTGCTGACCCTCGGGCTGGCCTTTGGCGGCTATGAACTGGCGGTGGCGCTGCATGTCTCGGCGCCGATCATGGCGGTCTGCGCCGGGCTCTTGATCGGCGATATCGGCACCAAGCACGGCATGACCGAAGAGACCCGCAACTACGTCGAGGCGTTCTGGAAGCTGATCGACGAGATTCTCAACGCGGTGCTGTTCCTGATGATCGGCTTCGAAGTCTTTGCGCTGGCCTTCGACGTCAGCGATCTGGTGATCGGCGTGATGTCGATCGCGCTGGCGCTGGTGGCGCGGCTGGTGGCCGTGGCGGTGCCGGTGCTGGTGCTGCGCCCGTTCCGCAGCTTTCCGCGTGACGTGATCCCGCTCATGACATGGGGCGGGCTCAAGGGCGGCATCTCGGTCGCGCTGGCGCTGTCGCTGCCCGAGGGCGAATGGAAGCCGCTGATCCTGACCGCGACCTATGTGGTGGTGATCTTCTCGATCATCGTCCAGGGCCTTACCGTCACCCGCCTGGCCAACCGGCTGGGCCGCGAGCCGGATCTCGTCTGATGGCGCTGTTCGTCTTTGATTTCGATGCCGAGGGCCGGGCGCATGAGGGCGCGCTCGACCGTGAGGTGGCCGAGGGTTACTGGCGCTGGGTGCATTTTGATCTGGCGGCGCCGGGCACGGTGGCCCGCGTCGGCCAGCTGGTCTCGGAAGAGGCGGCCGAAGTGCTGGTCCAGCCCGAGACGCGGCCGCGCTACCTGGCGCTCGGCGAGGCGATGATCCTGATCCTGCGGGGGGCCAATTTCAACCCCGGCCAGTCGGCCGATGACATGGTCTCGCTCAGGCTCTGTGCCAGTGCCTCGCTGGTTGTCACGCTGCGCCACCGGCCGATCTTTGCGGTGCGCGACCTGCAGGGCGAGCTCGACGGCGGTCGCTGCCTGCCCGGCGGCCCGGGCGAGCTGGTGGCCGAGCTGACCGAGCGGCTGGTCGACCGGATCGAACAGGTCTCGCTCAGGCTCGACGATCAGGTCGACGCGCTGGAAGAGGCGATCCTTGATCCCGACTGCCCGCCGGATGTGCTGGCCCCCCTGCCCGAGCTGCGCCGTGCCTCGATCCGCCTGCTGCGCTACCTGCGGCCACAGAGCGAGACCCTGCGGCGGCTCGAGAGCCGGCCGGTCGACGCGATGGTGCTGCCGCAGGACGAGATCCGCGAGAGCGCCAACCGGGCGCAGCGCGCGCTCGAGGAGCTTGACGCGGTGCACCAGCGGCTCGATGCGCTGGCCGATCACCAATATGCCCAGAAGGCCGACCAGCTGTCGCGCAATGGCTATGGCCTTTCGGTGGTGGCGGCGATCTTTCTGCCACTGGGGTTCGTCACCGGACTTTTCGGGATGAATGTCGGTGGCCTGCCCTTCGATGACACGCCGCTGGGCTTTGCCATCGTCTGTTTCAGCATGGCCGGTTCGGTCATCCTCGTGCTGCTGATTCTGCGGCTCCTGCGGCTGATCTAGGCTTTGCCCGATTCCCCCCTTACTTGCGCGGAAAAACCTGCCAGAGTGGGCGCAATCCATTTCAACGGGAGGATACGACATGGGATTGATGGGCACTTTGGCCAAGGTCGCGCTCGGCTATGCCGCGGCGCGCGGCGTGGATCACATGAGCCGCAACCAGGGGCTCGGCGGCATGTTGGGCGGTGCGCAACTGCCCCCCGGTGAGGCCAAGGCCAGCCAGAACCCCTCCGCCGAGGCGATGGGCCAGGTGCCGGGCATGGAGCAGATGCGCGGGATGATGGCGCAGATGCGCGAGAGCGGTGCCCAGAGCATGGGGCAGGCGCAGGACATGTTCTCCAAGATGATGGGCGCCGGCGGCGGCGCGGGGATGAACCTGCAGGAGATGATGGGCAACCTGATGGGCAGCAAGACCGAATCCACCGGCGCCAAGGGTGGCGGTCTGCTGTCGGGCGCCGGCGGCGCCGGGCTGGCGGCGCTGCTGTCGATGGCCGGTGGTGCCGCGGCGGCTCAGGGCAAGGGCGTCAGCGCCATGCTCGACCAGGTGCCGGAAGGACCCGGCACGCCAGAGGCCGAGGAGGCCGCCGGGCTGATGCTGCGGGCGATGATCCAGGCGGCGAAATCCGACGGCGGCATCGACGCCGAGGAAAAGGCCCGCATCCTCGAGACCGTGGGCGAGGATGCCGACGCCGAGAGCCAGGCCTTCGTCAAGAAACAGCTCGCGGCCAAGGTCGATCCCAAGGCGCTGGCCGCCGACACGCCGGAGGCGCAGAAGATGCAGGTCTATTCGATGTCGCTGATGTCGATCCGGGTGGATACCGCGGCCGAGGCGAAATACCTCGACGAGCTGGCCTCTGAATTGGGGCTCGACCAGCAGACGGTGAACATGCTGCACCTGCAGATGGGGGTGCAGCCGCTCTATGCCTGAGCTTCGGGCGTGACCCTCTGGCCCGGCGCATGTGCCGCCGGGCCAAAGCCTGCCCCGACTGCGCATCGGCGCTCTTGCCCTTTGCCCTCCATCTGCGTAAACCGCGCCGGACGATTTCAGGCAGGACGACCCCATGCCCCTTCTGGTGATGAAATTCGGCGGCACCTCTGTCGCCACGCTCGACCGTATCCGCCGCGCCGCCAAACGCGTGGGCGTGGAAGTGGCCAAGGGCTATGACGTGATCGTCATCGTCTCGGCCATGGCGGGCGAGACCAACAAGCTCGTCGGCCTGGTCAACGAGACCTCGCCGCTGTTCGACGCGCGCGAATACGATGCGATCGTATCCTCGGGCGAGAACGTGACCGCCGGCCTGATGGCGCTGACCTTGCAGGAAATGGACGTGCCGGCGCGTAGTTGGCAGGGCTGGCAGGTGCCGCTCAAGACCACCAACGCCCACGCCGCCGCGCGGATCACCGAGATCCCCACCGACAACATCAACGCCAAGTTCGCCCAAGGCATGCAGGTGGCCGTGGTCGCGGGCTTTCAGGGCATCGCCCCGGATGGCCGGCTCACCACGCTGGGCCGGGGCGGATCGGACACCACCGCAGTGGCCTTTGCCGCCGCCTTTGGCGCCGAGCGCTGCGACATCTACACCGATGTCGACGGCGTCTATACCACCGACCCGCGGATCTGCGAAAAGGCCCGCAAGCTCGACAAGATCGCCTTTGAAGAGATGCTCGAGCTGGCCTCGCTGGGCGCCAAGGTGCTGCAGACCCGCTCGGTCGAGCTGGCGATGCGCTACAACGTGAAGCTGCGGGTGCTTTCGAGCTTCGAGGAAATGGACGATGCGGCCGGAACGCTCGTCTGCGATGAGGAAGAAATCATGGAACTCAATGTCGTCTCTGGCGTGGCCTATTCCCGTGACGAGGCCAAGATGACCCTGATCTCGGTGGCCGACCGCCCCGGCATCGCCGCCGCGATCTTTGGCCCGCTGTCGGATGCCGGCGTCAACGTCGACATGATCGTTCAGAACATCTCGGAAGAGGGCCGCACCGACATGACCTTCTCCTGCCCCACCGATCAGGTAAAGCGGGCGGAAAAGGCAATGTCCGACGCCAAGGCCTCGGGCGCGATCAACTACCACGACATCGTCGCCGACACCGGTGTCGCCAAGGTCTCGGTCGTGGGGATCGGCATGCGGTCCCACGCCGGCGTGGCGGCCAAGATGTTCAAGGTACTCTCGGATGAGGGTATCAACATCAAGGTCATTACAACCTCCGAGATAAAAATTTCCGTTCTGATCGACCGGAAATATATGGAACTCGCCGTGCAGGCCCTGCATGATGCCTTCGAACTGGAAAAAGCGACCTGACGCCCCCGCCCTGAGACGGGCCTGGGGCAAGTCGGGTCCGAACGGGGAGATCGGCGATGCGACACGCGGCTTTTGCCGTCGCTCTTGGTGCCTGCCTGCCGCTTGCCGCGGCGGCCGAGCCGCTGTTCTTTTCCTCGGTCACCTCGAATGACATCGACTATATTCATGCCACCGACCCCGACGCGCTGGCCTGTCTGGTAGATCGCGGCGACGGACGCCGCGAGATGCCAGACAAGCGCGGCGGCCCGCTGATCGCCGAGGGGGTGCACCTGTTTGATGCGCGCTATCTTGATGGTGCGGTGGTGCCGATCTGGGCGCATCCGGCGCTGGGTGACCGGGCCGCGGCCCTGCAGACGGTCGCGCCGCTGGCACAGGCCATCGGCAAGCTGCCGGCCTTCATGCGCGCGGGGCTGGACCATGTGGTGGTGCTCAAGGGCGACGAGAGCGCCTTTGCCGAGGACCGCGGGCGCTTCTTCGTGGTCTATTCCGACAATGTGGCACGCCGCATCGCCACCCATGATCTTGAGGAAACGGTGTTTCACGAGAGCGTCCATGCCACGCTCGACCAGCCGCACGCGCGTTCCGAGGGCTGGCTTGCGGCGCAACGGGCCGACGGCGCCTTTCTGACCGGCTATGGCGCCGAAAACCCCGAGGGCGAGGACTTGGCCGAGACGCTGCTGATCGCCCATGCGGCGCTGCGTCATCCTGACAGGCTGCCGGCGGCCGTGCATCAGGCGCTCGCGACACAGGTCCCCCAGCGGCTGGCCTTTCTCGAGCAGCTTCTGTCGCGGCTGGACCGGCCGCCGACAGTGCAGGACAGGGCCACGGTTTGCGGCTAGACGAAGACGGCACTACTGCGGAGCCTCCGCACAACGATACACCGGTCCGAACGAGGGGACAGCACCACATGCCAGAAGGTACGGAAAGCGAAAGCCGCAAGCTTCTCAAACGCTTGCGCGACCTCATGGCCGAGGAAGCCGCCGGTCAGGAACGGCTCGACAAGATCACCCACCTGACCGCGGATTCGATGAAGACCGAGGTCTGCTCGGTCTATCTGTTCCGCGACGAGGACACGCTCGAGCTTTGTGCCACCGAGGGGCTCAAGGCCGAGGCGGTGCACCAGACCCGGCTGCGGGTCGGCGAGGGTCTGGTCGGCCGGGTGGCCCGGCAAGGCAACATCATCAACACCGCCAATGCGCCGCAGGCGCCGGGCTTTCGCTACATGGCCGAGACCGGCGAGGAGATCTATTCCTCCTTTCTCGGCGTGCCGATCCAGCGGCTGGGCGAGATGCTGGGCGTGCTGGTGGTGCAGTCGAAAGAGGCCCGCGAATTCACCGCCGACGAGGTCTATGCGCTCGAGGTTGTGGCAATGGTGCTGGCCGAGATGACCGAGCTGGGCGCCTTTGTCGGCGAGGGCGCGGCGCTCTCGGCGCGGCACACCCAGCCGTATCTGATCCGCGGCATCACCGGGCAGGAAGGCGCGGCCGAGGGCCATGTCTGGCTGCACGAGCCGCGGGTCGTGGTCACCAACCCGATCGCCGAGGATCCGCACCGCGAGCTCGACCGGCTCAAGGAAGCGGTCGACAAGCTGCGCATCGGCGTCGACGAGATGCTCGAAGGCGCGATGGGCGGCGATGCCGAACAGCTCGAGGTGCTGCAGGCCTATCGCATGTTCGCCAATTCGCGCAGCTGGATGCGGCGGATGGAAGAGGACATCGCCCGGGGGCTCTCGGCCGAGGCCGCCGTCGAGAAAGAGCAATCCGCCGCCCGCACCCGCTTGGGTCAGGTGCCCGATGCCTATCTGCGCGAGCGGCTGCATGATCTCGACGACCTGTCGAACCGGCTGCTGCGCATCCTCACCGGACAGGGCAGCGTCACCGGCGCCGAGATGCCCGACGACCCGATCCTGATCGCCCGCAACATCGGCCCCGGCGAGCTTCTGGAATACGGCCGCCAGCTCAAGGGCATCGTGCTCGAGGAGGGCTCTGTCGGCAGCCATGCCGCCATCGTCGCGCGGGCACTGGCGATCCCGCTGGTCTTGCAGGCCAAGCGGGTGACCACCGAGGCGCTCAATGGCAACCACATCATGGTCGATGGCGATCAGGGCGTGGTCCACCTGCGCCCCGATGACAACGTGGTCACCGCCTTCCGCGACAAGATGGCGATGCTGCACAAGGCGCAGGAGCGGTATTCCTCGATCCGCGAGAAGCCGGCGAGAACGCTGTGCGGCAAGACCATCGCGCTGCAGATGAACGCCGGGCTGATGGCCGACCTGCCCTCGCTTGAAAACTCTGGCGCCGAGGGCGTGGGCCTGTTCCGCACCGAGCTGCAGTTCCTGATCCGCAACCAGATGCCGCGCCGGATGGAACTGGCCCAGCTTTATTCGGGGGTGCTCGACGCCGCCCACGGCAAGCGCGTGGTGTTCCGCACGCTCGACATCGGTTCGGACAAGGTGCTGCCCTACATGAAGGCCACCGACGAGCCCAACCCGGCGCTGGGCTGGCGCGCGATCCGGGTCGCGCTGGACCGGCCCGGCGTGATGCGGATGCAGCTGCAGGCGCTGTTGCGCGCCGCCAATGGCCGGCCGCTGTCGGTGATGTTTCCTTTCATCGCGCAGTACAGCGAATACCGCCAGGCCCGGGCCGAGATGGACAAGGCAATCGAACGCGAGACCATCCTCGGCCATCCCCTGCCCTCCAAGCTCGAAGTCGGCGCCATGCTCGAGACGCCGTCGCTGGCCTTTGCACCGAATGCTTTCTTCGAGGAGGTGGAGTTCGTGTCGATCGGCGGCAACGATCTCAAGCAGTTCTTCTTTGCCGCCGACCGCGAGAACGAGCGGGTGCGGCGGCGCTATGACACGCTCAATACCTCCTTTCTCAGCTTTCTCGAGATGATCATCGCCCGCTGCGACAGCACCGGCACCCAGGTCAGCTTTTGCGGCGAGGATGCCGGCCGGCCGATCGAGGCGATCTGCATGGCGGCGATGGGGCTGCGCACGCTGTCGATGCGGCCGGCGTCGATCGGTCCGGTCAAGCACCTGCTGCGGCGCACCAACCTCGACGAGCTGCGCGGGGTGATCGATGCCGAACGCAAGCGCGGTGCCGAAACCGTGCGCGATGCGGTGATGGAGTATCTGCGCACGCATTAGGCGCAAGACAGATGCCGCGCGCCCGTTTCGCGCTATACTCAGATCCGAGCCCTTTGGAATCGGAGCCCCCTGTGATGTTGCGCCCTGCCCTGTCCTCTTCTGCCCTGCTGCGCCCTGCTCTTTTGGCCAGCCTCCTCGCCTGCGCCGCCGGCACGGCCCTTGCCGAGCCGGGCTATTTCCGGGTCACCGGCGTGGCCTCTGACGACACGCTGAACGTCCGCGCCGAGCCGGATGCCGGCAGTGCCGACATCGGTGACCTCGCCCATGACCAGAGTGCCGTCGAGGTGCTCGACACCGACGCCAGCGGCGACTGGGGGCGGATCACCTGGGAGGAAAGCCACGGCTGGGTGGCGATGCGCTTTCTCACGCCTGAGGAACTGCCGATGATCGGCGACAGCCGTCTGCCGGCCGGGCTGCTCTGCACCGGGACCGAGCCATTCTGGTCGATCCGCTACACCGCCGACACCGCGCTCTACTCGGATTTCAACAACAATACCGCCAACCTGCCGATGACCGACCAGCTCACCGCCGCCGGGCGGGCGGGGTTTCCGGTGCTGCTGCGCCATGGCGCCAGCAACGTGACGGCCACCGCGGTGATCCGGGCGCAGCTCTGCTCCGACGGCATGAGCGACCGCGACTACCCCTATGCCGCCGGCCTGATGATCGAGGCCGGCAAGGAGCGGATCCTGTTTGACGGCTGCTGCCGGCTGCCGCTCGAGGCGGGCTCGAATTAACGCCTGAATGGCGCGCTGTCCCCTTTTCAATCGCGCCGGCATATGGTCCTTATCGCGGCATGTTACGCAGTGCCGCCCTGTCCCTGATGCTCTTTGCCGCGCCGGCGCTGGCGCGCGATCTGCCGTTGTCCTGCGCAGGCGAGGCCCCCGGCTGGCGGCTTGATCTACTGGGGCCGGTGGCGGTGTTCCATTTCCCCGCGCGTACCGAGATGGAGGTCCGGCTGACCACCCCGGCCGAGGGCCGCGACTGGCCGATTGCCAAGACCCTGACCGGCCCCCGCGACACCGCCATCGTGGTGCTGCAGGAACGCGCCTGCGTCACCGGTCACGGAAGCTTTCCGATCGAGGCGCAGGTGCTGACCCAGCGCGGCACCACGCCGATCCTGCTCACCGGCTGCTGCGCGGTGGTGGAATGAGCGATACCGTCAAGGCCGCGCTCTGGATGATCGGGGCGATCGTCTCGTTCACCTCGATGGCAGTGGCCGGGCGCGAGGTGAGCCTCAACCTCGATACCTTTGAAATCATGATGTACCGCAGCCTGATCGGCGTGGTCATCGTCGTGGTGGTCGCAGGCGTCACCGGCAGTCTGGGCCAGGTGACCCGCCGCAACCTGGGCGTGCATGCCATCCGCAATCTGAGCCACTTCGCCGGCCAGAACCTGTGGTTCTACTCGATCACCGCGATCCCCCTGGCGCAGGTTTTCGCGCTCGAATTCACTTCGCCGCTCTGGGTCATCGTTCTGGCGCCGCTGATCCTGGGCGAGCGGCTGACACGGGTGGGTGTCATTGCGGCGGGCATCGGCTTTGTCGGCATCCTGATCGTCACTCGTCCCAACCCCGAGACGCTGGAGTTCGGCCAGCTCACCGCGGCGCTGGCGGCGATCGGCTTTGCCGGATCGGCGGTCTTTACCCGGCTTCTGACCCGGACCGAGACGATCACCTGCATCCTGTTCTATCTCACTGTGATGCAAGCGGTTTTCGGGATCATCTGCGCCGGCTTCGATGGTGATGTCGCGCTGCCGACGGCGGCCAACCTGCCCTGGGTGGCGCTGATCGCCTGTGCCGGGCTGGTGGCGCATTTCTGCCTGACCACGGCGCTCAAGCTGGCGCCGGCGGCGGTGGTCATGCCGATTGATTTCGCCCGTCTGCCAGTGATCGCCCTGGTCGGGATGTGGGTCTATTTCGAGCCGCTGGACCTGCTGGTTCTGGCCGGCGCGGCGATCATCTTTGGGGGCAATTACCTCAACATCTGGTCTGCCTCGCGGGTCCGCGGCCCGGTGCGTGGCGTTGACGTAACAGAAAAGTAACGTCACGGCACAACCACAAGTATGACGTTGGGTCAGGAATTGACCCAAAACTCCCCTGCGACATAGCGTTCAGGCAGGGAAGAGACAGGAAAATCCAGATGAAATATATAGCAAGCGCCGCCTCGGCGGCCTGCCTTGTCGCAGGCGTGGCCCAGGCGGGCGGCCTCGAACGGGCGCGACCGGCCGAGTCCATTCTGTTCGAGCAGGGCAATTATGTTCAGTTCTCGTTTTCGCAGACCGATGCGGACGTGTCGGGCGACTACCCCGCCTTTGTCGGTGGCGGCAGCACCGGCGACATGTCGGAGGCCACCCAGCACATCGGCTTTGGCCTGAAGATGGCGATCAACGACCGGTTCGACTTTGCCATGCTGATGTCGCAGCCCTATGCGGCCGATGCGAGCTATGGACAGGGCTTCTACGAGGGGCTCACCGCGCGCTGGAACAGCACCGCCGTCGACGCCATCCTCAAGTACAAGATCAACGACCGGATCTCGGTCTATGGCGGTCCGAGCCTGCTGACCTCTTCGGCCGATATCACCATCCCGCTGACGCTGGCCAATATCGCTTCCGACCCCGACGGTCCGGCGCTGCTGGGCGGCGGCCCGCAGCCGGGCTCGATCGTCAGCGACTATTCCGCCTCGAGCTCGAGGGAGACCGACCTCGGCTTCATCGTCGGTACCGCCTATGAGATCCCCGACTATGCGCTGCGCGTGGCGCTGACCTATCGCTCGGAGATCGAGCATGAATTCGACGCCCGCGAAAGCTATACCCAGCTCACGCTGCCCGGCGGCGTGCCGACCTTTGCCGCGGTGGCCACCAACAGCGACCTGCCGATCATCATGCCGCAATCGCTGACCCTGGATTTCCAGACCGGCGTGGCGCCCAAGACGCTGGTCTTCGGCTCGGTCAAATGGACCGAATGGTCCAAGTGGCAGGTCAAGCCCGGCAACTACGAGGCCGAGACCGGCGGCGAGATCACCAGCTTCGACAATGACACCTTCACCTATCAGCTCGGTGTCGGCCGTCAGCTCTCGGACGAGCTCTCGGTGTTTGCCCGGGCCGGCTACGAATCGAAGAAGGGCGGCGAACGCTCGCGTCTGTCGCCCACCGACGGCTATACCTCGATCGGCCTCGGCGGCAGCTATACCATGGGACAGGTCAAGATCACCGCCGGCGTCGAACACGCCTGGCTGGGCGATGCGGAATCGAGCACGCCCACCGACTTTTCCGACAACACCGCCACCGGTTTCGGCATCAGCGTCGGCTTCGCCTTCTGAGGCCCGCACGACATCCGCTCACGGATCGGCCCCGTTCGCGTTCATCGCGGCGGGGCTTTTTCGTGGCGGGCGGCTGTGCTAGGCGAAGCCCGAGACCAACGGGACCGTGACATGCTCTATTCATCTGCCGACGACTGGCGCCGCGCGCGCAAGAAACGGGTGCTGTTCTTTGGCATGTCCGGCCTGGGAAAGACCCATGTCTCCAACCTGTTGCGCGACAATGGCGACTGGTTCCACTATTCCATCGATTACCGCATCGGCACCCGTTACATGGGCGAATACATCGCCGACAATGCCAAGGCGCACGCCATGCAGGTGCCGTTTCTGCGCGACCTGCTGCTGTCAGACAGCATCTACATCGGCTCGAACATCTCGTTTCACAACCTGACCCCGGTTTCGGCCTATCTGGGCAAGCCCGGCAACCCCGACCACGGCGGTCTGCCGATGACGGAATACACCCGCCGGCAGGACCAGTTCCGCCAGGCCGAGATCAACGCGCTGATGGACACCGGCTATTTCATCGACCGGGCGCAGGCGCTTTATGACTACCCGCATTTCATCTGCGACACCGGCGGCTCGATCTGCGAATGGGTCGATCCCGAGGATCCGGCCGACCCGGTGCTGACCGCGCTTTCGGACCGCACGCTGATGATCTGGATCGAAGGCTCCGAGGCGCATACCCAGGAGCTCATTCGCCGCTTCAACCGCGCGCCCAAGCCGATGGCCTATCAGCCGGCCTTCCTCGCCCGCTGCTGGCAGGAATACCTGGCCGAAGAGGGCTGCACCGAGGCCGAGGTCGACCCAGATGCCTTTATCCGCTGGACCTATGGCCGGGCGCTGGCGCATCGCCAGCCGCTCTATGCCGCGATGGCTCGGAACTGGGGCGTGACGGTCACCGCCGACGAGATCGCGCACGTGCGCGATCAGGCCGATTTCACCGATCTGGTGGCGCGGGCCATCGCTCAGCCCGGTCCGCGCGCCTGACCGCTTGTGGCGCGCGCCGCTCTGGCCTATTCCTCTGACGCCACAGGAAAGGACACCCGATGCCCCTGAAACTGCCCAGTGATCTGCCCGCCTTCGACGTGCTCTCGCGCGAGGGTGTGATGGTCATGGCAGAGCAACAGGCCGAGCATCAGGACATCCGCCCCCTGCGCATCGGGCTGCTGAACCTGATGCCCAAGAAGATCGCCACCGAGACCCAGTTCGCCCGGCTGATCGGTGCCTCGCCGCTGCAGATCGAGCTGACGCTGATCCGGATGAGCGAGCATGAGACCAAGACCACCTCGGCCGAGCACATGGAGAGCTTTTATCACCCGTTCCGCGAGATCAAGCACCAGAAGTTCGACGGGCTGATCATCACCGGCGCCCCGATCGAGCATCTGCCCTTTGCCGATGTCACCTATTGGGACGAGCTCACCCAGATCCTCGACTGGACCCAGACCAACGTGCATTCCACCTTTGGCGTCTGCTGGGGCGGCATGGCGATGATCAACTATTTCCACGGCGTGCAGAAACACATCCTGCCCGCCAAGGCCTTTGGCTGTTTCCGTCACACCAACCTCGATCCGGCCTCGCCCTATCTGCGCGGCTTCTCGGACGAGTTCGTGATCCCGGTCAGCCGCTGGACCGAAATGCGCCAACCCGAGATCGACGCCGCGCCGGGGCTGCGCACGCTTCTGGGCAGCGACGAAGTCGGGCCCTGTCTGGTCGAGGATCCGACCCACCGGGCGCTCTATATCTTCAACCATTTCGAATATGACAGCGGCACGCTCAAGGAGGAATACGACCGCGACGTCGCCAATGGCACCGCGATCAACGTGCCGCGCAACTACTACCCCGGCGACGACCCCTCGAAAAAGCCGCAGAACCGCTGGCGCAGCCACGCGCATCTGCTCTACGGCAACTGGATCAGCGAAATGTACCTGACGACGCCCTTCGACATGAGCGAGATCGGTTGCAAATCGACCGACCTGCGCGGCTGATGGTCGCCAACCTGGCCTTTGCCCTGTTGACCGTGGCGCTTCTGGCCGGAGGCGTCTTTCTGATCGACCGGCGGGCCGACCTGCGCGAGGCCGAGGCCGAGGCGAAATATGGCCCCAAGGGCGAGCTCATCGACGTGGACGGCACCACGGTGCACGCGCTGGTGACCGGCGAGGGCCCGGATCTGGTGTTGATCCACGGCGCCTCGGGCAACCTGCGCGATTTCACCTTCGATCTGGTCGAGCCGCTGGCGCGCAACTACCGGGTGATCGCCTTTGACCGCCCCGGTCTTGGCTGGACCGACCCGCTGGACGGAACCGCCGACACCCCGCGCCACCAGGCGCGTCTGCTGCAACAGGCGGCCGACCGGCTGGGCGTCTCGACCCCGCTGGTGCTGGGCCACTCCTTTGGCGGTGCTGTGGCGCTGGGCTGGGCACTCGAGCGGCCCGAGGAGACCGCCGGGCTGGTGCTGCTGGGCGCGGTGTCGAACCCCTGGCCTGGCGGGCTGGACACGCTCTATCACGTCAATGCCTCGCGCCTTGGCGGTGCGCTGGTGGTGCCGCTGATCACCGCCTTTGCGCCCCTCACCCGGGTGCATGCGGCGCTCGAGGCGATCTTTGCGCCGCAGCGGGTGCCGGTGGGCTATGCCCGCCACATCGGCGCCGGGCTGACCCTGCGCCGCGACAGCCTGCGCGCCAATGCCCGGCAGATCATCGACCTGCGGCCGCAGGTGGTCGAGATGTCAGCGCAGTACCCGCGCCTCGGGATGCCGGTCGAGATCCTTCATGGAGAGGCCGATACCATCGTGCCGCTCGAGGTCCATTCCGTGCCACTGAGCCGCCAGCTGCCGGACGCCAATCTGGTGCGGATGCCGGGCGTCGGCCACATGCCGCATCACGCCGATCCCGAGGCGGTGATCGCCGCGGTCGATCGTGCCGCGGCCCGCGCCGGGCTTCGTGAAGGGCATTAACATTGCAACACCGGACCTAAGACGCCATATTTCAATAAAAATATGCGAGGCTCCATGGCTAGACCCTTTGACGGCGCGATCAGCGCCTTTTTCGAGAACGACGCCCCCAAGAACATCCGCAACGCCATCAAGCGCTCCGAGAAGGGCGAGATGCTGTCGGAAGGCTACCCCTATCTCGAACGCATGCCGCGCAAGGCCTATGACAAGGTCATGGCGGCGCTGCAGATCGAGTTGGTCAAGCTGCAGGCCTGGGTCAAGGACAGCGGCGCGCGGGTCGCCGTGGTGTTTGAAGGCCGCGATGCCGCCGGCAAGGGCGGCACGATCAAGCGCTTCCGCGAGAACCTGAACCCGCGGGTGGCGCAGGTGGTGGCGCTGCCGAAACCCTCAGACAGCGAGGCCGGGCAATGGTATTTCCAGCGCTACATCACCCGCCTGCCCACCGCCGGTGAAATCGTGCTGTTCGACCGCTCGTGGTACAACCGCGCGGTGGTGGAAAAGGTCTTCGGCTTCTGCACCGACGAAGAACGCGAACGGTTTTTCGACCAGGCGCCGGATTTCGAAAAGATGCTGGTGGATGAAGGCATTATCCTGATCAAGCTCTGGCTCAACGTCGGCCGCGCCGAGCAGTTGCGCCGCTTTCTCAGCCGCGAGAAGGACCCGCTCAAGCACTGGAAGCTGAGTTGGGTCGATGTCGAGGGCCTCAAGCGCTGGGACGCCTACACCGCCGCCATCGCCGAGACCTTCGAGCGCACCGATACCGAGGTCGCACCCTGGACGGTGGTGCGCTCGGACGACAAGCGCCGGGCGCGGATCAATGCGCTGCGCACCGTGCTGCACCGGATCGACTATGCCAACAAGGACGCCCATGCCATCGGCCAGATCGACCCGCTGATCGCCGGCGGGCCGGAGCTGTGGCAGGCCCGCGCGCAAGATGCCTAAACGCGGCTATCACCATGGCAACCTGCGGCAGGCGCTGATTGATGCGGCGCTGAAGCTGATCGAGGATCGGGGGCCGACCGGCTTTACCCTGTCCGAGGCGGCCAAGCAGGCTGGCGTGACCCCGGCGGCAGTCTATCGCCACTTCGAGGGCCGCGAGGACCTGATCGCCGAGGCGGCCCTGCAGGGTTACGAGATCTTCGCCCACGTGATGGAATACGCCTATGACGGCGGCAAGCCCTCGGCGCTGGGGGCCTTCGAGGCCACCGGCCGCGCCTACCTGGCCTTTGCCCGCAAGCACCCCGGCCACTACATCGCGATGTTCGAAAGCGGCGTCTCGGTCAACAAGACGCCGGATCTGGCCGCCGCCTCGGCCCGGGCCCGTGGCGTGCTGGAAAAGGCTGCAGAGGGGCTGTCGGAACACATTCCGGCCGACAAGCGGCCCCCCGCCGCGATGTTCTCGGCGCATATCTGGGCGATGAGCCACGGCGTGGTCGAGCTGTTTGCCCGCGGCTCGCCCGGCACCCGCAGCCCCTATCCGCCGGAAGAATTGCTGGAAGCCGGAATTGGCATATACCTGCGCGGGCTTGGCCTGATCCCGCCGGACGCGTAAGGCAGACCCATGAGCGACAAGACCTTCTTCCTCGGCCTCGGTGGCCAGAAATGCGGATCGAGCTGGATCCAGGCCTATCTCAACCGGCAGGCGGGCGCCGACTTCGGCCGGCTCGGCGAATACCAGATCTGGGAGGCCGACCTCGGCTCGGTCTTTGATCGCTACAAAGTGCCGCAGCCCTCCGCCCTCGAAACGCTGCGCGCCGAGGCCAAGCGCCGGCTGGGCCTGTCAGAGCCTGCCGCCTATCTGCGCTGGCGCCTGCAACGGGACCGGTCGCAGTATTTCGGCTATTTCGAACGGCTGCTGGCCAAGCCCGGCGTGACCATGACCGGTGACATCACACCCAGTTATGCCGCCTTGCCCGCGCCGCTGCTGCACAAGATCAAGGACGGTTTCGAAGCCTCTGGAATTGCGACGAAAGCCATGTTCTCGATGCGCGACCCGGTGGCCCGAATCCGCTCGCATTACCGGATGGATCTCGACAAGGGCATCGCCCCGGAGCCTGTGGATTTCGAGACCGGTCTGCGCGCCTTTTACCCCAGCGCGGAGGCCGCCGCGCGCACCCGCTATGACATGACACTCGACGCCATGGAGACGGTCTTTGCCCCCGAGGACCGCTTCCTCTGCCTCTTCGAGGAGCTCTTCACGCCAGAGGGCGTCACCGCGCTGGCGGGGTTCGCCGGCGTCCCGGTCGAGGCCGGGGCCGGCAGCCGCAAGGTCAACGCCCGCGGCTCGGCCGGCGGCATCTCTGACGCATTGACCGCCGAGATTGCCCGCCATTACGCCCCGGTCTATGCCGCGGTGGCCCGACGGCTGCCGCAGGTGCTCGAACTCTGGCCCAGCGCGCGGTTTCTCACCAGCGCATGAGGCCGGCGTCGATCAGCTGCTGCGGCGATTCAAAGCGCACCGAGTTCTCGTCCAGAAAACTGCCCTCCCGGGCCTGCATGCGCGCCAGAAGCTCGGCATAATAGCGGTACTTCGCGGCACCGTTGGCATGTGCGCCCCATGTCATGGCGCGGGCGATCTTGTCCGCGAATTGCGCGGTAAAGACGAAATGCGCCACCGTCAGCAAAACGGTCTCGCTGGGCGGCAGGTTGGCGTAATGCGAGCCGGTCAGCCGGCTCTGCCCGTCGCGCAGCACCAGCGGCGTCTTGTGGCGTGGCGACTTCTGGAACTGCTGCGCCTTCCTGGCCTTCGACGACATGTAGAGCCGTTGCAGCCCCCGCCGCTCGACCTTGGGCTCGATCCCGAACTGCTTGAAAAGCCGCGCGGTTTTCGATTTCCCCAGAAGCTCAGGCTGGGCGCCGGGGACCAGCCTGACCAGTTCTTCCGACTGGAAATAGGGATAGGCTTCGAGCAGCCCGTCAAAGCTGCGCGGCAGATCGCCGGAAAGCCCGGCCACATCGGCGGGAAAGAACTCCACCACCGTAGAAATCGCCGAAGGCGCGCCCTCGGCCGCGAGCCGGGTCACCACCTCGCGGATCGAGCTGACACCGGGGGGCAGCAGCAGGAACTCGTCGGCATCGACATAGGCCACATAGGCGCCGTCGAAGAACAGATGCGGCAGGGCGATCTTGAAGTAGGTGCCGGCGCGCTCTTGCCGGGTCTCGCCCTCGGGGTCGCGATAGGTGATCTCGTCGCCGAAGCCGAGGTCTGACTGCATCACCACGCAATCGGGCTGCGCGGCAAGATAGGTGACGGTGCCGTCGTCGGAGGCGTCGTCGAAGATCAGGAACTGCTCGAAACCGATGGCGCGGTAGTGCGACAGGAAGGCCGGCAGGAATCCCATCTCGTTCTTCATGGTGGAAAACAGCGTCAGCCGGTCGGCGTCCACCTGCCCGCTCACCACCCGGGCCAGCCGGCCCGCGTCTTCTATGCCATATGCGCTCATGTCAGAGCCTTCGGATCTTGCGCGGCGCGCGTCAAGCCCCTGCGCGAGGAGGCCCCGCAAGGGCCGAGGAGCAGCACATGAAAAAGGCCGCCTGAAACAGGCGGCCTTTTCCGAAATCTTGGTGGTACAGCTTAACGCTTGGAGAACTGGAAGCTCCGGCGCGCCTTGCGCTTACCGTATTTCTTGCGTTCCACCACGCGGCTGTCGCGGGTCAGGAAGCCGGCGGCCTTCAGAGCGCCGCGCAGGCTGGGATCATAGAGTTGCAGCGCCTTGGAGATGCCGTGCTTGACCGCACCGGCCTGACCGGAGAGGCCACCGCCCTTGACGGTTGCCTGCACGTCGAACTGGTCTTCGACACCGGCGACCGAAAACGCCTGGCGCAGGATCATCTGCAGCACCGGACGGGCGAAATAGACGTTCAGTTCCTTGCCGTTGACGGTGACCTTGCCGGAGCCCGGCTTGATCCAGACACGGGCGACCGCGTCCTTCCGCTTGCCGGTGGCATAGGCACGGCCCAGCGCGTCACGCACGGGCTCGCGCGGGGTTGCCACCTCGGCCACGGCCTCGACACCGCCGGTGACGGCGTTCAGGTCTTCGAGGGAATTCACTTGCTCAGCCATTATTTCGCCACCCGGGTGTTTTTCGAGTTCATGTTCTTGACGTCGAGCACTTCGGGCGACTGCGCCTCATGGGGGTGCTCGGTGCCGGCATAGACGCGCAGGTTGGTCATCTGCTGGCGCGCCAGACGGTTGCCCGGCAGCATGCGCTTGACCGCGAGGGTCACGACGCGCTCGGGGTGGGCGCCCTCGAGGATTTGCTGCTTGGTGCGCGACTTGATGCCACCGGGGTGGCCGGTGTGCCAGTAGTGGTGCTCTTCGCGCTTCTTGCCGGTCAGCTGGACCTTGTCGGCATTGACGATGATGACGTTGTCACCGCAGTCCATGTGGGGCGTGAAGGAGGGCTTGTGCTTGCCGCGCAGGCGCGTGGCGACGATCGAGGCGAGACGACCGAGCACCACGCCTTCGGCGTCGATGACGATCCATTTCTTCTCGATGTCTGCCGGTGTCGCAGAGAAGGTTTTCATATCGGGTCTACCCTTGGGTCTTGAGGTCCGACGCTTCGGGGGACCCCCGGCGCCAAATTCGATGGGCGGGTTATAAAGGCTTGCGGGTCACAGTCAAGTTGGGTTGTCGCGAATTATGGCAGTGATTTCAATATCTTGAAAATTAGGTACTATTTTACCCCACAATTCACCCGGTCACACCCCGATGTTCTGCGGCGGATTGTCCAGCAGGCGGCGCAGGCGCAGCATCGCGTCCTCGAAGGCGGCCAGCGAGACCTCGGCATTGATCGAGATCCGCACCGCATGCGGCACCCGGGCCTCGCGCATGGCGAAATCCTCGGCGCTGCGGATCTTGAGGCCCTGCGCCTCGGCCGCCTGGCAGAAGGCCGAGACCCGCCAGCCCTCCGGCAGCCGCAGCCAGAAGAACGGCACATCGGCGTTCCACGTCAGGTCGTAGCTTCCCAGCGCATTGACCCCGGCGCGGATGTAGCGGCCCACCTCGGCGCGCACATCGGCTGCCAGCCGGTCGGCGGACGGCGCGCCGAGCAGCACGCCGATGGTCTCGGCCAGCGGCGTCGAGAGGCCGAAGAAGCCGTATTCCGCCGCCCGGCGTAGCGCCGCAGCGCTGTCGCGCGGCGCGACGGCAAACCCCACCCTGAGCGCCGGGGTCAGCTGCTTGGAGATCGAGGCGATGTACCAGGTCTGCTCCGGCAGCAGCATGCGATAGCCGGGCTGGCGCGCCTCGGCCAGACGATAGCAGTCGTCCTCCAGAATCTGGAAACCGCGCGCCCGCGCCACCTCGGCAATCGCTTCGCGGCGCGCCAGGGGCGTGTGCAGGCAGGTCGGGCTCTGCACCTCTGGCGAGGTACAGAGCAGCTGCGCCGCATGGGTGCGGGCCAGACGGTCGAGCTCTTCGGGGATGATGCCCTGGGCGTCCATCGGCACCGGCACCACCTCGGCGCGCAACAGCTCGGCGGCGCGGCGGAAGCCGGGATAAGAGAGCTCCTCGACCAGGATCACCGGCCGGCGGCCGCGCAGTACGCATTGCATCACCAGCGAGACGGCGTTCTGGCCGCCATGGGTAAAGACCAGCTGTTCGGGATCGACCGGCCCCAGCTGCGCAGTCGAGAGCCAGCGCGCCGCCGCCTGACGGGCGCTGTCGGAAGCGCGGGCCGAGGGGTAGTTGAGCAGGTCGGTGGCCTCGCTCTCGGCCACCTCGCGCAGGGCGCGGCGGATGGCCCCCACCTGGCCGACATCCGGCAGATGTGGGCTGAAAAGCGATACAATTCCGGTCTCGCGCGGCGGGTTGCGGATATGCAGCCGCGGCTCGGGACGCGCGGGCGCCTCCTGCCCCGCGACAAAGGTGCCGCGCCCGACCTCGGCATGCAGCACGCCCTTGTCGGTCAGCACCGAATAGGCCCGCGCCACCGTGCCCGGGGTGATTTTCAGCTCCCAGGCAAGGTCACGCACCGGCGGCAGCTTGTCGCCGGGGGTGAGCCGGCCGTCGGAGATCGCAGCCTGGATCAGCTCGGCCACCGCACGATACTTCGGCCCCGGCATGCCCGAGATATCACCGATTGAAATTGTATCCATCACAATATTTCCATGGATCATTGCACCCCAGTAATGTATCAATTTCTTACGGCAATTCGCCACATTGTGTCAATACAATTTACGGAAGGACATCCCATGGCACATCTCCATCAGACCCAAGTGCAGGCAACAGGCTTTCTCGACGGCCGTTCGCTGACCCCGATCGCATCGGTGGCGCTCAAGGTGGTCGTGGCGATTGCGAAATGGGAGTTCAACCACCGCACCCGCACCCGTCTGAAACATCTTGATGATCACATGCTGCGTGACATCGGCGTGACGCGCGATCTGGCCGACAGAGAGGCCACTCGCCCGTTCTGGCAGGGGTGAGATCCCGCTCCTGACAGACCTCTTCCTGGGCCCGGAGGCATTGCTCCGGGCCTTTTTTCGTGTGTCAGTGCCAGGCAAGGCAGCCCCGTCCCGGACCCCGCTCCGGGATCTCTCCCCGTTCGCCCCGGGAGGTCCCGGGTCACGTCCGGGACGCGGGGTGGCCCTGACGCGCCGGCGGGATCGAATAGGTCAGGCTGGCACGGGCCACCGGCGCCGCCTGACCCTCGGAAGACAGCAGGCAGTCGACCACGCTCAGCGTCCGGCCGAGCTTGAGCAGCCGGAACTCGCCCAGCACATCCGCCCCCGCCGCCGGTTTGCGCATGAAGTCGATCGAGCAATTGGTCGTCACCGCTAGCGCCTGCCGGCCGATCCGCGACATGGTGATCACATAGGCCCCCACATCCGCCAGAGCGAACATCGCCGGGCCCGAAACCGTGCCGCCCGGGCGCAGGTGCTGCTCTGAGGCATGCAGCCGCATCACCAGCGCCGTCTCGTCGAGCCGGTCGATCGAGAACATGCCCTCGACCTGTGGAAACACCTCGCTCAGAAAGGCGGTCATCTCTTCGGCATTCACGACTATCGTCATTCTTCCCTCTCGCGCTGCGTGGCGCTAGGCTGCCGCCGAGGACGAGGGAGGGCAAGATGGCGATTTTGGAACGTAGCGACACCGGCGCCGTGGCGCACCTGCGGATGAACGCGCCCGAGCGGCTGAATGCGCTCTCCGACGAGATGCTGGCGGCGCTTCAGGGCCAGATCGACACGCTGCGCGAGGACCGGGCGATTCGCGCCGTGGTGATCTCTGGCGCCGGCAAGGCGTTCTGCGCCGGCCATGACCTCAAGCAGATGCAACAGGGCCGCCAGTCCGAAGACGGCGGCCGCGGCTATTTCGCCGATCTCTTCGCCCGATGCGCCAGCGTGATGACCGGCCTGACCCGCCTGCCCCAGCCGGTGATCGCCCAGGTCCACGGCATCGCCACCGCGGCCGGCTGCCAGATGGTGGCCAGCTGCGACATGGCGGTTGCGGCCGAGGGCACGCGGTTCGGCGTCAACGGCGTCAACATCGGGCTGTTCTGTTCGACGCCGATGGTGGCGCTGTCGCGCAACATTCCGCGCAAGAAGGCCTTTGAAATGCTCACCACCGGCCAGTTCATCGAGGCCGACGAAGCCGAGACACTGGGGCTGGTCAACCGCGTGGTCCCGGCCGGGGCGCTGGAGGCCGAGGCCGCGGCGCTGGCCGAACAGGTGGCCGCCAAGCTCGGAACAGCTGTGCGCATCGGCAAGGAGGCGTTCTATGCCCAGTCCGAACTGGGGCTCGACGCCGCCTATGCCTATACCGGCGCGGTCATGGTCGAGAACATGCTCGAGCGCGACACCAGCGAGGGGATCAGCGCCTTTCTCGCCAAACGCCCGCCGAGCTGGCAGCAGTGACCCTTTGACAGGACCGTCAAAAGGCGTATGTCAGCGCGCATGACACAAGAGCTTCATATCGTCGGCGGCGGCATGGCCGGATCCGAGGCCGCCTGGCAGGCCGCGCAGCTGGGCGTGCCCGTGGTGATCCACGAGATGCGCCCCAAGGTCGAGACCTTTGCCCATCGCACCGGCAACCTGGCCGAGATGGTCTGTTCCAACTCCTTCCGCTCGGATGACGACGAGCAGAACGCCGTGGGCCTGTTGCATTGGGAAATGCGCGCCGCGAACGGCCTGATCATGGCCACCGCCGACAAGAACCGCCTGCCCGCCGGCGGCGCCCTCGCGGTCGACCGCGACCCCTTTGCCGAGGATGTGACCGCCGCCCTCAAGGCCCTGCCCAACGTGTGGGTCGAATACGGCGAGATCACCGAGCTGCCGTGCGACGGCCAGTGGATCATCGCCACCGGCCCGCTGACCTCCTCGGCTCTGGGCGAGGCGATCCGGGCCGAGACCGGTGCCGATGCGCTGGCCTTCTTCGACGCCATCGCGCCCATTGTCTATGCCGAGAGCATCGACATGTCGAAGGCCTGGATGCAATCGCGCTATGACAAGGGCGAGACCGAGGCGGAGCAGAAGGCCTATCTCAATTGCCCGATGGACCGCGAGCAATACGAGGCCTTCATCGACGCCCTGTTGGCGGCAGAGAAGACCGAGTTCCACGAGGGCGAAACCGCCGGCTATTTCGACGGCTGCCTGCCGATCGAGGTGATGGCCGAACGGGGCCGCGAGACCCTGCGCCACGGCCCGATGAAGCCCGTGGGCCTGACCAATCCGCACCAGCCGGAGGTCAAGGCCCATGCCGTGGTGCAATTGCGCCGCGACAACGCTTTGGGAACGCTGTACAATATCGTGGGCTTTCAGACCAAGATGAAGTACGGCGCGCAGACCGAAGTGCTTCGTATGATCCCCGGCTTGGAAGCGGCACGCTTTGCCCGGCTGGGCGGCATCCACCGCAACACCTTCCTCAACTCGCCCACCCTGCTCGACGCTCAGATGCGGTTGAAATCGCGGCCCAACATCCGTTTTGCCGGCCAGATCACCGGTGTCGAGGGCTATGTCGAAAGCGCCGCCATGGGTCTGTTGGCGGGGCGCATGGCCGCCGCCGAAATCCTTGGCCAGCCTCTGCCGGAAGTGCCGCAGGACAGCGCCATGGGCGCGCTCATTCATCACATCACCGGCGGTGCCGAGGCCAAGACCTTCCAGCCGATGAACGTCAATTTCGGGCTGTTCCGCCCGGTGGACGGGCTCAAGGGCGGGCGTCGTGGCCGCAAGGACCGCTACAAGGCCTATACCGACCGCGCGAAATCCGCCTGGACCGACTGGCTCGGCGCGATGGCCAACGCCGCCTGAGGCGATGGGCTTTCGCACCCGATTTGCCCCCTCGCCGTCCGGGCCGCTGCACCTGGGCCATGCCTACTCGGCCCTGACGGCCTTTGACATGGCGCAGGCCGCAAGCGGCACCTTCCACCTGCGCCTTGATGACATCGACCAGAGCCGCGCCCGGCCGGAGTGGGAAGCGCAGATCTCCGACGACCTGCACTGGCTCGGCCTCTCTTGGCCCGCCCCGGTCTGGCGCCAATCCGACCGCCTGCCGGGCTACCGCGCCGCGCTCGAACGCCTCTGGGCGCAAGGTCTGCTCTATCCCTGCACCTGCAGTCGCCGCGACATCCAGGCCGCGGCCAATGCCCCGCAGGAAGGCGCACCGCTGCATGGCCCGGACGGGCTGGTCTATCCCGGCACCTGTCGCGACAGGCCCCGCCACGGGCCGATGCCAGCGGGAGAGGCAATCAGACTTGACATGAGAAAAGCCATGCAAGCCATTGGTTCCACGTCATTTCAGGAGCACATCCACCACCCCGGCCGACACGAGGTCACGCCCGATGAGATGATCGCAACGGTCGGCGACGTGGTGCTGGCGCGCCGTGACATGGGCACCTCCTATCACCTCTCGATCGTCATCGACGACGCCGAGCAGCAGATCACCGATGTCATCCGCGGCCAGGATCTGTTTGACGCGACCGCGATCCACGTGGTGCTGCAGCGCCTGCTCGGCCTGCCCACGCCGCGCTATCACCACCATCGGCTGATCCGCGACGAGACCGGCAAGCGCCTTGCCAAGCGCGACGACGCCCGCGCCATCGCGCTCTACCGCGCCGAGGGCCATACCCCTGCCGCGATCCGCCGGATGATCGGCCTCGGGCCGGCCGCGTGACGAACCTGGCGAGGGCCCTGCCCTTTCAGCTCTCAGGCTGCATCAACTCGACCTCGGCACCGCTGCGGACCTCGGTATAGAAGCAGGTGCGCCGGCCGGTGTGACAGGCCGCGCCGGTCTGATTGACCGTCAGCAGCAGGCAATCGCGGTCGCAGTCGATGCGGAAATCCACCAGTTCCTGTACATGGCCCGAGGTTTCGCCCTTGATCCAGAAGCTCTGCCGCGAGCGCGACCAATAAGTCACCCGGCCGGTGGCCAATGTGCGCGAGACGGCCTCGGCGTTCATCCAGGCCATCATCAGCACTTCACCGCTCGTGGCGTCCTGCGCAATTGCCGGGATCAGGCCGGCCTCGTTGTAGACCAAGGTCGAAGGATCGAAGGACATGGCTGAAAAACCTTTTGCATCACCGCTGTGGACGCCTATTTAAGAAACGCAGGACAAAAGAGAAAGCCGTCATGGCCGAAACCGATCTGATCAAGCTCTATTCCGCCCGCATTCTGGCCCTTGCTGCGGATATCCCGCACAGCCAGCGACTCGATGCGCCCGAAGCCACGGTCAAGAAACGCTCGCCGCTCTGCGGATCGACGGTGACAGTGGACGTGGTGATGAAGGATGGTCGCGTCGCCGCCTTCGGCCAGGACGTCAAGGCCTGCGCCCTCGGGCAATCGGCAGCCTCGGTGCTGGGCGCGGTGGTGATCGGGCGCAGCCCGGAAGAGCTCGAAAAGGCACAGACCGAGCTGCGCGCGATGTTGAAACAGGGCGGTCCGGTGCCGGAGGCGCCGTTCGAGGGCTACGAAGTTCTGGAACCCGCGCGGGAGTACCGCAACCGCCATGCCTCGATCCTGCTGGCGCTTGAGGCGACGGTCGAGGCCGCCCGAGAGGCGCTGGCTGTTTCCGCCTGAAACAAATCAAAATTGACAGAAAAAAGGCCGCCTTCAGAAGAAGGCGGCCAAGGAAAGCACTCACGTCCAGACGGGGGTGTTGAGGCAGACCCCGAGCTCCCAAGGGGATTGGGAAGAGGCAGGTTCGCGCGGTACGGACAGGCGCGCGAGACGCGAGAGCAGGCAGACACATTCCTTCAGATAAAGGCCGGCAGATGCAGGCCGGCGACCAGGAGAAACACCAGCGATACGGCGCCCATGGCGTCGTGAAGAAAGCTGAGATCGAAACGACGGCGGGTCTTTGTCACTTTCTTGAGCATGATGTGTCTCCGTTGCGGTGTTGTCTCTTTGTTCTCATACTGGAAACGTTCTGTAAAGAACTTTCTGAGAACATTTGGGAACAAACCGCTAATGGAGGCGCTAACCCACTGATATCAAACGTATGGCTTCATCCTGCCGCATCAACCAAAGCAGAACACGCGTCGCCCGCCCCCTGACGCTCTCGAGCGTGGGGTCGGTGGTCAGCAGCGCGCGCGCATCGGTCTGGGCAGTCGACATCAGGCCGGTCTGGCTTTCCACATCGGCCACCCGGAATCGCGGCACCCCGGATTGCGCCGTACCGATCACGTCGCCGGCGCCGCGCATTGCGAGGTCGGTCTCGGAGATGACGAAACCGTCCTCGGTATTGCGCAACGTTTCCAATCGCTTGCGCCCGGCCTCACCAAGTGGCGACTGATACAGCAGCAGGCAGGTCGACGCCTGATCGCCCCGCCCCACCCGGCCGCGCAGCTGGTGCAATTGCGCGAGCCCGAAGGTCTCGGCGCGCTCGATCACCATGATCGTCGCGTTCGGCACGTTGACGCCGACCTCGATCACCGTGGTGGCCACCAGAACGGAGGTTTCGCCGGCTTGAAACCGGCGCATGGCGGCATCCTTGTCGGCCGGTGGCATCTGCCCGTGCACCAGCCCCACGCGCCCCTCGCCAAGCGCGGCGCGCAGCCGTTTGAACCGCTCCTCGGCGGCGGTCATGTCAGAGGTCTCGCTCTCCTCGACCAGCGGGCAGACCCAATAGACCTGCCGGCCCTCGTCGGCGGCGGCCCGGATGCGGCCCACCACCTCGCTCAGCCGTTCGGTCGAGACCAGCGCGGTGGTGATCGGCTTGCGCCCCGGCGGCTTCTCGTCGAGCACCGAGACGTCCATGTCGCCGTATTGCGCCAGAGCCAGACTGCGGGGGATCGGTGTCGCGGTCATCACCAGCACGTCGGCCAGCACCCCCTTGGCCCCCAGCGCCAGCCGTTGCCGAACGCCGAACCGGTGCTGTTCATCGACCACGGCGAGCCGCAGGTCGCGAAACACCACATCCTCCTGAAACACCGCGTGGGTGCCGACAAGCACCTGAATTTCCCCGTTTTTCAACGCCGAGAGCTTTGCTGCCCGCTCGGCGCCCTTATCACGCCCGGTGAGCAGCTCGAGCACCACGCCGGCGCTTTCCGCCAGCGGCTGCAGCCCTTCAAGGTGCTGCCGTGCGAGTATCTCGGTCGGCGCCATCATCACGCCCTGCCCGCCGGCCTCGACCGCGATCAGCAGGGCCATGAAGGCCACAAGGGTCTTGCCGGCGCCGACGTCGCCCTGCAAAAGCCGGTTCATCCGCTTGTCCCGCGCCATGTCGCCGGCGATATCCGCAATCGCCCGGGTCTGCGCTCCGGTGGGCACGTAAGGCAGGGATTTCAATACCTTGCCCTGCAACACTCCGGTGCCTTCGCTGCTTCGCCCGGCGCCCTTGCGGCGGGTCTGCCGGGCCAGAGCCAGGGTCATCTGATGCGCGAAGAGTTCGTCATAGGCCAGACGCAAACGCGCCGGATGCATCGGCGAGAGCATAGCGCCATCCTCAGGAGTGTGCGCCTGCGCCAGTGCCTCGGCCCAGGTCGGCCACCCCTCTTGGCGCAGCAGCGAAGGCTCGATCCATTCCGCCAGTTCAGGCACCCGGGTCAGGGCCCCCTGCGCAGCCTTGTGCATCGCTTTTTGCGTCACCCCGGCGGTCAGCGGATAGACCGGCTCGAAATCGGGGATCTCATGCGCCTCATCGAGTGGCAGGATGTGATCGGGGTGCACCATCTGGGCCATCCCGTCGAACAGCTCGACCTTGCCAGAGACCACGCGGCGCGCGCCGCTTGGCAGGATTTTACGCAGATAGTCGCCGCGGGCGTGGAAAAATACGAGCTGGAAGGCGGCCTGCGCGTCCTGAACGGTGACGCGATAGGCACCGGAACGGCTGCGCGGCGCGGTATGGCGGCCGATCTCGACCTCGACGGTGACCACGCCGGGCAGATCGGCGCCCTGCACGCTGTCGCGCTTGCGCCGGTCGATGCCGGAATGCGGCAGGGTAAAGAGCAGGTCGCGCGGGGCCTCGATCGCCAGCCCCGCGAGGGACTTGGCGGTCTTGGGGCCGACGCCCGGCAAGGTCTCGAGGTCCGCGAACAGCGGAAACAGCGGCTCCGGCCGGCTGCTCATGCGCCGATCAGGGCCAGCCACCCGTCTTCGTCCAGCATCTTTATCCCCAGTTCGGCGGCCTTCTTGCCCTTCGATCCCGCGCCCGGGCCGGCGACCACCAGGTCGGTCTTCGTCGACACCGACCCCGAGACCTTGGCGCCCAGCGCCTCGGCCCGGGCCTTGGCCTCGGCGCGGGTCATCTTCTCGAGCGAGCCGGTGAAGACGATGGTCATGCCGGCCACCGGGCTGCCTTCGACTTTTGGTTTGGCGGCATCCTGGATGTCGAGCTGCGCGGCCAGCCGGTCGATCGCGGCGCGCTCGGCCTCCTGGCCGAAGGCCGCGACCAGCGAGGTGGCCATGACCTGGCCCACGCCGTCGACGCCGAGCAGGTCGTCCCAGGCCGCGCCCTCCATCGGTTGCGCCTCGGTCATCGCGGCATCGAAGGCGTTCCATGCGCCGTAGTGGCCGGCCAGCAGGTTGGCGGATTGCTCGCCCACATGGCGGATGCCGAGGCCGAAGATCAGCCGGGAGAGTGGGATTTTCCGGCGCTCGTCGATGGCCTCAAAGAGCTTCTGCGCCGATTTCTCGCCCCAGCCCTCGCGGTTTTTCAGCTGCTGCATCCCCTGGCCGTAGCGCTCGCGCAGGGTAAAGATGTCGGCCGGTTCGGCGATCCAGCCGTCGCGATAGAATTGCTCGACCTGTTTGGCGCCGAGCCCGTCGATGTCAAACGCCTGGCGGGAGACGAAATGTTTCAATTTCTCAATCTGTTGCGCTGGGCAGATCAGCCCGCCGGTGCAGCGGCGCACGGCGTCGCCCTCATCGCGCAGCGCCTCCGATCCGCAGTCCGGGCAGGTCTCGGGAAAGACGTAGGGCGCGCTGTCCTCAGGGCGTTTCGACAGGTCGACATCGGCCACCTTGGGAATCACGTCGCCGGCGCGGTAGACCTGCACCCAGTCGCCGATCCGGATGTCCTTGCCACTGCGGATCTCGCCGCCGCTGCTGTCGCGGCCGGCAATGTAGTCCTCGTTGTGCAGGGTGGCATTCGAGACGACGACGCCGCCGACGGTCACCGGGGTGAGCCGCGCCACCGGGCTCAGCGCGCCGGTGCGACCGACCTGGATGTCGATGCCGTCAAGCCGCGTCCAGGCCAGTTCGGCGGGGAACTTATGCGCAATCGCCCAGCGCGGCGTGGTCGAGCGAAAGCCCAGGCGCTCCTGCAGATCGAGCCGGTCGATCTTGTAGACCACACCGTCGATGTCATAACCCAGCGTCGCGCGCTGCGCCTCGATCGCGCGGTAGAGCGCCATCATCTCGGCCGGGGTCTCGCAGCGGCGGGTCAGATCGTTGGTCTGGAACCCCAGGTCAGCCAGTCGCTCGATGGCGGCGGATTGCGTCTCGGCCAGCGGCTCCGACAGCACACCCCAGCTGTAGGCGAAAAACGCCAGCGGCCGGTCGCGGGTGATTTCGGGGTCGAGCTGGCGCAGGGAGCCGGCGGCGGCGTTGCGCGGGTTGGCAAAGCTCTTGCCGCCGCGCTCGGACTGGCGGAGATTGAGCGCCTCGAAATCGGCGTGGCGCATGTAGACCTCGCCGCGCACCTCGAGCACCTCCGGCGCGCCGGTCAGTATCTCGGGGATGGTGTCGATGGTGCGGGCATTGGCGGTGACGTTTTCGCCGGTCTCGCCATCGCCCCGGGTCGCGGCGGTGACCAGCCGGCCGTTCTCATAGCGCAGCGAGAGCGAGAGCCCGTCGATCTTGGGTTCGGCGGTATAGGCGAGCGGTTCGTCCTCGGGCCAGTTGAGATAGCGGCGAATGCCGGTGTCGAACTCGAGCACATCGCTGTCGTCGAAGGCATTGCCGAGGCTCATCATCCGCAGCTGGTGGGGGACCTTGGCAAAACCCTCGGCAGGCGCAGCGCCGACCTGGTCCGACGGGCTGTCTTCACGCTTGAGCGCCGGAAAGCGCGCCTCGATCTCGGCGTTGCGGCGTTTGAGCGCATCGTAATCGGCATCGGCGATCTCCGGTGCGTCCTCGCCGTGATAGGCTTGGTTGGCGGCCCCCAGCACCTCGGCCAGCGCCGCGAGTTCCTCGCGCGCCTGATCTTCGGTCAATTCGGAAACAGCAGTGTCGCGCGTCATCTAACCCCCCGCAATTCTTCCCAAGTGATAGGGCGCGGGCGGCACAGGGTCCAGTCGGTTTGCGCGGGCTCGGATCAGGCGCCGATGGCGAGACGATCGCCGCCGTCGAGTTCCTTGGGGCTCGGGTCGCGCAGCACATAGCCCCGGCCCCAGACGGTCTCGATGTAATTGTCGCCGCCGGTGGCATTGCTGAGCTTCTTGCGAAGTTTACAGATAAAGACGTCGATGATCTTCAATTCCGGCTCGTCCATGCCGCCGTAAAGGTGATTGAGGAACATCTCCTTGGTCAGGGTCGTGCCCTTGCGCAGGCTGAGCAATTCGAGCATCTGGTATTCCTTGCCGGTCAGATGGACCGGCCGTCCGCCGACCTCCACCGTCTTGGCATCGAGATCGACCGAGATCTGCCCGGTGTGGATCACCGATTGCGAATGCTCCTTGGAGCGGCGGATGATCGCGTGGATGCGCGCCACCAGTTCCTCGCGGTGGAACGGCTTGGTCAGGTAATCATCGGCGCCAAAGCCGAAGCCCTTGAGTTTGTTGTCAGTATCGTCGGACCCGGAGAGGATCAGGATGGGCGTTTCCACCCGCGCGAGACGCAGCTGGCGCAGCACCTCGTGGCCATTCATGTCCGGCAGGCCGAGATCGAGGAGGATCAGGTCGTAATCATAGAGCTTGGCCAGATCGATCCCTTCTTCCCCGAGGTCGGTACAATAGACATTCAGATTGGCATGGGTCAGCATCAATTCGATGCTCTTGGCGGTGGTAGGGTCATCCTCAACCAGCAACACACGCATGTTCTTGTCTCCAATCGACAGCCTCGTTATCGTCCTAACCTGTGGTAGAAAGGTTAACCGACTGTTACCGTATCAGGGGAAAAAGCAGAACACAACTTAAGGTTGCCGGTATTTCTGAACAGCGGTAGCTTTCAAGGCATCCTCTCCGAATTGTGTGACCGCGGTCACCCATTCACGAAACTCGTCGGCCGAGATCGCATAGCGTTTCTGCGCCTCTTCCTGCGAAATCAGGCCGTAGATCACCCCGCGCACCACGGCGGCCTTGCGCGAGGCGACCCAGCGCCGGGTCTGCGGCGGGGGAAGATCGGCGCGTGTCATCACCGTGCCATCGGGCAGGTTGACGGCGCGCGGACCTTCGACTTTCTTCAGGTACATGGCGTCCTCGTCCAGCTTTTGCCTGAAACCATGGCCCGCGTTGCTTAACCGCAGGTGAAAGCCGGTCTTGAGAGTATCTCGGATTTTCCTATATTCTCGCGGACTTCCGAAAAGGGGATTCGCATGTCTGCCGTCGCAACCGATGCGCTCAATTCTTTGGGCTTTGCCAAACCGCCCTCCGAGACCCGCGTCGTCGTGGCGATGTCCGGCGGGGTCGACAGTTCCGTCGTCGCCGCCGAACTGGCGCGCGAGGGCTATGACGTGGTGGGCATCACCCTGCAGCTCTATGACCACGGCGCGGCGCTGGCCAAGAAGGGCGCCTGCTGTGCCGGCCGCGACATCCACGATGCCCGCCGGGTGGCCGAGGAGATGGGCTTTCCGCATTACGTGCTGGATTACGAGAACGTCTTTCGCGACGCGGTGATGGACGAATTCGCCGACAGCTATCTCGGCGGCGCCACGCCCGTGCCCTGCATCCGCTGCAACGAGCGGGTGAAGTTCAAGGACCTGCTGCAGACCGCCCGCGATCTGGATGCCGACTGCATGGCGACCGGCCATTACATCCAGCGCAAGATGGGCACCAAGCGGGCCGAGCTGCATTGCGCCGCCGACAAGGTGCGCGACCAGAGCTACTTTCTGTTCTCCACCACCCAGGAGCAACTCGACTACCTGCGCTTCCCGCTGGGCCATCTGGAGAGCAAGGAAGACACCCGCAGGCTGGCCGCCAAGCACGGCCTGCCGGTGGCCGACAAGCCCGACAGCCAGGACATCTGCTTCGTGCCGGACGGCAATTACGCCAAGGTGATCGAGAAGCTGCGCCCCGGCGCGGCCGAGCCGGGCGAGATCGTCCATGCCGATGGCCGGGTGCTGGGAGAGCATGCCGGGGTGATCCACTATACCATCGGCCAGCGCCGGGGTCTGGGCATCGGCGGGCTCAGCGAGCCGCTCTACGTGGTCAAGCTCGATGTCGAGGCCAAGCAGGTGGTGGTCGGACCGAAGGAGATGCTCTCGACCCGGACGATCCCGGTGCGAGAGGTCAACTGGCTGGGCGACGGCGGCTTTGCCGACCTGCAAGAGCGCGAGATCGCGGTCAAGGTGCGCTCGACCCGACCGCCGCGCGCGGCGCTCTTGCGGCCGCTGTCGGCGACCGAGGCCGAGGTGGAGCTGCTGACGCCTGAGGAAGGCGTCTCGCCCGGACAGGCCTGCGTTTTCTATGACACCGAGAGCACCCGGGTGCTGGGCGGCGGCTGGATCTGGCGCGGCAGGTAACGGCCCTTCCGCCCCGCGCCGGCCGCCCTCGAGAGGACAGCCACGGGGCGAAAGAGCCGCGCCCGGGGGTTACTCGAGCCCCATGCAGTTGGCGTAGTAGGTCACCGTCGCCGGCCAGTCCGAGAACACGCCGATCACCCCGGCCTCTTCATGCAGGGCGTTGAGGATGGTGAAGTAATCGCCGTCGGTGTCGGTCGCCTCCTTGACCGACTGGAAATACCAGCCGCCGCCCGAGGTCAGCGGGCCGGAGCGCTCCAGCGTCCAGGTGGTGATGCCGAGGCCCGCGGCCTGCGCTTCCTTTGCCAGTTCCGAAGCGACCATATTGCCGCTCTCGTCGGTGGTCAGCAGCATCCACATCGGCGGGGCGATGTAGTTGAGGCCCATCTCCTTCAGCTCCGCCATGGTGTTGGGCCAGGTGGCGGCGTCATCCGGATCATACCCCTCGTCGTTGTACTCATCCATCAGGTAGACCGCCTGCTGGCCGTACTCGGGCTCATTGTCGACCCAGTACCTGACGATCTCCAGATCGAAGCTCTGCGGCCAGACCCGCTCGGGCGCGATGCCGGCGGCCTTGTACTCGTCGATCATCTTCTGGGCGTACGCCTCGTAGCTCATGCCGTCGAATGGCATCTCGACCGAGGGCGCCTTGAGCTCGGGGGTGAAATCGGCGCCGAGGCTGTCGAAGAGTTCGATCGACTCCGCATGGGTCATCAGCGTGCCGTCCTGCACGGAATAGAGATCGGTGCGCCACTTGGCGGTGGCGTCCATGTATTCCTCGGCGGTGGTGGCGGCGCTGTTGGCGGCGTCCATCTTGGCCGTCAGGCTGCGGAACTCGGCCAGGGTGATGTCGGAGGCGCGGCATTCCGCGCCGGCCTTGCTGTCGCCCTCGGCCGGGGTGAAGCCGGCGGTGCATTTCGACGCCAGATCGGTACCAAGGATATTTGTGGTGGTGTGCAGGTCGTTCTGGGCGTGACGGCAGACCAGTTCCTTGTCGGCGGTGAAGGTCACGTCGCATTCAAGGATGCCCGCCCCCATCCACGCCGCGGCCTTGTTGGCCTCGACCGTGTGCTCGGGGAACTGCAGCGGCGCGCCGCGGTGGCCGATCGAGAATTTCGACCGCGCCGGTGTCTGGGCCTGGCAGGAAACCAGCTTGTCCTTGAGCGCGCCCTCTTCCATCCGGTCGATCAGGTAGAAGGGCCGCGGCCCATAGGTGACAGCCTCGGCCAGGGGCGAGGTCTGGGCGATCGCGACGCTGGCGCAGGTGCCAAGCAGGGCGGCGGTGAAAGTGGTTCGAAGCATCTTGTCCCTCCGGGGTGTTTGACTGGCTGCAGGGAAAAGCCAGCAAGGCAAAACCGCTGTGACGGCGGGATGAAGATTTTGTGCAGGCGCATGGGTCACGGCGCCACGAGGTCGTAATGCGCAATCCGTCGGCGCAGGACGAGCTCTGCCTCCTCGGCCGCGATATGCGGGCTTTCGTAATCCTCGCCCACAAAGGCCTTGAGCGCCTCGAGATCCCGCCAGACCATGACGAAGGCAAACTCCTGCGGATGGTCGGGCCGGGCGGCGCCGGGCAGAACCTCGATACAGCCGTCGATGGACGTCATCAGCGGTATCGCGGTCCGGTGAAAGAATTCGGCGAAGGCACGCTCCTTGCCGGGATGGGTGGTGACCTGAAAGATGCGCAGGATCATGCGGTGCCTCCCCTTGCTGCCCCCCCATTCTAGCACGGATCGCGCATTTTCGGCACGTCTGATCGCCACATCCGGCGCGGACCCGGCTCACCGCGGCGCGCGCGGTCTCACACCCTCGTGACAGCGATGACATCGCCATGGCGGGATCACCGCAGCGCGTCTACGCTCTGGCACAGGGCCAGACAGGGGGATGCCCATGCCGACCGAACGTTTCACCTTCACCGGCCACTCCGGCGCGCCGCTGGCGGCGCGGCTCGACCTGCCGGACGGGCCGCATCTGGCCACTGCGCTTTTTGCCCATTGCTTCACCTGTTCCAAGGACATCCCCGCCGCGCGCCGCATCGCCGGCCGGCTGGCGGCCATGGGGATCGCGGTGCTGCGGTTTGATTTCACCGGGCTCGGCCAGTCAGAGGGCGCCTTTGCCGAGACCACGTTCTCCAGCAATGTCGAGGATCTCGAGGCCGCCTGCTCTGCGCTCACCGCCAAGGGCATGACGCCCGCGCTGCTGATCGGCCATTCGCTGGGCGGGGCCGCGGTGCTGCGCGCGGCCGGCCGCCTGCCCTCGGTCAAGGCGGTGGCGACGCTGGGCGCGCCCTTCGATCCCGGCCATGTCACCCACAACTTCGGCGGTTCGCTGGACGAGATCGCCGAGACCGGTGCGGCCGAGGTCACCCTTGGCGGTCACCGGATCGAGATCGGCCGCGGCTTTGTCGAGGATGTCTCGGCCCAGAACCTCGCCCCCGCCATCGCCGATCTGCACCGCGCGCTGCTGGTGCTGCATGCGCCGCTCGATGCCGTGGTGGGGATCGAGAATGCGGCCAATATCTTTCTCGCGGCGAAACACCCCAAGAGCTTTGTCACCCTCGACGATGCCGACCACCTGCTGAGCCGCGCACGCGATGCCGAATATGCCGCCGAGGTGATCGCCGCCTGGGCCGGGCGCTATCTCGACCTCAAGCCGCCGGCCCCGCCCCCCGGCGCGCCGGAGGGGATCGTGCGGGTCGCCGAGGCCGATCCCGAGGGCTTCCTTCAGGACGTCAACGCCGGGCCGCGGCACCACGTGCTGGCCGACGAGCCGGAGGCCTATGGCGGCAGCAATCGCGGCATGTCGCCCTATGGCTTTCTCGCCGCCGGGCTCGGTGCCTGCACCTCGATGACGATCCGGATGTATGCCCGCCGCAAGGGCTGGCCGCTGGCCCATGTCAGCGTCGACGTGAGCCACGACAAGGTGCATGCCCAGGATGCCAAGGACGCTCAGGCGCGCGGCGACAGCAAGGCCGATCACTTCACCCGGGTGATCCGGCTGGAAGGCGATCTGAGCGAGGAACAGCGCGCCAGGCTGATGGAGATTGCCGATAAATGCCCGGTGCACCGCACGCTCGAGCGGACCTCGGTCGTGATCACCAAGGCGGCGTGAGAGGCGTTACTCCCAGACGATCTTGCTGCCCCACTGGCGGAACATCTGGCGCACCTTCGGGGTCATGAACCCCTTGCCCTTGGCATATTGCGGCAGGGTAAAGGAGGAGCCGGCGTTGACCTCGATCACCACCGGTCCGGCGTCGGTCAGGGCGATGTCGGTGCTCTGGTAGCGCAGCGGCGCATGCAGGCGCGCCACCCGCTCGTTGACCTCGCGCAGCGCGTCCCAATGCGGCAAGTGCCGGCCGATGATCTCGCGGCCCGTCTCCGGGTGGGTCTCCAGATGGCGCAGCTCGGGCGCTTGGGATTGCACCAGAGTGCGGATCTCGCCGGTCTCGGGGTCGATGTCGCAGAGCATGTTGCCGTCGCGCCAGAAGTTGTCGGCCTGGTTGCGCTGTGCCGGCAGCTTGAGCACCGCCGCCGGCACATGGATGCCATCCTCGCCCACCATGTTGACCACCCGCACCGTGGCGGTGGTCTCGGTGTACTCCCTCAGAAAGGCGCAATTGCTGACAAATTTCTGCAGGATGAAGGCGTTCTCGCCGATGATGCTGGCAAAGAAATGCTCGTAGGACATCGGCCCGTGGTCGCGCAGCATCAGCCCTTCGCAATCGGCCGAGAGGATGGTGAAGACGCCGACCGAGCCCAGCCCGCGCATGTTCTTGCCAAAAAGCGGGGCCTCGAGCCCGCCGCCGATCGCCTTGCGCAAAGCCTGCGGGTCGGAAAACGGCCTGCTGCCGTGATAGGCGCGGCCGCTGCGGTCGATCACCCCCAGCGTTTCCGGCACCGGCAGACCGTCAGCCTCGAGCAGCTTGGCCGAGAGCCACTTGTCCTCGGTCACCGCGAACCAGTGCAGGTCGTTGACTTCGTGGATTATGGCGTTCTGCAGCAGCCATGAGATGAACTCGCCGCGCTCCTCCTCGCTGTGCGCGGCCGGGTCGTAGAGCCGGAACTTGACGTATTCGTCGAGCTCGATCTTCTGTCGTCCCTTGCGGAACTTGGCCGCCTCGATGCCGATGCCGAACGCCCCGCGCCCCGAGGCCCGCGCCGCATGGGCGATGAGCTCGGTCTTGTTGTAGTCGTGTTTTTCCGAATAGCTCTGCTGATCCCGGGCCACCAGGGCGCCGGTCTCGAGCCCTGCGGTGAGCGTTGCGTCGGACATGCTCTTATCCTCTTCGCTTTTGCGGTTACTGACCTCATTTCCGCAACAATGGGGCGAAAATGCGGCCAGTGGTTCGCGAAGCGTGTAAAATTCTCCG
The DNA here is from genome assembly GCF_034669705.1 of Marinovum sp. Classification (GTDB taxonomy): domain Bacteria; phylum Pseudomonadota; class Alphaproteobacteria; order Rhodobacterales; family Rhodobacteraceae; genus Marinovum. The sequence goes on from NZ_JAXMOR010000005.1 coordinate 143,603, forward strand.
ATCCTTGCGGCCAAGCCACGTGCTCTTGTCCCTTGGTCAGCTTGGGCGTATGACCCCGCGCAAACGCCCCAGACCAGCCCGAGAGGACGACCAGATGATCCCCCGCTATTCCCGCCCCGAGATGACCGCGATCTGGGAGCCTGCCACCAAGTTCCGCATCTGGTTCGAGATCGAGGCCCATGCCTGCGACGCCATGGCCAGACTCGGGGTGATCCCGCAGGAAAACGCCGACGCGGTCTGGAAGGCCAAGGACGTGGAGTTCGACGTCGCCCGCATCGACGAGATCGAGGCCGTCACCAAGCATGACGTCATCGCCTTCCTCACCCATCTGGCCGAGCATGTGGGCAGCGACGAGGCGCGCTTCGTCCACCAGGGCATGACCTCGTCCGACGTTCTGGACACCACGCTGAACGTGCAGCTGGTCCGCGCCTCCGACCTGCTGCTCAAGGGCGTCGACCGGGTGCTCGCCGCGCTCAAGACCCGCGCGCTGGAGCACAAGGACACCGTGCGCGTCGGCCGCAGCCACGGCATCCACGCCGAGCCCACCACGATGGGCCTGACTTTCGCGCGCTTCTATGCCGAGATGGACCGCAACCGCGCCCGTCTGCTGGCGGCGCGCGAGGAGATTGCCACCGGCGCGATCTCGGGCGCGGTCGGCACCTTCGCCAACATCGACCCGGCGGTCGAAGAACACGTCTGCGACCAGCTGGGCCTCTCGCCCGAGCCGATCAGCACGCAGGTCATCCCGCGCGACCGTCACGCGATGTTCTTCGCCGTCCTCGGTGTGATTGCCTCGAGCATCGAGAACATCGCCGTCGAGATCCGCCACATGCAGCGCACCGAGGTGCTGGAGGGCGCCGAGTTCTTCTCGATGGGCCAGAAGGGCTCCTCGGCGATGCCGCACAAGAAGAACCCGGTGCTGACCGAGAACCTCACCGGCCTCGCCCGGCTTGTCCGCATGGCGGTGATCCCGGCGATGGAGAACGTGGCGCTCTGGCACGAACGCGACATCTCGCATTCCTCGGTCGAGCGCGCGATCGGCCCGGATGCCACCATTACGCTGGACTTCGCCCTGCACCGGCTGGCCGGCGTCGTCGAGAAGATGCTGATCTTCCCCGACAACATGCTCGACAACATGAACAAGTTCCCCGGCCTCGTGATGTCGCAGCGGGTGCTGCTGGCGCTGACGCAGGCCGGTGTGTCGCGCGAGGACGCCTATGCCATGGTGCAGCGCAATGCGCTCAAGGTCTGGGAAGAGCGGGTCGATTTCCAGGAGCAGCTTCTGGCCGACGAGGCGGTGGTGGCTGCTCTGGGCGAAGACGGCATCCGCGAGAAGTTCGACATGGGCTATCACACCAAACATGTCGACACGATCTTTGCCCGCGTTTTCGGCAAGGAATGACCGACTGGGATTTTGAGCGAATCCCGACCCGTGCTACCCTTGGCAGATGGCGGAGCCCGCTCCGCCCTCACCAAGGGAGAGCCCCCATGTTGAAGACCGTTTTCTGTGCCCTGTTTCTGACTGCGCTGCCGGTGATCGGCTATGCCAGCTGCTCGGGTGGCCACCAGGCAATGTCCTGTGCCGAAGGCACCGTCTGGGATCAATCCGCCGGCGCCTGCGTCGACCGGGCCACGAGCTAGACACGTCGCCGCGCCGCAGCCGGCGCGGCTTCAGCATTTCTTCACCCTTCTCCGGCTAACTGGTCCCGAAACCTGCCGGAGTGAACGGGATGAACACCGCCAACCTGCCCTCTGTCCGCGGCGCGCCCGCGGGGGCCGCCCCCCCTGCCCGCGCCCGGTCACGTGCGGCCAACCTCACCCGCAAGCAGAAGGCGGCGATCATCGTGCGGCTCTTGGTCAACGAGGGCACCGAGGTGCCGCTGGCTGAACTGCCCGAAAGCCTTCAGGCCGACCTGACCCAGCAGATGGGCGCGATGTGCTATGTCGACCGGGCGACCCTGGCCGACGTGGTCGACGAGTTTGCAGACGAGCTGGAATCGATCGGTCTGCATTTCTCCGGTGGCATTGCCGGCGCGCTCAATGCGCTCGACGGGCGGATCTCGCCACAGACCGCCGCCCGCCTGCGCAAGGAGGCCGGGGTACGCCAGACCGGCGATCCCTGGATGCGCATCCGCGCCCTGCCGCTCGAGCGTCTTCTCGAGTTCATCTCGTCAGAGAGCACCGAGGTCGCCGCCGTATTGCTGTCGAAGCTCGACACCGCCATGGCGGCCGAGATCCTGTCGAAGATGCCGGGGCCGGCGGCGCGGCGGATCACCTATGCGGTCTCGCTCACCGCCAATGTCACGCCCGAGGCGGTGGATCGCATCGGGTTGTCGCTGGCCAGCCAGCTCGACCGCGACCCGGTGCGCGCCTTCAAGGCCGCGCCGGTGGCCCGTGTCGGCGCCATCCTCAACTCCTCGCCGGCGGCCACCCGCGACGCACTGCTCAGCGGGCTCGAGGAGGAGGACGAGGCCTTTGCCGGCCAGGTCCGCAAGGCGATCTTCACCTTCGAGAACATCGGCGACCGGGTGCAGGCGGGCGACGTCCCGGTGATCATGCGCGAGGTCGCGGCCGACGATCTCGCCCGCGCGCTTGCCGCGGCCAGCGCCAAGGGGCTCGAGGCGATCGTCGACTTCCTGCTCGGCAACATGTCGAAACGCATGGCCGAAAGCCTGCGCGACGAAATGACCGAGGTGGGCGACCAGAAACCCAAGGAGGCGGAGGCGGCGATGAGCGCCGTGGTGGCGGTCATCCGGCGCTTGGCCGATGCCGGCACCATCACCCTGCTCAGCGATGAAGATGACGACGGCTGAGCGCGATGGACAGCCGCGGCAAAGGCCCGTAAGGCTGGCCCATGGCTTTCCTGCACATCCCAAGACCGCGCACCGATGCCGGCCGCGGCATCGCGCTGATGATCGGCACCATGCTGCTGTTTTCGATCCTGGATTCCTGTGCCAAGGAGCTGACCACCCGGATCGGCGTGCCGACCACGCTCTGGGCGCGCTATGCCGGCCAGACACTGGTTGTCCTGTTGCTTGTCCTGCCGCGGCTGGGCGTGACGCTGCGCACCCGTTACCCGGGGTTGCAACTGGCGCGCTCGGTCTGCCTGTTTGCCGCGACCTTCTGCTTTTTCAACGGGTTGAGCCGCATCGGCCTGGCCGAGAACACCGCGATCATGGATCTCAACCCGGTGCTGATCACCCTCGGCGGGGCGCTGTTTCTGGGCGAGAAGATCGGGCTGCGCAGGGCGCTTGGGATTGGCGCCGCGCTGATCGGCGCGCTGATCATCATCCGCCCCGGCACCGAGGTCTTCAGCCCGGCGGCGATCTTTCCGCTTGGCGCGGCGCTGTTTTTCTCGGCCTATACGCTGATCACCCGTTTCGTCGGCCGCGACGAGGATGCCTGGACCTCGCTGCTTTATACCGCGGCCTTCGGCGGCGTGGTGATGACCGCCCTGCTGCCGGTGGTGGGCCAGATGCCAACCGACGCGGTCTCTTTCGGGTTGATCGCCGTCATCGGCTGTGTCGCCGCCGCCGGCCAGCTGCTCTTGATCCGCGCGCTGCAGATCAGCGAAGCCGGCACGCTGGCGCCCTTCACCTATTGCGGGCTGCTCTTTGCCACGCTCTGGGGGGCGCTGATATTTTCCGAGTATCCCGATGCGGCGACCATTCTGGGCGCGACGATCATCGTGGTGTCGGGGCTTTACGTCTGGTATCGCGAGACCCACGCCAAACCGGCGTGATCACGGCAGGAGACCCGCCGCCATCATCGGGCCGAACTCGGCCTGCTGCACCAGCACCGCCGCCGAACTCACCTCGGGCAGCTCGGCGCGGAAATCACCGCGCCCGTCCCAACGGCCCAACTCCTGCCAGCTCTCGACGATATTGGCATAAGAGATGGTGCGCCCGGCGTTTTCGCCCTTGGTGATCTCGGTGGTGGCTTGGGGATCGTAATCCACCAGCATCACCCGCACCTCGCCCGGCAACTCGGACGCCGCGGTCAGGGTCAGGATGGTCTTGCCGCCGCTCTCTTCCAGCGTCAGAGTCACCGGCCGCGGCCGCGCCTCGTGCTGGGCGATCAGGTCGCTCACGTCCATCGGGTGGTTGCCGACCACGTGATCGGTGCCGTTGATGATCATCTGCGGCGTATAGATCATCCGCCGTCCCGCCGCCTTGGCATAGCCCTTTTGCCGCCGGGTGTGGCCCGGCAGGGCAAAGCGGTCCTTCCAGCCGATGTAATCCCAGTAGTCGACATGCAGCGCCAGCGCGATCACGTCGCTTCGTGCCGCCAATTTGTGCAGCAGCTCGTCGGCCGGCGGACAGGAAGAACAGCCCTGAGAGGTGAAAAGTTCGACAACCACGGGCGCTCCCGGCCCTGCCTCGGCCTGAGCCCGGGCGGTGCCGGCACCCATTACCCCCGCCAGCCCGAAGGCCGCCGCGCCAAGGATCACGTTCAGCCGCATGGAAATTCCTCGTTTCGTCGCATAAGCCTACCTAGAGGCAGGCGAATGAAATAACCAATCAAGGTTTTGCGATATGGCGCGACGTCCGCACCGGACCGTCACCGAAATTAATTGCATACTATCGCATACAAAGTGCCGCACCCCCCTTGATTGCGCCCCCCCGACAGGGCTATTGCAGGCATAGCGAAACCCCTTGGCATCATCGGAAGGGAGCCATTCCATGCCCATCACAGTCGGTCATGACAGCTCGAAGACCCGCAAGTCGATTTCGGCAGGCGGCAAGAGCCTGTCCTACTACTCCATCCCCGCCGCGCAGGAGGCCGGGCTTGGTGACTTCTCCAAGCTGCCCGCCGCGCTGAAGGTGGTGCTGGAGAACATGCTCCGTTTTGAGGACGGCAAGACCGTCACAACCGATGACATCCGCGCCTTTGGCGACTGGGCCAAGGACGGCGGCAAGGGCACGCGCGAGCTGGCCTATCGCCCGGCCCGCGTGCTGATGCAGGACTTCACCGGCGTTCCCGCCGTGGTCGACCTCGCCGCGATGCGCGACGGCATCGTCGCACTGGGCGGCGACCCCGAGAAGATCAACCCGCTGAACCCGGTCGACCTGGTCATCGACCACTCGGTGATGATCGACGAGTTTGGCAACCCGCGCGCCTTCCAGATGAACGTCGACCGCGAGTACGAGCGCAACATGGAGCGCTACACCTTCCTCAAGTGGGGCCAGTCGGCCTTCAACAACTTCCGCGTCGTGCCGCCGGGCACCGGCATCTGCCACCAGGTGAACCTCGAGTATCTGTCCCAGACCATCTGGACCGACGTCGACCAGAACGGTGAGGAAGTGGCCTACCCCGACACGCTCGTCGGCACCGACAGCCACACCACCATGGTCAACGGCGCTGCCGTTCTGGGCTGGGGCGTGGGCGGCATCGAGGCCGAGGCCGCGATGCTGGGCCAGCCGATCTCGATGCTGATCCCCGAGGTCATCGGCTTCAAGCTGACCGGAGCGATGCTCGAAGGCACCACCGGTACCGACCTGGTGCTCAAGGTCGTCGAGATGCTGCGCGCCAAGGGCGTGGTTGGCAAGTTCGTCGAATTCTACGGCGACGGTCTCGACACCCTGCCGCTGGCCGACCGCGCGACCATCGCCAACATGGCGCCGGAATACGGTGCCACCTGCGGCTTTTTCCCGATCGACAACGAGACCCTGCGCTATCTCACCAACACCGGCCGCGACAAGGACCGCGTGGCGCTGGTCGAAGCCTATGCCAAGGAAAACGGCATGTGGCGCGACGCGAACTACGATCCGGTCTACACCGACACGCTCGAGCTTGACATGGGCACCATCGTGCCGGCGATCTCCGGCCCGAAACGGCCGCAGGACTACATCGCGCTGGACTCGGCTGCGACAGAATTTGGCAAGTACATCAAAGGTCTGCGCGACGGGACCGATGCCAGCGCCAATGCTGAGGTGCGTTGGGAAGGTGAAGGCGGCGCGCCCGAGCCGCAGGACATCCCCGGCGACGAAGGCCATCATGCCAAGGGCTGGTACAAGACCGACGACGGCGCCTACCAGCTGCATGACGGCTCGATCGTGATCGCCTCGATCACCTCCTGCACCAACACCTCGAACCCCTATGTGATGATCGGTGCCGGCCTCGTCGCCCGCAAGGCGCGCGAGTTGGGCCTGACCCGTCAACCTTGGGTCAAGACCTCGCTGGCGCCGGGCAGCCAGGTGGTGTCGCATTACCTTGAGGCCGCCGGCCTGCAGGAAGACCTCGACGCCATCGGCTTCAACCTCGTAGGCTATGGCTGCACCACCTGCATCGGCAACTCCGGCCCGCTGGAAGCGCCGATCTCCAAGGCGGTCAACGATTATGACCTGGTGGCGACCTCGGTGCTTTCGGGCAACCGGAACTTTGAAGGTCGGATTTCGCCCGACGTCCGCGCCAACTATCTCGCCTCGCCGCCGCTGGTGGTGGCCTATGCGCTGGTTGGCGACATGAACGTCGACATCACCAAGGAGAGCCTCGGCAAGGACAAGGACGGCAACGACGTCTATCTCAAGGACATCTGGCCCACGACCAAGGAGGTTGCCGACCTGGTCGAACAGACCGTGACCCGCGAGGCCTTTCAGTCGAAATACGCCGATGTCTTCAAGGGCGACGAAAAATGGCAGGGCGTCGAAACCACAGACGCCAAGACCTATGACTGGCCCGCGACCTCGACCTATGTCCAGAACCCGCCCTACTTCCAGGGCATCACCATGGACACTCACAAGATCGAGAACATCGACGGCGCCAAGGTTCTGGCGCTGCTGGGCGACATGATCACCACCGACCACATCTCGCCGGCGGGGTCGTTCAAGGAATCGACCCCTGCCGGTCAGTACCTGATCGAGCGTCAGGTGCCGGTGCGCGAGTTCAACTCCTACGGCTCGCGTCGGGGCAACCACGAGGTCATGATGCGCGGCACCTTCGCCAACATCCGCATCAAGAACGAGATGCTCGACGGCGTCGAGGGCGGCTATACCAAAGGCCCCGACGGCGAGCAGACATCGATCTTCGATGCTGCGATGGCGCATCAGGAAAACGGCACCCCGCTGGTGATCTTCGGTGGCGAGCAATACGGCGCCGGCTCCTCGCGGGACTGGGCCGCCAAGGGCACCGCGCTTCTGGGCGTCAAGGCGGTCATCGCCGAGAGCTTCGAGCGCATCCACCGCTCCAACCTCGTCGGCATGGGCGTCATCCCCTTCGAGTTCACCGACGGCGTGACCCGCAAGTCTCTGGGCCTGACCGGCGAAGAGGACGTGGCGATCCACGGTCTCGACGACGTGACGCCGGGCAAGATGGTGCCCTGCATCATCACCTTCGCCGATGGCCGCACCGAGGAGATCACCCTGAAGTGCCGCATCGATACCGCGGTCGAGATCGAGTACATCGAGAACGGCGGCGTGCTGCACTACGTGCTGCGCAACCTGGCGAAATCGGCCTGATCTGGCGCTGGGCCGGCACAGCCGGTCCTGCAGTCTCGTCGCAAATGACACGGCCCGGAGCACCTGCTCCGGGCCGTTTGCCTTTGCGGTTCCCCGGGGGGCTTTCCGACATCGCCGCGAGCCGCCGCTCCCGGCCTGTTCGCCCGGCACCGCGTCACATCACTTGGCGGCGCGGCGGAGTCCGGGCTACGATTGCCGTCATTCCACGCATTCATTCAGACCTGACCCGGAGGTTTTTGGCATGACTTTTGCTGTATTGACGATCAACACGACGTTCAGCGCAACGATGGAAGATGTCTATACGAACCCGGACGAGACGCATTCCTTCACCTTCGCCAGCGGCGCAGAAGCGAGTTTTCAGGTGCTCGATAGCGATGATGCCATATTCGACGACATCGGTCCGAACGATACCAATCAGATCGTGGGCCCGGATTCGGCGATTTTCCTCAAGAGCACTCCCGTCGCCTCGCGTGCAAAATTCACGGTAACACCGGATAACGGCGATCCGTCATTCACCGTCTATGTCGTGTTCGAGAATTCAACCGCAAATGACGATTTCAGCCCGCTCAATACGCTCGATTACGCACTGGTCTCGGAAACCCCGATGATCGCCGGGGTCAACTATTCGGTCTCGAACCATAACTCTGACGGTACCGTCGACTACTCGAATTTCTCCAACCTTCTGGCGTGTTTCGCCGCCGGCACGCGGATCGCGACGCCCCAGGGCGAAGTCGCGGTGGAGGCACTGGCAATCGGAGACGAGGTGCTGACCGCCGCGGGCCAGGTCGTGCCGGTCCGGTGGCTCGGGCGCCAATCCGTGACCAGAGCGACCGCCGGCCTGCGGTGTCAGCCGGTCCGCCTCCGCGCCGGGGCGCTTGGCGACGGGGTCCCTCACAGCGACCTGACCGTCACCGCCGATCATGGCATGGTGATCGACGGTCTGTTGATCAACGCCGCGGCGCTGGTCAACGGCACCAGCATCGACTGGGTGCCGATGGCGGACCTGCCAGACAGCTTTACCGTCTACCACGTCGAGACCGAAGCGCATGACGTGATCCTCGCCGAGGGCGCCCCGGCAGAGACCTTTATCGACTACATCGGCCGGCAGGCGTTCGACAATGCCGCCGAGTACCTCGCGCTCTATGGTGCCGAGCGGATCATCTTCGAAATGCAGACGCCCCGAATTTCCTCGGCGCGTCTGCTGCCGGGCGCGATCCGTCGGCGTCTGGGCCTCGCGGACCCGGCGGCAGCCGTCTCAGACGCCGGGTGATCCCAGCGGCGCCCCCCCGCGGTCACTGATCTTTAGTGCCGCCTGCGCAACCAGATGAAGTCGGCCGTCTCCGCGCCGAAACCGGTGACCGGACAGGGCCCGAGGCATCACCCTCCGGGCCTTTCTGGATCCCGGTGGCCCGAGCTTAGCGCAAATTTTGATGCTTCACCCGTTAAATACCTCTCACCTTCGAGCCAAGACATTGACATCGTGGAAACATCTGGAGAGCGTCCGTCGGGTGACCGCCCAGACAAGGCATTCGGCGCGGTGCAACATAGAAGGCGTCCGCCGGATATCGCGGGCGTAAATTGAACTGGACGACTGGAAAATTAATGGCCCAAGACTATGAAATCGCCTCATTCACTCTTTATGCCAAACCCGGCGGCGGCATTATCAACAGCAACAACTTGCCCGACGGTACATTGATCGGCGGCGACGACACCGACGACGACAGTTGGGACGTGGGCGACGCCTATACGAACGGATCTGGATACAGCTTCGTCGGTCACTATACCGAAGGTGGACATCTCTTCCTCGTCTTCGAAAGCCCTTCGTTTTATTCCATCGTCTCCCCCACCGCGGCCTCCGGCGACCCGGCCTATCCCAGCAATTACGTCAGTGATCCCGCCCCGGTGTCGGCGAGTTCGCAAGCCACCTGCTTTGCCGAAGGCACCCGGATCGCAACCGCCGACGGCGACCGCGCCGTCGAGGCGCTGGAGATCGGCGACCTCGTGCTGACCGCCACCGGTGCCACCGTCCCGGTGCGCTGGATCGGTCGACAGACCCTGCACCGCGCCGTCATGGGCGCGCGCTTTCAGCCGGTCCGCATTCGCGCCGGGGCGCTTGGCGATTGCCTGCCCCATGCCGACCTGACCGTCACCGCCGATCATGGCATGGTGATCGATGGGCTGGTGATCAACGCCGCGGCGCTGGTCAACGGCACCACCATCGACTGGGTGCCGATGGCCGAATTGCCAGACAGCTTCACCGTCTACCACATTGAGACCGAAGCGCATGACGTGATCCTTGCCGAGGGCGCCCCGGCAGAGACCTTCATCGACTACATTGGCCGTCAGGCGTTCGACAATGCCGCCGAATACCTCGCGCTCTACGGTGCCGAGCGGATCATCCCCGAAATGCCGCAGCCCCGGATTTCCTCGGCACGCCTGCTGCCAGGCGCGCTGCGTCAGCGCCTAAACCTCGCGGACCCGGCGGCAGACCTCGCACTGGCCGGCTGACGCCGTCACTGGCCTCGCGCAGCGCCGGCCGGCCCGCCCGCCGCCCGGCGCTGCGCGACCGGTCGAAAGCGGCCCTGAGGGCGAAGAAGACGGCCCCCACCACACTAGCGAATTCTGGCCGATGACGCGGCCCGGAGCCCCTGCTTCCGGGCCGTTTTGCCGTTTGCCGGTCGCGGCCCGGAAGCCGGATCCTGATCCTGTCAGGCTTGAGTTTTGATTTCAGATGAGACGACACTAGGACTTTGGTCGCATTTACGGGATCAGCATCATGCCTTTTGAAACAAATTCGCAAGCTACCTACAACTTTGACGGAACAACGTTAACGCAGTCGTCAGGGACCATTGTCGGCCCCGTCACCATGACCCACACGGAACTCTCCGGCGGCACGGTGCCGGATACCTTCGAGGCCGGGGAAGCCTACGACTCGCAGGCCACGGGTCTGGATTGGCAAACAGAATGGGTCGGCAGCTTCACGTTCAATGGCGAGGTCTTCCAGGTTTTCGAGATCACCCATTTCAACGGCAATCCGAACAACACCACGACGACCCACCTTTTCGCGCATCCGCTGCCGCCCGACCACTTTGGCGCGACGCAGCAATCCCAGATAGACAATTACCCGGACAACGTTCCGCTTGCATCGATCAACACCGCCAATTCGGCCCATTGCTTTGCGCCCGGCACGCGCATCACCACGCCGCTTGGTGCAATCGCGGTCGAGGATCTGCGCATCGGTGATACCATCGCGACGGCAGCGGGCCGGTCGGTGGCGGTCCGCTGGATCGGTCGCCAGACCCTCGCCAGGGTGAGCTCTGGTCGCCGGATGCAGCCGGTCCGCATCGCCGCCGGAGCGCTTGGTCAGGGACTGCCCTGCGCGGATCTGACCGTCACCGGCGACCATGGCCTGGTGATCGACGGGCTGGTGATCAATGCCTCTGCGCTGGTCAACGGGCATTCCATCGATTGGGTCCCGTTGCGCGACCTGCCCGACCAGATCACCTTTTACCACGTCGAGACCGAGGCGCACGACGTCATCCTCGCCAATGGCACCCCGGCCGAGACCTTCATCGACTATCTCGGGCGGCGGGCCTTCGACAATTTCGCCGAGTATCTTGGCCTCTTCGGGGCCGAGCGGATCATTCCCGAGATGGCCGCGCCGAGGATCAGTGCCGCCCGGCTGCTGCCGAAGGCGATCCGCGCGCGGCTGGGTGTTCTGGCCGACGGCGAGATGGCGCTGACCGCCTGACGCCTCACGGCCGGCCCGCGCCGGCGACCCATCTGGTCCGGGGTCTGTGCCCGGAAAGACCCGCCGCAGACCCGTGCGGGACGCCGCGGTCACGGCCCGGTTTTGACGTGTTTCCGCGTTGTCTTGTTTCCGAGTTGTCTTGTTTCCGCGTTGTCTCGTTGCCGCGTCGTCTTGACAGCTTGCCTGTCATCGCGCCGTTTCTCGACCTCTCAAACAAGTCCTTTCCCAGCTCGGAGACCAGCCCATGCCAGTGACAGACCATGTTCTGAGGGGAGGTATCGCGTTCAACGAACTGCATGCCCACCCGACGACCGATCACAACAACTTCAACGACGGCACCAACGGATTCCAGGATATGTTTGTGGAATTCACCAACGTCTCGGGCGCGGCGATCGATATCGGCGGCCTCGAGCTTTGGGGGTTCGATGGCGTGAATTTCGCGCTTCTCCATACGTTTCCGCCGGGAACTTCGCTTGGCCCGGGCGAGCACTTCACCCTTGTCGACAGTGAACGCGCCACCGGAACGTCGCCGAACAACATCGGCGGCGGACAGTCGGATTTCTCAGACCATCAACTCTGGTGGAACGACCCAGGGAACCTCTATCTGCACGATCCCGGCGCCAACCAGCATATCGTGTTGACCGGTCCCGCCACGAACTTCGATGCTGCCGACGACGCCGACTTTCTGGCCGAGAACCCGGGATCAACCGAAATCGGCCGCGACCAGACCCCGGCCAATCCCGGACCGAGCGATCAATCCTTCCAGCGCACGCCCGACGGCGAGGAGGGAGATTTTGACTCTGCCACAGCCACGCCGGGCACGGAAAACCAATGCTTTACCGCCGGAACCGCGATTGCCACGCCGGCGGGCCAGGTCGCGGTAGAGTGTCTTGTCATCGGCGACATGGTCACCACCGCAGGCGGAGGCGCGGCCGCGGTCAGATGGGTCGGCCGCCAGACTGCGCGAAAGAAGACCTCCGGCCTGTTCCTGCAACCGGTCCGGGTCCGTGCCGGGGCCTTGGGCGGTGGCCTGCCGCGCTCCGATCTGACCCTCACCGGCGATCATGGGCTGGTGATTGACGGTCTGGTCATCAATGCCTCGGCGCTGGTCAACGGCCACACGATCGCCTGGGTGCCCCTGGCCGAACTGCCCGACGAGGTGACCTATTACCACCTCGAGACCGAGGCGCACGACGTCATCCTCGCCGAGGGCGCGCCGGCCGAGACCTTCATCGACTACATTGGCCGGCAGTCCTTCGACAATCACGCCGAGTACCTCGCGCTCTACGGCGCCGAAAGGATCATCCGCGAAATGCCCATGCCGCGGATCTCCGCGCCAAGGCTCGTGCCGGCGGCGATCAAGGCGCGGTTGGGGATCGTCCATGCCGAGCAGGCTGTGACGCCGCTGGCGGGCTGAGGCGTCCGGCGCGGACTACCGCAGATGCGCCGAAAGGGTCATCTGCTTGTCCCATTCGGTATCGAGCCAGGTGTCGATGGCGGTGCGCGCCTCCTGCGGGGTGCCGCCACCCGCAAGGGTCTCTTGCAGGATCCGGCATTGTCGGAACAAGGCGCTCAGCCCGGTGCCCAGCCGGGGCGGCCACTGCGAGCGCGCGTCGCCCAGAGCGATCCAGTTCGGCATCTCCGCCTCCGGCACCCGCAACCGGCGGTAATTCGGCGCGATGGTCGCGGTCCTGCGCACCAGCCGGGCGCCCTTGGGGATGAGCGCGGCCACCTGCGGATGGACGGCCCGCGCGACATCGTCGAGCGTTGCGATGCGGGGCGCGCCCCGCCCCAGCGCCGCGGTGATGCGCATCCGCCGACCGTCGAAATCGCCATAGAGCGCCCGCGTCGGCCCCTCGACCGCAGGGCCGGACCAATGCAGCAGCGGCTGCGGTGCCGGCAGGGCCAGTTCGTAGGTCTGATAGAGCCGCACCGGGCCATCATCCTCGAGCCGTGCCGCCGGCGCGAAGGGCGCCAGCATGGCCCGCGTCGCCCGATGCGCGCCGGTGGCGTCGATGACCAGGTCAAACACCCCTGCCCCGGCAGCGCTCCGAGCGCTCAGCCGCGTGCCGCAGCGCCCGGTGAGCGTGACATCGCGCCAGGCCTCTAGGGGACGCCGGGCCAGGCAGACCGCCAGCGCGCTGTCGATCGCGGCGCGGGAAATGTGCGGTTCGGTGTACTCGGTGCAGCCATCGCCGGTCAGTTGGCGCCAGAGACAGTCCGGGGCAATCCGCGCCGTGATCTCCTGCGCCAATCCGGCGTCGATTGCCGCGGCACTGGGCAGCACCGTTCTGGCCACGACATGGGTGTGGCGGGTGGTCGGCGGCGGTCCCAGCCCCGGTCGCGGCAAGGCCCGGACCACCCGCAGGCCAAGGCCCGCAAGCGCGATGGCCGCCAGTCGCGCCGCCGGCCCGTCACCAAAGATCAAAACGTCCAATGCGCGCTCCATCGGGTCTGCCGGCGGCCAGCGCCGCACCGCACGGTCACGCCACCGCCGCCTCGGCGTGGCAGCACCGGCCAAGTATCCCCACGCCTGCGCCCTGCCGCAAGCCGGAACCTGGGCGTTTAAACCAAAACTTGTCTGGTTGACAAAGCCGCGCTAGCCTAACGGTCCGATCCCCGTGCCATCGGGACTATTTTCACCGGTTCATGGCGTTACGGGACCCTATTTTGACAGACTACATAACTTCCGAGGGATATTCACATGGCTCAAGAAAGTTTCAGCGTTTACTATGAAGTTCAAGGTATGGGCGCCGGTGCCACGCATGGTCCGGCCCAGTCCAATCCCACCACACTTGTAGAGCTTGCCAGCGACGGAGACGGCGTCAACGGCAACACCGATCCTAACCAGGACATCGACTGGTCCTCCTCGGGCTTCACCGGACCGTTCGTCTACATCGGTCTGTCCGGGAACGGCGATCCGATTATCGAGGACCAAAATAGCTTCGCGCGCTTCGTCGTGTCGAACAACAACGGTCTGGAGGGGTCGAACGTCAATCCCGATACCTCGGCGTCTTACAGCTATTGTTTTGCCGCCGGCACGCTGATCGCCACCCCAGACGGCGACCGCGCCGTCGAAACCCTATGCATTGGCCAGGACATCCTGACCGCAAGCGGCAAGACCGTCGCCGTCAAATGGTTGGGCCGACAGACCATCCGCAAATTCCTCAACGGTGCGCGCATCCAGCCGGTGCGCATTCGCAAGGGCGCCTTGGGTGACGGGCTGCCAAAACGGCCCCTTGTGGTGACCGGCGATCATGGGCTGGTGATCGACGGGCTGGTGATCAATGCCGCCGCGTTGGTGAATGGTACGACGATCAACTGGGTGCCGCTGGCCGAACTCGGCGACAGCGTCACCTATTATCATGTCGAGACCGAGAACCACGACGTGATCCTTGCCGAGGGCGCCCCGGCCGAGACCTTCATCGACTACCTCGACCGCCGTGCTTTCGACAATTACAGCGAGTACCTGGAGCTTTACGGCGCAGAGCAGGTCATCCGCGAAATGCCCATGCCGCGGATCAGCGCCGCGCGGATGGTGCCGTCGTCCCTCAGGGCCCGGCTTGGCCTGTCGATGGGAGACGAGGCACAGCCCCGCAAGAGGACCGGCTGAAAGGCTTTCCCCCGGCGGCGCGCCCTGCGCCGCCGCTTGCCGACCCGGACCGCATGCGGCGCGCGTGTTTCCGAGGCATCCCGTGCCTGATGTGCCACCTGTTCCCGCAGCCCCGCCGAATATGTGCGCAGCGCCCCGCCCATCGCGCATTCGTGAGGCGACAGCCGGGCTATTCCCCGTTTATCTGCCGGCAGCCCACATAGAATTGGGCGCAAGAGGCAGAATGGATTCCTAGAGATGAGAATGATTTTGGTTACAGTTCAGGCGGCGATCCTGTTGGTGCTCGCCGTGATCGGGGCGCAGGGCAGTGACAGCCAGCGCGCCTCCTGCCCGGTCAGTCAGCCCGGCACCTACTGCGAGCGCTGAGCCTTCAGCCGCGCCTCGACATCCCTGAGCTGGGCGCGGACCTGCCGCGCCCGCCACAGGCTGGCCCAGATGATCAGCGCCAGCAGCAACAGGCTGACCCCATAGGCCGAGAGCACCGCGCCGGCGTATTTGCCAAGCTCAGGGATCATTGCATCCGCTCCCGTGCCAGCAGGGCGCGCATCCTGCGCGCGCGGATCTCGGTCTGGGTGCGGATCAGCACCAAGAGCACGAACAAGAGCACAAAGCCCGCCATTGCCACCAGCGCCGGGTACCAGAAGACATCCGCCACGTTCTCCTCGGCATCGAGCGACAGCGAGGCGCCCTGGTGCAACCCCTGGTTCCAGAAGTTCACCGCGTAGCGCGACAGCACCGCAAAGACCGAACCGACGAGGCAGAGCACCGCGGTCAGGTCGGCGGCAGTGTCGTCATTCTCGATCGCGCTCCACAGCGCGATATAGCCGAGGTAGAACAGCAACAGGATCAGGAACGACGTCAGCCGCGGATCCCAGGCCCACCAGGTGCCCCACATCGGCTGGCCCCAGATTGCTCCGGTGACCAGCGCGATCAGCGTCATCACCAGTCCCACCGGCGCCGCGGCGCGGGCGGCCAGCGCGCTCACATGGTGGCGGCGGATGATCCAGATCAGCGAGGCCACCAGCATCATGAACCAGGCGTTGATCGCCATCAGCGCCGCCGGAACATGCAGGTAGAATATCTTGACGGTCGAGCCCTGGCGGTAGTCGTCCGGCGTGAAGAAGAACCCCCAGATCAACCCGGTGGCCAGACAGCCCAGCGACAGCACCCAAAGCGCCGGGATCACCCGGTCGCTGGTGTCGATGAACTTCTTCGGGTTCGCATATTCCCAGATCGAGGTCATGACAGATACCTATTCGTGAATGTGTGGCGATGCCAGCGGCATTTTCGTCGCGGTCCGGCGCGCCTTTGACCGGCGGAGTTCACGGTGTCCTGTTGCAGGGCGGGTCGGCACCCCACGGCCTGTTGCGCCATGCCAGCGCCCCCTGCCCGCCATCGGGTGGGATTGCACCCCCCCGCCCCTCGCGTCCCGCCGTAGGGTGGGATTGCAACACCCCGCCCCTCGCGCCCCGCCGTAGGGTGGGTTTGCAACCCACCGCCCCCATCACCGCAGGTTCACCCTGAGCACCGCCGCACTGGCAAAGGGCAGCAGCGCGATCACCGCCAGCGACACCCCTGCCAGCATCATCAGCGGGGTCTCCACCGCCATGCCTTCTGCCCCGCGCCGCGCCACCTCGGCGCCAAAGATAAGCGTCGGCACGTAGAGCGGCAGCACCAGGAGCGACAACAGCAGCCCGCCGCGCTTCAGCCCCACGGTCAGCGCCGCGCCGAAGGTGCCGATCACCGAGAGCGCCGGCGTGCCGAGCAAGAGCGACAGCGTGAGCCAGAAAAAGCCCGGCCCCGCCAGGTTCAGCAGCACGCCGAACACCGGCGCGGCAAGCACCAGCGGCAGCCCGGTGGTCAGCCAATGCGCCAGTGCCTTGACCGAGACGATGCCTTCCATCGGCAGCGGCGCGGTGGCCAGCAGGTCGAGCGAGCCATCCTCCCAGTCGAGTGCCAGAATGCGGTCAAGCGACAGCAGGCAGGCCAGAAGCGCGCCCAGCCAGAGCACCCCGGGCGCGATCCGGCCCAGCAGGTCCGACTGCGGGCCGACCGCGAAGGGCACCAGGGTGACGACGATCAGGAAAAATGCCAGCCCAAGGCCGAAACCGCCCCCGGCCCGCACCGCCAGCGCCAGGTCGCGTTTCAGCAGCGCGATCACAGGAAGACCTCGTCGAACTCATCCGTCGTGCGCGGCTTGGCACGAAACCGGCTGACATCAAGCTCAGCGCCATCGAGGCCAAGCTCGATATGGGTGGCGATCAGCGCCGCGCCACCGCCTGACAGATGCGCCCGCACGGCCGCCGCAAACATCGCCACCGCCGCGCGATCGAGCGAGACCGTGGGTTCGTCCAGCACCCAGATCGGCCGCCCGGTCACCATCAGCCGCGCCAGTCCCAACCGGCGTTTCTGCCCGGCTGAGAGCTGGCCGGCGGCTCGGCTGGCCAGCGGCTCCAGCTCATAGGCGGCGAGCGCCGGGGCAATATCGGTCCGGCCAAAGACCTGCGCCCAGAAGGTGAGGTTTTCCGCCACTGTCAGGGTCGATTTCAGCCCGTCGGCATGGGCAGCATAGGCCACGCGGTCCTCCGCCCCGGTCAGCCGGCCTTTCAGCGGTGGCTGCAGCCCGGCGACCGTGCGCAACAGCGTGGTCTTGCCGATGCCGTTGGGCCCGCGCAGCACCAGTGCGCGCTCAGGTGGCAAGGCAAAGCTCACCGCCTCGAGCACCGGAATGCCCCCCCGGGTGACCGTCAGGGTGTCGGCCTGCAGGATCATGACGTGCGGCCTGCCGCAACGACCGGCCGACGGCACGCACCGCGGCGGCACCCGGCTCTGTGCGCCGGCGTCACTCTGCCGCTGCCACCAGCAAGGCCGCCAGTGCCACCCGGCGCCCTTCCGAGAGCAGCACGTTGTAGGTGCGGCAGGCGGCGGGCGAGGCCATGGTCTCGACCCCGAGACCGGCGGCTTCGAGGCTCTGGCGCAGCGCGGCGGGAATATGCGCGATCTCGGCGCCGGTGCCGATGAAAAGCACGTCGATCTCTCCGGCCAGCGCCAAAAGCGGCGCGGTGTCGTCAAGACCGTCCCAGAGGCGGGTGCCCGAAGGTGCGGTGATCACATGGCCGCGATGGACCTTGCCGCCGATGCGGAAGAAGCCGGGGCCATAGCCGTCGACGGGCTCGGCGTCGGTGAAGGAGATCTCGTTCAGTCGCATGGGGAAGAGATAGCGGAGCCGCGGGGAGAAGAAAAGACGAGCCGTGCGTTGTGGGGCGGTGGTGTCGAGCCGCGCATCGTCGGGCCGTAGGGCGGCGATCCAACGGTCATGCTGCGCGATTAATGGTAACCAAATCCGTAGAACCTCTGAACGCCGCGAGTTCGGCTGCCAAATCGCCGTGCCAGGGGACGGCGTCATGCCAAAGGCATGCCTTTGGCATGACGATGCGCGGCGGGCTTGCAGCCCGCTGTTAACGCGCAGGGAGGTATATGGCGGTCGTTTCGGCTTGGGGCTGATAGCGCATCACCCCCTCCTCAGCCGCGCATCGATTGGCCGTGGTGTGGCGAACAAACGGTCTTGTTGAGCAATTTACGCAGCCAAGCTCGAACAACCTTTGATCGAGGCGTCAGAGGCAGCCAAATCGACGTGCCGAGGGAGGCCTCATGCCAACGGCTTGCCTTTGGCATGACGCTGCGCCTCGAGCCCTCAGCCCGCGGTCAACGCGCGGGGAGATCAAAGCTGCTGTTCCAAAGTCCGACCCGTAGACCCCGCCAACAGTCCGACGCCACCGCCGCACCCCCGCCACTGCCACTTTCCCCGCAGGTCCCGCCCGCCTTCGCCTTGCAAACCGCCCCTGCCGCGCATAGGTTCCGGCAAAATTCGGCGGGGGTCCCCCCGCGGCCCCTCATCTTGAAAGGACGCCTCCATGGAAGGCAACGCGATCGCGCAATTCATCCCGCTGATCCTGATCTTTGCGATCATGTATTTCCTGCTCATCCGCCCGCAGCAGAAAAAGATGAAACAGCACCAGAACATGGTCAGCGCCCTGCGCCGTGGCGACCAGGTGGTCACCCAGGGCGGGCTGATCGGCAAGGTGACCAAGGTCAAGGAAGACGGCAACGAGATCGAGGTCGAAATCGCCGAGGGCGTCAAGGTCCGGGTGGTGCAGAACACCATCGCCCAGGTTCTCAACAAGACCGAGCCTGCCAAGTCCTGACCTCTGAAAGGGGAGCGGCGCATGCTGCAGATCGATCTTTGGAAACGGGTGCTCATCTGGGCGCTCTGTGCGGCGGGGCTTGTCATTGCCCTGCCGAATGCGTTTTACAGCCGGGTCGAAGGCGTCAATGACGCCCGCGCCGCCATCGAGGTGCAAGGCGCCACCGCCGAGCTGAGCGATCAGGCCGCGGGCTGGCCGTCCTTCCTGCCGGCCGCGTTGGTCAACCTCGGGCTCGACCTGCGCGGCGGTGCGCATCTCCTGGCCGAGGTCAGGGTCGAGGAGGTCTATGAGAGCCGCATCACCGCGCTCTGGCCCGAGGTCCGCGACACCCTGCGGCCGCTGCGCGACGAGGTCGGCACCATCCGCCGGCAGAACGCCCCGGCCGACGAGCTGCACGTCAAGCTCGGCAATCCTGAGGGCATGCAGGCCGCCCTGACCGCGATCCGCGCCCTGGCGCAGCCGGTGGTGTCGCTGACCTCGGCCGGCGAACAGGACCTCGCGGTCCGCGGCGAGGAGGACGTGCTGATCGTCACCCTGTCGGAAGCCGAACGCCTCGCCACCGACGAGCGCACGGTGCAGCAGTCGCTCGAGATCATCCGCCGCCGGATCGACGAGGTCGGCACCCGCGAACCCACCATCCAGCGCCAAGGCAGCGACCGCATCCTGATCCAGGTGCCCGGGCTCGGCTCGGCGCAGGAACTCAAGGACATCATCGGCACCACCGCCCAGCTGACCTTTCAGCCGGTGGTGGGCCGCACCTCCGACGGCACCGCCAACCCCGGCATCGGCGAGGAAATCCTGCCCTCGCTGGACGAGGACGGCGTGTTCTACGTGCTCGAGGAAAACCCGGTGGTGACCGGCGAAGAGCTGACCGACGCGCAGCCCGCCTTCGATCAGAACGGCCGCCCGGCGGTCAACTTCCGGTTCAATCCCTCCGGCGCGCGCAAGTTCGGCGATTACACCGCCGAGAACATCGGCAACCCCTTCGCCATCGTGCTCGATGACGAGGTGATCAGCGCACCGGTGATCCAGAGCCACATTCCCGGCGGCTCGGGCATCATCACCGGCAATTTCTCGGTCGAGGAATCGACCAACCTTGCGGTGCTGCTGCGTGCGGGCGCCCTGCCCGCCGGTCTCGACTTCCTTGAAGAGCGGACCATCGGCCCCGAGCTTGGCGCCGACAGCATCGAGGCCGGCAAGATCGCCACCATGGTGGCCTTTGCCGCGGTGCTGGTCTTCATGGTGCTCAGCTACGGTCTCTTCGGCCTTTTCGCCAATATCGCGCTGATCCTGAACATCGGCCTGCTGTTCGGCGTGCTCAGCCTGATCGGCGCGACGCTGACCCTGCCGGGCATCGCCGGTATCGTGCTGACGGTGGGCATGGCGGTCGATGCCAACGTCCTGGTGTTCGAGCGGATCCGCGAAGAGCTCAAGACCGCGCGCGGCCCGGCCCGCGCCATCGAGCTTGGCTATGAAAAGGCGCTGAGCGCCATCGTCGACGCCAATATCACCACCTTCATCACCGCCGTGATCCTCTTCGTCATGGGCTCCGGCCCGGTGCGGGGCTTCTCCATCACGCTGGGTCTGGGCATTCTCACCTCGGTGTTCACCGCGATCTTCGTGACGCGGCTGATCATCGTGACGTGGTTCGAACGCCGCCGCCCCAAAACCATCGAGGTATAGGCCCATGCGTCTGAAACTTGTCCCGCAGGAGACTTCCTGGGATTTCTTCTCCCGCCCCAAGCTCTGGCTGGGGATCTCGATGGTCCTGATCGTCCTCGCCTTCGTCTCTTTCGGGCTGCGTGGGCTGAACTACGGCATCGACTTCCGCGGCGGCACCACGATCCGCACCGAGAGCAGCCAGGACCTCGACATCGGCCTCTACCGCGACGCGCTGGCGGCGCTCGAGCTGGGCGACATCTCGATCTCGGAAGTCTTCGACCCGAGCTTTGACGACGACCAGCATGTCGCCATGGTCCGCATCCAGGCCCAGGACGGCGAGGAAAGCGTCTCGGCCGGGGTGATCGCGGCGGTCGAGGCGGCACTGCAGGGCGTGGCGCCGGACATCCGCTTCATCTCGGTGGAATCGGTCGGTCCCAAGGTCTCTGGAGAGCTGATCCAGACCGCGGCAATCGCCGTGGTACTCGCCATCGCGGCGGTGCTGGTCTACATCTGGCTGCGCTTCGAGTGGCAGTTTGCCCTCGGCGCGGTGGTGGCGCTGGTGCATGACGTGATCCTGACCATCGGTGTCTTCTCGGAGCTGCAGATCAGGTTCGACCTCGCGATCATCGCCGCCCTCTTGACCATCGTCGGCTATTCTCTGAACGACACGGTTGTGGTGTTTGACCGGGTGCGCGAGAACCTGATGAAGTTCAAGAAACGGCCTCTTCGCGAGGTGCTCAACCTGTCGATCAACGAGACCCTCAGCCGGACCTTCATGACCTCGCTGACCACGCTTCTGGCGCTGATCGCGCTTTTCGTGCTGGGCGGCGACGTGATCCGGGGCTTCGTCTTCGCGATGATCTGGGGCGTCGTGGTCGGCACCTACTCGTCGATCTTCGTGGCCTCGACCGTGCTGCTGATGCTGGGCGTCAAGCGCGACTGGACCAAGACCAAGGACACCGGCAACCAGTTCGGCGACGTGGATGCCTGACTGGCTCGTCCCGGTGCTGGCGGTGCCGGGACTGGGCTGGATGGTCTTTACCATTGCCATGGCGGGCGTCGTGCGCGGCTTTACCGGCTTTGGCACTGCCCTGATCTTCGTGCCGGTGGCCGGCCAGTTCCTGCCGCCGGCCGATGTCATCCTGCTCATCACCCTCACCGGCGTCGGCACCACCGTGGCGCTGCTGCCGCGCGCCTGGAAAGATGCCGACAAGGCCGAGGTCGGGCTGATGGCGCTCTGCGGCGTGCTCACCGTGCCGCTGGGTGTGCAGGCGATGCACGCCTTGCCAGAGACCACGGTGCGCTGGGTGGTGACGGCGGTGGCCGGCGGCACGCTGATCGCGCTGATCACCGGCTGGCGCTATCGCGGCACCATGGGCCGCGGCGGGCTGATCTCGATCGGCCTCGCGGCCGGGCTGGTCGGCGGCATGACCGGTCTGACCGGGCCGGTGGTGATCCTGTTCTACCTCGTCGGGCTCAAGGCGGCGCGGGTGGTGCGGGCCAATACCATCCTCTACCTCGCGCTGCTCGACGTGGTGGTGCTGGCCAACCTGGTCCTTGCCGGCCTGTCGAACCCGGCGATGGTTCTGGTGGCGCTGGTGCTGGCGGTGCCCTACGTCGGAACGGCGCTGATTGGCCAGCGGATGTTCGATCCGAGCTATGAGCGCAGCTACCGCTGGATGGCCTATGGGGTGATCGCGCTGGCGGTGGTCTCTGGCGCACCGCTCTTCGACTGATCCCGCCCCTACCGCTTTGCGCTCAGGTGTTGCATAACCTCGGCGCGACTCACACCAATCAGAGGACGAAGAGATGCACGACATCCGCGCCATCCGCGAAAATCCGGCTGCTTTCGATGCCGCCATGGCCCGCCGTGGGGTGGAGAATGCGTCGTCGTCCCTGCTCGAGATCGACGAGGCCCGACGCGCCGCGATCCATGCCGCCGAGACCGCCCAGGCCGACCAGAAGGCCGCCGCGAAAGAGGTCGGCGCCGCCAAGGCCCGTGGCGACGAGGCCGAGTTCGAGCGGCTGCGCGCGCTGGTCGGCGAGAAGAAGGCCGAGGTCGCCGAGATGCAGGCCCGCGCCAAGGATCTCGACCAGCAATTGACCGACGCGCTTATGTCGGTGCCGAACCTGCCGTTCGACGATGTGCCGGACGGTGCGGACGAGGAGGACAATGTCGAGATCCGCCGCTGGGGCACGCCGCGCGCCTTCGAGTTCACCCCGAAGGAGCATTACGACCTCGCCGGCGTCAAGGACGGCATGGACTTCGAGACCGCCGCCAAGCTCTCGGGCTCGCGCTTCGTGGTGCTCTCTGGCGCGGTGGCCCGCATCCACCGGGCGCTGGCGCAGTTCATGGTCGACACCCATGTCGAAGAGAACGGGCTGACCGAGACCTGGACCCCGGTGCTGGTGAAAGAAGAGATGATGTATGGCACCGGCCAGCTGCCCAAGTTCGGCGAGGACAGCTATCAGACCACCAACGGCTGGTGGCTGATCCCGACCTCCGAGGTGCCGCTGACCAATATCGTCAACGGC
The DNA here is from genome assembly GCF_034669705.1 of Marinovum sp. GTDB lineage: Bacteria > Pseudomonadota > Alphaproteobacteria > Rhodobacterales > Rhodobacteraceae > Marinovum. The sequence continues at coordinate 166,826 of NZ_JAXMOR010000005.1, forward strand.
TTGACCGTGGCCGAGAGCTACCTGCCGCGGCGCTACGTGGCGCATTCGCAGTGCTTCCGCTCGGAAGCGGGCAGCGCCGGGCGCGACACCGCCGGCATGCTGCGCCAGCACCAGTTCGAGAAAGTCGAGATGGTCTCGGTCACCCATCCCGAGAAAAGCCGCGAGGAGCTCGACCGGATGACCGAGTGCGCCCAAGGCATTCTCGAGCGGCTGGGCCTGCCCTATCGCACCGTGGTGCTCTGTACCGGCGACATGGGCTTTGGCGCGCGCCGCACCCATGACATCGAGGTCTGGCTGCCGGGCCAGGACAGCTACCGCGAGATCTCCTCGGTCTCGGTCTGCGGTGACTTCCAGGCGCGGCGGATGAACGCCCGGATGAAACCGGCAGACGGCGGCAAGCCCGAGTTTCTGCACACGCTCAACGGCTCGGGCCTCGCGGTGGGCCGCTGCCTGATCGCGGTGCTCGAGAACGGCCAGCAGGCCGATGGCTCGGTCACCCTGCCGGAGGCGCTGCACCCCTACCTTCGTGGCAAGACGTCGCTTTCTGCCGAGGGCGCACTGGTCTGACGACCGGGCCGCATTAGATGGCGGGGCATGACACGTGCCCTCGCCATACTCCTCTTCGTCGCGGCCCTTGCCTTTGCGCTCGGTCCGCTTGTCACGCCCGGATTCAACGGGTTCGACCCCGATCAATTCCCGATCCCGCAGGATGACCCGCCAGCCCAGCCGGCGGGCTATGCCTTTGCGATCTGGGGGGTGATCTATGTCTGGTTGATCCTCGGAACCGGGTTCCAGCTGTTGAAACGCCACGATGCGCCCGACTGGGCGCCAATTCGCTGGCCGCTGCTGATCTCGCTGGTGGTCGGCGCGCCATGGCTGGCGGTGGCGCAGGCCAGCCCGATCTGGTCGACGCTGCTGATCTGGGTGATGTGGGGCGGCGCGGTGCTGGCGCTGCTGCGCGCGCCCAGCCGCGACGGCTGGTTCGGCCATTGGCCGGTCGGGCTCTACGCCGGCTGGCTGACGGCGGCGGCCTCGGTCTCTCTGGCGCTGCTGCTGGCCGGTTACGGCATCACCGACGCGGTTCTGGCGGCGCTGCTGGCGCTGTTGCTGGCGCTGGCGCTGGCGGTGATGGTGACCCTGCGCCGTCCGGATGCGCCGGGCTATCCGATCGCGGTGGTCTGGGCACTGGTGGCGGTGGTGGTGGCGAACTGGCCGGGCGGGCCGGTCGCGGTGCTGCTGCTGGCCGGCGGCGGCGCACTGGGGCTGGCCGGGCTCGCCTTGGTGCAGTTCTGGCACCGCAGGGCGTGAGGGGCGGCGCCCTTCCTCGCGAAGGACGCCGCCCGCCGGTTCCGGACCCGGGCGCTGGGTGCACCCGATCATCCTGCCCGTGCCGTGATCTGCGGCTGCGACAGGCCCCCACCCGAAACCGGTGACCGGGATTATTCCGTGAGCAGCCCGGTTTCGATCGCGATGGTCAGCTCGTCAGGGCTGACATCGCCGCTCTGATCCACGTCGGCACGGCCAAAGTCCTCGGCCGTCATCTCGGGATAGGCCGCCTGCAGCTCTGCCATCGAGTAGGTGCCGTCGCCGTCGCTGTCGACCACATCGGTCTGGGCCAGTGCCGGGCTTGCCACGGCCAGTACAAAGCCTGCGAGCGTGAGGGTCTTGCGGATCAACTTGTTACTCCTGTCACTGTTACAAACAGACGGTCGCTGCCGTCTGCGACCAAACTGGTGACCTTCACCGCGCCCCGCAACCCTCTGTCCCGGCGCAAGAATGGCAGTTCCAAGAACCGGCAGAGCCTTGCCGCCGCCCGGCAGAAACCGGCCGAGATCCCGCGCGGAAATTCGCCCTCAGGTTGCGCCATCCCCCGTAAGCAGCAAGCCGTTGCCGACGCCACCGGCAGGCCCCCGCGCAAAAAGAAACCGCCGGGACCTCAAGCGGTTTCCGGCGGTTTTTGGCTGTCCGGCAGGGTGGGCGTGCGCCTAGCGGTCGTCGCCGCGATTCTTGCCGAGGTGCTTACGCAGCTTCGAAGGGCCGGGTTTCTTGCGGCCCTTGTAGGGGTTCTTGTCGCCCTGCCCGCGCAGCGTCAGCCGGATCGGCGTGCCGGGCATGTCAAAGCCCTCGCGCAGCCCGTTGACAAGGTAGCGGGTGTAGCTCTCTGGCATCTTGTCGGGGTGCGAGCACATCACCACGAAGCCCGGCGGCCGCGTCTTGGCCTGGGTCATGTATTTCAGCTTGATCCGGCGGCCCTGCGGCGCCGGCGGCGGGTGCGCCGAGATCATCCCCTCGAGCCAGCGGTTCAGCTGGGCGGTGGTGATCCGGCGGTTCCACGTATCATGCGCGCGGCTGATGGCGTCATGCAGCCGGTCGAGCCCCTTGCCGGTCTTGGCCGAGACGGTGATCAGCGGCGCGCCCTTGAGCTGCGGCAGCAGCCGGGTGAAGGCCTCTTTCAAATCGCGCAGCTTCTGCTGCTTTTCCGGCTCAACGTCCCACTTGTTGACCGCCACCACCACGGCGCGGCCCTCGCGCTCGGCCAGGTCGGCGATCCGCAGGTCCTGCTGTTCGAAGGGGATGGCTGCGTCGAGCAGGACCACCACCACCTCGGCGAACTTGACCGCGCGCAGCCCGTCAGAGACCGAGAGCTTCTCGAGCTTTTCCTGCACCCGCGCCTTCTTGCGCATGCCGGCGGTGTCGAAGATCCGGCAAGGCGTGCCGTTCCAGTCGATCTGCAGCGAGATCGCGTCACGGGTGATGCCGGCCTCCGGGCCGGTCAGCAGGCGGTCCTCGCCGAGGATCTGGTTGATCAGCGTCGACTTGCCGGCATTGGGCCGGCCGACCACGGCGATCTGCAGCGGTTTCGACTTGGTCGGCGCATGGTCGGGCAAGACCTCGGCGTCGGGGTCGACCACCACGTCGGTCTCGGGCGTGTCCTCTGGCGCGGTCAGCGCAAGCTCGTCAGAGATCGGCAGCAGCGCGGTGTAGAGGTCGTTGAGCCCCTCGCCGTGCTCGGCCGAAAGCCGGATCGGCTCGCCCAGCCCGAGGTTCCAGGCCTCGATGACACCGCCATCGGCGGCCGAGCCCTCGCCCTTGTTGGCGGCAACCAGGATGTGCTTGGCGCGCTTGCGCAGGATCTCGGCAAACATCTCGTCGACCGGGGTCAGACCGGCGCGGGCGTCGATCATGAACAGGCAGATGTCGGCCATGTCGACCGCGCGTTCGGTCAGCCGCCGCATCCGGCCCTCAAGGCTGTCGTCGGTGGCATCCTCGAGACCGGCGGTGTCGATCACGGTAAAGCGCAGGTCGGCCAGCCGCGCCTCGCCTTCGCGCAGGTCACGGGTGACGCCGGGCTGGTCATCGACAAGCGCAAGGCGCTTGCCCACGAGGCGGTTGAACAGCGTGGATTTGCCCACATTGGGGCGACCCACGATGGCGAGGCTGAAAGACATCTGACTACACGGCTCCGGAAGGCATCAAACGCCTCCGATACATCAGCCGCCCAAGGCCTGCAACTGGCCGTTTTTGGTGACGATGTACATCACGCCGTTCGCGACCACCGGATTTGCCGTCGCGCCGCCCGGGATCGGGGCGGTATCGATCAGCTGACCGCTGGCCGGATCGAACGCCCTGAGGGTGCCGTCGCCGCCCGCCACATAAAGCCGGCCGCCGGCGAGGATCGGGCCGTAGTTGCCGTAGATCCGGTCGCGCCGGCGGGGCCGCTGGCTGGTATAGCCCGGCAGCTCGACCGACCAGACCGCGCCGCCATCCGAGACATTGACGCGCTTGAGCTCGTTGCGGTCAGAGATGAAGAACACCGCTCCGCCGGCCACCCAGACCGGCTGCAGCGCGGCGTCGCGCACGGTCCACTTGCGGGAGCCGGAGCCGGCGTTGAGCGCCACCAGACGGCCGGTGTGGTTGGCGACATAGACGGTGTTGTCCACCACCACCGGATCGCCGGTGATGTCGTCGACGCGGTTGATGGCAAAGCCGCCGCGGTTGCCCGCGAGAGTGGCGTTCCACATCTGCAGGCCGCCCTTCTTGAAGGCGCCCTGCACGTCGCCAGAGCCATAACCGAAGATCACGAACTGGTCGGTGATCGCCGGTGCCGGGCCGCCGTGCACGTTGTTGACGTCGTCGAGCCCGTCGATCTGCCAGCGGATGCGGCCGCTGTCGGCCTCGAGCGCCCAGGCGGTCCGGTCGCCGGCCACCAGATAGACGATCTCGCCGTCATAGCTCGGCGCGGCGGTCCCCGTGGCTTGCAGCTTCTGGCTCCAGATCTCGGCGCCCGTCGCGGGGTCGAGTGCGGTCACCGTGCCGTAGCCGGAGGTGACATAGAGTCGCCCGCCGCCCATGGCCAACCCACCGCCAGAGCCCTGCCCGGCCCCATCGCGCGCATGCGCGAGGTTGCGCTGCCACAGGGTCTGACCGGCGGTCGAGGTGGCACTGACCAGCGCTTCGCTGTCGAGGGTAAAGATGCGGCCGTCGGCCACCACCGGGTCGGCGGTGATCCGCAGCTTGCGGCTGTCGCCCTGACCGATCGGCGCGGTCCAGAGCGTGCGCAGCGCGCTGCCCAGGGCCGGATGGTCGGTGCGGGTGGCGGGCGTGCCATGGCCCTGCAGCCAGTCGACATTGCGCCGCACCGCCGGCAGCGCCAGCGCATCCGCCACGGCGGTCTCGGGCGCCAATGCGGCCTCGTCGGCGCGGATCGCCTCGCGTTTGCCGGGCAGGATCACCTCGTTCTGCGAACAGGCCGCCACGATGCAAAGCGCCGCCGCGCCCAAGACTGTCCTGTTCCTTGCCGTTGTCACCACACCCGTCCCCGTCATTCTTTTCCGGCCATCACATGCGGCCAAACCATTGACCCGACACGCTTCAGGCGGCGTCAAGCTCTCCGCCCAAGGCGACAATCACCTGAGACACCCGCTGGCGCAAGCCCGCGGTGACCTCGGCATCTTCGAGGATCGCCTGAAACTTCTCGATTGCGGCTTCGCTGTCACCGGTTTCCACGTCGATCAGCGCGATCTGCTCTTCGGCCAGCAGGCGCAGCGGGCTGCCGGCGCGGGCCAGCGCCTCGAAACCGGTGCGGCGCGCATCGGCCTCGAGCGTGTCCGATTGCAGCAGCAGCATGCGGAAGCCGGCGATGTCGCGGTAGATCTGCGGCACCTCGCCATTGGCGGCAATCGCGCCGAGGGTTTCGGCGGCCTCGGCCTCCTGATCGGCGCTGGATTGCTCGGCGGCGGTCAGCAGGCCCAAGAGCGCCACGCCGCCGGCCGATCCGGCCTCGACCGCGCCAAGCGCCGTGATCCGCGCCTCGGGGTCCTCGCTCTCGAGCGCCGCCAGCATCGAATCGCCAAGCGCCTCGGCTTCGGCCCGGTCCTGGGCGCGGGAATACTCGCGCCAGGCCGCGCCGCCGACGATCAGCAGCACCACGAGCACGCCGATCCAGCCGTAGCGCTTGAGCAGCAGGAAAAGCCGGTCCCGGCGGACCTCTTCGGTCACTTCTTCGATGAAACTGTCGGTCTGGCTCACGTCACTGCCTCTTGTTTTCACGCCGATGTCCCGGGTGTCGGGCGGGTCCCGCCCCTCTTACCCCGGCCCGCTGCGAGTGCCAAGCCCGCGCCAGCGGTCGCAAAATCAGGCAGCGCTGCGGCTTTATTGCAGCCGGTCAACGAAAAGTTTAAACTGAACTGGTCTGTTCAGCGTATTGTCCTTATATCGGCCCCGAGACCCGGCGGCATATTCGCTGTGGCCGGTGTCACGCTGTTTGTTACGCAAAGAAGGCATCGCATGCGACTGATCCCCCTCCTGACGGCCCTCGCAGTGACCGCCTTTCTCGTGCTTGCCGTGCTGCAGCGTGATGCGCTTTATCAGTTTGCGCGCGAGAACCACCTGGCGCTGCTGCTGGGCGAGACCGACGACGCTGACGCCGCCGAACCGCCCGCCGCGCCGGAGCCGCAGGAGACCCGTGAGACCCCGGCGCCTGAGGGCGTGCGGGTGGTGGCGCGGCACTCGCAGGCCGAGGTGGTCGACACCGCGGTGATCCTGCGCGGCCAGACCGAGGCCGCCCGAGAGGTCAGCGTGATGGCCGAGACCAGCGGCCTCGTGATCTCCGAGCCGCTGCGCAAGGGCGCCTTTGTCGAACCGGGCCAGCTGCTCTGCGAGCTTGATCCCGGCACCCGCGGCGCCGCGCTCGACGAGGCGCTGGCGCGGCTGGAAGAGGCCGAGGCACGCGTGCCCGGCATCGAGGCCGGAGTGCCCGAGGCCGAAGCGCGCCTGCAGGAGGCGCTGGCGCGGCTGGACGAGGCCGAGATCAACGCCCGCGCCGCCAACGCGCTCAAGCGCGACGGATTTTCCACCGAGACCCGGGTCGCAGCAACCCAGGCGGCGGTGCGCAGCGCCGAGGCCTCGGTCAGCGCCGCCCGCGCCGGTATCGAGACCGCGAAATCCGGGCTCAAGGGCGCTCAGGCCGCGATCCGCACCGCCGAGGCCGCGGTCGCCGTGGCCCGCAAGGAGATCGACCGGCTGCAGGTCACCGCCCCCTTCGCCGGCCTGCTGGACTCAGATGCCGCCGAGTTGGGTACGCTGATGCAGCCCGGCGCGCTCTGCGCCACCATCATCCAGCTCGACCCGATCAAGCTGGTGGCCTATGTGCCGGAAACCGAGGTCGCACGGATCGCACTCGGTGCCATGGCCGGCGCGCAACTGGCCGAGGGCAGCGACGTGCGCGGCGAGGTCACCTTCCTGTCGCGCTCGGCCGATCCCACCACCCGCACCTTTCGCGTCGAGATCACCGCCGCCAACCCCGAGTTGAGGATCCGCGACGGCCAGACCGCCGAGATCGCCATCTCGACCGAGGGCGTCGCCGCGCATCTGCTGCCGGCCTCGGTGCTGACCCTGAACGACGAAGGCGCGCTGGGCATCCGCAGCGTCACCGAAGACAGCACCGTGGCCTTCCTGCCGGTGACCCTGTTGCGCGACACCCGCGAGGGCGTCTGGCTGGCGGGGTTGCCCGACAGGGTCGACGTGATCACGCTGGGGCAGGAATATGTCGAAAGCGGCGTCAGGGTGATCCCCACCTTTCGCGAGGTAACGGCGGAGGTCAGCCAATGACCGGAATGGTCGACTGGGCCGCCTCTCGCGCCCGCATGGTGATGGCCTTCATCGTCCTGTCGCTGCTGGCGGGGGGCTTTGCCTATGTCGACCTGCCGAAAGAGGGCGAGCCGGATATCGAGATCCCGGCGCTCTTCGTCTCGGTCCCCTTCCCCGGCATATCCGCCGCCGATGCCGAGACCCTGCTGGTCAAGCCGATGGAAACTGAGCTGTCGGATCTCGACGGGCTCAAGACGCTCTCGAGCACCGCCTCCGAGGGCTATGCCGGGGTGGCGCTGGAGTTCGAGTTCGGCTGGGACAAGACCAAGGTCATGGCCGACGTCCGCGACGCGATGAAATCGGCCGAGGCGAGCTTTCCCGTGGGCGCCGAGCAATATTCGATCAATGAGATCAACTTCTCGGAATTCCCCATCGTCATCGTCAACCTGACCGGCAGCGTGCCCGAGCGCACCATGGCCCGCGTCGCCAAGGATCTGCAGGACCGGATCGAGGGGCTCGACGCGGTGCTCGAGGCCGGCATCGCCGGCAACCGCGACGAGATGCTCGAGGTGTTGATCGATCCGCTCAGGCTCGAGGCCTACAATGTCACGGCCGGCGAGTTGATCGGCGTGGTGCAGAACAACAACCAGTTGATCGCCGCCGGCGAGGTCGAGACCGCGCAGGGCACCTTTGCGGTCAAGATCCCCTCGTCCTTCGACGAGCCGCAAGACGTCTACAACCTGCCGGTCAAGACCAATGGCGACCGCGTGGTGACGCTGGGCGATCTGGCGCAGATCCAGCTGACCTTCGAGGACCGGATCGGCACCGCCCGGTTCAATGGCGAAGAGACGGTGGCGCTTCAGGTGGTAAAGCGCAAGGGTTTCAATCTGATAGACACCGCAGCTCAGATAAAGCAGGAGGTTGCCGCGGCGCAGGCCGATTGGCCGCCCGAACTGCGTGCGGCGGTGGAAGTGGGCACATCGAATGACCAGAGCCGGGTGGTGGCCTCGATGGTCAGCCAGCTTGAGGGCTCGGTGCTGACCGCCATCGCGCTGGTGATGATCGTGGTGCTGGCGGCGCTTGGCACCCGGCCCGCGCTGCTGGTGGGATTTGCGATCCCTACATCTTTCCTGCTCTGTTTCGTGCTGCTTGGCGTAATGGGCATTACAATTTCGAACATTGTCATGTTCGGCCTGATCCTTGCCGTGGGGATGCTGGTCGACGGCGCCATCGTGGTGGTGGAATACGCCGACAAGCGCATTCGCGACGGTGTCGGCCCGATGCATGCCTATGTCGAGGCCGCCAAGCGGATGTTCTGGCCGATCGTCTCGTCCACCGCGACGACGCTCTGCGCCTTCCTGCCGATGCTGTTCTGGCCCGGCATCCCCGGCGAGTTCATGGGAATGCTGCCGGTCACGCTGATCTTCGTGCTCTCGGCCTCGCTGATCGTGGCGCTGATCTACCTGCCGGTGATGGGCGGCGTCACCGGCCGGATGAGCCGCTTCTTCGCCCGCTCTTCGGACTGGCTCGAACGTCACGTCCCCTGGCTGATCCGCGCCGCGCTGGTGCCGGTCTCGCTTCTGGTGATCTTCGTCGGCGCGATGCAGGTGCTCAACCCCGCCTACCTGTTTGCCACCCCGCCCGCGGGCGCGCTGCCGTTGCTGGCAGGCGCCGCGATCTTCCTCGCGGGGGCCTTCATGGCCTCGGTCACGCTTGGTGCGGTCGAATTTCACTGGCAGCGCAAACGCATCCGCGCGGGCCGCCGCCGCACGCCCTTCGGCTGGGTCATCAAGCTGATCGCCGGCAACCCGATCATGCCGATCGTCACCGCTGCTGCGGTGCTGGGGTTCGTATTCTCGGTCTTCGGCTACTTCGGCGAAAACAACAAGGGGGTCGAGTTCTTTGTCGAAAGCGAGCCGGAACAGGCCATCGTCTACGTTCTGGCACGCGGCAACCTTTCGCTCGAGGAGAAGGACTCCATCGTCGCCCAGGCCGAGGAGATTGTGCTCGCCCACCCCGGCATCGACAACGCCTTTGCCTTTGCCGGCGACGGCGGGCTCAATTCCAACACCGGCGGCGCCGAGCCGCCGAAAGAGACCATCGGTCAGGTCCAGCTGGAAACCATCCCCTGGGAAGACCGCGCCGACCGCCCTGATCTCGACGGCGACCTCATCCTCGAGGAGCTGCAGGCCGAGCTCGAGCAGCTTCCCGGTGTGCGCATCGAGATCCTCGCCCAGGCGCGCGGGCCGGCCAGCGCCAAACCGGTGCACCTGCGGCTCAAGGGCGACAACTGGACCGACTTGATCGCCGCCACCGAGCGGGCCCGGGCGCAGTTCGAGGCCACCCCGGGGCTCTACTTGATCGAGGATACCCTGCCCCTGCCCGGCATCGACTGGCAGATCGACGTCGACGTCGAAAAGGCCGGCCGCTTCGGCGCCGATGTGGCCACGGTGGGCGCCATGGTACAGTTGGTGACCCGCGGCATCCTGCTCGACACCATGCGCGTCGACAGCTCCGACGAAGAGATCGACATCCGCGTCCGGCTGCCGGAGGAGGACCGGGTGCTCTCGACGCTCGACACGCTCAAGGTGCGCACGGCCGACGGGCTGGTGCCGCTGTCGAACTTCGTCACCCGGCAGCCGGTGGCCAAACTCGCCGAGATCTCGCGCGTCGACCAACAACGCTATTTCGACGTCAAGGCCGGGGTGCGGCCGGGGCTGATCACCTTTGTCAGCGGCGAGGGCGACACCAGCGAGATCCGCGCCTATGGCCGCGTGGCCCCGGAGGGCGCGCCCGCCGCGCTGAGCCTCGGCCCCAGCGGCTACGTGATCGACAGTTTCGCCGAGGGCGAGACGCTCGACACCCTGAAAGCCGCCGATCTGCGCGCCGTCCCGCTCACCGCCAACGAGCGCATCGCGCTGCTGACCGACTGGCTTGGCACCGCCGAGCTGGGCGCCGGGGTCGAGACCGAATGGACCGGAGACCAGGAAGACCAGGAAGAGAGCCAGCAGTTCCTGATGTCGGCCTTTGCCGGCGCGCTGGGGCTGATGTTCATCATCCTGCTGGCGCAGTTCAACAGCTTCTACAACGCGGTTCTGGTGCTGCTGGCCGTCGTGCTCTCGACCACCGGCGTGCTGATCGGCATGCTGGTGATGGATCAGACGTTCTCGATCATCATGACCGGCACCGGCATCGTCGCGCTGGCCGGCATCGTGGTGAACAACAACATCGTGCTGATCGACACCTACATGGAATACAGCCAGTACATGCCGCGGATCGAGGCGATCATCCGCACCGCCGAGGACCGCATCCGCCCGGTGCTTTTGACCACGATCACCACCATGGCCGGCCTCGCGCCGATGATGTTCGGCCTGTCGCTCGATTTCTGGGCGGGCGGCTATTCGATCGACAGCCCCACCGCGCTGTGGTGGAAGCAGCTGGCCACCGCGGTGGTCTTCGGCCTCGGCATCGCGACGGTGCTGACCCTGGTCTTCACCCCGGCCATGCTGGCGATGCGGGTCTGGTTCTGGACCTATGTGCTCTGGGTTGCCCGCCTGCTGGCGCGGCTGGGACAGGGCCGCTCGAGCCGCGCCGCGCGCGACTGGGCGCTGACCCGCAAGGCGCGCCGCATCAAGCACCCCGAAATCCTCTGGGTCGACGAGCCCGGTCCGCCTGCCGCCGCCACGCGCGACAGCGATCAACCCGAATTGCCGCTGCGCGCCGCCGAATAGACGGCACCGGGCGGCTCTGGCCAAACCGCGGGCCAGAGCCTACACCTGAGCCGAATGAACAGAAAGCCCCCCATGACAGCCACCGACGCGCCACCCGCCGAGGACGCCAACGCCGCCATCGCCCGCGAGGAACGCAGCTCCGCCCTGCGCACCATCCGCCGGGTGGCGCCCTATCTCTGGCCCGACGAACACCCTTGGGTGAAAAAGCGCGTCACCGCCGCGATGGCGATCCTGGTGCTGGCCAAGCTGATCGCTGTGGCCACGCCGATGCTCTACAAGGCTGCGGTCGACACCCTGGGCGGCGAGGCCTCGACCCTGCTGCTCGGCGCGGTGGGGCTGACGGTGGCCTATGGCATGGCCCGGCTGATGACCAACGGCTTCCAGCAGCTGCGCGACGCGCTGTTTGCCGCCGTGGGCCAGCGCGCCCTGCGCAAGCTGGCGCTCGAGACCTTCACCCATATCCACCGCCTGTCGATGCGCTATCACATCACCCGCAAGACCGGCGGGCTGAGCCGGATCATCGAGCGTGGCGTCAAGGGCGTCGACTTCCTGCTGCGCTTCATGCTGTTCTCGATCGGGCCGCTGATGCTCGAGCTGCTGCTGATCGGGGTGGTGCTCTTCTTCCTGTTCGACATCTGGTATCTGGCGGTGGTGGCGGTGACCATCGGCCTGTACATCTGGTTCACCTTCAAGGTCACCGAATGGCGGGTCAAGCTGCGGCGGCAGATGAACGACCAGGACACCGATGCCAACCAGAAGGCGATCGACAGCCTGCTCAACTTCGAGACGGTCAAGTATTTCGGCGCCGAGGGCCGCGAGGCGCGGCGCTATGACGGCGCCATGGCGGGTTATGAGCAGGCGGCGCTCAAGACCGCCTATTCGCTGGCCTTCCTCAATTTCGGCCAGTCGCTGCTGATCACCGCGGGCCTGGTGGGGGTCATGGTGATGGCCGCCCTCGGCGTACAGAACGGAGACCTAACGGTCGGCGATTTCGTCATGGTCAACGCCTACATGATCCAGATCACCATGCCGCTGAATTTCCTTGGCACCGTCTACCGCGAGATCCGCCAGAGCCTGGTCGACATGGGCGAGATGTTCACCCTGCTGGGCCAGCCGGCCGAGATCACCGACAAGCCCGCGGCCAAACCGCTGGCGGTGGCGGGCGGCGCGGTGGCGCTGAACGACGTGCACTTCGGCTATGACCCCGCCCGGCCGATCCTCAAGGGCGTCTCGGTCACCGCTGAGGCCGGCCAGAAGGTGGCCATCGTCGGCCCCTCGGGCTCGGGCAAGTCCACCATTGGCCGGCTGCTGTTTCGGTTCTACGACGTCACCGCCGGGTCGCTGACAATCGATGGCCAGGACGTGCGCGACGTCACCCAGGACAGCCTGCATGACGCCATTGGCGTGGTGCCGCAGGACACGGTGCTGTTCAACGACTCGATCTACTACAACATCGAATATGGCCGCGAGGGCGCCAGCCGCGACGAGATCATCGAGGCCGCCCGCGCCGCGCAGATCCACGACTTCATCGAAAGCCTGCCCGAGGGCTATGACACCATGGTGGGTGAGCGCGGGCTCAAGCTCTCTGGCGGCGAGAAACAGCGGGTGGGCATCGCCCGCACCCTGCTCAAGAACCCGCCGATCCTGCTCCTCGACGAGGCCACTTCGGCGCTCGACAGCGAGACCGAACAGGAGATCCAGGGCGCGCTTGATCGCGCCGCCGAGGGCCGTACCGTGCTGATGATCGCGCACCGGCTCTCGACCGTGGCCGAGGCCGACCTGATCATCGTGCTGCAGGACGGCGAGATCGTCGAGCGCGGCACCCACCCCGACCTGCTGGAGCGCGACGGCCGCTACGCCAGCCTCTGGCGCCGGCAGCAGGCCGAGGAAAAGGCCGCCTGAGCCGCATCACGAGCGCGCGAGCGGGGCTGACAGGGCCCCGCCGCAGGCTAGCTTTGAGTCGGTGCAGGGTGCAATTGCAGGGAGAGATGAGATGCGCGACCTCCTGAGCCTGGCCGCAGCGGCCGTTCTGACCACAGCCGGCGCCGCCACGGCGGACCCGAGCTACGATTGCAGCGTCAGGCTGAACACCGCGGAACGCACGATCTGCGACACCGCGCTGCTGTCGGACCTCGACCGGGTGATGGCGGTGATCTTTCATGACAAACGCGACCAGATGACCCCGGCCGATGGCCGCGCCCTGCGCAAGGAACAGGATCTCTGGCTGCAGTGGCGCGACACCTGCGGTGCCGCCACCTCCTGCCTGCGCCGCCGCTACGAGCAGCGGATTATCGACCTCGCCCCGCCCGGCGAGGTGCCACCCAATTTCGGCTGCGCCGAGAACCCCTACGGCAGCATCCCGACCGCGGCCGAGCTTCCACCGCGCGACTGAGCGCCGCTCCTCTGCTTCTTCTGGCCTGTAAAAATTCCCGGGGGAGTTGCCAAAGACGGCGTCGGCAGCGCCCCCATCTGCCCGCCTATTCCCCCGCCGCCTCGGCCGGCAGATCGAACACCTGCCCCGGATAGATCAGGTCGGGGTCGCGGATCTGTCCACGGTTGGCGTCAAATACCCTTACGTAGAGCAGCCCCTCGCCATAGCGGTCGCGCGCGATCTGCCAGAGCGTGTTGCCAGGCTGCACGGTCACGATCCGGACCGGTCCTTCGCCGCCTTCGACCGCCGAGGCCTCCTCGAGCGTGGCCCGATCCTCCCGCAGAAAGGGCGTTTCAGCACGGGATTTCACCTCGCCCACGCCGTTTACCTCGTCGACCCGCAGGGTATAGACCCCCTTGTCGACCTCCGGCAGCGTCACCCGCCACGAGCCGTCCGGGCGGATCCGTGAGGTGGTGACCGGGGTGTTGTCGAGATAGACCCGCACAAAGCCATCCACGGTGACCACGCCGCGCCCGGCCAAGGCCACATCGCCGGCGTCATCATAGCTGATGGTGTCGATCGCAACCCGGTCGAGCACGTCCGGACCGGCCAGAATCCGCACCCCCTCGTCATCCGAGGCCAGCAGCCGCGGCGCGGCGTCGGGCTCAGGAGCCTGTGGCTTCGGGGTCTCGGCCCTGGTGGTCTCAGACCCGGCGATCGTGGACTCGGGAATTTGGGGCTCGGCAGTCTGCGGCTCGTCCGGCAACTCGGCGCCGGTCTCCTCGGGCCCAGCCTGTTCTGGGGCCGCTGCGGTCTGCGCCGGCAGGTCATCTGCATTGCCGGCATCGCGCGCGGTCCCCGGCGCGCCCGCGCTCTCGGCCGGGTCCGAACGCCGCGGTCCCGTGTCGTCGCGGGCCGTCTGCTCGGGCGCAGTCGCCGTCTCCGCGCGGTCCGGCGTCACCGGCTCTGGCGCGGCGTCAGTCATTTCAGCCGCCGGAGCGGCCTCTTCGGTCTGACGCGGCGTAGCCTCGGCCAGAGCGGTTTCTTCACCCGCAGGCTCTGCGACGGCCTGTGCAGGGTCCGCGCCAGCCTCGGCGTCACCCGGCAGAGGCTCGGTCGATGCGGTCTCGCGGCCGGCCGTCCGCGGGGCAAGCTCTGCGGCCGTTCGGTCACCGGTGGCCGGTTCAGCGAGCGCCACGGTCGGCCCGGCCTCGTCCGCTGACGTTTCAGGCGCGGTCTCATTGCTGTCAGGGCGCGCGCGGCCTGCGTCATCCGTCGCTTCGGCCATCAAGACTGCGTCCGCCGCAACTGACGAAGTCGCGTCGCCGGCCGGACCGGCCGCACTCTCGTCGCCGGCGACGTCTGGCGCACTCTCGGTGCCGGCGGCCTCTGGCGCGGTCTCAGGGCCTGCGAGCACAGGCGCGGTCGCGTCGCCTGCGGGTTCGGGCACCGCCGCCGCAACTTCAGACGGTACGTCACTTTGCGCCGCCTCGGAGCCAGTCTCGACCGGCGTCGCGGGCCTGTCGCTTGGTCCAGACGCGGGATCCGCCAGCTCGGGCTCGCGGATCGCGGCGGTCGTCTCTGCGCCGTCTTCCGGCTCGGTCTCGGCCGCCGAGGTCACATCCCGCGCGGCGTCAGCCACTGTGTCACCGGACTCGACACCGGAGCTGTCAGCCTCGGTCCCGCTGCCGGAGGCCGCCGCCCCAGCTTCGGCCACCTCTGCAGGCAAGACCTCCTCCGCAGGCGCGTCTGCGCTGGTCTCTGCCGCGGGCGACGCCACTGCGGGCGCACCGGCAGCCTCCGGCGCGGCGTCGCTCGCCTCGGCCGAGGCCGGATCGGACTGCGCGGCTGCGCGCTCATCGGCAGGATCGGGCGCGGTCGCGGGGACCGAAGCCGCTTGTCCCGGGGGGGCCGCGAGGGTTGCGCTCTGCTCTGGAGCGGGTTTTTTGACCGCGCCGAAGGGGGCGACGATGATCTCGGTCTTGGAAAAGACCTCTTCCTCGGCCAGCCGCATGGCCAGGGTCATCAGTCGCGGCCGCGGGCTGGGCGGGATGCGCAGCAGGCTGACGAAGCGGCCGTCACGACCGGCGGTGGCCCCGCCGATCTCGCCACCGTCGAGGAAGATCCGCACCTCGGCCCGGGCCGCGCCTTCGCCTGCCACGATGGCCGAGCCGTCAGGCTCGATCCGCACCAGGTCGAAAGTCGGCGGCTCCGGCGCAGGCCGGGCCTCGGCCGCAACGCCCGGCTCGGAGGTTGGCTCCGCGGTTGGCGACGCGGCTGGTTCGGCGGTCGTTTCGATCACGGGCTCGGGCTCCGCGACCGGCTCGGGCTCCGCGGCCGGCTCAGGCTCCGCCACGGGCTCAGGCTCCGGTGCGGGCTCGGCCTCGGCGACCGTTTCGGTATCGGCGGCCGGCGTGGGCTCTGCCACCGGCGCGACCGCTGGCTGGCTCTCGGGGGCCGGTGTCGGTGCGGCCGCGGGTTCTGGGTCCGGTTCCGGGGCCGGCACGGCGACGGTCTCGGGCTCTGCCGTGCCATTGGCGGCATCGGGAAGGCTCAGTGCCGCCGGGGTCTCGTCACCGGCCTCTGGATCGGGATAGAGCGACCACGCGACATAGCCCGCCACGGCCACAGCCGCGCCGGCAACGCCTCCGCCCAGCAATCCGATCCACTTCGCCATCGTCATCCCCCTTGCGCGCGTCAGAACCTTGCGACGTGCGCGCCTCGCAGTCCCTGCAGATTTGCACAATTAACCGTGCAACCACTGGAAAAAAACGTATAAAACACCATCAAGGCCGGTCATCGCGGTCAAAATGTGGATTTCCGGCGACATTTTCGGACCCACCCTGCCCCCGGTGCCGATCGGTGGGGGCCGGCCGGTCCGGGCGCGTTGACTTCCGATGCTGCGCGCGCAACATGACGGCATGATAGACCACCCCCGAGGCAGGAGCGAATGACAATGGCCGACATCTCTGTGTGCGTTTACTGCGGCTCGCGCGACGGCGCCGATCCGGCCTATGCCGCGGCGGCCGAAACCCTGGGCCGGGCGCTGGCCGGCGAAAGCTGGCGGTTGGTCTACGGTGCCGGCGACGTCGGGCTGATGGGGCGGGTGGCACGCAGCGCACAGGAGGCCGGCGGCCAGACCTTCGGCGTGATCCCCAAGCACCTGCTCGACGTCGAGGTCGGCAAGCGCGATCTGTCGACCTTTGTCGTCACCGAAACGATGCACGAGCGCAAGAAGGTCATGCTGATGAACGCCGATGCGGTGGTGCTGCTGCCCGGCGGTGCGGGATCGCTCGACGAGTTCTTCGAAGCGCTGACCTGGGCGCAGTTGGGCCTGCACGCCAAGCCGGTGGTGCTGCTCAATGTGGCGGGCTACTGGGATCCGCTTCTGGCGCTGCTCGACCACGTGATCGATCAGGGCTTTGCCGAACCCTCGTTGCGCCGGTTCTGGGGCAAGACCGCCTCGGTCGAGGACTGCCTCGCCAGCCTGCGTTCGGCCCTGTCGCGGCCCAGCGACGCCAGCGTGTAGATCGCCAGCGCGGCCCAGATCATCGGGAAGGCAACGCCGTGCCACTGGCTGACCGGCTCGGCAAAGATCAGCATGGCGACAAGGAACTGCAGCGTCGGGTTGAGGTATTGCACCAGCCCGACGGTGGCCATCGGCACCCGCCGCGCGGCGGTCGAGAACAGGATCAGCGGCATTGCGGTCAGCGGCCCGGCCCCGATCAGCAGCGCCAGCGTGCCCCAGCTCAACCCGGCCTCGGTACCGACCGCGCGCAGCCGCGCAAGACCGGCGCCCTGCTCCGATCCAGACAGCATGATCACCACCAGCGCGATCGGCACCAGCACCAGAACCTCGCCGGTGACCGAGATCACCGGGCCGGCGGACATCTGTTTCTTAATAAGACCATAGAAGCCGAAGCTGAAGGCCAGTACCAGCGAGATCCAGGGGGCCGCCCCAAGCCCCCAGGTCAGAAGCGCGACCGCGGTGGCGGCGAGGCCCACCGCCAGCCATTGCGCCCGGCTCAGCCGTTCGCCAAAGACCAGCCGGCCCAGCAGCACCGCCACCAGCGGGAAGATGTAGTAGCCGAGGCTGGCCTCGGTGGCATGGCCGTTGCTGACAGACCAGATGAAGAAGAACCAGTTGGTCGAGATCATCAGCGCCGCCAGCGCCACCACGACCACGCCGCGCCCGGCCAGCATCGCGCGCAATTCGCCAAGCCGGCCCTGCACCGCGATCACCACCGCAAAGAACACCGCCGACCAGAGCGTGCGATGGGCCAACACCTCGAGTGCCGGGATCTCCGCCAGCATCCGGTAGTACAGCCCCGAGAGGCCCCAGATGCAGCAGGCCGCGACCATGGCAAGGATACCGCCGCGCCGGCTGGCGCTCTGCTCGTTCGTCATGATCGATCATCCCCGTGGTGGCACCGGCTGCCGCGCCCCCCCGTGCACTCGGCACCGGGCGGCGGCGAAACCGCGCCAATTAACCAACGCCCAGGTCAGGCAACAAGGCCCTGCGCCCGGGCACACACCGCGTCGTTCCCTTGCCGCATCGGGCGCAAAGGAAACGGCCCGCCGGATCTCCGACGGGCCGTGTCATCAGATCAGCGCGTGGCTCAGGCGCTTGCGAGGCGTTCCGCGACGTTTTCCCAGTTCACCAGGTTGTCGAGGAAGTTGTCGAGATAGGCCGGGCGCTTGTTGCGGAAATCGATGTAGTAGGAATGCTCCCACACGTCGCAGCCCAAGAGTGCGGTCTGGTCAAAGCACAGCGGGTTGACGCCATTCTCGGTCTTGGTGACCTTGAGCGAACCGTCGGTGTCGACCACCAGCCAGGCCCAGCCCGAGCCGAACTGGCCGGCACCGGCGGCGGCGAACTGTTTCTTGAACTCGTCGACCGAGCCGAAGCCATCCTTGAGGCGGCTTTCCAATTCGCCCGGCATGGAAGCGTTGTTCGGGCCCATCATCTCCCAGAACTGCATGTGGTTCCAGTGCTGCGAGGCGTTGTTGAAGATGCCCGACTGCGCCACGGCGCCGCTGTCATAGGTGCCCTTGACGATCTCTTCGAGGGTCTTTCCTTCCCACTCGGTGCCGGCGATCAGCTTGTTGCCGTTGTCGACATAGGCCTTGTGGTGGATGTCGTGGTGGTACTCGAGCGTCTCCTTGCTCATGCCTTGGCCGGCAAGAGCATCATGCGCATAGGGAAGATCGGGAAGTTCGAAAGCCATGGGTAAACCCCTTTTTCTTGGTGGTCGCGTTCCCGGTATAAGTGAGCGCCAGCGGCCGTGAGGTCAACCCCTGCCCGCGTTGCGCCGCACGGTATATTCGGGCCGGTCCAGCACCTTGGCCCGCCAGTGCAACGCAGCGCAAAGCGTCACTTTCGACGTCACGACCGGAGGGAAGCCGTCCAGCCGCCCCGGTCTCCTCCCCGCTCCCTGCCCGCCTAGTGAAACCCCACCGCCGATCCCGGCCGGGCCGCGCTCTTCAACAGGTCGAAGACATACCGCGCCACCGAACGGTAGCAGATCACCTGCGCCCTGGCCTCGCTTTCCAGCCAGAAGGCCGCCGGCACCTGCGCCAACCGCGACCGTCTCAGCTCGCCCGGAGGCAGCGCCGTGGCCGACATGTCCGCCGGGGTCAGCTTGGCCAGAACGTCGCGCAGCCCGCCGCCACGCAGCTCGAACATCGCGCGGGCGTCAGAGACATCCGTCACCAGCGAGTGAAACTTGAACAGCAGCTTTTCCATCGACGCCACCGCCGCCGGCACTTCGTCATAGGGGCAGAGCACCAGCACCTCGTCCGGCGCCATCCACAAGAGCCCGCGCTGGCCCGCGCACTGCGCCGCGCGGCGGGCCGGCATGTCGAACCCGGCGACACCGGTGGCGGCGTTCTTGACCGGCGGCAGAGCGAGGTCACCGCGCAGCGAGATCATCCCCTGTGCCGGCATCTCGCGCACCGAGATCAGACCGTCGAACCGTGCGCCGCCAAGCGCGGTGACCGGTTGTGTCAGCGCCTCAGACATTCTGCTTCTCCCCGTCCTTGTCGTAGAAGACCGGATCGACGATCCGCGCCTCGATCATCGTGGTGCCGTCGGTCCTGGCAAAGCGGATCACCTCGCCGATCCGCTCCGGCCCGTGCCGCACCAGACCCATGGCAATGCCACGCCCCAACGTCGGGGAGTGGTAGGCAGAGGTCACCCGTCCCTGCACGTTGCGCTGGCCATTGGCATTCTCACCCTCCTCGACCGCATAGGCGCCATCGGGCAGCACCGAGCCGTCGAGCGTCTCCAGCCCCACCAGCTTCCAGCGGTCCTCGCGGACCATGTCGGGGCGCTCCTGCGCGCGCTTGCCGAGGTAGTCGGCCTTCTTCTTCGAGATCGCCCAGTCGAGGCCGAGGTCCTGCGGGATCACCGTGCCGTCGGTCTCGTCGCCGATCATGATGAAGCCCTTCTCGGCGCGCAGGATGTGCAGCGCCTCGGTGCCGTAGGGCATGACGTCGAACTGCCGCCCCACGGTCAGCAGGAGGTCCCAGAGCTGGCGCGCATAGCCCGCCTTGACCGCGATCTCGAAGCTCAGCTCGCCGGAGAAGGAGATGCGGTAGAGACGCACCGGGATGCCGCCAAGTTCGCCCTCGGTCCAGCCCATGAAGGGCAGCGTCTCGGCGCTCACGTCCATGCCGCCGATCGCCTCGAGCACCTTGCGGGCCTTGGGGCCGACGACGGCGATCTGGCCGTATTGCTCGGTGACATTGGCGGTGTAGACCAGCCAGTCCCACCATTCGCACTGCAGCCAGTCCTCCATATGGGCATGGATCGCCTCGGCGCCGCCGGTGGTGGTGTGGCAGAGGAAGGTCTCGTCATCGATCCGCGCCACCACGCCGTCATCGATCAGGAAACCGTTCTCGTTGCACATCAGCCCGTAGCGGCAGCGGCCGGGTTTCAGCGTCGACATCATGTTGGTATAAAGCATGTCGAGGAAGCGGCCGGCATCGGGGCCCTTGACCACGATCTTGCCCAGCGTCGAGGCGTCGAGCAGCCCGAGGTTCTGCCTTGTGTTGGTGACCTCGCGCATCACCGCCTCATGGGTGCTCTCGCCGGGGCGCTTGATGCAGTAGGGACGGCGCCACTGGCCGACCGGCTCCCACTCGGCGCCATTGGCGTTTAGCCAGCCGTGGATCGGGGTCTCGCGCACCGGCTGGAAGGTCTCGGCGCGGGCCGGGCCGGCGATGGCGCCCATCGAGATCGGGGTATAGGGCGGGCGGAAGGTGGTGGTGCCGACCTGCGGGATCTCGGCGCCGAGCGCGCCTGAGAGCGTGGCCAGCCCGTTGATGTTGCTGAGCTTGCCCTGATCGGTGGCCATGCCCAGCGTGGTGTAGCGCTTGGCGTGTTCGACGCTCTCGAAGCCCTCGCGGGCGGCGAGTTGCACATCGGAGACCTTGACGTCGTTCTGGTAGTCGAGCCAGGCCTTCATCCGGTGGCGTATCGAGGCGCCCTGCGGCATCATCCAGACCGGTGCCAGCGGCGCCTCCTCCTGCGGGCCGGCCTGCGGCGCGGCCCTTGTCTTCGGCCCGGGCTCAAGGCGCGCGGCATCGTCGAGCACCTCCTGCAGGGTCAGCGCGCCATTGGCCGCCCCCACAGCGTGGACCATCGGCTGGCCCCTGTCGCCGGTCGGCGGCCGGTCGGGGTCGGGGCGGAACATCACGCGGGTCTGGTCCCAGACCAGCTTGCCGCCGCAATGCGACCAGAGGTGCACCACCGGCGACCAGCCGCCGGACATGGCAACCGCCTCGCAGGCGATCTCCTCGATCACCGCACCGCCCTCGCCGGCATGTGAACAGATCGCCACGCCACGCACCCGCCTGGTGCCCTGCACATGGTCGATGGCGTGCCCCTGCAGGATGCGGATGCCCATCTTGCGGGCTTCGGCCATCAGCGGGCTGTCCTTGGGCAGCACCCGGGCGTCGAGGATCGCCGGCACCGCGAGGCCGGCCTTTCTGAGACTGAGCGCGGTGCGATAGGCGTCGTCGTTGTTGGTGACCACCACGGTGCGGTCGCCGGGGCTGACCGCCCAGTTGACCACGTAGTCGCGCACCGCCGAGGCCAGCATCACGCCGGGCAGGTCGTTGCCGGCAAAGGGCAGTGGCCGCTCGATGGCGCCGGTGGCGGTGACGATCCGGCCGGCGCGGATCCGCCAGAGCCTGTGGCGCGGGCCTTTCGCACGCGGCGCGTGGTCGGTCAGCCGCTCGTAGGCCAGTGCGTAGCCGTGGTCATAGACCCCGGCCGCCATGCAGCGGCTGCGCAGGGTGACGTTCTCCATCACCTCGAGATCGGCCAGCAGCATCGCCACATAGGCCTCGGTCGAGTGGCCCTCGATCTCGCCGCCATCGACCGGCGCGCGGCCGCCCCAATGGGCAGTCTGCTCGACCAGAAGCACCCGCGCGCCGGTCTCGCCTGCACGTTTCGCGGCCTCCAGACCGGCAATGCCACCGCCGACCACCAGAGTGTCGACATGGGCATGAAAGTGCTCGTAGGTATCGGGATCGCGGGCCTCGGCATCGGGGGCCTGGCCGAGACCGGCGGACTTGCGGATGAAGGGCTCGTAGACATGTTTCCAGAAGGCGCGCGGCTGCATGAAGGTCTTGTAGTAGAAGCCCGCCGGCAGGAGGGACGAGAGCGCCGCATTGAGTGAACCGATGTCGGTCTCGAGGCTGGGCCAGTGGTTCTGGCTGCGGGCGGTGAGACCGTCGAAGAGCTCGGTGGTGGTGGCGCGCTGGTTGGGCTCGAAGCGGTGCCCCTCGCCCAGCCCCATCAGCGCGTTGGGTTCCTCGGCGCCGGAGGCCACGATGCCGCGCGGGCGGTGGTACTTGAACGAGCGGCCGACCAGCACCTGGTCATTGGCCAGCAGCGCCGAAGCGAGGGTGTCGCCGGCGTGGCCGGTCAGGCGCTTGCCGTTGAAGGTGAAGCTCTGCTGTTTCGAGCGGTCGATCAGCCGGCCGCCTGTGGCGAGGCGTGTGCTCATGGTTCAGGCCCTTTCGCGGGCGGAGACTGCGGGAGCCTCCGGCGGGAGTTTGTCTGGCAAGATGAAGTTCAGGAGGCGGTCCTTGCGGCCCTGCCCGTCTGTCTGTCGCGGATCGCGTCGCGGATGTGTTGCGGCGGTTCGGTTGTCTGGGCCTTGTAGGTGCCGAAGACCTCGAGCGTGGCGGTGTCGCGGGCGGCGAGGAACCATTTGCCGCAGCCATAGGTATGGCGCCAGCGCTCGAAATGCAGGCCGCGCGGGTTGGCGCGGGAGAACAGGTAGTCGTGAAAGGCATCGTCCTCCGAGCCCGGGCCATGGCGGGTCAGATGCGCCTCGCCGCCGGGGGTGAGCTCGGTTTCGTCGGTCTGGACGTCGCAATAGGGGCAATGCAGGGTCAGCATGGCAGGCTCCGGTCGTCATGGCACGGCAAAAGGCGGGCGTCAAAAGACGCCCGCCTTGCAGAGTGGTGGGTCAGGGTCGGGTCAGTCGGCCGCGACGGGCGCGGTGTCCTCTGCCAGCGGCTGATCGGCCGTGGCGGCCGGTGCGTCGATGGCTTCGGGGCCGGCGAGATCGCCGTCGGTGCCGCCGATGGCCACCCAGAGGATGAGCAGCAACGCCACCAGCGCGGCGATGATCCACATCCAGGGGCGGCCACGCGGTTCGCGGGTGTGCAGGGGTTCCTCGCGGGCGCGCAGGGGTTCGGAATGAGAGACAGGGTCAGGCATGTGAAGGCCTCCTTTCGTATATCAGAAAGTAGGTCTCGGGTGGCTGTCCTGACAGGGGGAGCGCCGATGGTTTCGCGCCATGAGCCAATTTTCGCGAAGCGCCGGGCGAATTGCAGGCCGGGATTGGCCGGGTTCCCGAGGGCCGTGCGGTTTTTATCGTCAGCGGCGGGTGTCGTCGTCGCGAGACGCGACAACAGCGACTGGCCCGGCGCGCACTTGGCGGCCGGGCTTCGGGTCAGGCAGGCGCCGGTGGCGTTACTGGCCGTCGGCGGCGTCTTGCACGGCGTCGCCAGCGCCCTCGACGGCTTCGCCTGCGTTCTGGGCCGGTTCGGCGGCGCCTTCGATGGTGACATTGACGTCATTGGCGCCGGCAGCGGTGTCGGGCACGTCTGCGCCGGCAAAGAGGAACCAGGCGATGACCGCCACGATGACCACGAGAATGCCGACGATGAAGGCCAGGCCGCTGTTGCCGCCGGAGCTGTTCGTGGTGGTCGTGGTGGTGGTGTTGAGATGTTCGCGATCGGTGTGGTCAACCATGTCAGGTCTCCTGTGAAACGGGTTTTCACAGGGCAAACGTCGGGGCGCGGCCGGGGGTTCCCGGCAGGCGACGCCGCTGGTGCCGCAGCGCGGAAATCCGCCGATGGGGTCAATGCGCCACCCCCGCCGCCACGCTCTCGTCGATGAAGCGCCCCTCGCGGAAGCGGCCGAGCGAAAACGCCTCGGTGAGCGGGGAGTGGCCCTTGGCCATCAGCTCGGCCATGCCCCAGCCCGAGCCGGGGATCGCCTTGAAGCCGCCGGTGCCCCAGCCGCAGTTGATGTAGCAGCCTTCAAGTGGGGTTTTCGACAGGATCGGCGAGCGGTCGCCGGTCATGTCGACGATGCCGCCCCACTGCCGCATCATCTTGAGCCGCGAGATCATCGGAAAGGTCTCGATCAGCGCGCGCACGGTTTCCTCGATATGGTGGAAGGAGCCGCGTTGGGTGTAGTTGTTGTAGCCGTCGGCGCCGCCGCCGATGACCATCTCGCCCTTGTCGGACTGGCTCATGTAGCCGTGCACCGTGTTGGCCATCACCACCACGTCCATGCAGGGCTTGATCGGTTCCGAGACCAGCGCCTGCAGCGCCACCGATTCCACCGGCAGGCGGAAGCCGGCCTTTTCCGCCAGCACACCGGAATGGCCGGCGACCACCAGGCCCAGCTTGTCGCAGGTGATCTCGCCCTTGCTGGTGGTCACACCGCTGACGCGGCCCTCCTTCTGGTGGATGCCGGTGACCTCGCATTGCTGCAGGATATGCATCCCCATGGCGGAACAGGCGCGGGCATAGCCCCAGGCCACCGCATCATGGCGCGCGGTGCCGCCGCGGGCCTGCCAGAGCGCGCCCAGCACCGGGTAGCGGGGACCGGAGAGTTCGATGATCGGCACCAGCTCCTTGACCCGGGCGGGCGGGATCCACTCGGTCTGCACCCCCTGCAGCGCGTTGGCATGGGCGGTGCGCTGGTAGCCTCGGACCTCGTGCTGGGTCTGGGCCAGCATCATCACGCCGCGGGGGCTGAACATCACGTTGTAGTTCAGGTCCTGGCTCATCGTCTCGTAAAGCGACCGGGCCTTTTCGTAGATCGCGGCCGAGGGGTCCTGCAGGTAGTTCGAGCGGATGATCGTGGTGTTGCGGCCGGTGTTGCCGCCGCCGAGCCAGCCCTTCTCGATCACCGCCACATTGGTGATGCCGAAGTTCCGGCCGAGGTAATAGGCAGTGGCCAACCCGTGCCCGCCGGCGCCGACGATCACCACGTCGTAGTGCTTTTTCGGCTCGGGCGAGGCCCAGGCGCGCTCCCATCCCAGGTGATAGCGCGCGGCTTCGCGGGCGACGGCAAAGGCCGAATATCGCTTCATGTGGCTCGGTCTCCGTTGGCGCCGGTCGCGGCGGCTGTGGTGTGGTCGTTCTAGAGGACGCGGGCAGTCTGCACGCCGATCAAATCCGCCACAATGCCGATTAATCACGACATCGCGGGCCAAAGCGACGTTTCCCCCGTCCCTCCGACAGGTTAGGACGGGGCATGATCGTTGACGACATCACAGATTTCGCCGCGGCCGTGCCGCCGATGACCGCCATCGCCGGGCTCGACCTCGGCGACAAGACCATCGGCGTGGCGGTCTCCGACAGTTTCCGCTCGGTGGCGACGCCGCTCGAGACCATCCGGCGCAAGAAGTTCGGGCTGGACGCGGCGCGGCTGCAGGAGATCCTCGCGGCGCGCAGCATCGGCGGGGTGATCCTCGGGCTGCCGCGCAACATGGACGGCTCGGAGGGGCCGCGCTGCCAGTCGACACGGGCCTTTGCGCGCAATTTCTCGCGGCTCTGGGACGGGCCCATTGGCTTTTGGGACGAGCGGCTGTCGACCGTGGCCGCCGAACGGGCGCTCCTTGAGGCGGATACGTCGCGAAAACGTCGCGCCGAGGTGATCGACCATGTGGCCGCCTCCTATATCCTGCAGGGGGTGCTTGACCGGATGCGGCATCTGGGGGGCGCATGACACGCGGGGAACGGATGAAGGACGAGGTCTGGAAACGCGACGAGATCGAGAGCCCCTGCGTGCAGATCTGCGTGATCCACCCAGAGGCGCGTATCTGCGCCGGCTGCCTGCGCTCGATCGAGGAAATCAGCCGCTGGTCGCAGATGGCAACCGAGGAACGACGCGCCATCATGGAGGAGTTGCCCCACCGGCGCGGTCACCTGAAAAAACGCCGCGGCGGTCGCGCGGCGCGTCTGGGTCGCAAACCCTGACAGAGCGCCCCGATGGGACGCTCGTGACAAGGGGCTCGTGGTGCTCCCGCGCTTTCGTGGCTCAGGCGGCGCGTTCGACCACCACGTCGGCGGCCCTTAGGCTGCCGAAGGCCCCCGCGACGATGACGGCGGTCAGCCTGCCCTGCGCGTCTTCGAGCACCACGGCGGCATCGCGGCCTTGGGCGCCGGCCGGTTTGATCGACACCGTGGTGTTTTGGGCCATGCCCTCCGGCAGCATCAGCAGAACCTGCTCGTCGCCCGAGGCGAAATCGGTGATCACCGGCACGTCGTCGTCTTCGGTGGCGGCCTCCTCGGCCAGCGGATAACCGGCATGGAAGTCTTCGGACCCGGCGGCATCGTCATCCAATGTGGTCATCAGGGCATCAAGGTCCACCGCGTCCTCTTGCGGATCGACAGGCGCAAGCTCTGCGTGCCCGGCCTCGGCAGGCTCGACATGGCGCGCGACACCGACGGTCTCGGCCTCCGGTGCGGTCTCTGCGGCGGCGGGACCGGAGAACGACGGCACCAGCCGGGCGATATCGAGCGCCTCGCCCATCCGCCGGACCTGGCTAAGAAGGTCTTCCTTCTCGCCGCCCTCGTAATCCTCGCCAAGGTGGTAGTCGCCTGTCGCGGCCGCGGCCGGCTCGGCCATGGCAACACGGGATTGGCTTCCGATCCCGGACATGCCGGCAAGCCCTGCCGCGGCCAGCCCGGTTCCCAACAGCATCAGCATTTCAAGCATGTGTCTCTCCTTTTGCCTGCCAGACACGCTAGGCGGACAAAAGGGAGCGATTTGGACGGAATTGTGATTGTTTCGGCGCGGCAGATGGCAGAAAGGCGCCGCCCGTTCAGCCCCAGATCGCCTTGCGCAGCATGTTCAGCGCCACCAGCGTCAGGAACACCGCGAATACCCGCTTGAGCGGCTTGGGATCCATCGCATGGGCGATCCGCACCCCAAGCGGCGCGGTGATCAGCGTCATCGCGATGACGATGCCGAAGGCCACAAGGTTGACCGCGCCGAGAGTCAGCGGCGGCCGGTTCCCGGGCGCGATCTGGAGAAACAGGAAGCCGGCCACCGAAGGCACCGCGATGAGCACGCCAAAGCCTGCCGCGGTGGCCACCGCCCGGTGGATCGGCACGTTGTACAGGCTCATCAGCGGCACGCCAAAGCTGCCGCCACCGATCCCCATCAGCACCGACAGAAAGCCCATCGCCGGCGAGAGCAGCGCCCGGGTCAGCCCCTTGGGCATCGCATCCGCCAGCCGCCAATGCGCCCGGCCGAGCCCGAGGTAGAGCCCGATCACCACCCCCAGCACACCGAACAGCGCCTGCAGCGTGACCGAGCGCAATGAGGCCGCCGCCAGCACCCCCAGCACCGCGCCCACGGCAATGCCCGGCGCCCAGGTCTTGAGGATGGCCCAGTCCACCGCGCCCTTGCGGTTGTGGCTCATCACCGAGCGTACCGAGGTGACGATGATCGTTGCCAGCGAGGTGGCCAGACACATCTGCATCAGCTGCGGCCCGTCATAGCCCAGGGTCTGGAAGGCATAGAAGAACGCCGGCACCAGCACGATGCCGCCGCCAACGCCAAGCAGCCCGGCCAGCACGCCGGCAAAACCGCCGATCACCACCAGCAGCACAAACATCTGGATCAGCAACATCGTGTCGGGCATGGCCTGTCTCCTGAAAGCTCGCCTTGGGCCTTACACCGCGGGGCGGCAAAGGAAAAGCCGATCAGCCCGCGGTGACGCCCTCGACCTCCGAGAGCGCGCGCAGCACCAGTTCCGGCCCCGCGCCCTTTTGCGAGGCGCCCTCTGACAGCACCCGCCGCCACTGCCGCGCCCCCGGCCGCCCGGCAAAGAGCCCGAGCATGTGCCGGCTGATCTGGTGCAACCGCCCGCCGGCCGCCAGATGCGTCTCGATATAGGGCAGCATCGCGCGCACCGCCTCGTCCGGCCCGGCCAGCGGCGCTGTCGCGCCATAAACCGCGGCATCCGCCTGACCAAGGATGTCCCAGGGCTGGTGATAGGCGGCGCGGCCAATCATCACCCCGTCGAGCCCGGCGGCGAGGAAGCCGCGGGCTTGTTCAAGCGAGGCGATGCCGCCATTGACCGACAGATGCAGCTGCGGGAAGGCCGCCTTCATCTCCTGCACCAGCGGGTAGTCGAGCGGCGGAATGTCGCGGTTTTCCTTGGGCGAGAGCCCCTTGAGCCAGGCCTTGCGCGCGTGAATGGCAAATCGGCCGACGCCGGCTGCGGCCACGGTCTCGAGGAACGCCGGCAGCACCTCGCGCGGCTCCTGGTCGTCGACGCCGATGCGGCATTTCACCGTCACCTCGACATCGACCTCGGCGATCATCGCGGCACAGCATTCGGCTACCAGCTCGGGCTGTTTCATCAGCACCGCCCCGAAGGTGCCCGACTGCACCCGGTCCGAGGGGCAGCCGACGTTGAGGTTGATCTCGTCATAGCCCGCATCGGCCCCCAACCGCGCGGCCTCGGCCAGTTCCCGCGGATCAGAGCCGCCCAACTGCAGCGCAATGGGGTGTTCCGCTGGCGAGAACTCCAGCAGGTGCACCGCCCCGCCCCTGACCAGCGCCGGCGCGGTGACCATCTCGGTATAAAGCAGGGTCTCGCGGCTGATCAGTCGATGGAGGTAGCGGCAATGGCGGTCGGTCCAGTCCATCATGGGTGCAACGCTCAGCCGGGCGGAACTTTCAACCTTACTTTTCAATGCGTTAACCTCAACTCCGAATGAGCTTCATGTAGCTCGGTCAGCGTGGATTTCCTGGGGTTCCCCCCGGTTTTCCAAGGTTTTCGATTCAGGATTGCTACCGTGTAGCACATCCGCGCTGCCAGAACACCGCCGGTTTCTCCGACCAGGTTCAGCCCGCGCACCGCCCCTTTTCGTGCTCGGCCTGAACCAAGGAAGTCGGGAGTCAAACCTCAGAATATTTTTTCCGCGGACGCACCGACCTCCCTCTCACAACAGTGAAGAAGGAACCATTTCCATGACCACCATCAGCGACAGCACCAAGAACGTCCTGGCCATGATCACCGCACAGCAAGCTGCCCGCGGTCAGGCTGCCCCTGCCTGGGAACAAATGTCGAGTCAGGCAATCGCCCCTGCGCCCACGCAAGATGTTGCCCTTGCCAAGCCTGCGACCAAAAGGAAAGCCAAGGCCAAGAAATCGAAGAAGACCGGTGACTTCGAAGAACGGCACATCGCGCGCATTGCCAATGCTGACGGCCGTGTAACATACCGGGTCCAGATTCGCCGGAAGGTGAATGATAAGTCCCGTAGTCTCTGCCATACGTTCAGTCATCTGAGGAATGCGAAGAAGTGGCGCGATAAGAGGCTGGCCGAGATCGAGTTGCACGGTTTCCCGATCGAAGTAACAAACGACACAACGGTCGCGGACGTGATTGCCGATCGGCTGAAGCGCGGCAAAAAACTTGGCAAATCTGCTTTGCAGAACTTGGAGTATATCCGGGATCACGAGTTCGGCCAAACCAATGTCGCTTTGCTTACGCAGCAGCGGCTCTATGACTTTGCCGGGACTCTGCTGGATGGCGACAGAACGCCACAGACCGTGGCGGGCTACATGACGCATCTGGCCGCGACCCTGAAATGGGCGCACAGGCGCGGAACCCTTCTTCCCATCGAGGCAGTATCATTGGCCATGGAAACCCTCTGGGAAGACGAAGTTCTGGCTCGGTCCAATGAAAGGAACCGGCGACCCCAGCTGGCGGAACTCGATGCGATCCTCAATGCCCTCGTCGAGAACCGCCGCCAAAAGCTTCCAGTCGCGGCCATCGTAGTTTTTGCCATCTACTCGGGGCGCAGGCTGGGCGAGATTTGCCGGTTGCGCTGGGAGGATCTGCGGGAGGACAAAAGCCAGATCCTGGTTCGCGACATGAAGCATCCGCGCAAAAAGAAAGGCAACGACGTCTGGTGCAAACTGCCGCCCGAGGCGCTGGCGATCATCCAAGCAATGCCCCGCACTGCCCCACGTATTTTCCCTTTTTCGGAAAGGTCGATTGGCACCGCCTACGCGCGTCATCGGGACAAGGTCGGCATCACGGATCTGCGTTTCCATGATCTTCGGCATGAGGCCATCAGTCGGCGCTTTGAGATGGGCGAACCCGCCTCCTTTGTTGCCAAGTTCTCGGGGCACAAAAATGGCGGCTGTCTCTACCGATACGAGCACGTTGAAGAAATAGGCGACAAGTTTGCCGGTTGGCCTTGGTTCGACCGCGTCCTGAAGATGTGCAGGACGCTTCAGGCGGAAGATCACGTCGCAGACCCAATCTGCTGACGGTATCAATCAAACCGCCTA
The DNA here is from genome assembly GCF_034669705.1 of Marinovum sp. GTDB lineage: Bacteria > Pseudomonadota > Alphaproteobacteria > Rhodobacterales > Rhodobacteraceae > Marinovum. The sequence continues at coordinate 196,875 of NZ_JAXMOR010000005.1, forward strand.
ACAAGAATTTGCATCGATCCCAGGTCCTCTTCAGAACTGAAGAGACGATGGAGCCCCCCATGAAGACAATCGACCTCCTGCTTGCACGTTTTGGCGGTGACCCGGTCATCCCACTCGAAGTTGCGGCAAGCTACTGGAACTACAAGCCGGATACTTTGAAGCAAAAGATCGATGACGGCGAGGTCCGGATCCCATACTTCAGTCTCGACGAAGGCAAACAGAAAGCGCGCAAATTCGTTCTGCTCGTGGACCTCGCCGCTTTGATCGAAAACCGGTATGCCGCTGCCGCGGCGAAGTTTCAGGATTAATGGGAAGAACTCGATGCTGCCTGAGGACTGGAGGGCGCGGCGGACATCGCCGCGCCATTCCACCGTCAAAGACATTCTGGCAGGTCTCAGGACCATTTGGGTGCCTGTCAATCACGATTGCACGATTTCGCCCACCGACCTCCGCCGCCCCATGCGACCCGCTTGCTCTTCCACTGGATTGAGAACATCTCAATGCGGATTTCTTATGGAGGAAGGCCGCCGGAGCCCAAGCGTCCTTCACGGTCGGCTGCGAAAGCTTGGACGATGACACGGTGCGGCGAGATCGGTAAGTGTCTGCGCCGCATGGGCAACGAGTTTGAAGAGGCCGCACACCGTGTTGGCGTGTTTCGCTTCCAAGGCCAACCGACTTCCGTGAAGCCCACGGAGGGCAATAACCCCTCCTGGGTCCGGACTGGCGCTTTGCACGATGCTTCAGCGACCCCAAGCAACATCCAACCGGCGCGCTGACGTTGACCGTGTGACGCACTGGCCCCGGAAGGGAGCCTGTTCCATCTGGACAACCACCTCACTTTTCTGAATACCATCCGCAATGCGGGACCGGCGGACGAGCCGCCGAGCTGCATCGAGCTCGAGAGCCACCTCGAACGGCGGCGCCGCGAAGTCGGCTCGAGCGCCTACTTTCGGGCTTAGAATAGTGGAAATAGGGGTGTCGGACCCAATGCAACGTGTGATTTTCCGGGCAATATCGGTCCCAATCACATGGATCTCGCGGCACGCCTGAACGGTTAAGCACTGGTCCTTTTAATTGGCGAAGCGCCAGGTTTCTGCACGGATGCGTGCGCCCGCCGGACCCTCTCGAGGTCGTGAGGGAAACTCAACTCTTGCTCGGCGCGTGCGAAGGCAAGCACTGCCTGCTCATGAGCCGCCTGGCTGATTTCCGTCGCTGGCAGCTGTGCCAGAAGGGCAAGTGAGCGCTGGAGCCAGATGCCGACTTCGACCGATCCTACGCCGTCTTTGCTGATCGCCGCATATGCATCCTCCAATAGATCCCGGGGGTCCAACGGCGGCACGAATACCCTTTCGAACTGCGGCTGCGCACTGGCTTCGGCGTCCTCGTTAATGCTCCAGGCCCGAATGATCCGTGACATCCGCACAACAATGTCTATGGCCGTCCCTGGATCGTTGATCCCCGGCGACAAAGCGCGAGAGCCGATCTCCGACATGACGATAAGACCAAAGCGCGGATCACTGGCATACGTGCGGCGCTCGGCCACGATGAAGGCATCGAGCAATTCGCTCAGTTCCAGTACAGTTTGCCCAGCCGAGGGCTTTATCGTCGCGAGCGCCCGCTGCGGGTGGACGAACGCGCCCGGCAGGATTCGGACGCAGATCACGGCCTCGTTCTGTTGTGCCCATTTGTCGAGCCGGCCGGTGTCGATGTGCTGGATGAAGCCGAGCTCCTCAGAATAGAGATCGACCCCGCCCTCCGGGAGACTGCCGATTGGCCGTCCACCCAGCGGAGCGGCGTTGTGGAAATGGTCGAACGCCTCGCGCGTTGCCGCGTCCACCTTCTCGATAGTGTTTCCCAGCCGCCCCAGCCGAGCAATGTTGTCGACCCAACGGACAAAAGTGAGGACCACCCAAGCGAATATCGCGATGGTGAATAGGAAGAGCGCGAAACGCCCGGCGACTTCGAAGTAACCGACCTTGATTGCGATGATACCTACGATGCTGAAGATGAAGGCACCGATGAAGCTTGACAGTGCCTCTTGGGACAACCCGTCCGAAATGATCAGAGCAAAAGCCCGCGGCGTCGCACTGCCGCCCGCCGAGGCATAGGCTGATACCATGGAGGCGACGGCGAAGGTCGCCACCCCCAGCATGCTGGCAGAGATCACCGTTAGCAGCTTCTCGACCGTCTCGGTGCTAATGTCGGGCACAATCTCCTGGAGCGGAAGCCTGTCCGCGAGATGCGCCACGAACACCACCGCGACCGCGAGAACCGCATTGCGCAGAGGCTTGACCCAGAGCTTTTCGCGCAGGTTCCGGATGGTAATCTTCAGGCGGCTACGGATCATAATGGCACCCCAGTGAGATTTTGCATCCTCGCGCAGCAACCCGAGACTATGCAAGCTCAAAGCGGAATCGCGTTGGACCGCTCCGTGCACCGGAGATATCGCCGACGTCACTTGCCTAACTGATGGTTTGTTTTACTTGTCGCGGGACGCATCACGCGAAGGATTGTCGATCATGAAGCCGCTGTTCTGGGTCATCTCCGCCTTCTTCGTGGTTCAGACAATCTTTCCATTAATTCGCAGCTCCAAATGGTGGATCCGCGTGAGCGATTTCCCCCGCCTTCAGATCGCCTCAGCGCTGGCCGTCCTGCTGGTCGGTTACCTGGTCCTGTTCGGGATCACCGACCCCTGGGACGTTCTCTACCTGGTGGCCGTCGTGCCGGCGCTGTGCCTGCAGCTGTTCCGGATCTTTCCCTATACGATCGGCGCGCCGAACCAAGTCATGCAGGCGTCTGCGCATCGTCCGGAGAACCGCATCCGGGTGTTGATCTCGAACGTCCTGATGGAGAACCGCAACCCGATCGATCTTCTTCAGGTCGTCCGCGACGTCAGACCCGATCTGCTGCTCGTGATGGAGACAGACGACTGGTGGCACCAGAAACTCGAGGCGCTCCATTCGGTGTTTCCGTATCGGATTAAACGCCCGCAGGACAACTACTACGGCATGGAGCTTTTCTCGAAGCTGGAACTCGAAGCCAACGACGTCCGGTTTCTGCTGTCCGACAAGATCCCCTCGATCCGAACCGGTGTGCGCCTGCCGTCAGACGTCTGGATCGACTTCTACGGCATCCACCCTCGGCCGCCAGACCCGGACCATGACAGCGAGGGGCGCGACGCCGAGATCCTGCTCGTCGCTAAGGAAATGCGCCAGTCGAAGCGCGCCGCCATCGTGGCAGGTGATCTAAACGACGTCGCCTGGTCGCATACCACCCGGCTGTTCCAGCGGATGAGCGGCGCCTTGGACCCACGGCGTGGTCGTGGCATGTTCAGCACCTTCCATGCTGGCCACATCCTCTTGAGATGGCCACTCGATCATGTCTTTCACGATAATTCGTTCACCTTGGTGGAATTGCGCCGTCTGCCAAATATCGGCTCGGACCATTTCCCGGTTCTCGTCGAACTGCAATACGAGCCGAAGGCCGAAGCGGAGCAGGACGCCCCCGACGTAGTCCAGGCAGATCGCGAGGAGGCGAAGGAGATGATCGAAGAGGGACGTGAGGCTGTGGACTAACGCGGGCGCGCTGTTCAAAGTTTGGACCGGACGGAGCGCTGATCCTGACCGTCCTGTCCAGGCAAACCGATCTCCGAAAAAAGGAAGGCTCGGATACTCGGGCGTATCCTATGGATATCATCCGGATTATCATCGCGATTCTGCTGCCGCCACTGCGCGATTTTCTCCGAGAAGGGCTGGGGCAGCACTTCTGGATCAAAATCATCTTGACGATCTTCGGATATGTGTCCGGGAACATCCGCGCGCTTTACATTATCATCAAGAGGTGACCTGCGACCCTACACGTTTGGCGCCTCACTCTGGCTACCTCTTTCTGAAATATGGGTTTTCGTCTCTCGGCAAGTGTTAGGGAGATGGCTCAGATCAGGCCGAGGCATCGCAACGTTTCGAAGGACGTAGCGTGATGGACCAGGTCGTTCCGTCTCTCCGTGAAAGTTCGATCTCGCCATTCAGCTGTTTCGCCAAAGCCTCGACAATACGGCTGCCGCCACCGCGTTGTGCTGGAGTGTCGTCGATTCCAGAGCCATCATCTGCCACCAGGAGGTGATAGCCGCCTTTCGCTTCCGCAAAGGTGATCCGGACCAAGCCGGACGTTCGATCCGTGAAGGCATGCTTGATTGCGTTCGTGATCAACTCGTTGGCCAGCAGAGAAAGAGGCAGCGCGGTCTCCGCATGGAGCTCTGCGTCAAAGATCTCGCTCACAAGAGTAATGTGTGGTGGGCAGATAGAGAGGCGGAGGTGGTCCAAAAGTGCGGTGAACAGCGCCTTGGATGTCAGGAACTCGCTCTCGTTCCGATCGTCCAGAATGTCATGCACGATTGCGATCGAACGGATGCGGGCGGCTGCCGCTGTCAGCGCCTCGGTTGCCGCTGGGTGCTCAGCTGTCCGCGCCTTGGTGCGCAGCAGAGCGGACACAATGGCAAGGTTGTTCTTCACCCGATGAACGAGCTCGCGTCGAAGATCTTCTGCCGTTTTGAGCGCCGCTCGTAGCTGGTCCTCTGTCCGGCGCTGGATCACCAGCTGGGCGTTCAGACGTCGGATCTGTTGCGAATGATCGGCGAACCGATGCGGCGTCGGATGGGATTCCATTAATAGGACCTGTGGCTCGGCATGACCGGCGAGCAAAAGGCCGCGCCCCTTCAGTTCAATCTGCTGGTCCTCGCGCCACAGCGCCAAGGGAGTCCAGCTTGACGAGATACCAACCGAATGCAGCGCTTTTGCAAGGGTGCCCCTCCGAGGCTGCCAGTCATCAAGCCTCGCGAGGCGCGGGATGCCTTCTCGCCGGCCCATAACTGTATGTGCCCGAGTGTTGCAGTCCACCACTTTGCCCTTCAGATCAACAATCACAATAGCAACCGGAAGTTCCAAAAGAACGCGCTGCGCAATTTCTGGTCCCCCATGCGATTGCCCTTGGGTCACGGGCCCTCCGCGAGATCAGGGTCGAAGGCTCGGTAATATTCCCGTTCGCTCACGGCGTTGCCGGGGGTTTGCGTCAGGCGCACGACCACCCGGCACCCCGGGTCCCCTTGTGCGATCGTCTCCTGTAGCTCCACGCGTGCATATCCGAGATTGTCAGCCGTGATTCGACCGAAAACGTTCGAAGTCATCATGCACAAAGATGGCCGATCCTTAACTGCCGCGCCGAACGGACAGCGCCTGTTCCCGAAGACCAGTTCATCCCTTGAGGCCGAGATAAGATAGAAGTCGCCGCCAATGCGCTTCTTGAGATCGATACATACTTCGCCGACCTCTTCGGCACTCAGACGGCGGGTGCCCATAGCTTCTTTGTAACTGTCATCGATCCAACGGCCGACGCTGCTTCCGACAGTGCTGATGTAGCCTTCGGCCGCCTCGACGCCGATGACGTCTTCCAAGCTGCCGGACAGTTCACGCACAAATTTGCGAAGGAAAAGGTCTCGGTCGAGATCAAGGTCAACAGCCTCAATGCGTTTCGACATCCGAATCCTCCGTAACGGTTTCCAACGGTCTAAGCATAGCAGAGAAATTCCCGCGTTAGCAGGGCGGCTGGACATCAGGCAATTTCAGTGCAGACGACAAGCCGCGCGGAGGCGGTTACGACCCCCCACCAGCCCCATGGCCTGCGAGGGGCGAGACCGTCCCACTGAAGAGGGAGGGAACTCGATACCGGACGTCCGCTGCGACCCTGTATTACGCAGGATTGGGCCGGAATTACGCATCGACCAAGCGCCAGAAACCATGTTTTCGGCCATGTTCCTGCTTGAGCCCCTCAAGGAACAACGAGTGCGGGGGAAATCGCCGTAATCCTCGATGGCGGCATCGCAGGACTGGCATTCGACCAGGTGGCGCGCCGCGTAGCGATAGCGCTTGGACTTTCCCCCGGAGAGGGTGTCCAGAACCATCGCGCGGCGCATCAGCGTGGCGGCGAGTGGATGCTCGGCTTCGAGCGCGTCAGCCGCCGCCGTCAGGGTGGTATAGGAATTTCCGTCCAGCTTGTCGGCCCGCGCCAGAACAGTCCGTGCCGCGCGGTCGTGAGACGGCCAGTCCACGAGGAAGCTGATCGCGGCGCCGAGGTGCGGGTAGGCCTCAGCGAAGTCCAGAGCGGCTTCTTCGGCCTCGATGTCGTCGAAATCGGGCAGCAGTTTGAGATACTTCCGAAGGCAAGGCGCGCTGAGGGTCTGCTCGAATGTCGCCCACAGATGGGCCTTCAATTCCTCCGTCTTGCCCTGCCGTTCAAGACATTCTTCATAGACCGCATCAAGATCATAGCGGAACATCCGGAACGCCGTTCCGTCTTCAGCGGCGCGGGAACGGGTGACGATGCCAAAAGCCTCGTCAACACGTCCGGCGTCCAACAAGCGCCGGGCCACGTCGGGGGCGATGGTGCCATAGGTCAGCTGTTCTGCGGAATAGCGGGCGATGTAGGCGTCGACATCCCCCTGCGCGTCCGCGACGTCGGCCAGGATGATCGACTGCGTCGCCTGCTTGCTGCGGCGCAGGCTGTCTTCGGCGGACGACATCAGGCCATAACCCTGGTATTGCGCGAGTTCCTGCTCGGTCGGGGGCGCCTCGGCCCAGGTTTCCGTGATCCGCTTGAGATGCTCCAGCCCCTCCTCGCCGAGCGCCTCCGCCGTCGCGGGAATGATCCCGTCGAACTCGCCGTAACGGGCCTCGGCAACCGCGTCGAGAACGCGCTCGGCCAGAGCGGTCCGGTCCTTCGAAACCTTGGGCGATATCTCCGCGATCAGGTCTACCGCGTCACTCATGACGCCACCGATCGCGCCGTTGCTGTCATCGGTGCGTTCGTGGATCGCGGGGGCCAGTTGCAGGAAGGACCAGAGCAGCTCAAAAGCCTCGTCCGGATCCTGCGGGGCGATGGTGGTCTCGATCATGCCCAGCAGACCCTCGAGATCCTTGACCAACGCCCTCTGCTTGCGCCAGTCGACAAAGCTGGTCGCGCGGCGCAGCGAGGCGAAGCGTTTGCGCAGATCGGCGGCAACCTCGTGGGGCCCCTGGGCGGCACTTAGTTCCATCCGCGCGCGACGCTGCAAAGTCGCGCTCCCCTTAACCAGGTCCATGACCAGCGCGGCGAGGCTCGCAGCGCCAAGTTTCTCGAGGTTGGCCTGATTCAGGGTTTTCTTGGACATGATGAGGTGCCGGGGGTTATTGCAGAGTGTCCGGTGTAGAATGTCGCACAGGTCCCGCGGCGACAAGCGCCACGGATCGAGTCCAGCCGCCTGAGGTGGCCCAAAGGCGACTGAGGGCCGTGCGCGCTGCGCCCGGCGGTCGACCCCGGGAAACAGGCATGCGTCCGCTGCTTTCCGTTTCGCTCGAAACCACGC